>JBGUQN010000066.1:0-46681 GCA_045131085.1 Fibrobacter sp.
GCGGCTGAAGTTCGGGTCGAGCGTGGGGGAGACAACGAGGGAATCGATGTTGTAGCCACGGCGGGAGAACACGAGGGCGATACGCACCAGCACGCCCGGGCGGTTAGCCACCAACAAACTGATAGAATGAGCGATATCTTTTATCATGGTAATGTCCTCCTATTAGGTCGATCCCGTGGGCTTTTCGAGTTTTGCCTTGGGCGCTTCCGTAAGCATGGCGGTAAGCGGGGCACCTGCCGGGATCATCGGGAACACGTTGTCTTCCTTTTCGCATTCGCAGTGAATGAGAATCGGGCCTTCGTTGTATTCGAGCGCCTTCTGGATGATGCGTTCGGCGTCGGCAGCGCGCTTGATGCGCAGCCCCGGAATGCCGTAGGCTTCGGCGAGCTTCACGAAGTCAGGGTTACCCATCATGTCGACGCTGGAGTAGCGGTGGTCATAGAAGAGTTCCTGCCACTGGCGCACCATGCCGAGGTACTTGTTATCCATCACGAAGATCTTGATGGGCAACTTGTGGATGGCGGCGGTAGCGAGTTCTGCTTCCGTCATCTGGAAACCACCGTCACCGCTGAAGCTGAGTACCGGCCAACCGGTCTCGTTACCGAAGGCTGCGCCGATAGCGGCGGGGAAGCCAAAGCCCATCGTGCCTGCGCCACCGCTGGAGTGGAGCTGACGCGGATAGTTGATGTCAAAGAACTGGGCAACCCACATCTGGTGCTGGCCCACGTCGGTCGTGACGATGGCCTTGCCGCCGGTGAGCTTGCTGGCAGTTGCAATCACATGCTGCATGCGGAGTCCGCCCTGCTTGGGGTAGGTGAGCGGGAAGCGCTTCTTCCAGGTCTGGCAAGTCTTGACCCATTCGGCGCTGTCGAGCTTGTGGACCATCGGCAAAAGCTGTTCGAGCACGAGCTTCGCATCGCCGCACATGAACACATCCGGCTGCAACACCTTGCCTTCTTCGGCGGGGTCGATGTCGATGTGCATCTTGATGGCGTCCTTGCAGAACACTTCGAGCTTACCGGTAATGCGGTCATCCCAGCGGCTACCGATAGAGAGAATCAAGTCGCAGTCGAGCACAGCCTTGTTGGCGTACACGGTGCCGTGCATGCCGAGCATGCCGAGCGAAAGTTCGTGGTCGTCGGGGAAGGTGCCGAGGCCGAGCATGGTGCAGCACACCGGGGCGTTCAGCTTCTCGGCGAGTTCGCGCACCTGGCGGCTAGCGCCGCTAATCATGGCGCCGTGGCCCACGAGCAAAAGCGGCTTCTTGGAATTCTTGAGGTATTCGGCGGCCTTCTCGACGCTCTCGGTAGAGGCGTACGTCGGAATCTTGTAGCCGGGCAAATCCATCTGGTCAGTGAACGGGGCGGTGCAGGGGCCGGCGGTCACGTCCTTGGGCAAGTCGATGAGCACGGGGCCCGGGCGGCCGCTGCGGGCGATGTGGAAGGCTTCCTTCATCACGCGCGGAAGGTCGTTGGAGTTCTTCACCAGGTAAGAGTGCTTGACGGCAGCGAAAGTCATGCCGCTCGTGTCGCATTCCTGGAAGGCGTCCTTGCCGAGGTTCGGGGTCGTCGTCTGGGCGGCGAGCACCACGATGGGGCTCGAATCCATGAGGGCGGTGTAGATGCCGGTAAAGGTGTTGGTTGCGCCCGGACCGCTGGTCACGAGGGCGACGCCGACCTTGCCCGTCTGGCGGGCGTAGCCGTCGGCCATGTGGGTTGCACCCTGTTCGTGGCGGCTGAGGACGACTTTAATGTTGGAATCGAGAATCGCGTCAAACATCGGGATGGCGGATCCACCAGGATAACCGAAAATGGTGTCGATGCCTTCGCGTTTGAGGCATTCGATAATCACTTCGGCACCGCTCAAGGTTTTATTTGCCATAGTTTTTCTTGTCCTATTACGGGTTTGTTTTGAAAGTTTTTGTGAAAATATAGGCGTTTTTTGAAAAAGTGGCAAGAGATTGGTGTCTAAAAATTGGAAAATATTGTAAAATTTTTTGAAAATGTGTGCTAAATTACAGGATGTGCTGCAAAAAATAGATGTTTTTCGGTTGAATTTTGGAAATTGTTTTGTGCTGTGCTTTTAAAATCTACGCTAAAAATGCATAACTTTGTCTGTGAAGTGATTTTTGTATTTTGAAAATTGGCTAAAAATGGTGTAAATGGGCTCCGGTGCTTTCGCAAAAATGACTTTTCTTGAAAAAAAGTGCTATTTTGGCTGATTTTTGCCTTGAATCCGTATATAAAGGTGTAAAAGCATAAAAAGGATGCCCTATGCAAGAAAATCTTCTCCCGCGTGAAAAACTTCAGAAACTTGGCGCGAACGCCCTTTCCAATGAGGAACTTATCGCACTTATTCTCGGGAACGGAATCCGCGGTTGCGACGTGTTCGAACTTTCCCGCCACATTTCGGATTACCTTTCGACTGTAACGACGCTCCCCACGATGGAATCCTTGAGCAAAATTCGTGGGCTTGGTGAGGTAAAGGTGGCGAAGATTCTTGCCTGCCTGGAACTGTCTAACCGGTTCATGTTGAGTTCTCGCGCCGTCTCGGTGGTTACGCCCGAGGACTTGCTTGCGCGCCTGTCCAACCTCAAGTACAAGGAGCAGGAACATTTTGTGGTGGTTACGCTCAATTCTGCAAACTACGTTATTAATATACACAAGGTGACTTCCGGCTTGGTGAACCAGACTCCGATCCATCCGCGGGAGGCGTTTGCGAAGGCCATCGAGGACCGTGCCGTGGCGGTCATCTTCGCGCACAATCATCCTTCTGGGTCTATCGAACCTTCCGAGCAGGATTATGCTATTACGCGGACTCTCTGTGCGGCGGGGAAGTTGCTCCAGATTCCGGTCATTGACCACATTATCGTGGGAAGGTCTGGGTTTACGAGCATGTGCCGTGAATCCCCGGAAATGTTTGAACGGTGCCTCTAGTTTTTGGGATAAATTCTGTGCGCAAGGCACTTTTGAAAAGTAATATTTACAATTACTTTGTTTTGTTTGCCGTGTGGGGGTGCAATTGTGACCAATGTCATAAAAACATTGATTTTTTGGCTCTTTTTCTTCTTACAAACGTTGTTTTCTTACTAAATAATTATATTTATCGATAGATAGTTTAGGGAAAACTCTATTTTTTAAGGAGTCTCTATGAAGAGAGTAGTAACAGGGCTTGCGCTTGCTTTGGCCGTCCAGGCTTTTGCAGACCACCCGCAGACGATCAACAAGACTGGTTTTGTTGGTGTCAATAAGACTCAGTCAGCCCAGTCCTTGGGCCATTCTAAATTGTCTTTCTATGCCTTGATGGACGGAACTACGGACGTCAATAACTTGGCTCCGGAAGGCGTTTCCGAAAGCTACATAGGTGCCGATGGAGTTCTTCCGTCGGGAACTATCATGCGTAAGGGCATGGTCGAAGACTATATCGGTTTAGGTGCCCAGGTCGGTTTCGGTATCGGCATTTGGCATTACTTCGATATCGGTGTCGGCATTCCTGTTTACTACGACAAGTTTACTGTACAGAATACGGGTTGCCCGTATGATTCTAACGTGGGCCCCATTTCCGATACGGATGAAAATGGCTCTCCGCGCGTTTGCCAGCCGGGTCAGGTTCCCAGCACCAACATCGGCTATATCGGCAACATCAAGGCCAACTTGAAGATTCGTCTCCCGCTCCCCGATGAGCAGCCGGTGGACATCGCCGTGTTTGCCGAAGGCGATTTCGGTACGGCAAATACCGCGAAGGACGGTCTCTGGATCCGTGAACCGGAATTCATCAACAAGACCGACAGGGCCGCTCAGGCGTACGGTGTCCGCAGCACCATTGCTAAGGTTGGCGGTGCCTTGACTCTTGACCTTGACAAGATCGATGCCATCCCGCTCCTTATCCACGGTAACGGCGGTTACGTCTACTCGACCGACGAGAACTATCTATCTTATCCGTATGCGAGCGGCGCCCTTGAAATCTACTTCATGGATTTCATCTCGATCTTTGCTGAATACTACATGATTTTCCAGCTGGACGAGTATAGCGATGGCGTCAAGCTCGACGTTAAGGACTTGACCGGCGGCCTCGTGTTCCACTTGCCGATTGGCCTCGACCTGCACATGGGTGGTTCTTACTCCCTCGGTAAGGGCTATTCTGACGATCCTGCAAAGTTCACGACCGTCAATGCGATGGAAAACGACCGACGCATTCTCACGTACAAGACTACTGTTAACCCCAAGTACAAGTTCTACGGTGGTATCACCTGGAGCGGATTCCTTCTTGCGCAGGACCGCGATGGCGACGGCGTGACGGATGATGAAGATGGCTGCCCGGATGACTTTGGTCATCGTCTGAACCAGGGCTGCCCGTTGGGTAACCCCGACGTCGACGAAGACGGCGTTTGCGATGCATGGGTTTCTGAAAAGGGTTTCGAAAGCGAATTCAAGGATATCTGCGAAGGCATCGACGCTTGCCCGAACGAACAGGGTGAAGGCGAAGATGGTTGCCCGCTCGAAGATCCGGACCCGGATGGCGACCATGTTTGCGACCCGTGGGTTTCCAAGAAGAAGATGCAGAAGAAGTTCAAGGACGTCTGCGAAGGCATCGATAGCTGCCCGGCCGAAAAGGGTACTGTTGCCAATAAGGGTTGCCCGGAAGACAATCCGGACCCGGATGCCGACGGTATGTGCTCTCCGTGGGTGACCGACAAGAACAAGCTCGGTGATTACGCTAACGTCTGTAAGGGATACGACATGTGTCCGGGTGAAGCGGGTCCGAAGGCCAATAAGGGCTGCCCGTGGGATGATCCTGACTCTGACGGTGACGGTCTCTGCGACGAATGGGTGACCCAGAAGAAGATGGGCTTCTACTTCGAAAAGGCCGCTGAAGACGCTAAGATCAAGAACGAATGGTTCATTGAAAAGACCTGTAAGGGTATCGACAAGTGCCCGACCGAATTCGGCCCGGCCAATAACGAAGGTTGCCCGCTCGGCGAACCCGATACCGACAAGGACGGCATCTGTGATGAATGGGTGACGCAGAAGAACATGCTCGATCAGTACGACGGCATCTGCTCCGGTATCGACAAGTGCCCGACTGAACCTGGTGAAGCTTTTGCTCAGGGTTGCCCGATGGATAACCCGGATATCGACGGTGACAGCCTCTGCGCTTCTTGGGTGACCGAGAAGAAGATGACTGAACAGTTCAAGGATGTCTGCCACGGCGTCGACAAGTGCCCGACCGAAAGCGGACCGGAATGGAACAAGGGCTGCCCGACCGAGAACCCGGATAGCGACGCCGACGGTGTCTGCGATGCATGGGTCTCCAAGCAGAAGATGTTCGAACAGTTCAAGGATGTATGTAAGGGCGTTGACCGTTGCCCGGATGAACCGGGTCCGGATTGGAACAAGGGTTGCCCGTCTGACGAGAACCCGGATACTGACGGCGACAGCCTCTGCGATCCGTGGGTCTCCAAGCAGAAACTCGCTGACCAGTTCAAGGATATCTGCCACGGTATCGACAAGTGCCCGGACGAAGCTGGTCCTGAATGGAGCAAGGGTTGCCCGGCCGAAAATCCGGACAGCGATGGTGACGGCCTCTGCGATGCATGGGTTGCCAAGCAGAAGATGCAGGAACAGTTCAAGGATGTATGTAAGAGCACTGACCGTTGCCCGGACGAAGCCGGTCCTGAATGGAACAAGGGCTGCCCGATGGACGACGATCCGGATGCCGATAAGGATGGCGTCTGCTCTGAATGGGTGTCCACCAAGAAGCTCCTCGACCAGTTCAAGGATGTCTGTACCGGCCTCGACCGTTGCCCGGATGTTGCGGGTGACGATGGCCACGGCTGTCCGAAGAAGGCTGTCGAAAAGCTCACCGGCGTGACCTTCAAGCCGGGTAAGGCGACGCTCGAATCCAACGCCAAGAACATCCTCAAGGCTGTTGCCAAGAAGCTCAACGAAGACGATAGCTACAAGGAATTGAATATCGTTATCCAGGGCCATACCGACAACAAGGGTAAGGAAAAGACCAACCAGAAGCTCTCTGAAAAGCGTGCTCAGGAAGTCATGAAGACCCTCATCAAGTTCGGTGTGAAGAAGAACCGCATCAAGGCCGTTGGTCTCGGTGCAAGCTGCCCGGTTGACGACAACAGCACTGAAGATGGCCGCGAAATGAACCGCCGTATCGAAATGCACTTCGCTACTCCGGAAAACGACGGCACCAAGTGCGAATCCGAATTCCAGTAATAAGCTGATCGGAAACTGAAATTAGAATCCCTGCCCTTCGGGGCGGGGATTTTTTATATTTGCTTCCATGACAAAACTTGACGAAATTTTGCAGTCCCTCGGGGCATCGAACCACGACTTGGTGGAACAGTTGCCCGCAAACTTGAACCACAAGATGGTGCAGAAGGCCCGCCTCGGCAAGAAGCCCGTGCCCAAGCACACTCAGGACCTTATTTTGCAGGCGGTGAACATGCTTATGCGTGAAAAGGCCGTTGCCGAAGACAAGACCGTGAAGCAGTACAAGCGCATAGAGATTTTCGGGGAGTGAACGTTGATAAATGTGTTATGAGGAATGTGTAAGGTGTTATGATTGACTCTTAATCTCACATTTCACACCTCACATTTCACATTTTATTAAATTAATTGTATGCAGCAATATTTAGACTTACTTCGTGATATTCTTGAAAACGGGGTGGACCGTTCCGACCGTACGGGAACGGGAACTCGCTCCGTATTTGGCCGCCAGTGCCGTTACGACCTTTCCAAAGGGTTCCCCTGCCTTACCACCAAGAAACTCCACTTGCGTTCGATTATTCACGAATTGCTGTGGTTCTTGAAGGGCGACACGAATATCAAGTACCTGCACGATAACAAGGTGACTATCTGGGACGAATGGGCCGACGAAAACGGCGACCTGGGCCCGGTCTATGGCCACCAGTGGCGCTCTTGGCCGACCCCCGATGGCGGGCACATCGACCAGATCCAGAATTTAATCAATAGCCTCAAGAACAATCCGGATTCACGTAGACACTTGGTATGCGCATGGAATGTTTCCGAGGTCGACAAGATGGCGCTTCCGCCGTGCCACTGCCTGTTCCAGTTCTATGTGGGCGGAGTGGGTGTTTCGGGCAAGCGCAAACTCAGCTGCCAACTGTACCAGCGCAGTGCGGACACGTTCCTCGGCGTGCCGTTCAACATTGCCTCTTATGCGCTTTTGACGCTTATGCTTGCACAGGTCTGCGACTACGAACCGGGCGAGTTTATCCATACTCTCGGCGATACGCACCTGTACTCCAATCACTTCGAACAGGCAAAGGAACAGCTCACGCGTACGCCGCGCAAGCTCCCGACGATGAAGCTCAATCCCGAAGTCAAGGACCTTTTCGAATTCAAGTTCGAGGATTTTGAGCTCGTAGATTATGACCCGTGGCCGACCATCAAGGCCCCGATTGCTGTTTAATTTGTAATGTGTAGTGTGAAATGTGTAATTAATTGCATCTCACATCTCACATTTCTTATCCCACATTTCACATTATGTTAATATCCGCTATAGTCGCAATTTCAAGAAACAATGTCATCGGCCGTGACGGTCACTTGCCGTGGCACCTGTCTGCCGACCTCAAGCGTTTCAAGGCCATCACAACGGGGCATTCCATTATCCTCGGGCGCAAGAACTACGACGATATCGGACGCCCGCTCCCGAACCGCACGAACTACGTGCTCACGCGGAACACGGCGTTCGAGGCTCCGGGCTGCATTGTTTGCGGTAGCCTCGAACTGGCCTTGAACAAGGCTAGCGCCGCCGGCGAGAGTGAGTGCTTCATCATAGGCGGCGCCGCCGTGTACCGCGAGGCGATGCCCCTGGTGAAAAAGATGTACGTGACCCGCGTGGAATCTGACGTAGATGGCGACGTGTTTTTCCCGGAATGGGGCGAAGGCTGGCGCAAGGTGAGCGAAGAATCTTTCCCTGCCGACGAGAAGAACGACTTCCCGACGGTGTTCGAAGTCTGGGAAAGGGATTAGTTACAACTTGGAATAATTTTTTAGAAAATTGTCTCCCTCGATTTTGTCGGGGGTCTCTTTTTTGTATAGATTAAAAACATGCTGGACTTAAATGTATTCTACCGTTTGGCGGCAGCGATTGGCATTGGCCTTATCATAGGCATGCAGCGCGAGCACACCTATTCCGACAAGGATGACAGACACCCTGCCGGTGTACGCACGTTTACCCTGGTTGCGCTTGTGGGGGCTATTTCTGCTCTGCTCAGTGACCAGATGCAGGGGCTTGCCCCGTTCGTGACGGGCTTTATCGTGGTAGGCATGCTCCTAATGGCGTCACATATTTCTTTTGCGATAGGGCACAGGCCCCAGGAGGGGCAGCCTGTTGTCAGCAGTGACGGCATCACGACAAGCGTTGCGGTGCTGATGGTTTATCTGCTGGGGGCGGTGTGCTGGTACGGCAGGCTCCTTGAAGCATGCGTGATTGTTGTGGTTATGCTGTGGGTGCTGATGGCAAAAGACCAACTGCATTCTTTTGCGCAGAAACTTTCGAAAGAAGATATCCTCGCTACGGTAAAGTTTGCGGTGATATCGGCATTGATTTTGCCGTTCCTGCCGAATCAGGCTTTCGGACCGCCGGGGCTCGAAGTGCTGAATCCGCACACCATCTGGCTTTTCGTGGTGTTTATTTCGGGCATCGGCTTTGTGGGCTACGTGCTTATCAAACTTGTAGGCCCGGGCAAGGGAATCTGGCTTACCGGCCTTCTGGGCGGGCTTGCTAGCAGTACCGCCCTCACGCTGAACCTTGCAGGTCGCAGCCGCGAAAACGAGGACTACGCCTCGGACTTTACGCTGGGTATCGTGCTCAGTTGGGCGGTGATGTACGTGCGTCTTTACCTTATCTGTATCTTCTTGAGCGGTGCGCTGGCAAAACCTCTGGTACTACCGCTCCTGCTTCCGGTGGTGCCGGCGCTTGGGTATGCGTTGTTCCTCAAGATTAAGGAGGTCCGCAACCACAGGCAGAAATCCGCCGATTTCACGAACCCCTTCAAGCTTTTGCCGGCAATTAAGTTCGGTCTCGTGTTTACTGCGGTCATGTTCGTCGCGAATGCGGCGCGCGTTTATCTGGGCTCGGGAGCCTTGCTCGCCTGTAGTTTCTTGGGCGGTGCCGCCGAGATGGATGCGGTCGCGTTCTCCGTCATCGACATGAACCTGAAATCGGGGCTTGGCGTGCATGAACTTGTACTCGCGCTCCTGTTTGCAAGCCTTGCGAATACCCTTACCAAGGGAGCCCTGGTATGCTTCCTTGGTGCAAAATCCATGCGCCGCCCGATAATTCCGGCGGTAGTGCTGATTTGCGCCGTGACCGGAGCCTTGATAGCATTTTATATGGGAAACTAGCCTCTCTTTGCGGGAAATAATTACTATATTTACCTCGCAAAAAGAGGTCTATTATGAAACTTTTGCCCGAAGCCTTGACGTTTGATGACGTCCTGCTCGTTCCCGCTGAATCCTCCGTTTTGCCGGCTCAGACCGACGTGAGCACCCAGCTCGCTCCTAATATCAAGCTGAACATTCCTATTATCAGTGCCGCCATGGACACCGTGACGACTGCTCCTTTGGCCATTTCTCTTGCCCTGCAGGGTGGCCTTGGCATTATCCACAAGAACATGAGCGTCGAAGACCAGGCCGAAGAGGTCCGTAAGGTCAAGCGGTGGCAGTCCGGTATTGTGACCAATCCGGTGACTCTCGATGCCGATGAACCGGTGTCTGCTGCATTTGAACTCCGCGCACGCAACAAGGTGAGCGGTTTCCCGATTCTTTCCAAGGGCAAGCTCGTCGGTATGCTCACGAGCCGCGACCTTCGCACCGTTAGCGATATGAACGTGAAGATCCGTTCCGTGATGACGAAGAATCCGGTAACGGCCAGCCCGAAGGTGAGCCTTGCCAAGGCGAAGGAAATCCTCGCCGAAAAGCGCATTGAAAAGCTCCCGCTCGTGGATGCATCCGGCGCCCTGAAGGGCCTCATCACGATGACTGACATCTTGAAGCGCGAAAACAACCCGAACGCTAGCCTCGACAAGAACGGCCAGTTGCTCGTGGGTGCCGCTGTCAGCACTTCTGCCAATACGCTTGAACGCGTGGCTGCCCTCGTGGACGCCGGCGTTGACCTCTTGATTATCGATACGGCTCACGGTCACCACATCGGTGTGCGCAACATGGTGAAGACTGTCCGCAAAAAATACCCGAAGCTCACGATTTGCGCAGGCAACGTCTGCACGCCGGAAGCTGTTGCGGAACTTGCCAAGTGTGGCGCGAACATCGTGAAGGTTGGTATCGGCCCGGGTTCCATCTGCACCACGCGTATTATTGCCGGTGTCGGTTACCCGCAGTTCTCCGCTGTCATGGAATGCGGCAAGATGGCCCGCAAGGTCGGCGTGAAGATTATCGCCGATGGTGGCCTCAAGTTCTCTGGCGACATCGTGAAGGCTCTCGCTGCCGGTGGCCACGCCGTGATGGTGGGCTCGCTCTTTGCCGGTACTGAAGAAGCTCCGGGCGAGGTCATTCTCGCCGACGGCCGTAGCTACAAGAGCTACCGCGGTATGGGTTCCCTCGGTGCCATGAAGGCAGGCTCTGCTGACCGTTACTTCCAGGGTGGCGTTCAGGAACCGCGCAAGTTCGTTCCGGAAGGCATTGAAGGCCGCGTTCCGTACAAGGGACCGCTCCGCGACACCGTTTACCAGCTGATTGGCGGTATCCACTCTGCCATGGGTTATGCCGGTGCTGCAAACCTCGAAGAACTCTACAAGAAGGCTACTTTCGTCCGCATTACGGGCGCAGGCCTCCGCGAATCGCACCCGCACGATGTGACCATCACGAAGGAAGCCCCGAACTACCGCACGGGCGACTAAGCCTTCGTTGTTGTACCTTTGTAAAAATCAATCCTGTTATAGACAAACTATAGCAGGATTTTTTATTTTTTGGCCCAAAAAGGAGTTTGTATGAAGAAATGGTTGGTTGCTCTTTGCTTGTTGGTGTTGTTCTTTGCCGGCTGTTCGTCGGAACGCCAGTTCCTGGATGCCGGTTGGACGCAGAAGCCCGCAAAGATGAAAATCCTGTTCACGAAGCCTAGCCTCGTAGTCGAGGATAAGGAGTTCCGGTCGACGAATCCGGCTTACGCCAAGACGATGGACATGGTTTTAGGGTGGTTCAATAAACAGAATGATGAAGTCGAGATTCCCGAGGCGATGGAGGTGATTTCGGACTGGTTCAGGGACAAGATTGATAACGTGATGCAGTTCAATTCGAATGTCCCGAGTGTGGTGGAAAGGGTGTCGAAGAAGAAAATCTCCCGCGATACCGAGAATATGGACGGGGTCGATGTCAAGATTCCCAAGCTAGAGGCAATGTCGGACAGTTTCGATGTCTACCTGATTCTGGACGAAATCGGGATGCATATATCGAAGGTCGATACCTATGTGTCAATGGGACCTTCTTTTGGTCCGACAGGCCTGCCTACGACCCCTGGCGTTGGCCCTAGGTTCCAGGGAGAATCCACACGAATCGATGCGAATTATGTCGTCTATGACGTGAAGACGGGCAAGCGCCTTGCGTATGGCCACCTGGAAGATGGCATGTACCATGAAGATGTTGCCGCCGAAACGGGCTGGTATGACAACCTGCGGCATTTGATGCTGGAAATACTAGGCAAGACTCCTGTAACACGTTTCAATTAGTGTTGTATTTTTTTAATAGAAAAACAAATCAAAAAAGGATGTTCTTATGAATTTTTTAAAGATTGTTATTTTGTCTATACTTGCGGGAGTGTTCTTTACGGCGTGTGCGTCCCCGCGCTTCTACATTGACCAGGAATGGAAGGGCCAGTCCCAGCCGGCATCGGTGAAGGTGGTGTTTACGAAACCCGTGGTCGGTAACCCCGATGACTTGAAGGATGACCTGCCGGAATACGAGAACAACTTTGTGAAGTGGTTCGGCCCGCAGGCAAAGGCTTACTTTACCGAAGAAGGCCGCAACAAGGTGAAGTTCTCGATGAAGCAGGTTGCTGACGACGCGATTTCGACGAATAAGGTCAAACTCGGCGATAGCGATTTCGAAGCCCCGTATTTTGAATCGATGGAAGGCGAATCTACCATTCACCTTGTGATTTCTTCTATCTGGCTTGGCCGTGAAAGCGAAACCCACATGACTGTGCAGGGCAATGCGGCATCAATGGCCGGTGACCCGATGGGCACGGGCTATTCTGTTTCGAAATACTTTGTTTCGAAGTGCAAGTACGCATTTTACGATACCAAGTCGGGTAAGTTGCTCGGCTATGGCCATGCCGAAGGTAAGGCTCAGTATCAGTTTGCCGTCACGAAGGGCGACTGGGAATTTGCCTTGCGGGACATGGTCGGCAAGGTCCTGACGAATACTCCGGTCGTAAGCTGGTAAGATAACTCGGCCTGCGATTGAAAGAATACTATGCAAAAAGCCAGCCCTTCAAAGGGCAGGCTTTTTAGCAAAGGCGGGGGAGAACTGTTAGAAGTCCCAGCAGTCTTCGTATAAGGGGGTGCTGAGGTTGCCGGCTTTCTCGGCTTCCTTGGCCTTTTCTTCGGCAACGGCCTTGTCTAAATCGCACTTCCTCTTATTCGGTTCGTCTGCTGTCTTGTAGCAGTACGCAGGCCTCTGGCAAGGCTTGGTAGAGCCGGAATCGCCACAACCGAAAAGGCAAAGTGCAGCTACGGATAATACAACTGTAAGAATCTTATTCATAACATCCTCATTTTTCTCTATAATCTATAATTATTAAGCCGTAAAGCAATAGTTTGGTCAGAAAAAATTTTCTAAATTAGGAATGATGCGTAAGTTTTTGGCGACATGGCTGTTTATTCCGCTGCTGATTGTTCTTTTCGTGGCGTGTACCGACGATGACGAAGGTACCGAGTTTCTTTTTAATCGCGAAATCATGGAAATGAGAGTGCTCCAGAGTTGCGCCAGGGCGGACGATACATCTGCCTGCTACCGAGTCCGCTTCCGTTTGCCCTACGAGAAGGAACACCTTTCGTTTATCCATGTCTGGCTCGATACGACCGTTATTGACGATACTTCGAAGGCCGTGACTTCAAAGCAAATCAAAAACGCGACGACTTCTATCGAATACGGCGAAAATACCACCAAACTTTACGACACGCTTGACCTTACCGAATACGTCCAGGAATACCTTGAAACATACAAGAGCCTTCAGGTGGCGTTCTTCTGTGAGTATTCCGATGATGAGGACCCGGGGTCTGTGCAGCGCGTGTACCTGCATTTCGGTGACAGCATTCCGCCTGCAAACGTGAGCTTCTCTGCTGAATCGACTTGGACGGATGGCATTATGTTTGAATGGCATCGCCCGACGGACCAGACCAACTTCTACAAGCCTTCGGAACTTTCGGGAATAATTGTCGGTTACAATATCGTCGTCTATTCCGAAGACAAGGACGTGGACCTGCGCGACCTCAAGGTGACGGTGACGAGTGCCGATGGTGTTGATTCTACGGGGACGGAAATTTACAGGCGCCACTCGCGTATCCGTGCGAACTTTGATTCCGTCTGGATAGATACGGCCCTGTCGCATACCGACAAGGACAAGAACAGGTTGCGCATTCTCGTTATTGATGGAAAGGGCTTCGATTTCGAGAACGATTCGCTGAACCGCTACCGCATGGTCGTAGAGGGCCTGCGCCCGCAGTCGATATACACGGTCGGTATCACGGCATGGGATTCCGCGGGTAATTCTTCGAGCAAGGAAGACCTCTCTACGGTCGACAAGAACAAACGTTTCGATACGACGGACTCTGTTGCCCCGGTCATGGGTAAAAAGATTTTCTTTATGGAAGATTCGCTTTATCCGGGTATGGCGCGCCTCGACAGCAACAACAGGCTCCGCATATTCTGGAGCATGAGCGTCGACCCGTACAAGACAGACCATCCGATCAAGTCCGATACTATAATCCAGATGCCCGATACGTGCCTGTACTCCATATGCTACGATACGGTGGCCACGTACATGGTGGAACATTACGATGCGATTGAGAAGGAATGGAAGAGTTATGTCAAGCAGGGCGATACCGTAGAATACAATACGCTGTACGTGCTGAAGGGCGATACCATGACCCTCAAGACCGCGACCCGTCCGATTTCTGCCAAGGAATCCTTCGTGACCGACACTATCCGCTGGGTTTCTCCGGGCGATACGATTATTTTCCGCATCCGCTCCAAGGACAAGTCCGGCTATTATTCGGCGGCATTGATAGACACCATCTATGTTTCCCCGGGTGCGCTTGCGTCTGAACTGGAATGCCCTGAAGGCTTTGTCCCGGTTTCTGCAGGCGATACTTCGAAGTTCTGCATGGAACGCTATGAACACCGGAATGATTCCGGAGAGTTTGTCTATAACGTATTGCATTCCGAGGCGGTTGCTGCCTGCGAGGCAGTCTCTGCATCCGGCTTTACGGTTAGCCTGTGCAAGGAACGCGACTGGGAACTTGTGTGTCTTTCGGGCGGCTCGCTTTCGTATGGTGTGCTGGACGAACAAGTCAGGGGCCGCGCGGTCGTGGCTTCCGAATACCTGTTCAACTACTGCAATGTCGGTACGAACGATTCCGCTTCTGCGGCAAGCATTTCCAAGCGCGACTACCGCTGCACGAACCCGATGGGCGTGAAGGATTTGCCCGGCCAGTACCAGGAATGGGTTATCGGCAAGTCCGAAGATACTGCTGCCGTCGTGAAGGGTTCTAGCTACAAGATATACAGCGGGCTTGACCGCGAATCACTTGCGCTTTGCACCAACCGCTCGTACCCGTACTTTACGCGCCTGGCCTACACGACGGATACCGTGTACCTGTACCGCGAAGGTGCGAAGGTCGATACGGTGTTTGCTGCCGATACGACTCGCACGCTGTACAAGAAACTCACCAAGAAAGATTTCAAGGATAGCCTGCAGTTCTTCGACGTGCAGGATTCCGCGGGCAATACCATCGGTGAAGACTACGCGCTCTATTCCGAATACAAGCAGGGTGGCGACGAATGGTTGGACACGCTTTCTAACGGCCTCAAGTATGTGCCGACGGAAGTCAAGGTCGTGTTCCTGACCGGAGGCCGGGTATCTTACCGCAAGGCTGCCGAGTTCTACAAATCGCCGACCATCGGGTTCCGCTGTTGCGCATACCCGGAATGACGTCATCCCTTATGCAAGAAAACCAATTTCTAGTTGTCGCCGAATCGCTTGCCAGGCAGGCGGGCGACCTCTGTCTTGAAATCCAGCAGGACCTAGGCGAAGTCCATTACAAGTCCAAGAAAGACGTGGTGACCCGCGCCGACATCGCCAGTGAAAAGCTGATTGTGGAAGGCCTCCGAACCGCATTCCCGTCGCATTCTATCCGTACAGAAGAAGCGGGCGTCATCGAAGGGTCCGACCCGCGGTACCGCTGGATTATTGACCCGGTGGACGGAACCGTAAACTTCAGCCGCGGCATTCCGCTTTGGGGTATCTCCATCGCGCTCCATTTCGAAGGCAAACCCCTGGTGGCGGCAATCAACTTGCCGAAACTCGGGGAACTCTATACGGCGGCCCGCGGGTGTGGCGCCTTCATGAACGGAAAGCCCATCCATGTAAGCCAGGAATCCGACTCTATCCACGCTATTGTCTCGAATGGCGACTTTAACGTGGGCGACGTCGCGAAAATCAACGCCCAGAATTCCCGCAATTTTGCCCATGAGGCAGAGGCCTTCGAGAGGGTAAAGTGCCTCGGTTCTGCCGTAATCGAGGGCTGTTTTACCGCCTGCGGGCGCATTGACTGTTTCGTGATGACCATGAGCTACCCCTGGGACATTGCCGCCATCGCCCTGATGGTGGAGGAGGCGGGCGGAAAGTCTACCCGCATAGATGGTGCTCCCTTGCAGTTTGTAGATGCAGAGCAGGCCATTTTTACCAACGGCGTGCTGCACGACTCCCTGATTAACACATTATCCATGTAAATATTCTTTTCGTGTGCAAACGCGATAAAAGATTTTATATTGTTGCGCGGTGGGATTGTGTGCAACACTGGGAGAAGTTCATGAATTTGAAAAAAACTTTTTTGGCCGTGGTATCGCTGTTGAGCGTTGCCCCAATGATGGCTTTCGCATCCCTTAGCGATGACGACTATGTCGAAGCGGCTTGGATGACCACCAGATTCTTCGGTGCGCAGCGCTCTGGCCAGGGGCCGAACTGGGTTCTGGACGGCACAAAGCACACTACAAGTTTCTTGAAGGATAGCTACAACGGGAAGGACGTTTCCGGCGGCTGGTTCGACTGTGGTGACCACGTGATGTACGGGCAGTCCCAGGGTTATGCCTCCTACATTTTGGCTCTGAGCTATGCAGAATTCCGACAGGGATTTTACGACCTCTATACCGGCGACTACACCGACTACAAGGCTAACAACGACTATACCCGCAAGGGCGGTAAGTCCAACGGCCTGCGCGACTTGCTCGAAGAACTCCGCTACGAGGCTGATTTCTGGGTCAAGGCGGCCATTAGCAGTTCCGCTTTCGTTACCGTGAAGGGCGACGGCAATGCTGACCACAAGAAGTGGGTTACGGCAGGCATGATGAGCACGCTGGGCTCTGGCGAAGGCGGCGACCCCAGGTCGATTACGGGCAACGCGAACGACGGCTTTACTCCGGGTATGGCCTCGGCAATGCTTGCCGTGATGGCCCGTGTCGACCCCGATTCCGCAAATAAGAAAAAGTACCTGGAAGCGGCCAAGACCGCCTATTCGTACGCCAAGTCCCACAAGGGCGTTACCAATTCTAGCGGCTTCTATGAATCCAACTGGTGGGATGGCCGCTGGAAGGATGGTCCGTTCCTTGCTGCACTCGAACTCTACCGCACCACCAAGGACGAAAAATACAAGACCGAAGCCGATGAATGGTACTTCGACCTTGAATTTGCCTCGGGCAGCTATACTCGCCTCAACTATTCCAACGTCGTTCCGCTTTCTGTGGTGATGGCCGAAGGCGTGTTTGCCTGGCCTCCGCAGGCGGGCTCCTTCTACGATGCAGAGCAGTTCTTGTCCAACATTTACCAGAAGAAGGCCAAGAATGGCATTTTCATGGGTGAAACCGGTGGTGGCGGATCATTCTCCGTGCGTTCCCCGGCTGGTGGTGCGTTCCTCTATGCGCTTGTGTCCAAGTTCTACAACGAGGACAAGTACGACGAAATCATCGAGAAGAACGTTGCATACTTGCTCGGCGACAACAGCAACAAGAAATCGTACGTGGTTGGCTTTACCAAGAACGGAGCTAGTGCTCCGAAGGCGCCGCACCACCGCGGTTACTATGCCAACGAGGATCCGGGTCGTGAAGTCGATTCCGGTTTGCAGCCGCCCGAAAAGAACAAACTCCTGGGAGGCCTGATTGCCGGTGATTTCAACAGCGGTAGCCACAGCGGGACTGTTTCCAACTGGCAGGTGAACGAAGTCTGCGTCGATATGAACGCTCCTCTTGTCGGTGCTCTCGGCTATATCCTGAGCAAGAAGGCTCCGGTAACCATGGAAAACGAAAAAGAGGAAGAAGAGGTTGAGCCGCCTGATACGTCCGATGTCATTCCGAGCGTAGTCAAGATTCCTGGCCTCAAGCTCTTCCAGAGCGGTTCCGAAATCACCCTTACCGACGGGAGCGGTAACGCTTTCGACGTGCAGGTGTTCGACCTGAACGGCAAGATGGTGAAGGGCTTCAAGGGTGCCCGCAAGGAACTTTCCTTCACGCTTGAATCCAAGGGCGTATACCAGGTTCGCGTTACGGTAAGGAATGCTCGCCGCACCTTCGTTGTGAAGTCGCTGTAAAATTTCAAAAAACGTAAAAGAAAAGTCCCCGCTTGGCGGGGACCTTTTCTTTTATAGCGTTAAGCTGGGCACAGGCAAGGAGTCCGCTTTTTACAGCGGGATATTCCCGTGCTTCCTCCAGAGGCGGGCCTTCTTCTTGTTCTTGAGGTAGTCGAAGGCGACCGCGAGGCGGTCACGCACGTTTTCCGGCGAGATGACTTCGTCGATGTAGCCGTTCTTTGCGGCGATATACGGGTTGAGGTATTTTTCTTCGTATTCGGCGATGAACTTCTGGCGAGTTTCCTGCGGGTTCGGAGAGGCGGCGATTTCCTTGCGGTTGAGGATATCGACGGCACCTTCGGCACCCATCACGGCGAGCTGCGCAATCGGCAGCGCGAACACGTAGTCGGCACCGAGGTTCTTGCTGTTCATGGCGATGTAGGCGCCACCGTAGGCCTTGCGGAGGATGAGCGTCACCTTCGGCACGGTCGCTTCGGCGTAGGCGTACAAAAGCTTTGCGCCATGGCGGATGATGCCGTTGTGTTCCTGCTTGGTGCCCGGCATGTAGCCCGGGACGTCTTCCAGCGTAAGGATAGGAATGTTGAAGCAGTCGCAGAAGCGCACAAAGCGGCTCGCCTTGTCGCTCGCGTCCACGTCGAGGGAACCGGCGATGAAGTTCGGCTGGTTCGCGACGATGCCCACGACGTTGCCGTCCATGCGGGCAAAACCGATGACCACGTTCTTCGCGAAGTCCTTCTGGATTTCGAAGAAGCTTTCCTTGTCGGCGAACGTCTCGATGACGTGACGCACGTCGTAGCCCCTCTTGAAGTTGTCGGGGACAATCTCCTCGATTTCCTTGGACTTGTCGACGGCCTTGAACTTTTCGGCAACAGGCGGCTTTTCGAGGTTGGATTGCGGCAGGTAGCTGAGCAGGTTACGCACGGCTTCGAGGCAGTCCTTGTCGTCCTTGCATACGAAGTGCGAAACGCCGGATTTGGTGGAGTGCACGCCGGCACCGCCGAGACCTTCGGGAGAGACCGTTTCGGCCGTCACGGCCTTCACTACGCCCGGGCCCGTGATGAACATCTGGCTCGTCTTTTCCGTCATGAAGATGAAGTCGGTAATGGCGGGGGAGTAGCAGGCGCCACCGGCACAGGGTCCGAGGATTACGGAAATCTGCGGAATGATGCCCGATGCGAGCGTATTGCGGGTAAAGATTCCGCTATAGCCGTCGAGGGAGTTCACGCCTTCTTCAATTCGGGCGCCACCGCCGTCGTTGATGCAGACGAACGGGGCCATGGATTCGAGGGCGAGGTCCATCGCCTGGCAAATCTTCTTTGCGTGTGCAGAACCGAGGGAACCGCCGCTCACGGTGAAGTCCTGGGAAGCGACATAGACGGTCCTTCCGTTGACCTTGCCGTAGCCGGTAACGACGCCGTCGCCAAAAATACGCTTGGATTCGGGGAGATCAAGGCTCGTAGAGACGCGGAGGGCGCCAATTTCACGGAAAGTGCCCTTGTCAAAAAGGATTTCGAGGCGTTCGCGGGCGGTGAGCTTGCCCTGCGAGTGCTGCTTTTCAACACGTGCAGCGCCGCCGCCGGCGACAGACTTCGCCTTGTATTCGTTCAATTTTTCCAGATAAGACTTATCCCACATGGTAGTCATCCTTTGTTGTTAATTGCTTAGCCCATCAAAAGTAAAATTTGGTGAACATTTTAAATACGGTGCAAAATGTAGCAAAATTCTCGGATTGTCAAAACTTATTTGCATGTTTCAAAAAAAATATGTACGTAACGCTTACAAGGGGCATATGCCGTTTGTCCTGAAAACATGTATTTTTATCCGAATTAGCCATTTTCCATGAGTGGGAAGTGTATTTTTTTACTATCTTTGAGCCGAAATTTATTCAAAAAAGAGGAAAATAATGGCTAACGAAGAAGTTAAATCCAAACTCAAGTCTTTCTTTATGTCCGACCTCGGCGTCGATGGCGACGTGCTCCAGTACGATACCGCCCTCTTCGGTGATGAAATCGGTCTCGATTCTGTGGACTCCCTCGAAATCATCTCTTTCGTGGACTCCACCTTCGGTGTTTCCATGACGGGAGTCGCTAAGGAAAACTTCCAGTCCATCGATACTATCGCTGCATACATCGAAGCCCACAAGGCATAATTATCTTGGCCGAGTGTTTTTTCACTCGGCTTTTTTATTTTCTGACATCCTGGAGCAAGGCTGTAGGATTCACCGGTTTTATTGGAAAAAAATATGACCCCTAATGACAAGCGTTGTGTAGTTACTGGTTTGGGCGTTATTTGCGCGGTCGGTAACAATGTTGAAGAAACGTGGAATAATGCGCTCAAGTCCGTCTCGGGCATTCACAAGACGACATCTGTCGATACAGTGAACTGCTATGCGGATTTGGCTGCCGAAGTCAAGTGCGATACGCTCGATGAGATCGAGGCTCCCGAAGAGAAGGACCGCGTATCCAAGCTCTGCATTAAAGCTGCAAACGAGGCTCTGGCCGATGCAGGCCTTTCTAATTTCAACGATGATCAGCGCGTCAGTGTCATTATCGGAAGCTGCGTTGGCGGCGTCATTTCCATTGAACATTACCATCAGGGCGCAAAAGAGGCTGCCGACATTCCCAAGATGCCGATTGCATCCATTGCAAGCCAGGTCGCCGAAACGTGCGGTGCCGGCGGTATCGTGACGAATGTGGCGAATGCCTGTGCCGCAGGTACGATTTCGATTGCGCTCGCCTGCGACCTTATCCGTGCGGGCAAGGCCGACGTGGTCTTGGCTGGCGGTGCGGATTCCTTTGCCGCGGTGCCGTATTCCGGATTCCTCTCGCTCCATGCCCTCGACGAGAACGGTTGCTCGCCGTTTAACCACTGCAACGGCATTACGCTTGGCGAAGGTGCCGGCGTGGTGATTGTCGAATCTTACGAACACGCCCAGAAGCGTAACGCCAAGACGTACTGCGAAGTGCTCGGTTCCGGCGTCACGAGCGATGCAAACCACATTACCGCCCCGCGCGAAGATGCCCTCTGCCTGATGGAGGCCATGAACCGCGCCGTCAAGAATTCCGGCATCGCGAAGTCCGATATCGGTTACGTGAATGCCCACGGTACGGGTACGGGCAAGAACGACTACGCCGAAATGACGGCCTTCAAGACCTTCTTTGGCGAAGAGAATCCGACGGTGAGCGTGAGTTCCACCAAGGTGATGACAGGCCACTGCCTGGGTGCCGCCGGTGCTATCGAAGCCGTGTTCAGCATCAAGGCGCTCACGACCGATACCGTGCTCCCGACGCTCCACTATTCTGCAGAAGATTCTGCCGCCCTCAAGGAAAAGGCCGGAACCATCGATTTTGTCCAGAACGAGCCGCGCCAGAAGCCGCTCCAGAGTGTCATGAGCAACAATGTGGCTTTCGGCGGTACAAACGCAAGTATCGTTTTCTCCAAGCAGGCCGGGGACGTCTCTGCTCAGTCTGCCAAGGCCAAGAAGATTGCCGTAACGGGTCTCGGTATCGTGAGCCCGATGGGCAACAGCAAGGCTGCCTACATCGAGGCGGTCAAGGCCGGCAAGAAGCCCGAAAGCGCTTCCGTGAAGTCTACCATCTCGCTCGATGACTACAAGGAACTCGGCATCAAGATGGCGTTCTACCGCAAGCTCGACAACCTGGGCCAGCTCCAGACGGTTTCGGGAATGCGCGCCCTGCAGGATGCCGCTTTCACGGTGACTGAAGACAACGCGAAGGATATCGGTATTATTGTCGGTACCAGCGAAGGCGGTCTCGGTTCTACCTACGATTTTGAGGAACTCATTGCCCGCGAAGGCAACGCGAACGGTTCTGCGTTCAAGTTCCCGCACACGGTTTACAACGCCGCCGGTGGTTACCTCTCGATTTGCTCCGGCATCAAGGGTTACGGCGTGACGATTACCACGGGTCCGCTCTCCGGCCTCGACAGCATCGGCTACTCCATGAACGTCATTCACGACGGTCAGGAACAGGCCATGATGGCTACGGGTACCGACGAGAACATCCCGGTCATTACAGAATTTGCCCAGAAGCTGGGTGTTGCCGCAAGTGATGTGGTCGCTCCCTTCGCCAATGCCGATGGCTGCGTGGTGGGTGACGGCTCCGTCTCCATCCTTCTCGAAGAAGAAGAATATGCGAAGGCCCGCGGCGCGAAGGTCTACTGCTATGCGCTCGGTTTCGGCCATGGCCGCAAGAACGTGAAGTTCGGCAAGCTTGCCGGTTCCGAAGAGGCGCTCGACAAGGCCATCAACGATGCCCTCGCCGATGCCGGCCTCAAGGCTTCTGATATCGACGCCGTCTGCGGTTTTGCGAACGGTTTCAAGAAGGTCGACGATATCGAGAAGGGCGCCCTCCAGCGCGTGTTTGGCGAAAAGCTCGTTTCTATGCCGCTGTTCGAAGTCAAGGAACGTACTGGCGAAGGCCGTGCGGGGTCCGCTGCGCTTGCTGCCTCCGAGGCCGCGATGCTCCTGAGCGGTGAACTCGAAAGCGATAACGCCTATTTTGTTGCAGCCGACGGTTCTGTCTCGAACAAGGTTGCCGCTGCGGCAAACCTCAAGAATGTTTTGATCATCTCTTTTGCGGCTGGCGGCTCTTACAGCGCAGTCGTCTTCGGAAAATAAGGAGGCTTTATGAAAGTTGCTCTCGTAACAGGTGCATCCAAGGGTATTGGCAAGGCCTGCGCCTTGCGCCTTGCCCGCGACGGCTACACGGTGGTGGTGAACTACTCCAGTTCCGACGAGGCTGCCCAGCAGACTCTCGACCAGATCAAGAGCGAAGGTGGCGACGGCATGCTCTACAAGGCGAATGTTGCCGACCTTTCCCAGGTGAAGGTCATGGTCCGCGAAGTTTTCAAGGCATACGGTCGCATCGACGTGCTCGTGAACAATGCGGGCATCGTGCGTGACGAATACCTCCTCATGATGAACCCCGAAACGCTCGACAAGTGTTTCGACCTGAACGTGAAGGGCTATTTTTACTGCGCCCAGCAGGTTGCCGTGAAGATGTACAAGCAGAAGTCCGGCGTCATCATCAACATGAGTTCTGTCAGTTCCAAGTTTGCTCTTCCAGGCCAGGCGGTGTACAGCGCCACGAAGGGCGCGGTGAACTCCCTCACGCAGACGCTTGCCAAGGAACTTGGCGGTTTCGGTATCCGCGTGAACGCTGTGGCTCCCGGCTTTATCGCAACCGACATGATCGAGGCCATTCCCGAAGAGACCCGCAAGGGCTACCTCGAGAAGATTCCTCTCAAGCGCTTCGGTTCTGCCGACGAAGTGGCAAACATTGTTTCTGCCCTCGCTTCTGACCAGTTCGCCTACGTGACGGGCCAGGTGTTCGTGCTCGACGGAGGCCTCTCCCTATGATGAACATTTTTGAAATCAGCGAAAAGATTGCGCAGCGCCCGCCGTTCCAGATGATTGAGAAGGTCACGGAACTCGTGCCGAACGAATCCGCTACCGGCATCAAGAACGTGAGCGTGAACGAGCCCTTCTTCATGGGGCATTTTCCGGGCACCCCGATTATGCCGGGCGTGCTTATCGTGGAAAGCTGTGCGCAGCTCTGCTCCCTCGTTATCGAGAAGCCGGCTGAAGATTTGGAAAAGAACCTCTACGTGCTCCTGAAGATTGACGGCTTCAAGTTCGTAAAGCCGGTGATTCCGGGCGACCAGCTCGAGATTACCGTGAACAAGACGAAGGGCGGTGGAGTCATCGTCGGCTTTGACTGCATTGTGAAGGTGAACGGTGGCGTGCATGCGAAGGGCTCGCTGACCTTTACGAGCATTCCTAAGGAAAACATCGGAAAGTAGTTCCTTGCGTTTTTAAGATAAACGAAAAATCCCCGGCAATGCCGGGGATTTTTTCAAATGCGTCATGGCGGGCTTGACCCGCCATTTGACTAACCGAGGACCTTCTTTTCGAAGTCGCCGAGGCAGTCGACGAGGGCCTGAACGCCTTCGACCGGCATAGCGTTGTAGATGGAAGCGCGGAAGCCACCCACAGAGCGGTGACCCTTGAGCTGCTGGAGGCCGCGGGCCTTAGCGAATTCAAGGAATTCCTTGGCGAGGTCATCGGCCTTGTCGGCAGCGACCACGTCCTTGTTGAACACGAACGGAACGTTCATGATGGAGCGGTCTTCCTTGGCAGCGGTACCGACGAACACCTTGGAAGCGTCGAGGGCGCTGTAAAGGAGAGCGGCCTTGGAACGGTTCACCTTTTCGATAGCTTCGACACCGCCGAATTCCTTGAGCCACTTGAGCGTGCGGTTCATCACGTACACGGCGAATACCGGAGGCGTGTTGAACATGTTCTTGTTGTCGATGTGGGTCTGGAAGTTGAGCATGGTCGGGATGGTGCGGTTCACCTTGCCGAGCAAGTCCTTGCGGATGATGGTCACGGTCACGCCAGCGCAGCTGATGTTCTTCTGGGCGCCGCCGTACACAACGCCGAAGTCAGAGACGTTAATCTTGCGGGCGAGGAAGTCGGAGCTCACGTCAGCCATGAGGAAGCCGGACTTCGGCTTCGGGAAGTTGTGCCATTCCGTACCGTAGATGGTGTTGTTGGCAGTCACGTGGAGGTACGTGGCGTTGTCGCTGAGCTTCAGGTTCTTGTCGATGTGGTTGTAGACGTCGGCCTTGGTGTCGCAGGCAACGTTCACGTTACCGAACAGCTTGGCTTCTTTGCAGGCCTTGTTGGCCCAAACGCCGGTGAGGGCGTAGTCGGCCGTTGCGTTCTGGTCGAGGAAGTTCATCGGGAGCATGCAGAACAGGAGGGAACAACCACCACCGAGGAAGACGATGTCGTAGTTCTCGGGAATGCCCATCAAGTCGCGAAGGAACTGTTCGGTTTCTTCGAACATGCTTTCGATCGGCTTTGAACGGTGACTCATGGAGAGAATACTGATGCCGCTATTTGCGTAGTCGATGCATGCAGCAGATGCTTCCTTGAGTGCTTGTTCGGGCAGGACAGACGGGCCTGCGCTAAAGTTATAGACTTTATTTGCCATGGTTTTGTTCCTTTTTGTTTTGCCTTTTTGAAGGCTCTAAATTACGCGCGTAAAAATAGCAAAATACGTCATGCTCGGCAATGGTCTACAGGTGCAACCTGTCGCCTCTATTTTCCCTTTATCTCTATTTGCGAAATTGTCGCGGCGACGGTCGAAACGCCCCCGATGAAGGCTGCGATAAAGGCCCCGCAGAACAGGTATAGCGGCAGCGAGTACACGGCCCCGTTGGTGATGGCCAGGTACTTCAGTTCGCTTGTCGCTTTGGAGCTTTCCCTGACGGAATAGCGCCATCGCTCGAAGGTGTAGTCCATGAAGCCGCTCCCGAAGTAGTAGGCGTTGATGATGAAGATGAGGCAAATCGAGATGACACTCCCGACGACGGGAATCAGGTTCAGGAGCAGGCATAGTGCGGTCAGCAGCAACTGCTTGGTCGTGTTCCTGATGGCGATGAGGAGAGCCCTCCAGATATCCTTAACGGTCTGTTTTGCGTCGAAGGGGAATTCCTTCCCGGTGAGGATGGTTTCCGTCTTTTCCGAAAGCATCGTGTATATCGGCGACATCAAAACATTCACGATGGTCCCGCCGATGAAAATGAAGACGATGAAGAAAATGATGGGGAGCACGATCTTGATGGCAACCATCGCGGCCTGGATCCAGCCGTTCATGTTCTCGGTATGTCGCTCGATGATGCCGTTAATCCAGTCGCCGATGCCAAAGCCCGAAAATACGAGCGCGAAGACTACGATGATGTTGAATATGACGGGCAGTACCAGGAACTTGCCGAGCTTGTTGGCCCATATTAGGCGTATTGCCTTGGGGTATGCGGAGAGTCCGCTTGTAATCTGATTCTTTATCCGACCCATTCTTTGTATATCCTTATAAAAAATGCCCCGCAATGCGGGGCGAAAAATGCGCCTTTGCGGCTGTATTACACGCCAAGGGCTTCGATGGCTGCCTGGTACTTCTTGAGGCGGAACTTCGTCTTGAGTTCGCGACGTTCCTGGCGCTTGATGTACTTGTCTTCGAGGAGCACGTTCAAGATGGCGCTCTTGGCCTTTGCAGCAAGCGGGTTTGCCTTGAGGGTCTCGACGAAGCGGACAAAGTCCTTTTCGCGGGCTTCGTATGTAGCCTCTTCGGCAGGGACGCCCTGGGCCATGAGGTTGCAGCTGTATTCGTCAATCCAACCCTGGTTCTTGTGGTAAGTCATTTTTTCGATAAGGTCGACTACGTCTTGAGGAACGCCCAACTGGACGATTTCGTCGGCGCTCTTTTTGGTAGCACCGGTGGTAAGGTCCTGCAAAATGGCGAGGGTCTGCACTTCTTCGGTTTCGCCCTTGTTCTTGAGGTAGTCTGCAACGTTTTTCAAAAATTCAATGTAAGGTCCGCCGGCCTTGTCTGTCTGGTTCTTGTGGACTTCGGCGGCGATTTTGTAAGCTTCTTCGAAAGAGAGCATGATTTATCCTTGTTGTTTAAAAAACTTTTGGCCTTAGGGCCACAACGACAATATATAAAACAAACAGGTGAAAAGACAGGAAAAAAGTCAGATTTGTTCGGTTTTCAGGGGCTTGTCCGAGAATGTCTTGATAAAGGTCACTCTGGTGGTGTTTTCGTTCCGGTTTTCGGGAAAAATATTTTTATTATCTTTCTGAAAGAGTAAAAAAATCATAATTCGGGGGATTTCTTATGAAGTGTATCGGTTTACTCGGGGGACTGCTCTCTTTTGCGATGCTCCTTGCCGCCTGTGGCGATGACGACAACAGCTTCAAGGCGAAAGACGACCGACAGACATCCAGCAGTTCGACCGCCAAGTCGAGTTCCTCTGAGAAAGAAAGCGAATACGATGAGGCAACTCACACGCTTACGGACTTGCGCGACGGCCAGACCTACAGGACGGTGACGATCGGCGACCAGGTGTGGATGGCGGAGAACCTCAACTACAATTACGATAGCTGGCTTCATCACAGCTACTGCTATAACGATAACGAAGAAAACTGCGACAAGTATGGCCGCCTGTATCATGCGCAGGCCGCTATAGCAGCCTGCCCGAATGGGTGGCACTTGCCGGATTCCCTGGAATTTGTCGCGTTGATCGAGGCCGTGGGCGGAGAAGATGTCGCAAGGGAAAAGTTGAAATCGACTAGCGATTGGCCTGACGGTGAAAACGGTACCGATGAATTTGGCTTTGCCGCCTTGCCTACCGGATACCGTGACGGCCCGATGGGTTCAGGCCGCGATGAAGCGATTTATGTGCACTTTGGTGACGGGACCGCATTTTGGAGCTCTTCTATAGGCAAGAGTTACGGAAGGGTGTACATGAGTTTTGTTGAAGGCTATGCACTCCTTACGCAAGCGAATGGAGATGACGGCTACTGCGCCCGCTGCGTCAAGGATTAAAGACCTTCTTATAAATTATGGAGAACCGGAAGTCTTTGTTCGGTTGAATAATTTGAAGGATTTTGCTATATTGCAGCCCGACTTGCTCGAGTAGCTCAGTTGGATAGAGCAATTGCCTTCTAAGCAATGGGTCGTGGGTTCGACTCCCGCCTCGAGTATAAAAACCTTGGATGCCGTATGGCGTCCAAGGTTTTTATTTTTTGCGGGAGAAACCTCCCTTTATAATCTAAAGCTCTATTTATTTCTTTATCTTGTTCAGCATCGTCCGGAGGTGGTTCATGTGCGCTTCGTCGAGCGATTCGTAGCGGTAGAACGTGCCGTCGGGCTGAATGAGGTATAGTACCGGCACGTAGCCGTTGCCATAGGTCGGGCCGAACTTCTGGGAGCCGTCCTGGAACACCGGTATGATGACTTTGTACTGGTCGATAAACATGCGGATATCGTTTTTCTTGATGTTGCCGCCGATAGCGATGGCGATGCCCGCGACGCCGGCAGATTCATATTCCTTCATGACGCCCTGGACCTCGGGGAAGTGCTTTTGGCAATGCGGGCACTTGGGGCTGAAGTAGTAGACGAGCAGGTTGCGCTTTGCGAAATGGCTGAACAGGATGCCCGGGTCGCTCACGCCAGAAAGCGGGAGGCTAAAGTCCATTTTCATGTTTGCGCCGGTGGAATCCTTCATGAGGGGCACGTCCGCCGACTGTGGTTCGGGTGCAAGTTGAGCAAAGGTCGCGGTAGCGGCTATAGTCAAAAGCGCGAGAATACGTGTTGCAAAACGCATAAGAACAAACTCCTAGATAGGGAAATCCCATATTCCGATTTCCACGCATTGTAAAATATCAAAAAATATCGGGAAAAGTGTCACGAAATCTTAATAAAACGCATTTTTTTGCAAAAAAAGGGATTCTCATCACATTTTGGGAGTGAGGGTGGCTAGAAAAATATATCTTAGGAGGTAGTGTAGGATGCAATGGAAGGTTGCAAAAAAAGTAAAAAGGAGAAATCCATGAAAAAGAATGGTCTTGTTTTCGGACTGGCATTGATTACCTCTCTGTTATTCGCTGCTTGCGGAGATGATTCTTCTTCTGTATCTCCGGATGAATCGAATCCGGAATCCTCCGAAGAATCTGTCGTGAGTAGCAGCGATAAGGCGGAATCCAGCAGCAGCAAAAAGGCTGTTTCGAGCAGCAGCGAGAAAAAATCCGGCGACGAAAAGTCGTCTTCGAGTGAAAAGTCTAGTGGCGGTGATGCAGAGTCGTCTTCGAGCGAAGCCGAAAAGCCTATGTCGAGCTCTGTCGAAGAAGCATCTAGTTCCAGTTCCGAAGATAATACTTTGACGGACAGCCGCGATGGCCAGGTCTACAAGATTGTGACTATCGGTGATCAAGTGTGGATGGCGGAAAACCTCAATTACGCAGACAGCAGTGAAACGCCGAGTTTGAAGGGGAAAAGCTGGTGCTTTGACAATGATACAGCAAAGTGCACCACCGGTGGGCGTCTCTACACCTGGGCTGCGGCTATCGATTCGGTGAAACTGGCGTCGGCTGCAGAAAATCCGCTGGACTGTGGTTACGGCAAGGCTTGCAGTCTGGAAGGCAAGGTGCAGGGGATTTGCCCCGAGGGCTGGCATTTGCCCGATACGACCGAATGGCACAAGCTCTTCAAGGCAGTGGGTGGTCAATCTGTGGCAGGGAAAATGCTCAAGTCTACGACTGGTTGGGAAGAGGGTAATGGCTCGGATGACTATTCCTTCTCTGCACTACCTGTCGGCGAGCGTGATTTTGTCTTGTTCAAAAAAGCGGGTCAAGATGCTGTCTTCTGGAGTGCTACCGAGAAAACCGACGACACATTTCACACATTCAGTTACCTTATGGAATTGAATTATAATAACGAGGGTGCGTACCTAGGTAACGACTCCAAAGATTATGGCTTCTCTATCCGCTGTGTAAAGGATTAGAATAAAAAAGGTTTAATATGCAGATACTTTTCCTTATGGCCGATGGCTTTGAAGAAACAGAGTTCGTCACTCCGTTCGACTACCTGCAGCGTGCGGGTTTCGAGGTGGCGCTGGCGAGTGTTTCGGGAGATTCGTTTGTGACAGGAGCCCACGGGCTCAAGATTGCTGCGGATTTCGCACTTTCGGGCGCCGATACCGCCAAGTTCGATGCCGTGCTTTTGCCGGGTGGCGGCCCGGGCGTGCAGCGCCTCAAGGCGAGTGCCGATGTGGAGCGCGTCGTCTGCGACTTCAACGACAAGAACAAGTGGATTTTCGCCATCTGCGCGGCCCCGCTCGTACTCAGCAAGGCTGGGCTCCTTGTAGATAGAACGGCGACATGCTTCCCGGGCTGCGTGGACGAACTCGTGTGCAACAAGTTCGTGGAAGACCGCGTGGTGGTCGATGGCAACATCGTCACGAGCCGTGGGGCCGGAACTGCCGAGGAATTTGCGTTCGAGTGCATTGCGCAGTTGGGCGGGCGTGATTTGGCCGAGAAAATCCGCAAGCAGGTCGTGGCGCGTTAGCCGTTTTTGTATATTGTTTGCATAAAACAAAAAGTGAGGCTTTTATGAAGTTTTCCCATGCTTTGATTCTTGCTAGTTCGCTCGCATTCCTTGCCTGCGACGATGACAAATCTTCTACGGGTCCGGACAATGGAACTGCCGAATGCTCCGTTACCGATGGCGTGAAGGTCGTTTCTCCGGCTGGCGGCGAGACTTTCAAGGTGGGCCAGACCATTACGGTGGCTTTCTGCTCCGACATGGACTTTGGCGGTTTTGGTGTTGAACTCCGTTACGAAGACGGCACGAAGTCGGTCAACTTGCTTGACGAAACCATTGACGATGCAAAGATCGATGGCAAGACGGTTAACGAGTACAAGATTGCCTTGGAAGGTGCCAAGGCTAACGATGCCGCCTTCATTTACGTTTATCCTTACTCCAAGCAGTCCAAGGCGGGCAAGTCCGGAACCTTTAAGGTCAAGGAGTAATGAACCTCCAATTAAACGACCGTAGCGTCACCGTGGCCATTGTGGGTTGCGGTGGCTTTATCGGGAGTCACCTGCTCGATGCCGTTTTGGAACGCACCCGCTGGCGCGTTTTTGGCGTCGATCTTGATTTTTACAGGTTGCAGCACCGCATGAACCATGAACGGTGCGAGTTCCTGTGCGCAGACCTTGCCGACCCGGCTGTCGTGGAGCGCATTGCACAGTTCCCGCTGGTGGTGAATCTGGCGGCTATCTGTACGCCGAGCCGCTATATGGGGGAGGCATGCGAGGTTATCCGCAGTAATTACGACCATCCGGCAGCTTTGGCCGATGCCTGCGCGAAGTCGGGCTCCTGGCTCGTGCATTTTTCGACTTCTGAAATATATGGGCGCACGGCGTCGGATTCGGGAGAACTGGTTGAAGACGAAACTGCAACCGTGTTCGGGCCCGTTACCGCTAGCCGTTGGAGTTACGCGACTGCAAAACTCCTGGCGGAGCGTTACATCGCGGGGCTTCCGGGTTTGCGCTGGACTATTGTCCGTCCGTTCAATTTTGTCGGGCCGTACATGGACTTTATGCCGGGGGTGGATGGCGAGGGAATTCCGCGCGTGCTTGCGAACTTTTCAACGGCGCTATTGCGTGGCGAACCCCTGAAACTTGTGAACGGCGGGATGGCAAAACGCAGTTTTACGAGTGTCCATGATGCCGTAGACTTCTTGTTTGCGCTTTTTGCCGCAGGGAGTGGTGCGCAAGGTGCTGGTTCCGAGACGGCGCAAGATGCAAGTTCTAAAACTGTGCCGAACTCGAGTGTTTTCTCGCAGGCGTTTAATGTCGGGAATCCTGAGAACGAGGTGAGCATTGCGGAACTTGCGCAGAAAATGCGCACGATTTTCGCGAAGTTGCGCGGGGTCGATGTTTCTACACTGCCAGAACCGCAAAGCGTTTCGGGCGAGGAATACTATGGCGCGGGTTACGACGATTCGATGCGCCGCATGCCCTCGGTCGCGAAAGCGCAGCGTCTGCTCGGGTTCAAGGCGCGCATCCCGCTTGATGTCGCTTTGGAAGAATCGCTCTCTTGGTTCGTGAAGCATTATTCCGTTGAACAATGACTCCCGATTACTTCATCTTTGTTCCTGCCTATAACGTATCGCAGACTCTCGCGGGCGTACTGGGGCGCATTCCGCCCGCAGTCTTGGAACGCGCTGAAGTGCTCGTGATTGACGACGGCTCGAAGGATGATACCCGCGGGGCCTATGAAAACTTTATTGCGGGGGAGGCCTGCGCTGTGTTCGGTAAGGCTTGCGCAGCCCACCTGCAGTATATGCGGTTTGAGTTCAATCGCGGTTATGGCGCCGTAGTCAAGACAGGTATTTCCGAGGGGCTCCGCTCCGGCGCAAAATACATTGCCTGCTTGCATGGCGACGGGCAATACCCTGCAGAACAACTCGGTGAATTTTTCGCGCATCTCGAGTTCGCGCGCAACCAGCCCGAAGTCAGCTCGCCTGCAAGCGTCCAGTCCGAAATCGCCCTGGTGCAAGGCTCGCGCCGCCTCGTCCGGGGTGCGGCCCGTGCTGGCAATATGCCTTTGTACAAGCGCCTTGGCGGAGCGTTCCTCACCGCGCTCGAGAACGTTACCTTCCGGCAAAAGCTTACGGACCGCCACAGCGGTTTCATTGTCTACAATGCGGAATTCCTGAAGACACTCGACCTCAAGAAACTGAGCCCGAGTTTTGATATCGATTTGGAAATCATTTCCATCGCCGATGCTCGCGGCTACCGGCTGGCCGAACTCCCCATACCTACGCGCTATGCCGGCGAAAAATCCAACCTCAATGTAGTCACTTACGGCCTGCGCGTGTTGCGCCAGACCTGGCGCCGTTTCTGCCTGCGGTAAAACTTTTTTCGCCAGCGCTAAGTCCGTATTTTTTCTGTAGGGCGTATAAATTGCGGATTTTCTTTGAGTTTATATGCCCTTTTATTGTGTTGCGTGTGAAAAAAAATATATGTTTAAGAGGAAATACGCCTCGTGGAGGAGAAAATGCGCTTCTGGATGAAATATTTGGCCGTATCGGCTACATTGGCTTTGTTCGTTGCCTGCAGTGACGATGATAGCGATTTTGCAACCCGTCCGAATGCAAAGGCATCTTCTTCTAGCGTTTCGTCGTCATCTTCAAGTGACTTGCCGCAGTCGAGTTCTAGCGAGACAAGTGAATCCAGCAGCAGTGTTCTCGCGGACTATGTTGACCCTTCGACAGTTGTAAAAGGAACCATGACAGATGAACGTGATGGACAAACCTACAAGACTGTCACCATTGGCACGCAGACCTGGATGGCGGAAAACTTGAACTATGCCTACCTGCAGCCGACAGATGAATTAGATTCATCGAGTTTTTGTCACAACGATTCCGCTGAATCCTGCACCAAGTATGGTCGGTTATACCTATGGAGTGCTGCTATGGACAGTGCGGGCGTATGGAGTACAAACGGGATGGGTTGCGGTAGCGGCGAAGAATGTTTCCCGACGTACCCTGTGCGCGGAGTTTGCCCCGAGGGTTGGCATTTTCCGGATTCAACGGAATGGGAAATACTTTTTTCGGCGGTTGGCGGTTTCGCTACGGCGGGAAAAATCCTCAAGGCCTCCAGTGGTTGGGATAGCGATCTAGAAATAAGTGGCAATGGTACGGATGCCTACGGGTTCTCGGCGTTGCCTGTTGGCGCCAGAAGCTATAATGGAAGTTATCATGACAGGGCCGATGTCACCATTTTTTGGACATCGACAAAATCCGGAGAGGGCGATGCTTACTATATGCGTCTGTGGAACAGTCTCGACGATGCTTTCTTGAGTGACGCTACAACGGAAACGGGGGCTGTAGTCCGATGCGTAAAAGATTATATTTCAAATAAACCGTCCGTACTTTGATGTGAAGGTGTGTCTATGAAAAGGTTCTTGACGACGATTATTCTCCTCCTGGCTTGCACTTCGGGCGCATTCGCGTCGTACGTCGCAGTTCTTGAAACCGGCGTAGATCCGACGGTAAAGAAGAAAGTAAAACTTTCTGACCGACAATACCTCACGAACGTATTGCGCGAGGAAGCCGTCAAGCAGCTCCCGCCAGAAGACGACTATACCATCATGACGCGCGATAACATCAGCGCGATGCTCCCGCCGGGAAAATCCATCGAGGATTGTGAGGGCAGTTGCCTTGCGGAAACGGGTAAGAATATCTCCGCCGATTACGTGTGCCAGGCGCGCGTAAGCAGTTTCGGCTCGAAGTTAGCGCTTTCTGCAGAAATCTACGAGACGGCGGGCAACAAGCTCGTGGCGAGTTTCAACGGGAATGGCACGAATGTGGAAGCGCTCCTGAAAATCATCAAGGAGAATGCTCCGGAATTCTTCGGCAAGGTGAAAGCCCCTAAAAGGAATGCTGGTTACGGCGGTATCGGCGAGGCGGGTACGTCGCCTAAGGGCTCCCGGAATGGCGGGCGCCGCGTGCATGGTGCCGGCGATGATGCGGACAAGGTTGCTGTCACTCCCGCTAAGGATGTGAAATTTGACGATGACGACGATGACATTCCCAGATCGAACAAGCCCATTAACGAAGTCCCGACAGTGAAAAGCGCTCAAGCTAATGCTTGGGTCCGTTGGGCGCTGATTTTTGGCGGGAGCGCATTGCTCACGACGGGCATTGTCCTTGCCGCTACGGCGGGCATGGATTACGAAGATGAAATGGACTACGATACCCTTGAATATAAAGAAAAGAGCAATGACGACGAAGGTGTGCAACTCGGTGTAGGAATTGCATTATCCGTCATCGGAGGCGCCGGTATCGTAATAGGCTTCTGTTTCTAGAAGGGGTTTTGGCCGCGGCAACTTAGTCCCGCGGCTTTATATTTAGGCGTTGCCGTGATGCTTGTCGTGGTTGGGGCAACCGCAACCGCCCTGGCCGTCGCAATTTTCCTTGTGACCGTGGTGGCCGTGGCCTTCGCCGCCGCATTCGCACTCGTGGCCTTCTTCACCACAGTGGCATTCGTGCTCGCCTTCACCTTCGTGCTTACCGCAGCAGCAGTGGCCCTGCGGGTTCAGCTCTTCTTCGGTAGCTTCGCGCACGCTCACGACTTCGATGGCGAAGTTCAGGTTTTTGCCTGCGAGTTCGTGGTTAGCGTCAATGACGGCCTTGTCGGCCGAGACGGACTTTACGCGGATGGGCATCGGGCCTGCCGGAGTCTGCGCATAGAACTGCATGCCCGGAACGACCTTGTCTACGCCCTGGAAAACGTCGATAGGAACTTCCTGCGTCAGGCGTTCGTCGTACTCGCCGTAGCCTTCGCGCGGAATGACCTTCACGTCGAACTTTTCGCCGACTTCACGGCCTTCCATCGCCTTTTCAAGACCGATGACGATCATGTGGGCGCCCTGGATGTACTGGAGCGGTTCGCGGCCGGCGGAAGAGTCAATGACTTCTCCTTCGTCGGAGGTGAGGGTGTAGTGCATCTGGACTACGGTCTTGTCGGCGATTTTCATGGTGTTCCTTTTGCCCCGTGCGGGGTCGGTAAAATTTATAGGCGCAATATAGAAAATTACGCTTTCTTGCGGTCTTGCCAGACGCTTTCGTTGAAGAGTTGGCCTTCCGAAAGCCCGTATTTCTCTTCGACGCCGGCCTTGCGGATGGCTTCTTCGATGGAAATATCCCCCTGGATGGCCTGCGTGTAGATGGAAACCTTGCGCCGGACGGTTTCTGCGTCTTCTTGCAGCATCTCTAGGCGGAAGTGGTTCACTCCGGCGGCGCGCAGGTCCGGCAAGAGCTTGAGTGCGGATTGAGGCTTGCCTACGAACAGCGTGTTGCGGCATTCCGCGTCGCTTTGTAGGTAGTGGCTTTCGCCCTTGTGGTCGAGGATTTCGACCTTATGCTGGGTGCAAATCTTGCCGCATTCGGGGAACCGCCTGCCGGTAGTGAGCGCGCGGGCGAATGCGCAGTATTCGGAATGGAATGCGGGCATGTACTGGTGCAGCGTAAGTTCCAGCTTGCTTCCGTCGATGCTCTTGAGCAGGTCGAAAAGTTGCGTGCTGTTCAGGTCCCACGAGGGGTGGAGCGTCTTAAGCCCGTGTGAAAGCAACCAGTCGAAGGTAAGGCTGTTTGCAGCGTTCAGGCTGTAGTCGCCGGTCAGCGGGATGCCGCTGTCGCCGAGAATCGAGAGCGCGCCCAGGTTGCGCACGAGTGCAAAATCGGGGACGAGTTCGAGAATTTTCTTGAGGTAGTGGTTCTCGCCGGGCTTGTGGATGCGCAGCGTGGCCATGCCCGCCTTGAAACCGAGTTCGCGGATCTGTTCGAGCGGTTCGTCGTATTTTACGCCCCAGTCGAAGTCCATGACGATGCTGTCGATGGGGAGTCCCTTGAGCGCCTGGATTTGTTCGGGATTGCGGACAAGGACCGAGATGACGGGGCGCGCGGCGGTGGGCGCAAGATTTGTGCCGAATTTTACGCGGTTGAGGAGCGCACGGCCCGCGATGGCACTTGGTGCGAGTTCATGCCATTTGCTGCGTTCGATGTCGAGCGCTTCGGCCGCCTTCTGGCGGAGCGTGCGGAGCATTTTTCCGGCGATAAACGCGTTTGGCGCAACGCTGACGGAGAGGTTGTCCAGCCTGTAGGCCGTCGCGCTGAGGCCTCCGAGTTCCTTCTGTGCCAGGGTGCGCAGCTTGTCGCCTGCATCGCGACCCGGCTCTGCATTCCTTGCGGCCTCGACAGGAGTATCTCCAATGACGCTCGCTTCGTGCCCGCTGTAATCGCGAATGGAAAGCGAGAGCGGCTCGCCGATTTTGCCCGAGAGATCCATCTTCACGGGAATGCGTTTTGCCATTTCGCGGTCGGTAAACGTGCGCCGCAGTTCCTTTTCCATCGCGGGGGAGTCGTTCCTGTAGACCGCCATGTGGGCTCGGACATCGCGCGTGTCGAAATCGCGCCCGAATTCCATCTTCAGGAGCTGCGGGCCGCACCCGCGCGTAGACTTTTTGCCCTTGTACTCGTGGACAATCTGCGATGCGTAAAGGCGTGCGCCGGCGCTTAGGGAGAATTTTGCTTCTTCAAACAGAATGCCGTCACCCGGCTGCGGGAGCGCGCATTCCATGCCCGCAGCGTCAAAATCTTCGTTCAGTTCGACAATGATACTCCCGCGCTCTATGCGCAGTACTGTCCCGAGGTAGCGTCCGTGATGGTTGCTGAATGTTCCGTCTACGAGTTCCTGGTGGTTGTCGCCGTCAAGCCATCCGGTATTGAGCCCGCGGCTGAACAATACTTCGAGCGGTTCCTTTTCCTTTGCGTCGGGGGCAATCCCGTCGAGCGCCTTGCGATAGGCATGGGCTATTGCTGCCACGTATTCCGGGCTCTTTAAGCGGCCTTCCACCTTCAAGGAATTTACGCCGATTTCTTCGAGTTCATCGAGCTTCGGGAGGGCGCAGAGGTCGCGCGTGCTGAACAGGTATTGCGCATTCGTTTCCCGGTATTCCTTGCCGTCTACGAATATGCGGTAGGGGAGCCTGCAACTTTGGGCGCATTGCCCGCGGTTCGCGCTCCTGCCGCCAAAGTTCTCGCTGGTGAGGCATTGACCCGAATAGCTTACGCAGAGTGCCCCGTGAATGAATACTTCGAGTTCGAGCGGGGTGGCACTCTTGATTGCCGCAATCTGTTTTGTCGAAAGTTCGCGTGCAAGCACCGCACGGTTGAAACCGAGTTCAGCGGCGAGGTTCACGGCCTCCGCGCTGGCAAGCGTCATCTGCGTGCTCGCATGAATTTCCTGCGTGGGAGCGATGGCGCGTATGAGCCTTGCAAGGCCGATATCCTGGATAATGAACGCATCCGGTTCCAGCGCAATCAGTTTCTCGAGAAATTCGGGGAGCTGCTGCAGTTCGCGCTCGAATACGAGCACGTTCATCGCGAGGAACGTGCGTACGCCGCGTACTCTTGCGTAGCGGATCATCTCATCGACGTCTTCGAGCGAAAAATCTTCGGTGCGCCCGCGCGCGTTCCAGTGCGGCACGCCGAAATAGACGGCGTCTGCGCCATTGTTGATGGCTGCCTCGAGCATTTCCCGCGTGCCTACGGGCAAGAGTAGTTCCGGAGTTGGCCTCGTACTAGAATTCATATAAGTTAAAGATGTTTTCTACTAACGAGAAATCAGGTCTTCGGGCTTGTAACCGAATTTCACGATGACTCCCGATTCGCGTACCATTAAAAATTTCTTGTGTGCGAGTCCGCCGAGTATAGCCTCGTCCAGCCTGGCCTGGATAATTTCAGGGTTCCCGTCAAACGAGATTTCGTCGCAATCGGGGAATGCTTCCTTGGCCCATTCACGAGCGGGCTTGTCGCCAACCTGTTTGATTACGGCTACAACGCTGTAATCGGGATCCATTTCGTAGATGGCCTCATGTATGAAAATGTCGTCGTCGGGAGTGTTCGCCTTGCTGGTGAAAACGCCTGATGCATTGGAATCGTCAGAAGACGGGTTCCTTACGGATACGGAACCCTTATAGCTTTGACTTGTAAACCAGGCCCAAACCTTATCAATCATAATACCATTTTCCAGATTATCAGTTTTCCTCTACCATATTTATAATTAAATTTTGAATATGACAAGACTAATTGGAATTTTGTTGTTCGCAATCTCGTTTTTTATGTTGTCTGGCTGTAGCGACCCCGAAAAGGTGGCCGAAATTCAGCAACTTACGGCAAAGAAAGATTCGCTTGAACAGAGCATTAGTGTTTTGCGTGTAAAGGCAGATTCCCTTGCCAAGGAAAATGAAGCCTTGCACAAGCGCCTTTCCGAATTGGACATGGACTGATTTAGAGGTTCCTATGAAAGTTTTAGTGACTGGTGTCGGTGGCCAACTGGGCCACGATGTGATGAACGAACTCGCCAAGCGTGGTTACGAAGGCGTGGGTAGCGATATCGCGCCGGCCTATGCGGGCATTGCCGATGGAAGCCCCGTCACTACCATGCCGTATGTGCAGATGGACATCACGGATTCTGCCGCGGTTAGTGCTGTACTAGAAAGTGTCAAACCCGACGTGGTGGTTCATTGTGCCGCCTGGACGGCGGTGGACCTCGCTGAAGATGAGGACAAACAACCTAAGGTTCGTGCTATCAATGCAAAGGGAACGGAGAACATTGCTCTCTGCTGCAAGGCCCTTGATGCAAAGATGGTCTACATCAGCACGGACTACGTTTTTGATGGCCAGGGCGAAAAGCCTTGGGAACCCGATTGCAAGGATTACAAGCCCCTGAACGTTTACGGACAGACTAAACTCGAAGGCGAACTCGCCGTAAGCGGGAACCTCGAAAAGTATTTCATTGTGCGCATTGCGTGGGTGTTTGGCCTCAACGGCAAGAACTTTATCAAGACCATGCTGAACGTGGGCCGCACGCACGATACCGTGAGGGTGGTGAACGACCAGATCGGTACGCCGACCTACACGCTCGATTTGAGCCGTTTGCTTGTCGACATGATCGAAACTGATAAGTACGGTTATTACCACGCCACCAATGAAGGCGGCTTTATCAGCTGGTACGACTTTACCAAGGAAATCTACAGGCAGGCGGGCCTTTCGACGAACGTTTTGCCCGTAACTACTGCGGAATACGGCCTGAGCAAGGCGGCACGCCCCTTCAATAGCCGCTTGGACAAGAGCAAGTTGGTTGAAGCCGGGTTCAAGCCCCTGCCCACGTGGCAGGATGCCCTTTCCCGTTACTTGAAAGAAATAGAAGGCTAGTTCAGCCTTCTATTTGAAGCGATTATTGTTCAATCCAGTTCATGCGTCCAGTGAACTGGACTTCTTCGGCTATGGCCTGGAATGTGCAGCTGATTTCGACAGCGGCGTTCTTCGGGAGTGCGCTCACGCCCACGGCGGTGCGGGCATGCTTGCCGTTATCTCCGAGAATCTGGACTGCGAGTTCGCTTGCTCCGTTCAGAATAGCCGGCTGTTCATGGAAATCTGCTGCGGACTGCACGAAACCCTGCATCTGCACGAGCTTGAGCGTTTCGCCGTGCTGGAGCTGCGTCATGGCGGCGGCGATGTTGTTCAAGAGGCATATGCGGGCGGCTTCCGTAGCCTTTTCGGCCGAAAGTTCATTAGGAACGCTTCCCGTGTAGGCCGAAAAATCGCCCTTGACGCTCGGAAGCTGGCCCGAGACGACGATGGTGTCACCGAAGCGGACTGCCGGAACGTAGGCAGCAAGCGGTGCCGGGCACTGCGGGAGCGCAAGCCCAAGTTCAGAAACCTTCTTGACAATATCCATAGTTTGCCTCCTTCATTAAATATACTTACTTCTTCTTGAGCACCCTTGTGAAGCAGAATGCGCAAAGGGCCGTAATCGCCGTCCACGACGCAATCATAAAAATGAGCCCGCCGGTAGTGAATTCAGCGTCCATGCTAGTTCTCCTTTACGGCGCTGGCCGCGTTGTCGGTTTCGTCGGAATTGCCGAGAGGCATTTTCTTGATGTCCTTGCTGCGCCCCTTTTCGGCGGGGCCGCCCTTGCGCCAGGCGTAGGCGATGGCGACGTTCAGGAGGATAAAGAGCAGAAGCAGGAACCCGCGGAAAGCCCAGGTGAAGCCGACCTTCGGGAAGGTATGGCCGAGGAATTCGACGGTTGCGGTCGGGTCCACGTTGCTGAGCGTGATGAACGGAAGGCCGTCCGTTGCAGTGAACGATACGAGCAGCACGATCAGGTAAATCGGGCATACGTACATGATGATGGGGCGCAGGAAGCGCGGAAGCTTGATCTGTGCGCCGTCGTTCATCGTGGCGAATGCTTCGTTTTCGCCCGGTTCGATATCCACTTCGGGTGGGAGGTCGCCATTGGCCTGCGCTTCCTTAGCCTTGCGGCGCCCGAGCACGAGGCTGAATAGGACTGCCTGGATCATGCCGACAAACACGATGAGGTACGTACCGCCCCAGAAGTCGAGTTCGTCGACCGTGCCCGCGGCAAGGCCGAAGATGGCGGTGAGGCTACCGATGAACGTGATGGTGCTGACCGTGGTCACCGACTTTTTACGCGTGAACTTGAGGTCGTCTTCGCAGAAACTGATGAGCGGCTGGATGATGGAAATTGCGCTTGTGATGCCCGCGAAGAACAGCATGGCGAACCAGACTGTCTGCAGGAACCCGCCGAGCGGGAGCGTGCCGAACACGTAGGGCATCGTCTGGAACCCGAGCCCGAAGGTGCCGAGTTTGGCGCATTCCTCGATGTTCGCGCCCGCGATGAGAACCGCCATCGGGATGACGACCGTACCGCCGATAATCACTTCGGCAAAGCCGTTCGTGGCGCTAGCCGTGAGCGAAGAAAGTACGAGGTCTTCCTTGGGCTTGAGGTAGCTCGCGTAGCAGAAGATGATGGCCATGCCGAGGCTCATGGTGAAGAATACCTGGCCGGCCGCCGCCATCCATACCTTGGGGCTTGCAAGTTCGGAGAGGTCGGGGTTCCACATGAATGCGAGACCCTTGCCGATGCCCGGGAGCGTAAGCACGCGTACCACCAGCACGAGGCCCAAAATCAAGAGGATGGGCATGCAAATCTTGTTCGCGCGTTCGATGCCCTTGCGCACGCCGAACGAAAGTACGACCATGTTCGCGGCGAAGGTCACGAGGAAGAAGATAATCGCCACGGGGATGCCGCCGACGCAGGTCTTGAGCATGATGTAGTTGCCGAAGAACTCCGTCATTTTTTCGGGGCCCTGCGCAACGACTTCCATCAGCGTGCCGGTAGCCGAATAGAAGGCGAATGCGAGAATCCACGACTGGATGAATCCGTAGTAGAAGATGATGAAGATGGGCGGCAAAAGCCCGAGGGAGCCGAGGTACTTGGCCCAGGGCTTCTTCTTCTGGAAAATGATGTGGTAGGTGCTCGGGGAGGTACCGTAGTTATGGTACCCGGCGTAGCGCCCGAGGGTCCATTCTATCCATGCGAGAGGAATCCCGAGGAATACGAATGCGATGAGGTAAGGGATAATAAATGCGCCGCCGCCATTAGTTGCCGCCTGGACAGGGAAGCGTAAAAAATTGCCGAGGCCGACTGCCGAACCGGCAACAGCCAAGATGACTCCTATTTTGGAGCCCCAGTTTTCACGATTGCTTTGCATGCCTAAAATTTAAACAAAAATATATGGCGTGAATGCGTTATATGAAACAGAACGTGCGGGGAATAAGGAAAAATGTCATTTTTTACAGATAAAATCTCTTTTTGGCGAATTTGGGGAGAGTATATTTGGATACGGAACCAAAAAGGAGAAACTATGAATAAAAAAATTATTGCAATCTTGTTGCTCGCATTTGCATCCCTTGTATCTGCATCTGGCATTTCGTGGAAAACGTTCGATATAAAGACCGGCCCGCTGGCTGCTACATGGGACAGAATAGGTTCCTCGACAATGGGGTGGTCGCTTTCGCTCGTGAAGCCGATTACCCCCTATGTGGGCGTCGGTGCCATGGCCGAAGTCGCGTTCAATGCGTCTGCTTGCGAAGACTGCGTCGATTACCGTTTCGACGAGCTTTCCGAGGGCCTGCTTGTGAACATGAATGTCCCTATTGTGGGTGGTTTCGGCTTGATAGGCAATTTCATGTTCCTCGTCAATTTTCAGGATGGCAAGGTGGAGGGGCTTTACTATATGGACCCGTTCCCGCTCGATGCATATGATGCCGACGGAAACCCCATCATAGCCTATTCAATATCCGAGGACAACAACAATTATTACAACGAGTCGTTTATGTTCCGCTCCAATCTGGGGATTTCATGGCGGACACAGAGCCAACGTTTCGGCGTGGAATTTTACCCGCTGGATATAGCCGTCATTGACAGTGATTCCCGCATGACGTTCTCGCTGAATGTAGTGGTGAGGGTGTTCTAACGACTTGCGCAATGTGCGCGTATTACCTCAGCCGGATTTTCTTCTGCCCGTAGATGCACTGGCCACCATTGCATACGTAGGCGACGGTGCACACGATGAAGAATGCGGGCAACAGGTCGAACCCGAAGATTTCTGCGCCCACGAGGATGGGGGCGAAAAGCGTGTTGGTGGCGGCACCGAAGACGGCGGCATACCCGAGGGCAGCGGCAAGCGGGAGAGGTACGCCCGCAATGGTCGCGACGGCCGTGCCGAGGGTTGCACCGATGGTGAATAGCGGGGTGACTTCGCCGCCCTGGAATCCGACCGAGAGTGTGACGATGGTGAACAGCATTTTCAGGAGCCAGTCCCAGGCGTAAATCGAGTTGGCGGTGTCTTGTGCGGAACCTGAAAAAATCATGTCGGTGAGGTTCGTGCCGAGGCCGGAATAGCGACCTTGCCAGCAGAGAAGCAGGAGCGCACTCAATGCGATGCCCATGATGGCGACGCGCTTGACGGGGTTCGGGAACTTTTCGGCGAAGAACTTCTTCGAAAGATGGAGAATCTTCGCGAACCCGCCGCCGACAATCCCGAAAATGATGCCAAGGACGGCGAGTCTCAGGATAAAGTAAATGTCGAGCCCGCTGTCGTTCCAGATAATCCTCGTGATGTCGCTCGGGAAAATGTCGTTCATGGTGATGACGGACGATTCCCCGAACATCTGCGAGACCTTGCAGGCGGTGAAGGCGGCAACGGCGGCGGGGAGCAGAGCCGCCATCTCGAGGTGGCCTGCTAGCAGGATTTCGAGCGAGATGGCGATGGCTGCGAGCGGTGTCTGGAAAAGGCCCGCGAAGCCTGCCGCCATGCCTGCCACGAGCAAGATGCGGGGAGCGTTTTCTACATGGATTTTCGAGCTGATGTTATGCCCGAGGGTGGCGCCAATCTGCATCGCGACGCCTTCGCGGCCCGAGCTGCCCCCGAAGAGGTGCGTGACCCAGGTCGTTACCATGATAAGCGGAATGAGCCGGAGCGGGACTTCCTTTTCTTTGCCGTGCGCGACATCGAAAATGATTCCCATGCCGCGCTCGGAACCCTTGCCGATTTTCTTGTACGTGAACACGATGGCGATACCACCGAGGGCGAGGGCCGGAATCCAGTACAGCGGGTTTGCATCGCGGATTGCGCCGACGCGGTCTAGCACCTGGCCAAAGAAAGCGGTGAGCGTGCCGACGATGGCTCCGAGCACGAGCGCTACCGCTACGAGCACCGGCTGCGAAATCCAGTGCATCACCTTTTCCTTGATTTTTTCCTTGGCCATTTTCATGGCCTGTTCCTTCATCTCCGGACTCATGTTCCGGTAGATGTCTTGCCAGTTGTTGAAATTCATCGTAAGCCTTTTTTTCGCAGCCAAATTTAGAAAAAAACGGACGTGAAGTCCGTTAGGGATTGGCTACAAGTCGCTTAGGATGCATCCGAGTTCTTCTCCTAGATTGCAGGCTTTTTGGAGATACTCACGGAACTTGGCTTCATCGACTGGCGCGGTTTTACCCAATATATATTTCGCTGCTGCTGAATAGCACCCGTATCCATGGTTCAGGGTACAGCCTTTTTCAAAATAATCTTCAGCCTTTGCGGTGTCTCGTTCTGCTACGTCTAGACCCCTTAAATAAATTGCTCCTGCTTCAGTGCAAGCTCTTCCGCTCCATTGCATGGTCTTCATATTGCAGGCTTTTTCAAAATAGAATATGGCTTTTTTGTAATCGTGCTTTATTTCGTGTTGCCCGCCTGCGTGGTAGCAGCCGAAATCGCTACCCATGTTGCAAGCCTTTTCCGCGTATTTCTGGGCTTTTTTATTGTCGTTACTTTTTACGGCTTCGGTTAACTTGATTACTAAATCGTCAACATTCTCGGAGCAGGCGCTTATGATAAAACACCCCAATAGCGTTGTAAAAGCAAGCACGAAAGCAGAAATAAATTTCTTCATTTTTGTAGTGCTAATCTTTTTTGAATTGTGCATAACTGACGCATGCTTCTCGTACGCCCAATTCACATGATTTTTTGAAGTATTGGACTGCTTTCGGGGTGTCGGCGGGAACGTTGTAACCAAGCATGTATTTTGCGGAGGCCAGGTAACAGCCGTACCCGTCCTTTAAATCGCATGCCTTTTCAAAAAATACAGATGCTTTTACTTTATCTACATTAGTACCCAATCCATTGAAATACAATGTACCTAATTCGCTACATGCTTCTGGCGTGTTCAAAATGCATCCATTTTCAAAATAGGGAATAGCACCTTCATAATCGTTGAGTCGAATAAGCCTTTCGGCGATTGCGTAGCAACCATAGCCATCCTTCAAGTTCAGGTTGCAACCTTTTTCAAGGAAGGATTCTCCCTTTGCAATATCTTTTTCGACGCCAAGGCCCTTGTTGTAAATTAGACCCAGTACGGCGCAAGACCTCTCGCTCCAGGGGGAGCTATTCATGCTACAGCTTTTTTCCAAATATATTGTTGCGTTCCTGAAATCGGATTCCCTTTCGTACAGCCCACCTAGAGTATGACAGCCGTAGACGCTGTTTTTTTCACAAGCTTTTCGGGCGTATATTCGGATATTTTCGGTTTCTCCATTTTTCATTGCTTCGACAAACTTGTTTTCCAAGTCCTCGACGCTTTCCTCGGTGCAGCCACTTGATATGAGACCGGTAAGTAAGGCCGCTGACGTAATCAGGAACTGGATTGTTTTTTTCATTTTGCACCTCTCTTGGTTCTTGATGTTAATATATATTAACATTGCTGACCGTGGGCGCTTTTTTTTAGCCTTTTATAAAAAGTGCCTTTTTTTGCCCAAAATCAAAAACCGGACGTAGAGTCCGGCCTTTTAAACGGTTGTATCCGCTATTATTTGAATTCGCTCGTGATTTGTACTGAGCCGCCACGTCCGTATTGGTCCTTGTAGATGAGGGTCCAATGGATGGGGCCTGTGGGAACATTTTTTGAAATGTTGATGAGTCGGCTGGAAAACCTTTTGGGGAGTTCGGGCAGTTCCCAACCATGGCAATATCCCGCCATATCGTATTTGTAATAGGAATGCGAAATGACTTTGCAACCGTATTCATTTCTGGAAATAGAAAATTCGATAGAATCTTTTTCATAGTAAGGGTAATTCGCGAATTTTTTTTCGGTGAATACGTCGAATACTCCGTTGTTGCAATGTGATCCGTATTCTTTTTCGCAATAATTGACTAACCATTGTATAGTGGCGATTTCATTTGTTATGGAGTCTGCCTTTTCTTGATCGTAAATGCATGTGTAATGCTCTGTTACTTTTTCGACGGGTATAGAATACTCCATGGCAAGTGGGGAGTATCTAATGGTAGGATTGAGGCCAATTCCGTCATGGTAGAAGATGATTCCTTCAGGAAGTCCTTCGGCGTAAAGCTGGTAGTATCCTTCGTAACGGAAAAGAACATCGCATCCGTTGGCCGAGAGTGTTTCTAGATGGCTTTTGGCTTGAGCCTTGTCAAATTGGGGAATGTTGTAATAAGGAATGTACGACGTGACGGCGCTGTCTCCGAGATTCAAATCGAAGAGATATGTTGTTTCTGTACTTTCGTGGAAGTATCTGCTGTAAGCGCTGCTGTCCTTGTTTTGAGCATTAACTGTTATTGTAATTCCTCCATATGGGATGCCGATGGCGCCACCGACTTCTTCCATGCACGAAGATTGCTTGCATTTAAAACTGCCGTCCTCATATAAAAGGCATTGCCCAAGAGAGAAAAAGCCCGTGTCGAGTTTTCCGTCTTCTACGGGGTAGACTAGACGCACATTTACAGCGCGTGTTTCATTTGAATCGATAAACGACCGTAATGGTATTGTAGCAACATCGCTACCGGAAGAATTCAGGGGTATGCCTGGATCAACCATATCATTATGTTTTTTGCTGGAACTACTGCGCTGAAGAATGCTGCTGGAGGATGAGCGTGTGACGGAACTTGAAAAAGATGAACTTGGAGCGGAACTCGATGAAACTTTATTTGAAGAACTGGATGAATTTTGATTTGAAGAGCTTGAAGAAACCTGATTCGAAGAACTTGATAAAACTGGAGTCGATGAACTTGATGCGAAAACGGAACTGGAACTGATTGAACTTGAAACGGCCTCCGAAGAATCCTGAATGGAACTAGACGAATCCGTGGCAGATGAACTTTCTGTGCTTAAGTCTTCGATGAAATGCGTGAGATCGAGTGGGCCTTCAGAGCAACTCACAAAAAGGCCTAATGCCGCAATTAGGTAGAGAAATTTTGGTTTCATTGTCTTCCCCCTACAAATTAACAATGAATATAAATAAAAAAGAACGGAATAGTACATTCCGTCCTTTGAAGATTTTTTTACACTAGGAAATTGGCTTTTTTAAGCGATTTCCCTGCGATTACTTGTTGTTCGCGCGAATCAGGTTGAGTGCCGAACCCGCCTTGAACCATGCCCACTGCTGTTCGTTGTAGGTGTGGCTGAGGGCGATGTTATCGACCGAGCCATCCTTGTGATGGGCAACGAGT
>JBGUQN010000067.1:0-30237 GCA_045131085.1 Fibrobacter sp.
ACCTCGGACGGTTAGCTCAGTTGGTTTAGAGCGCTGCTTTCACACGGCAGAGGTCACTGGTTCAAATCCAGTACCGTCCACTCGAAAAGGTCCGATTAAACGGGCCTTTTTCGTTTTTTATTATTTTATACGCCCCGGGGCAACGGATTTGACGCCCCGTGCATCTAAAGAGCATGAAGAATTCAAAGGCAATCATTCTCGGGATTATTGCAGCGGCGGCGCTGGTGCATGCAGACACCTGGACGCTCGAAGCCTGCCTCAAGCAGGCTAAAGAAAAGAGCCTCTCGCTTGAATCCGCGAAACTCCGCGAACAGCAGTCCGAGATCAACATCAAGCAGGCGAATGTCGGCCGCTATCCGACCGTCTCCGCCAGCATCCAGAATACCCTGTACGACCATCCCTTTGTCGACAACGAAGACCACTACCGCCTGAACCTGGGCATCTCGGGTTCGTACACGCTTTGGGACGGCGGGAGCCGCAGCCTGAGCGTAGAGGCGAGCAAGCTTAGCCACGAGGCCACCAAGTTCGAGACGAAGCAGACCGAAAGGAACATCCAAGAGAGCGTGCTCAACGCCTACATGAACCTGTTGGCCGCGCAGGAAAACCTCCGCACCGCGCACGCCTCCGTCGAGCTCTCTACCGCCGAGTTCGAGCATTACGGCAAACTATTCGAAGCAGGCTCTATCACCAAGAAAGATTTGACCCAGAGCCAGTCCAACGTTCTGCAGAAGCAGGTCGCCGAACTTTCGGCACAGCTCTCCGTGAACACCGCGAAGACAACGCTCCGCCAGCTTTTGGAACTGCCGGATAGCGAAGAGTTCGATGTCACCGCGCCCGAGATGGCCATTTCAAGCCCCGACAGCATCGAGGCTCTGCCCACGCTTGCCGAACTGCAGGGAGCAGTCAAAGGCACACACCCGGGGCTCAAGTCCGATAGCATTTCTATCCGTGCGGCAAAGAAGAACACCGAAGTCGCAGGGACGGGATCTTCCATCACGGTCACGCTCGGGGCTAGTTCCAGCACGGGCCTGCAGGCTTGGAAGTCAGATGCCTATGGCAACCAGCTCAAGTACGGCTGGCAGAACTCCCTCACGTTGGGCATAAACATCCCTATCATCGATAACGGCAGCACGAACAACAAGGTCCTGCTAGCTCAAGTGAGCGAGACGCAGTCGCAACTCGCCCTGCAGGAGACCCTGAAGAGCCTCGAGAACAGCATCGAAAAACTCTACCTGAACGCGGTAAGCGCCGACCTGCAGTGGAAGGCCGCCATGCTCCAGGTGGAAGCCGAAACCGAAGCCCTCCAGGTCGCCGAAGAACAGCGCAACGCGGGTGCCCTCACCTACACCGACTACCTCACCCAGAAAAACAACCTCGAAAAGGCGCAGGTGACCCTCACGAACGCCAAGTACACGAGCCTCCTTGCCCGCAAGCTGCTCGACCTCTACCAGGGAAAATTGGACTAAAAAGCCCATTTGTTTACAAATGTTTTACAACGCATGGACAATTTATCCATGCGTTTTTCGTTTAAAAACGGCATTTTTCTACATTTTGTGAGTAATTTCACTATAGTGTTTGGTTAATACTAGTGTTATGGGAAAAAACACAGAAAAGGAGAGTAAGAAGATGAAACATCTTCCGTTATTTATTTCTGCAGTTGCAGCGACCATGTTCGGTTCTGCATTTGCTTATACTGTCAGCGGCACCGTGTCCGACGCAGATGGCCAGGCCATCAAGGACGCATCCGTAACGCTCGTCAAGGAAAACAAGACTACAAAGACTGACGAAGCCGGCAAGTTTACCATCCACGAAGACGAACAGGATACGACGACCACGCCGCCCGACGCACTGCACTCCATGCAGGCTCCCGGCTACATCAACATCCATTCGGGCATCCTCTCGTATTCGCAGAATGGCAGCAAGCCTGTTCAAGTCAAGATTTTCGATGCCGTGGGCAACCAGGTGCTGAACCAGACGCTCTACGGTTCTGGCGAAGTCGACCTCCGCACGGGTACGACCGCCATGGGTTCCTACTACGCGCAGGTTACCATGGGTAGCGTGAAGCAGAACATCCGCTTCACCACCAACGGCAACTACGCTACTTCTTTCGACGCCAAGGGCCACGCACTCCTCAAGGAAATCCAGCAGGGTGAAAAGCTCCAGTTTGTCGCCGAAGGTTTTGACACGCTTTCTGTACCTCTCGGCACGCTCGACACGACCGTCGACGTGAAGCTCAAGAAGACCGCGCCGGCCGAACAGACATTCAAGTTCGGCTATGCTCTCGGTAACGACCCGCGCCCGAGTAAGGGTTGCGGCAAGAATTCTACCCTGAATTCGACTGGCTCCGTCGAAAACGGCAAGAAGTACAACCTGAATGTCGGCGGCAAGAACCGCACCTTCTTCATCACCTTGCCGAAGAACTACGACAATACCAAGCCGCACAAGCTCCTCATCGCCAACCACTGCATGGGCTCCAAGGCAGAAGACTTCGTGCACCACGCTCCTGACTATGACCATCCGACTCCGTACTACGGCCAGCAAGTGCTCGACAAGAACGGCGACTATATCTTCGTAGCCCCGCAGGGTAACGACAACGGTACATGGAACGGCAAGGAAGACCACCAGTTTGTCGACGAAATGATTACTACGATGTTCGACAACTACTGCGTCGACACCACCCGCGTGTTTGCAACAGGTTTCAGCTTCGGCGCCATGTTCACGAACTCCCTCGCTCAGGACATGCAGGAAAGGCTTCGCGCTGTCGCCGTCTATGCAGTCGCAGACTACAACATTTGGCTCCCGGGTTCTGGATCGGGCCGTTACGACGCCAAGGATTTGCCGATTGCATGGATGGCCGTTCATGGCAAAAACGACGGCATGTGCAGCTACAACACAGCCAAGACGAGCGCCCTTCCGAGAATCCTCAAGAGGAACGGTAAGGCCGATGCCAACGGCAACTTCACTGACGCAAGCAGTGAAAAGCCTGAAGAATTCAACGGCAGTGCAGGCCACCTCTGCTACGACTTTAAGACCGTCGACGAACGCTTCCCGGTCAAGTTCTGCAGCTGGAATGGCGAACACCAGTGGACCGCACATGACGGCCCCAACACAAAGACCGGACAGGGCTGGGAGAACACTTGGGTCCCCGAAGAAGTTCACAAATTCTTCGAACAGTTCTAGTTAGTACTCTCCATAACCAAACCCAGAGCGGCTCCCGGCAACGGGAGCCGTTCACTTTTTGCGTTTTTCTGCAAATTTTTACGGATAAAGTTGTTTCTGCCGTCGTCTGTTTACGAAAACTTTTCGTTACTGTAAACTTTCTTCCCGATTTTTGATTACATTTAGGCTATCACCAAACAGGGTATGGGAAAGGAGTGAACATGAGGAGAGCGTTCTCCACCTTTTTCCCTATTGTGCTGGCAACAGCATTTTCCACGACATCTGCATACACCGTGAGTGGTACGGTCAAGGACAACGGCAACAAGGCCGTTGCCGGAGCCGCAATCACCCTCATCAAGGAGAATAAGTCGACCGTAACCGACGCGGACGGCAAGTTCTCCATCCACGAAGACGAGGAACCGCCCATTGGACTGAAGCAGGCCACCATCAATCCCGGCTACATCAGCATCAATTCCGGCATCCTCTCGTATTCGCAGGGCGGAAACGCTCCCGTGAACGTCAGGATTTTCGACCTGATGGGTAACGAAGTATTCAAGCAGTCGCTCTACGGTTCTGGACAGGTGGACCTCACCTCCGGCGTGAAGGCGAAAGGCACCTACTTTGCACAGGTTTCCATGGGTAGCGCAAAGCAGACTGTCCGCTTCACTGCAAACGGAAAATACACCGCTACCTTCGATGAAGGCAACCGCGCCTTGCTGAAGGAAGTCCAGCCGGGAGAAACACTCCGCGTTGTCGCCGAAGGTTTCGACACGCTCAACGTTCCGCTCGGCACGCTCGACACGACGCTCGACCTGAAACTCAATCCGACTGCAGGCGGGCAGACATTCGCATTCGGCTGGGCAAAGGGCAATGACCCCGTCCCGTCTAGCGGCTGCGGCAAGGATACGCAAATGTCCAAGTCCGGCCAGTTCAAGTTCACCTGGACCTACAAGGGCGAAAGCACTACGCGCGACGTCTATTACGACCTCCCGAGCAACTACGACAAAAACAAGCCCTACCGCCTCATCTTTGGCATGCAGTGCATGGGTGGTTCTGCACAGAACGTGGCCCGCGGCGAGAACTACTACGGCATGAAGCCTTTTGATAAGGACGGCTCGACCATCTTCGTTGCTCCCGACGGAAAGTGCCACGAAAACATGTGCGCCCCGTGGGAAGAAAAGGACTACGCCTTCTTCGACGAACTCCTGGCCAAGCTGGAAAGCGAACTCTGCATTGACTCCAGCCGCGTATTCTCCTCTGGCTTCAGCTACGGTTCGATGTTCACCAACGGCCTCTCCAGGAACCATCAGCATGTGCTTCGCGCCGTCGCCGTCTATGAAACCGCCGACGTGAACATCTGGCTTCCGAATGTCGTCAACAAGCCGATTGCCTGGATGGGCGTCCACGGCATGAGCGACAACCTCTGCACTCCCGCCATGGGACGTTCCGCCCGCGACACCGCGCTGAAAAACGCAAGCGCCGAAGGCAAGGACGCCACCAAGGAAAAAGCTCAGGAATCCAACAGCGGGCAGCACACCTGCTATGACTACAAGGACGTAGACGAACGCTTCCCGGTCAAGTGGTGTACTGATAACGCTGGCCACCAGTGGGATCACAAGGACCCCGGCCAGGGGCAGTCCTGGGTTCCGCAGACCACCTGGGAATTCTTCACACAGTTCTAATCTCTCCACAAACCCTAAAACGGCTCTCGTTCATTCGGGAGCCGTTTTTTTTTGTTGCCTTGCCCTGTTCATATTGAAAACCGCATGCGTTTCGCCCGTGAAACAGGCACGTCCCTTTTTGAAATGCGCATTTACCGTTTTGGCATGTTTTCGCCGCAAAACTGGCGTTTTTCGCTTAAAATCGGCAGTTTTGCGCAATTGGATGCACCGGTCTCCCGTTTTGGCACGGTGTTCGCTTATAGTAGTGCGAAGACAAAAACAATGGGCCAGGCCAAAAGCCGACCCGCAACCAAAAGAGGTAAAATTATGATTAACGCACAGATTCTCCCGACCGCATTCTATGGCATCCAGAACTTCCTTGACAACTTCAACGCCGAAGCCGCCAAGGGCGAATGCACCTACACGCCGAAGGCCGACTACTACGAGACCGAAAACGGCTTCGCATTGGAAGTCGAACTCCCGGGCGTCAAGAAAGAAGACATGGACATCCAGGTCGAAAAGAACATCATCACTGTCAAGGCGACGCGTGTCCGCAGCAAAGACGAAAAGTTCACCTTCGAGCGCAGCTTCAGGTTGGCAGACGACATCGACACCGAGAACATCAAGGTATCGCTTGAAAACGGCATCTTGAAATTCGACTTGTCGAAGAAGGCCCAGGCCGCAGCACGTAAGTTGACCATCGGCTAACCGCAACAAAATGTATTCCCATCATCGTTCTCCTTAGAGAGCTCCCGGCATGCGCTGGGAGTTCTTTTTTGCATCTTCCCATACGTCATGGCGGCCCACAAGGACAATCGTCATGGCGGCCCACGAGCCGCCATCTGGTTTTCCTTTGGACTTTCGCACGCGATTTTTGTATATTCTTCGGTGAAAGAGAAACCAAGATGCTAGATAAAGAAGTTCTAAAGACCGTCAGCCGCATCGAACTTTCCGTTCGCGGCACACTCGACACCGTGATGACCGGCGCCTACCACAGTTCGTTCAAGGGGAACGGCATGGAGTTCAGCGAGGTCCGCGAGTACATGCCGGGCGACGATGTGCGTACCATCGACTGGAACGTGACCGCACGTACCGGCACGCCTTATGTGAAGAAGTTTATCGAAGAGCGCGAAATGACCATGCTTTTGATGGTCGACGCCTCCAGCAGTTCGGAATTCGGTTCCGGAGCGCAGATGAAGGGAGAGGTCATGGCGACCCTCACCGCACTGCTCGCCTTTGCCGCCATCAAGAACAACGACAAGGTTGGCCTGCTGATTTATACCGACCAGGTCGAGCTGTTCATACCGCCGGAGAAGGGCCGCAAGCACGTGCTGCGCCTTATCCGTGAAATTCTCTACTTCAAGCCGCAGCACCACGGCACGAACACGCAGGTGGCGCTGGAGTACGCCGGCAAGATTCTGAACCGCCGTGCCGTGGTCGTGGTGATGAGCGACTTCCTGGACGAAGGTTTCGAGAACGCATTCAAGATCCTGCGCAAGCGCCACGACGTGCTTGCGGTCTCCGTGGTGGACCCGCGCGAAATGGAACTCCCGCCCGCAGGCCTCGTAGAACTTGAAGATCCCGAGACAGGGGAAACCCTCCTGATTGACACCGGAGATGCGGCATTCCGCGAAGCGTTCGCCCGCGAGGCAAAGCGCCAGGGCAAGGCGACCAAGGAACTGTTCCAGCGTATGTCCATTGACTTTGTGCGCATCGAGACGCACGACGACTTCAAGGAAACCGTGGCCCCGCTCATCGAGCACTTCCGCCGCCGCGCGAAAGCGGCAAGAATGTAGAGATTGCCGTAGACAAAGGCTAACAAGCAGCAAAAAAAACTTCAGGGAGAACTTATGAATTTTCCAAAGTTCATAAAAAGCATTAGCCTTTGTTTAGCGTTTATTGGGAGTTTTGCGTTCTCTTCCGGGAACACTGATTTAACGAAACTGGCGGGCAAAGCCCCTTCAACAGACAATCTCGAAGTACAAAGCGTATACAGCATCGGCAGTGCCGGAGACCACCTAGGGAATCAAGCGGGCAACAACTATAATTCCAAAAACATGGTGGACGGAAATGTCAAGACCGCCTGGGCGCTCACCTACGGTTCTGGCGAAGTCGTTCTGCAATTCAACTTGAAAAAGCAGGCGACATTTCTGAGCCGCCTCCTCATTTATAACGGCTATGGGAAAAGCATAAAGCGATTCCACCAAAACAGCCGTGCCAAGAAAATCGGAATTTACGTCAACGGGACCGCAAAGAAGAATCTAGTCAGGGAATGGGAACTGGCAGACCAGATGGATTGGCAAACGGTGATTCTCAATGTCGAAAACGTGAATAGCGTTTATATTCGCGTCCATTCCATTTACCCCGGCAGCACTTGGCTAGACCTTTGCATATCCGAAGTCAAGTTTGAAGGAGCCTCTAGCGATATCGATGCAGAAGTCTCTGAACCGAAAGATGAAGAACAGCGCATGGACGGATTTACGGACCTTTCCCTGCAACAAAAAATAGCACTAACACCAGCACAAGCCGAACAAATCTCGCAAAGGCATTACTTTGTACTAACTCAATCCCAAAAGAGCTTACTTCACAAGAAATGGGACCGCGATACATTGAGCATCCTCCCCTCCAACTGGTATGACTGCAGTTGCTTTATGTACCGTGTAGACTGGTTCCACAAAGACTCCGTTCTTGTGCCACGAACATTCATGCCCAGCCGTGAATTGGCGGGCCTATCGGAAGATGATGAAAAATATGAGGGCGAGGAAACAGATTTCGGCCCATTCTCCCGAGGGCTCATCATGGGAATCGACGGCAAACTCTATCAGGACGGTAATGTCGTCTCGCTAGCAGATTTGGTTGCCAAGCAAAAAGCCGAAAAAAAGGCCATCGTATACGAACGCAACTATGAATGCGTAGAAAGCGGCTATTCTATCGACTTCCCGCCTGTAGAAGTTATTGGCGAAAAGACCTTGAAAAAGTTCAAAAAAGCCCTTATAAAGGCCGGTCTAAAATTCTGCGAAATGATAGAAGAATAAAGTGACACTTTTCTGGGCCTCAGGTGTTATATTACTAAAAGGAGGCCCTCACCGCCGCGAGGGTGGCAATAAAGATGACCTTAGTATTGAACACACTGGAATCGGGTGATTACTCGGAACAGATCAATGCGATTGTCGCGGGCAAGGGCACCAAAGTCGAAATCATAAACACCGCAGGCATGAGAATTGCGCACTGCATCGGTTGTAACCAGTGCTGGCTCAAGACCCCCGGCGTATGCAATATCAAGGACGACTACGAAGGCATCGTGAAGAAACTCGTGAAAACGAACAACCTGTGGGTTGTCGCAGACACGCGCTTCGGGTTCATTGATTACCGCGGCAAGAAGGTACTGGACCGCATCATGCCTATGCTGAACATGTACCTCACGTTCCGCGGCGGATGGATGCGCCATGAACTGCGCTACCATGCGTTGAACGTGGGCCTGATCTACAGGGGCAACGGCGACCAGAAAATGCTCGAAGACTGGTGCGAACGCACAGCCGTAAATATCGGCGGGCATTCGCTGGGCGTGATTGCACTCGACAAGGAATTGAACAGCGCCGCACAAGCCGGTACGCCAAACAAGATCGCGCAAGTTGAGGCGCCTATCGCGCAAGCCGAAACGCCGAGCGAGATTACGCAAACCAAGCACGTCGTCATTATCAACGGGAGCCCGCGTTCCAAAAAATTCAGCAACACGGACAAGATTCTGCAATCGTTCACCAAGGGGCTGGAAGAGGCGGGTGCCACCTACGAGCTCTATTCACTTTCGAACCGTTCGGAATGGGATAGCGCCCGCGAAGCGTTCATGACGCACAACCGTACCATCATCGCGCTGCCGCTCTATGTAGAATGCGTGCCGGGAATATTGCTTGAATTCCTGGAAACTCTCCCCACAAAACGCGAACAGCCAGCACAGCTCTCATTCATGCTCCATGGCGGATTCGAAGAAGGCCACCAGCTCCGTCTGGGCGAAAAGTTCCTGAAGTCGCTACCGGCGCAGTTCGGCTGCATTTACGGCGGTTGCCTCGTGAGGGGCGGCAGCTTCATGATTCGCATGTTCAACGAGAAGCAGAACAAGGCGGTTCTGCTGCCTTACCGCGCGATGGGAACTTTCTTTATCGAGAAGGGCAGTTTCCTTTCGCCGGAACTGAAAAAGTTTACTGGCCCGGAACAAATCCCGTGGCCGTTCCGCAAGCTGATCAAGGTCCTGTTCAAGCTTGTGCTCAAGAAGAAATTCGACAATTTCGCCAAGGAATGGGGCTGCACCAAGCCGCTGAACAGCAAGCCGTACGCAGCCTAGAATTCTCTCTGTTTTACCCAGGCAATGGCCGCCTCGGCGTTGGCAATCTTCCCGTCGAGCTGGAGTTCAAAACTCTGCTTGATGATTTCACCCATCTGCTTGCCGGGTTTAAAACCGAGGTCCATGAGCATCTTGCCCGTAAGGTAGGGCTGCGGGGCGGCTTCAAGCAGGCCGTAATCGCCGGCGACTTTCCACAAAGTTTTCGCAAAGTTGGGCGAATTGAAATAACGCTCCGGGATGCTCTGCACAAGCAGGCAAAGCAACCGCAGGCCGTTCAGTTTTACCGCCAGGCGGCGCAGGGCCGGAATGTCGTTCACGATATTTTCGTCAAGGTGTTGCAACGCATCTAACACGAGCGGCACGACCTTCAGCAGGTGCGTCTCGTTCGTAATGCGTTCCAGGAACTTTAGCGATGTGTCTGCGTTGCCGCAAAGGAGGGCGGCAAAGGCGAATTCCATTTTCTGGGCATCGGTAAGCGGCGCGGCGCATTCCTTGCCTGATTCGGCACACTCCTTGCTTGCAGTTTCACTCGAATCACGCAGCTGCGACATGTTGTCGAGAATCGTGCCGAGTTCATCCCACGAACCCTTGAACGGGCTTATCTCCGGGAAGTATCCATCCAGCTTTATGTCCAGGAAGGCGCGGAGCCCGAGCGAAGGTTTGCCCGGCTTCAAGAGCCACTTCTTGAATTCTTCGAACAGGCGTTCCACGCTCAAGTCGTCAAGCGAAAGCGTGCGGCAGAGTTCTACGGTTGCAGGCGCAAGCGTGCATTCAAAACGGCTCGCAAACTGCACACCGCGCAATATGCGCAGGGAATCTTCCGCAAACGCGGGGCCCACATGCCGGAGCGTATGCGTTTTGAGGTCGTCAATGCCGCCATACGGGTCGCACAACGTGAGTTCGGGCAGTTCCATGCCCATCGCATTGATGGTAAAGTCGCGCCGGAGCGCCGCTTCCTTAAAGCTGAGCTTTTCGTCGGTATGCACCACGAAACCGCGGTGGCCATAGCCCACCTTGCTTTCGGTCCGCGGGAACGAGAAGTCGAGCGAAAGTCCCTTCATGGCGAGGTGAATCACGCCGAACGCCTTCCCGACCAAATTCGTGCGGCCATACTTCGAAAGTATCGGCACTAAGGCATCTTGCGCCATGTCGTAGACTTCGATGTCGTAATCCCTGCAGCCCTTGCCCAAGAGCGCATCGCGGACCCAGCCGCCTACCAAGAAGGCGCGGCCGCCCGCATCGCGAATATCGCCTGCGATTTTCAACAAACGGTTCGGCAGTTCCGGCTCGAACCATTCACCTGCAAGAGTCTGGATTTTCGCCATAAAAAAGAAACCGCCTACTGGAACGAGCCCGCCTCAACAGACGACGTATCGTTTTCGCTTGCAGCCGGCGCAACAGCACCTGCGGCAGAATCGGCAACGGCAGACGAAGAACTTTCCACCGACTTGTAACGGTCGTAAATGCTCACGGTCGCCTCGCCCGAAGAATCCCCGAGCGCTTCAGAAACCGACTTCATGGAATCGGCCTTGGACGTGTCTTGCGTTGCAGCATAGCGTTCGTAAATACCCTGCCTCACAGCGGCATCTTCACCGCGCTTTTTAGCTTCTTCTTCGCGGCACACGCGCAGCTCTTCTTCGATATAGGCGCGCTGGTCCGGCGAATAAGTCTGCGTATCGAGCCTGTACTGGATTTCAGAACACACAAGCCCCTGGCGGTCACCCGCACATGCTTCGAGGGAACCCAGCGCAGCAAGCACTGCCAAAGTCGCCGCCGCATAAACAAAAACCTTTTTCTTGAGCATACTCAAACCCCATCAATGGACAACGATAAACTTGCCCTTCTTGACCTTAGATGAAGTGCGCACCACGTAATAATACACACCGGGAGCCACCAACCTGTTGTCCGGGCCGAGGGCATCCCATTCCACCCTTCCGCCAGCAACGGCGCTGCCCGCAAAAGAGCGCATCAAGGCACCGCCGCGATTGTAAATATCGACCCTGGCGGCATCCGATATGTTGTCTATGACCACATACTTGTGCATGTGCGGCCTGAACGGAACCGGATACACCTGTATGCCGGTCTCTGCGGAATCGGTCATAAGATGATCTGCTTTGCGCAAGTCGTTGCGCTTAAGGACCGAAACACCGTTCTCATGGGCCATCCAGATATCGCCATACTTCTTGTCTATCGAAAGGTCCAGGACCATGTTGTTCAAAAGGCCGTCCGACATGGTGTAATGCGTTGCAGTCAAAGTATCGAACGAGCCGTTACGCCTTTCCAATCGGTATACACCCTGAGACGTAGTTCCGACCCACACGTTACCCAGCGGGTCCACATCTATCGAGGTGTATTCCGCACCGAGCAGGCCATTCATAGACACCGGCTTCCGGATAGTATCCTTGTCGAATTCCATGTAGCCGATTCCCGTAGCGGTAACAAGCCACAAGACCTCGCGCGGTTCATCTATCACCATATCGATAGGTGTAGCGCCGCCAAGGCCGTCAACCGATTTCATTTCCGGGCTCATCAACCGCCCGCCATTTTTCGAAGGCGCAGGGAACCGGAATATATCTACGCCACCTTCCGCGAAAGCACTAAAATTGCTGCGGTTCGAAACATAGACAATCCAGTCCGAATTCTCCGGGTCCATACGCGACACCAGGGGCCCTGCATCAGAAGTGCTCCCTATGCCGGTCGCGCAGCTCAATTCACCTTCCGGCGAAATAAAATCAACGCTGTATTTCTTCTCGCCATCGGCAGACGTTGCTGTCAAGAATCCGCTCATGTCGGGAGCGACAGTCGTACCAACGGCCACCGTAATCTCAGCCCCCAAGATTTTATCCAGGCAATTGTCGTAGTAGGGAGAAACGTTATAAAGGTGTTCCAAGGTCCAATAAATCTGGAAACCCGTTCCCCAGATGTGGTATATCATCTTGCCATTCGGCAGTATAGACAATGTCTTCAAGCGGTTGGAATACGCTTCGTTGCGGTTACCCAGCCCGAGGAAGGCAACGATATTTTCATGCCAGAAACCGCCCATGTTTGTCGCCAGGAGGCCATCCTGAGAAGCAGCAATCACGCCGCCTTCCGGAATTGCCTGCAGTTCATAAACGCCGTCAAGCTGGAAAACCGCGTACTTGCTGATGTCTTCCAGTTTTCCGTTGCTGTATACGGCAATCAGATTATGCCCAATCAGGTAAGTCTCGCCCTTCACATCGAACTGCCACAACACGCGGCTCTTTCCATCTTCATAGAGCACAGAATCCTTCAGTGTCTTGCCGTTAACCACGACCTTCAGGGAATCGCCCTTGTCCAAGGCGTGGTCATCCACGCGGGTCCACGTTTCAGGGTCAACAAGGCGCATATCATTTTTCAGGTTCTTCCAGTCCATGATGCGCACGAACGTCTTGTGAGGAGTCTTCACGAACAGGGAATCGCCACGAATTTCAATCTTCTCGGGGCCGTATATGGATAGCGGTACATCGCCAACGCGGTCAATCGAAAGGATCGACGTGACCGTATTTATGTCGACAAAGGCAATCTTTGTCTCGAAGGGGATAACGATGATTCCTTCTGCATACTTGACCTGGCCGGGAATAACGCGGACATTGCCCGCCGGGAAAGACCTGTTCATGACTTTCCACCTGCTAAAGTCCTCTGTCAGGCGGGCAATCAAGCCATATTCAGAAACGGCAAAGACACCCCTCGGCGCATAGACCACGCCATAAAAAGTCGAAGCTTCCAGGCCCTTCGCAGGCGTATAGACCATGTCGTTGGAGCCATCCTTGTACCGCACGCCACCATTGGTCGCAAACCAGATTCCGTCCTTGGTTGCTACGGCATCCCATATAGGGAAAGGTACTGAAAAGTTCTGCCAATCCTCAGAGGCGAAGGCAGTCTGTAGGCACACGAAAAGCGCCAAGATTTTTAGCAATAATTTCACAATGTAAAATTACGAATTTATCGTGCGGCAGAAAAGCGATTATCAAACTTTATTGCGCCATTTTTGGCATGGAGAACCATTCTTCCATCAAGTCGTGCATTTTCCGGAGCGCCATCTGGCGCCGTTTGCGCACCGCGTTTTCGGAGAGCCCCAAAATATTACTCAGTTCCCTAATCGAAAAGCCCCCATAGTACTTCATTTCGATTAGCATGCGTTCGAGGGGAGTCAACTGTTCCAGGGACCTTTCAATGGCATACCGCATTTCGATGGCGGGCTGGTATTCATAGTACATCGCCTGCTCTTCGCAAAAAGAGGCATATTCCGAAAACGAATCGAGGACCCCGGACATGTACAGCGTCCGCCGCCTTTCGATAGCGGCATCCATGTGCGTGTGCCGCATAACCGATATCAACCACGGCAGCATGTCTTCCCTGTCCAAGATACGGCCGGCATTTTCGCAGAATTTCAAGGCGACCGTCTGAAAAAGGTCCTTCGCCTCCTCTACAGTACTGCACCGCAGGGCGCATAATTTGTAGATTATTTCCGAATAACGCCGCCAGACAACATCGAGTGTCTCGCGATATTCTATTTTTTTGCGTGAGTGATTAACCATTGTCCAAACCAAGGTTTAAAGTTTAAATTTATGAATATCAGTGCATTTTTCAAGACACGGGAAAATTTTGCAACTATCAGTTGCTTTTTAGCAATTTTTCTTTGCATTTTGTCAACTGCTGTTACCAAATCGCACGCTCAAGAATTTAACATGAACGCCATGCCGCCTCCGGAAGCGGCAATGCATTACTCCGACGGCGCCCTTTCCGAAAAGTCGACCGTCATTATCGACATCGTCATTCCCGACAACTGGCACGTGAATGCGAACGTCGCCGCCGATGAATTCCTGAAGCCTTCTTCCGTTGAAATTGGCGCACGCGGCATTGAATTCGGCGAACCCAAGTGGCCCGAGCCCATCAAGGAATACAACGAAGTACTCGAGTTCGAAAACCTCGTATTCAAGGGACATTTCCAGATAAAGATTCCGGTGAAGGCCGTTGCCGACGGCTATGACAGCCTCACCACGAATGCGACATTCCACTACCAGGCCTGCGACAATTCTATCTGCCTTGCACCCGCGAGCGTAAACATCCGTGTCGGCGGAAAGGCAGGCAAAGCCGGCGCAGGCTTAAAAAAAAACGATGAAGCAGACGGGTCGCAGGCATTAAACGGCGCCGCAGGCAGTGACGGCCTCGCTGGCCAAGGCGACTTTGCCGACAAGGAAGGCTTTGCAGGTAAGGAAGGTGCCGCCGCCGTGGCACTCCTGCTGTTCTTCGCGTTTCTCGGGGGCATCATCCTGAACCTGATGCCCTGCGTATTGCCGGTACTTTCGCTCAAGCTCTTCAGCCTTATCAAGGAAGCAGGCCAGGCGCGCAGCAAGCTCGTCGCCCTCGGGCTTTCGACAACCGCAGGCATCCTCGTGAGCTTCTGGGTACTCGCCGGAATCGTTGCCGCCATCAAGGCCGGCGGCGGCGTCGCAGGCTGGGGAATGCAGTTCCAGAGCCCAGGCTTTATCGCCTTCATGATTGTCCTCCTCACCGCATTCGCGATGAGCTTCTTCGGCGTGTTCGAAATTTGGCTCCCGTGGAGCGCCACCACAAAGATGGACGAAGCCGGCAACAAGGCGGGGCTCACCGGAGCATTCTTTACTGGAGCGCTTCTCGTGCTCTTGAGCACGCCGTGTTCCGCGCCCTTCCTCGGGACAGCGATGGGGTTCGCCTTTACCGCATCGACACCCGTACTCTTCCTGTTCTTTACTGCCGCAGGTCTCGGGCTTGCACTCCCCTACCTGCTGGTGAGCGCTTTCCCCGCCACGCTGAAGGTTTTACCGAAACCCGGCAAGTGGATGGTTATACTCCAGAAGGTGATGGGCGTTCTGCTGCTCGCCACCGTCGCTTGGCTCCTGTGGATCGTAAACGAGCAGGCCGGCGGAAGGGGCGTCGCACTCTTTGTAGGGTTCATCCTCGCTACTGTCGTCGTCAGTTTTTCCATCGGCAAGTTCGCGCCTCCGGGATCATCGTTTGCCAAAGAGGTTCGCTTACTCATTGTATGCGCCCTCGCGTTTGCCTTCGCCTGGTTCGCCTACGTCTCACCGCAATACGAAAAGGTTCTGGACGAACGGTTCAATGCCCGCATGGCACAGCAGGTGCTCGAAGGCGGGTGGTACCGCTACTCCCCGGACCTCGTCGCCGAATTCGCGAAGGCCGGCAAGACCATCTTCATCGATGCGACCGCCGACTGGTGCCTTACCTGCAAGGCGAACGAAGCCGCAGTGCTCAGCGACCAGGATCTCCTGCAGAAGTTGGATAGCGCCGGCGTTATCCGCATGAAGGCCGACTGGACCCGCGAAACGCCCGAAGTGAACGAACTGCTGCGCAGCATGGGAAAATCCGGCGTGCCCGCCTACGCAATTTATCCGAATGGCGATGCCAGCAAGCAAATCGTGTTGCCGGAACTGCTGACGAGCAACTTGATTTTGGAAGCGATTCCGTAGCGGTTACTTCATTTTCGCGCCATTCAACTTGTAGCGCTTTTCGCCGTCACGGATAATCACGCTGTTACGCTCCCTCTTCACGAAGGGGGCGTTTTGCTTTTGATTGCCGGGATGCAGGGACCGCGGATTTATAGAAACAACACTCTCATCGAAAACAACCTTTCCGATGAAAATACCGTTGCTTATGCGGTTTCTCGTTTCGTCGTTCGCAAAGTGGATGCATTCTTTGACCGGGTCGTCATTACAGACCTTCAAGTACACTTCCAACGGGATGCCCGTCCAATCTTCGGGAGATTGGTATTTCAAGGAGCCCAATTTCGCTTCGATCAAAACTTCATTGTTGCCATCAAATGTCATCACGGTATCGGCACCCTTGATTTCAATTTTGCGGCTATGCACTTTCATAAAATCAATAGAATCAGGGAGAGGAACTTCATAGTAAATGTAAGCCAAAGTATCTAGCATACCCACTTGTTGTATCCCATTAACAACTAGTGAAGCCTTCACCTTATGAGTCAAGTTCCCAAAGCCCACATTCTGGATGCGCAGCTTCGCCTTGAAAACACCGTCGGCACCCACCGTATCCGTCACCCACGATTCGCGCAACACGAAGCGGTAACCCAAGTGGTCGTTGATGTACTTGAATCCCGAAAGCGAATCGACACGCGCCGGGTCGTAATCAAAATCCTTCTGCGTGAACGGCGTCTTTTTCCAGCTGTCAATCAGGTTGTTGTTCCACTGGATGTTCAGGTAGCTCGTATGCGTGCGGAAGCCCTCGTACGCCAAGAATTCCGGAGTATTGATGACCTGGTAATTATCTGCCGTCGTGAGCGCCTCGCCGCCATAAGGAGTGTTGATGCCGTACTTCTCGAGCCAGGCCACGCCCTCTTCGCGGCAAATAGAAGTCTTGCAGTCGGCGCCCCAGGTTCCGTAATCGTACTGCGTTCCCAGGTAGCCGTCGTTGAACATTCCCACGCGATACATGGTATCACCCTTTGCCTTCGCGATTTCTTTGAACTTCTCGCCGTCGATATGGAAGTCGACGCCCCAGTTGTCAAAGCCCAAGACCTTCGCTGAATAGTTTCCCGTGCGGGTCAAGATTTTCAGTTCGGGCGGTGTGCTGCGCAGCATCAGGTTTGTCGCCTCGGCCACGCGGTCGTAAGTGATGCTAGTATCGGAATGCATTTCGCCGTAGGCGCCGTGCATCCCCATCTCGAGTGCCACGATCACATCGGTATTTTTCGAAAGCACCGGCGCCAACTGTTTCACATGCTTCAGCACCCACTCGTGGGCCGGAGTCACGTTGCTGCGGCCATTGTACCACGGGTCGTAACAGATGCGCACAATCACGAAGCCCTTGTTCGCGCGAATACTGTCAAGCGATTCCTGCAACACGTTCAGGGCATCCTCGGTCAGGTCCTGGCTCACGCCGCGCGTCGTATCGCGCTTTCCGCCCGTCGTGTCAATCCCGAGCCATGCATTGCTGCTGAATTCCGAAATTTCCGCACGCAGGTGCAAAAGTTTTGCCCAAGGTTTCCCGATGGCCTTGCCGCCCGAAGGTTTCAAATGCAGAACCTGCGGCGTATAGAATCCGCGGTCGTAATTCGCGAGCGTCGCCATCGCATCCGTTGTGTCGATTTTCTGCTTTACGAGGCCCGCCGCGAAAACCGGCGCTTGCAAAAAAACAAGGGCCAACGCAACCCACGCCTGTCGAAAAACCTTTCGCATACGCTCTCCTTCAAAAAAACGGATACAGCCATCGGCCATATCCGCAATATATATACTTTTTTCGCAAATAAATCAACAATCTAGAACTGCGTTATAAATTCCCAGGCGGTGGGTGTTGTCCACACCTTGCCGTCGTCGCTGGCGTTGTACGCGTGTTTACCGTCGAATGTGCACCACTTCACGGGGAAGCGCGGGTCGACCGTCTTGTAGTCGTAGCACACATGATTGCCGGTGCCGGAGTATTCTTCGGCTTCTTCGTCTCTGGCGTCAGTGAAGTTGCCATCCGCGTCAGGTTTTCCGTTGTTCTTCAGGATCCTGTCGCGGGCACTGCGGCCGAGATTGGGTGTACATAGTTCATCACCCATGCCTACGGTTCCCATCCATGCGATAGGGAGCCCCTTGTTCTTGGGCAAGTAAATCACTTGGTCCATCGTGGCGAATACCACCACGCCGCGCAGGCGGTCCTGGAAATCCTGTGCAAGGGAGTTACTGAACATGGCGCCGAAGCTGAACCCGACGGAGAACACGCGCGATGTATCGACGCAGAGGTTCTCGTTCAGGTAGGTGAGGAATTCGCCGAAGAAGACGTGGTCCTTGTCGTCATTGCAACGCCATGGATTCTCTGTTTCTTTCCCGGATCTATCTGTTTCGGTCGTGTAGCCGTGCGGCGCCACGAAGATGGTGTTTTCCTTGGCGCCCGACTGGTTGCGTAATCCGTAGTAGGATTCCCTCTTTGCCACAGCCTCGGCGGAACCGCCCATATAGTGCATGCCGAACACCAGGCGGTAGGGCTTGTTCTTGTCGTAGTTCTCGGGCATGGTGAGGTAGATTTCGTGCTCAACGCCGCCGCCTGTGAACTTGAAGTAGTCCTTGAGCGTATTGTCCTTGCCACAGCCCTTACTCGGGGTGGGGGCGTTACCCATGGCATAACCGAAGGCGTAAGTCTGCTCAATAACAGGCTTCGTCAAAGTGAGAGTCACGGAGGTGTCGAGTTTCGGGAGGAACACCTTGAGGGTGTCATAATCAGCCGCCGTCACAACAAGCGTATCGGGCGTATCGTCTTCGGCCTTCAAGAGGGCCTTGCCCTGATTTGCAGAGAACGATGCGGCGTAATGGCCGTTAGCGGTAAACTTGATGGTCTGCTGAGCGCTTCCGACGCGAACACGGGCAAGGTACATCCCCTGTGCATCCACGCCCTGGCGCAGGTCGACCTGGCCCTTGCCGTTAAACGTCTGGCTCAGTACCTGGTGGCCCATCATATCATAGATAGCCACGTGCACCGGAGAATTCGGGCTCTGCGAAAAATGCAGCACGCCACCGACAATGTCGATATAGCCAGGGTTTCCGCTAGCGTTGACAATGCCAATAGATTCGTCTTCAAACTCTATCTCGAATTTGCCATCCGCATCGGTGGTGGCGGAATCCTGCTTGGCAAGAAGTTTTACCAGAGCGTCCTTGACCGGATCGCCCGCCTCATTTTTGACTGTTCCGCTCAGCGAGTAAGCCGATGCCGCAGAAAACGCCATCGCAAGCGCCAACGGAAACACAGGAATAGTCCTGCCCTTCATAAACCTAGCCTCCTGTTTTCCATCATGGAATGTTATTGTAAGTTAAAAATATAATTTCTACGTAATAATAGAAATAAGGTAAAGATTTTTTACCTTATTCTAGCACAAAAAAAGTGAAAAAAGGGGCCTTTTTCCCTAAATTTTAATCGCAGGGCTCTGCGCGTTCAAGCAGGTCTTCCGTTATACGGTAAAGCATACCGTCGGGTGTAGACATCGCTCGTTCTACACAAAAATCACAAGGGCCTATATTTTCATATGACGAGAATCTTCTAATATCTCGTTCTAAGAATTCATCACCTTCAAAATTTAAGCATTTTTTTTCTTCATCGCCAAAAACTAAGCGAACATTAAATAAAGGGTAATCTTCAATTCCATGCAACCCACTTTTTAAAAGAATAGGGAACACTTCACCAGGCAAGCAATATCCCGTATCTTTGGGAGCTATTTTCACCTCTCCCACAGACTCTGTCTCTTCTGGATGGGACCACAAAAGAAGAACATTTTCATTCGTTTCATTCAAATACAACGGCTCATAACTAGTATCGTTATGATCCGTACAACAACATAAAAACAAACATAGCGCTGTAAATATCAAATATTTTTTCATTTCACCAACCCCCAGCATTTAAATAGAGCGTCCATTGCTTTTGAAGTGTATTCCACTCCGTTCTTTCCAGATGGATTATTTTTTATGAGATAACTTTTCATAGAAGAAAAATCTTTGTTTTGAAGAATCGCCATTCAAACTTTTGTCTGTAATAAAGATATTTTTTTAGCACAGAAGGCACAACATAATAATTATTTACAGATTCCTCACCATCGCTTTTATCCATGCAAAAAGCCTCCCTTAAAGGGAGGCTTGCGTATTCAATTTTCAACAGCCTACTTGTTATAAATTGCCTCGAGAGCGGCAGCCAAGTACGCGAGCGGCGCGTTCCAGTTGATAGCCACCTCGTTGGTCGCATAGCTGCAGCGGTCGTCGATGTAGGCGAGCGCCGGCTTGTCGGCGGCGGCATAGTTCGGGCACTTCCAATGTTCCTTGCCGTCCAGATTGATATCCTGCTTGCCCAAATGCGGGCCACCCACGAGCATGCCTGGCACCGGATCGTCTACCAAGTCAGATTCACTCGGGCGGTGGTGCGGGTTGCGCGGGCTTCTGTAACCGAATCCCGTCACGTAGGTAATGTCCATCGGGTTCTTGCCGAGCAGGTAGTCGAGGCACTGCTGTGCGCCATCCAGGTAGCTCTTGTCGCCCGTAAGCAGGTAAGCGTGCACCAACACCATGCCGTTGTTCGCCATCGCGCTGTTGCTACCCCAGTTCCAGCTCCACGGGAAAGCGGGCAGGCGGTAGGCGCTCGTGTCGCCTACGGCACGCAAGTTGTTCGCCTCGGTCAACACGACCTTCTTCGCGGCAGCGACGAGGTCCTTGTCGAATACTGTAGAATCGAGCGCCACGCGGAAAGCGGAGAGCATGTTCACATCGCCCCACCAAGCGCCATTCGCCGTGAACGGATTCTTCTTCAGGTCATCCTGATAGTTCTTTTTCTTTGTCGCGCGGAAGAGCTCTGCGGCAGCCCAGCGGAACTCGTCCTTGCCGTTTTCGTCACCGGGAACGTAGCCGCCCGTCTGCACGTCGTCAGGCTGCTTGTAGATAGCCTTCGGGTTCTTCTTTGCCCAGGCGTATGCGCTTTCTGCCGCCTTGAGCATCTTGTCGGCATAGGCCTTGTCGATGTTCCTGTAGACAACGCTCGCCTGCGCCATCACGGCGGCAAAGTCGAGCGATGCTGGCATGTTCTTGATAATCGCATAGCGCGGTGCCACGTCATCTTCGGGAAGCACGCTCCCGCCGAACTTAAGTGTCGTCACCTTGTGGTACACACCGCCATCCTTGTCCTGCAGGGTAAGCATCCAGTCTAGGTTGTAGCGGATTTCTTCGAGCAGTTCCGGGTACTTCGGGAACTCGCGCGGGATGTTCCAGGTAAGCGAATCCATGTACTTCGGGAAGTGTTCGTAAATCTCGAGCAGGGTGAACACGGTAATGCCGGAGTTCACAATATACTTGCCATAGTCGCCCGCATCGTACCAGCCGCGAGCGGAATTGATGACCTTCCCGGCGCCCTTGCCGCCGGTCACCTTGTCGGAACCGTAAATGATAACCTTGTCATCCATGTGGCCGGCAGCGCGCGCCCACTTACCCGCATACTGCGGCAAGAGCGGCATACTCGCACGCTGGTAGTAGAACCACTTGAGGCTCGCCTTCACCAAGTCTTCGTAGACATTCTTCCCGACCGTAATAGGGTTGCCCACATAGGCGCCACCGCGGAACAGGCGGTAGGTTCCCGGAGTCTTGATTGCCGAGATATCAAAAGTCTGCACTTCCTCGCCGCTGTAATCCCAGTCGTACACGTCAGGGGCGTCGAGCTTGAGCACCGTCTTGCCGTTCAGGTCACGCACTTCGAGGCCGTTCGCATCGTTGCCCGGGTAGACAACGCTCTTTTCGGCTTCGGGGTAATAACCCAGCTGGTTTACGAGAGGGCCCGCAACGGAGCCCGAAGCAAACAACGAAATTGCGGCCAAAACCGCACCGGCATAAGAAGCATTCTTGTATACAGTCATGCCTAGAATATACCTAAAAACAAAACAAAACGGGCGCAAGCGCACCCGTTTTTCGTTTTCAACAGGAAACAAATCCCCACTGTACAGGCAAGCCTAAGGTGGTTATTCGCCCTTCTTGGTGTCCCCCGTAGTAATTTTGATATCGCCCTTGGCAATGGAAAAGCCCTTCTTGAGGCAAATGATTGTCAAAGCGATAACAAGAACGATTGTAACATAGCAGCCGGGAGGGGTAAACAAGATGTTCACCAAAGGTTGTTGTTCCTTGCATGAGTCTAGCTGCCGAGTCAATTGAGTCACTTGGCCCTGCAAGTCATTAACTTTGCCCTGCAAATTTTCGACTTGTTTTTCCAGTTTCCCGTTATTGCCGGTTAAAGATTCAACTTTCGCACTCAGCTGACCATTTTCTCCAGTAAGCTTGACAATCACTCCATTCAAGCTATCTGTAGCACCCTTAGCCTTGTGGAAAAAATTCGGATTCTTAAAAGCGCCCTTACTAAGCCCCGTCATGGCTTCAAAATCGAATTTTTTCATCCCGGGCTCTTTGGCAAGGGGAGCAGTTTGGGCGGTGTTGGTGGTATCAACCACCTTGACGACGCTATCTTGGTTTTGCATATTGTTTCCTTTTGTTGAGAGTTAAATTATTTCTTGCCGCCAAACAGTCGGGCAAATAGGGAAATAAGGGCCTGGAGCGCCGATGATTTCGTCTTGGCGCTTGCGGAGTTTGCTGCCGCAGGTTTTGCAGCCGCGGGCTTGTCTGCCTCGGGGGCCGTCGCGACATTCTCTACAGCAGGGGCTGCCTTTGCGGGCGCAGCAGGAGCAGCCGGAGTTGTCGGCGCAACGTCCGCATTCTTAGGCGCTTCAGTTTCTGCAGGCTTTTCTGCTTCGGGCGGGTCGCTCAGCTCAACCGACTTTTTCACTTCTAGCGGGGCAGGAGCTTCTTTCGCGGTAGCATCGGGTGCAGCTTCTGCCTTCGGCGGCAACACGTCGGAGCACGCCGATATGATGGCCTTGATCGGAGGGCCAAACGGCCAGTCGAACTTGTCCTTGCGCACGTTCGTATGGTAAAACACCCCTTCGAAGGCCAGCGCCTCGGCATCGCTTGCAAACAGTGCATCATCGGGCTTAAAATTCATCGGGATATCGTGCTTGCGGCCGAGGTACTTGACCAGAGCGGCGACGGCATTTACCTGCACATCGGTCATGGAGGCAAAGTACTCGTAGCCCCTGAAGTTCTGCGCGTAGTAATATTCCGTCTCGGACTTCTTGCAGTACTCTTTGTTGTAGATGTCTATCAGCAGGTTGTCACCCGAAGACTTCAGCGGGCCGTAATTAGAAATCTCGATACCAATGGTCTGCTTCGACATGGCTCCATTCCCGCCTACGGTACCACTCCCTAGGTGATAGCTCCACATGGTATCCGGGAACAACTCGTAAATGCGACCGCAACGGTCTACCACGTAAGAAACGGAAACATAGTTATCCTTCGTAGTAAGAGCCGTGGTATCGGACTTTATGTAACCAACGGTAAAATGCAAGCAGATACTCTGCTTTTTAGTTTTAGTTTTAGTTTTAGTTGTAGTTGTATAATAGTACGAATCGTAATCCGGGCGAATGGAATAGATTTTCACGTCGTTTCCAATATCAACTGTCCCGGTCAACTTGTACTTTATACCCGCTGAATTGGTCAACGTAGAAAAGAACTCGTCTTCACGCTTCTTTATGGTTTCCGGCCTCATGCAACCGCCTTTTTAAGATTATGATAAAATAATAATAGTATTTTATCTGCAATTCATCATCCAAAATAAAAGAATAAATTGCTAACAACCTTATAAAAGGGTCAAAACAGCATAAAAAGAAACCCGGCTCGCAGGGAGTCGGGTTTTCTTGGATCCTTTCGCCTTCGGCTTCAGGATGATGTTCGCAAAGCGAACATCACTTCTTGCTGCGATGGCTGTTCTTAATCCATTCGGTCTTGTGGACTTCGGGGATATCGTCCAGCAGGCGCAGCGTATGCGGTTCGTTCGTGTTGTCGAGCACCTCGGCAGGGGTACCCTGGTTCACGATCTTGCCGTCGGCCATGATGAAGATACGGTCGCTAACGTAGTTAGCAAGGCCGATATCGTGGGTAACGAACACCACGGTCATCTTCAGTTCGTCTTTCAACTTGCGGAGGTAATCCAGGATGTTTGCACGCACGCAGGCGTCCACCATGGAGGTGGCTTCGTCGGCGATAAGTACCTTCGGGCGGAGCGCGAAGATACGGGCGAGCAACATACGCTGCATCTGGCCACCGGAAAGCTCGAACGGGTACTTGCCTTCGATATCGGCAGGCGTAACGTTCACAGCCATCAGGCCTTCGTCCACGCGGCGGCGGATTTCGTCCTTGGAAGGCTTGTCCTTCAAGATATTCAGGGCGTCTTCCAGCTGGCTACGGATGGTAAAGAACTGGTTGAAGCAGCCGAACGGATCCTGGAAAACAGACTGGACTTCGTTCCAGTGGTCCTTCAGGTTCTTGATGGGCTTGTCGCGGTAAAGGAACTGGCCACGCGTCGGCTTGTAGAGGCCGAGCATGATTTTCGCGAGCACGGACTTGCCACAGCCCGAGCCACCCACGATGGAGATGAATTCCTCGTCATAGATATCAAAGGAAACATCCTTCACGGCGGTCTTCAGGGTCTTGCCCGCACCAAAATCCTTGCTGATACGCTTGGCAGAAAATACAACGGGCTTATCACTTAGCATAATCGCACCTCACATCACGATCGCCGACAATGCGGAGATTCTGAGTGTTCTTCTTAAACTGACAGTCCTTAGCCTTGCTGCAACGCGGAGCGAAGCGGCAACCCTCAATCTTGTTCTTGAGGCTCGGAGGAGCGCCTTCGATAGCCACCGGATGACGGCCGCGCTGGCTCGCTTCGGTACTGAGCATGGCGCCCATGAGGGCCTGGGTGTACGGATGGCGCGGATCCTTGACGACCTGTTCCGCCGTACCCTTTTCCACGAATTCACCCGCGTACATGATGGCGATGTTGTCGGCCACGTGGTACAGGAGCGGAAGTTCGTGCGTAATGAAGATCATCGTAGAGAAGATGCCCTTGTCCAGAAGGTCGAAAATCATCTTGATGACTTCCTTCTGGGTGGAAACGTCCAGAGCAGACGTCGGTTCGTCGGCAATCACCATCTGCGGGTTGAGCAAGGTGGAAATACCGATAACGGAACGCTGGCGTTCACCGGCGGTCAGCTGGATGGGGTAAGAATCGAGCACGCGCTTCGTGTCCATTCCGAACAAGTCGAAACGTTCACAGAGGCGGTCGTAAATTTCCTTGTGGTCGAGCTTCTTGCCGGGCTGCTGGTGAGCGGCAATCACGTCGGCGGCGATGTCCTTGATCTTGCGGACCGGGTTCAGGGCGTTGAACGCACCCTGCGGAATCATCGAAACCTTCTGGGCGAGAACGTTCGCACGAACGTCTTCGACCTTGCGGTTCATAAGGGATTCCATCTTGTCGCCACTCTTGACGCGCACGTCGCTCTTGCCTTCGGGGTAAAGCGGCGGGATGCACATGCCCATGAGGCCGGACACGAGAGTCGACTTACCGCAACCGGACTCGCCCGCGATGCCGAGGATTTCGCCCTGCTTCATGGAGAAGCTGACGTTCGTAACGGCATGGGTCTTGTCGCCGAAGCGGCCCAGGTAATACAGGCTGAGGTTTTCTACTTCAAAAACATTTTCTGACATTTCGTTACCTCTTACTTGCGGAGCCTGGGGTTAAACACGCCTTCCATCGAAGTATTGATGAGGTAGAGCGCGAAAACCGTGAGAGTAATGATGATGGTCGCCGGGAGGAAGGCAATCCAGATACCACCGGAAAGGGCACCGTTGTCCTTCGCCTGGTTCAAGATGATGCCGAGGCTCGTGGAATCCAGAGGACCGAGGCCGATCATGGAGATGGAAGCTTCGGAAAGGATACCCGAGGACACCTGCATGATGAACACCATGAACACATAGGATAGCAAATACGGAAGCACATGCTTCAGCACGATAGTGAGCGTGGAAGCACCGTTGATGCGTGCAAGCGCGATGTGGTCGCGGCTGCGGAGCGAAGATGCCTGGGCACGCACTGCACGGGCAGACCAACTCCACGCGGTAAGGCCGATGATAAGGCCAATGAGCGTAAGGGAGCGGCCATCCTTCACAGCAGAGCTGATGAGCACGAGAATCACGAACTGCGGGATAACGATGAAGATGTTGGTGAGCATGTTCAGGACTTCGTCAATCCAGCCGCCGCGGAAACCGCCGAACAGGCCGACAAGCACACCAATCGTCGTCGCAATCACACCGGCAACAAGACCCACATAGAGCGAGGAACGCAACCCAGCGATGAGCAGCGAAACGTAGTCGCGGCCAAGGTGGTCCGTACCGAGCAGGTGGTCAGCGCTGGAACCGGCATAGGGGCCGGCCATCATGTCGCGGGCGTTGATATCCACATGATAGAAGAGGGGGCCGAAGAACGCAATCAGGAGCGTGATAATAAAGATGGACACGCCGATCACGAACATCGGGGACTTGAGAAGATTTCTAAGAAGTTTACCCATGATTACTTACCTCCCATCTGGAGACCGGCCTTGACACGCGGGTCGAAGACGGCAATCAAAACGTCAACGGCAAAGTTAGCGACGAGCACGCAGGTCGAAATCATGAGCGTGCAGCCCTGAATCGTTGCGTAGTCGTTCTGCTGGATGGCGGTAAGCATCGCCATACCGAGGCCCGGGTAAGAGAAGATCATTTCGGTAATGAGGGCGCCGCCCACCATCGCACCGAGGCTCTGGGCAAGGCCAGTGAGCTGCGGGAGCATGGCGTTACGGAACACGTAGCTGATAATCTTGCCTTCACGCAGACCAAGCCACTTGGCGTACTTCATGTAGTCGGTACCGAGTTCGTAGATGGACATGGAACGCATACCCGTTGCCTGACCAGAAAGAAGAATCGGGAACACGGAGAAGAACGGCAAGATGTAGTAGAACCCGACGCTCTTGATGCAGTTCCAGCTGAACGTCAGCTCCGGAATATCCGGGCTGTAGGCGCCCATGGCCGGGAACCAGCCGAGCGTGATGGAGAAGAGCGCCACGAGCAACATACCGAACACGAAGAACGGCACGCCGTTGAGGAACATGGCGCAGGGGAAGAACACCTTGTCGAAGATGCCGCGCTTGTATGCAGCGAAGGCACCCAGGAGGTTACCGACAATCCAGCCGAGGATAATGGTCGGGGCCTGGATTGCAAGGGTCCACGGGAGGGATTCCTTGATGATTTCGACAACCGGCTTCGGGTACTGGCTGTAAGACAGGCCGAGGTCACCCTTGAACACATTGCCGATGTAGGAGAAGAACTGAGACAGGCCCGAAGCGAGTTTCGGGTCGGACTGGAGGACCACCTGGTCCACCATGATAGTATCCTGATGCTCGGTCTGAACCTGTTCCATGACGGCAACTTGTTCGACCTTCGCGACCTTCTTCTTGGTCTTCGGGTCTTTTTCCATCACGGGCTTGCCCTTCGCATCAAGGACCGGCTTTTCTTCAAAGACCGGATTGCCCTGTTCGTCAAGCTTCTGACGTTCGACCATCACCGGGTTGCCTTCGGCATCGACATCCTTGACCACCCTGAACACAGGCTGGCCCTTTTCGTCGAGCTTCGGGACCTTGATTGTCTTGACCTGGCCGTTTTCATCGACTTCGGGTTCATAGACAACGTTGCCCTGATCGTCGAGTTCGGCCATGCCGAAAGCCTTGAGCAAGGCTTCCTTCTTGAGCTTGGCCTGATCCGGAGTAAGGCCCTGAGCGGCCTTACCCATGATGATGTCCACAGGGTTGTTTTCACCCATGCGCGGCAGGGCGAAGTTGATTGCAACCGCTACGACAAACGTCAGAAGATACCAGAAAGCCTTCTGCAGGACATAGCGTAGCATAGGATACTGTTTAAGCATTTATAGTCCTTTTATTTTCCTTTGAATTACTTGAGCTTCAGGTTCCAGAGAACCTTCGTGCCAGAAGCGATCCACGGCAGCTGGGCCGGAGCGTATGCATTGTCAGCAGACGGCCAGTTGGTCCAAACCTTGTCGCTGAATTCGTAGAACTGTTCCGGGAGGTAAGCGAGCGGAATCGCCGGCTGGTCTTCCATGAAGATCTTGTTGAGTTCGCGGTAGGCTTCGGCCTTCTTGGCTTCGTCGGTCATGAGCGGAATTTCAGCAAGGAGCTTGTCCACTTCGGGGCGGAATTCCTTGGTGCCCGGCTGGTTGTAACGGCCAATGTTGGTGCCGGCCCAGTCACCGAGCTTCTGCCAGTCACGGCTAGACATGACTTCGTTGAAGCGGCTCCACGGGAGAGACGGAGACACGTCGGCAGTCGGCTTGTGCATGATGAGGTCGAAGTTGCCGGTGCCCATGGCAGGCCAGTACTGACCGCCATCCACGAAACCTTCACGAACGTCGATACCGGCCTTGCGCATGCCTTCGACAGCGATGGTCACCATGGCTTCCCAGTCGGTCCAACCGGCCGGAGAGGTGATGAAGAGGGTCGGAATCTTTTCGCCCTTGGCGTTTTCCATGTGGTCGAGCGTACCGTCGTCCTTGAACACAGACTTGTAGCCAGCTTCGGTGAGCAAAGCCTTCACAGTGTTGAGGCGTTCAGCTTCGTCAGTAATGGTGAGGTTCACACCGATCTTCTGGTCTTCGGCATTGATGTACTTGCCTTCGAGGTTGGTCGGCATGATGAGGCCCGGCTGGAGCTGGGACGTGTAGTTAGAAACAGCGAACTGGCGGATGGCGTTGTAGTCAATCGCAGTAGCGAGGGCACGACGGAAGCGCTTGTCGTTGAGCGGTTCCTTCATGGTGTTGATCATGAGCATGGGCATTGCACCCGGCATGAAGAACGGAGCTTCGTTGAGCCAAGTGTGGACGCCATTCTTCTTGAGGTCGCCGATACGGGCGATGAAGGTCATGGAAGCGTCGAGGTTGCCTTCACGCAGAGCAATCGTGCTGTGGTCGTTGCTCTTGTAAATCGGGTGAACGATGAACTTCGGGGCCGGGAGCTGGCCGTTGTGGAGGGCGGCGTTGCCCCAGTAGTCGTCGCGGCGTTCAAGAATAATCTTGTTCGCAGAGTAGTCCTTGATGGTGTACGGGCCAGAAACGACCGGGTTCTTGTCGATCATGAGCTTCTTGACTTCGTCGAGGCCCTTTTCGGCAATGAGCGGTTCGAACACGTGGGCCGGAACGATACGGATAGCCTGGAGGAGGTCACGCACGGAAAGCGGGTTGTTGCGCTTGTCCTTTGCGACAATGAAGGAAAGGCGTTCGGTAACAGGCGCATCCTGGGCTGCCGGTTCGGCCTTGAGGGTATCCACATGGATGGCGGAAATCTGTTCGGTGGTGTTGATGGCGCCGTTTGCGAAGATGAACTTCACGTCGTTGGAGTTCACCTGCTTGCCGTCGCTCCACTTGGCAGCAGGGTTCAGGTCAACCACGATACTGTCGTTGTTGGAAAGTTCTTCGACAAGGTGGCCCAAAAGGTCTTCGATCTGACCGTTCAGAGTATTGTAGGTAACGAGCGGTTCATAGACCAGGTTGAAGCGTCCACCGACGGGCCATGCGGCCATCCAGCTTTCGGCGAGCGGGTTGAACGTAGCGGGAGCACCCCACTGCTGGCCAGACAGATAAAGTGTCTGCTTACGGGGCAGGGCGCCTTCGGCAGCCTGCTGCTCGCTGCTGCTCTCGCACCCGAAAAGGGCGGCCGTCACCGAAACCACGACAGCGGCCTTGACAATCGATTTCATTCCAATCATGTGTATCCTCTTATGGTAAGCCTATTTACGACTTTTGATGAAAATTCGGAACTAATATAGATTTAATTGAAATAATTGTTTTGGATGTTTTGGAAAATAGCGTTTACATTTGTGGCTGAAAGCACTCACTGTAAACAAAAATAAACATCAGTAATTCCGCAGCTCATTCCTCCCCATACCGCAGGGTTCCTTCAGCGCTCCGCTCCGGAAATTTTAGTTTATATGTAACAAAAAGAAGCCGCCCCGATGGGAGCGACTTCTCTTAGTAAGTTCTATTGGTTTAGAAGATTACTTCTTCTTGCAAGCCTTCTTGCAGCCACAAGCCTTCTTAGCAGGAGCGGCCTTGCAAGCCTTGCGCGGGTCACCGGCGTACACGGCATCCTTGCCGAGTTCTTCTTCGATGCGGAGGAGGCGGTTGTACTTGCAAACGCGGTCCGTACGGGAGAGAGAACCCGTCTTGATCTGGCCAGCGGCAGTACCGACGGCGAGGTCAGCGATGAAGGTGTCTTCGGTTTCGCCAGAGCGGTGAGAAACAATCGGAGCGTAGCCTTCGTCCTGGGCGCGCTTGATGGCGGCGAGAGTTTCGGACACGGAACCCACCTGGTTCACCTTGATGAGGATGGCGTTGGCGATGCCAGCCTTGATGCCTTCGTCGAAGATGGTCGGGTTGGTAACGAACAGGTCGTCACCCACGAGGTTGATCTTACCACCGAGCTTGTCGGTCATGACCTTCCAGCCAGCCCAGTCAGCTTCGTCGAGACCGTCTTCAATGGAGAAGATGGAGTACTTGTCGATGAGCTTTTCATAGAGCTTCACCATGTCGGCAGACTTGACAGTCTTC
>JBGUQN010000068.1:0-8983 GCA_045131085.1 Fibrobacter sp.
GGGGGTAGCGGAAGATGCGAGGAGATGGCGGCTCGAGGCCGCCATGACGTTCTTACTGCAGATGGGCCTCGATGCCGCTACGACGATGCAGCTGAAGCGAGGGGGAGGCCTCCCCCACAGTTTTTCGCTATATTTTAAGCATGTCCAAGATTATCCGGGCCGTGTGCCACACACTTTCCACCTACGCTTCCCCGTTCGTCATCGCAAGCGCCATCGTCGCATTCTTCCTCCCCGTCGCCTTCGGCTGGGTCCACGGGAACGTCTCCTCGATCATCCTCGGGGTTATCATGCTGAGCATGGGGCTCACGCTCTCCGTGCAGGATTTCAAGATTCTCTTCAAGCGCCCGCTCGACATATTGCTCGGGGCCGTCGCACAATACACCATCATGCCGCTGGTGGCCTTCACGCTCACCAAGATTTTCGGGCTCGACCCCTACCTCGCCGTGGGCATCGTGCTCGTAGGCTGCTGCCCGGGCGGCGTTTCGAGCAACATCATGAGTTTCCTCGCTAAAGGCGACGTGGCCTACTCCGTAGGCATGACGACAATCTCTACCCTGCTTGCGCCCATCATGACTCCGCTACTTGTACTCTGGCTTGCAGACACGAGCATCAACGTGAACGCGCTCGGGATGTTCCTCAACATCCTCTACGTCACCATCCTCCCGGTAACCATCGGGTTCTTGCTCAACGTGTTCCTCGGGCACCGCGCCGTGTTCAAGGAAATCCAGGCGAACATGCCGGCGGTCGGCGTCATCGGGCTCATGCTTATCGTGGGCGGAGTGATGGTGACCGTGCACCCGCAGCTCGTGCTCAACGGGGTCGGCCTCCTGTTTCTCGTACTCGCAGTCGTGTTCTGCCACAACGCGCTCGGCTACGTGCTGGGTTACAGCGTCGGCAGGTTGTTCAAGTTCAACACTGCCAAGAAGCGCACCATCGCTATCGAGGTCGGCGTGCAGAACGCGGGCATGGCAACCGTCCTTGCTGCAGGGTTCTTTGCCACCCCAGAGAACCTCGCCCTGCACCCCGAAGCGGCTCTCTGCGTTGTCCCCTGCGCTTTGAGCTGCATCTACCACTCCATTAGCGGCACGATTCTTGCTAACATATTCGCATGGATGGACGGGCGCAAGGCCAGTGCCAAATAGTTTTACATAAAATGTAAAACAAACAACCTTCTTTTACATATTTTGTAAAGATTACATTTTGTAGCATTCCATGAAACCGCCAAAAACGGCGGTTTTTCCGCATTTTTAACATAATCTGTAAAATTGGCACGCTTCTTGCAAATAAGGGGCATGTTTACCAAGTTTTCTAAATGGACCGGACTCGGCAACGATTTCATTTTGTTGGAACCGGGTCAAAAAGTGAAATACGGCGCGGAATTCGAACAGCGCGTCATCCAGTTGTGCGACCGTCGCTTCGGCATTGGCGCAGACGGCGTAGTCATCGTAACCCCGATGGACGGCGAAGGCTGCCTAGTACTCGACGATGCGGGGGTCGGCCCTGCATCGAAATCCGTCGCGAACGGTGTCGATTTCGAGATGCGCATCTTTAATGCCGATGGTTCGGAAGCCGCCATGTGCGGGAACGCAACGCGCTGTGTGGCAAAGTTCATCGTAAGCCGTGGGCTAGCCAAGTCGGCCGACACCAAAGTCTTCAATCTGCACACGAAGAGCGGGCTTGTAAAGCCGGCCCTCCTAGACGACGGACGCGTCTGCGTGGACATGGGCAACCCGAGGAATTTCCTCGGCTCCATCAAGCTCACTGCAGACAGCTTTGACTTTACTGCAGAGACGGTATCAATGGGAAATCCGCACGCAGTCATTTTTGTGGACGACATCGAAAAAATCCAGCTTGAAAAATGGGGAAGCATTCTAGAGGTAGATAAGCAGTTCCCCGACAGGTGCAACATCGAGTTCGCGCAGGTGGTGACGCCCACCCAAATCCGCATGCGGGTTTGGGAACGGGGTTGCGGCGTTACCATGGCCTGCGGAACCGGCAGTTGCGCAACCCTCGTTGCGGCCCAGCGTACGGGCCGCGTGGGCGTCGAAGCCGACATCGTATTGGATGGCGGTGTTCTCCATATCAAGCACGAAGAAGACGGCCCGGTGCTCATGACCGGCCCCGCACAGGAAGTATTCAGAGGAGTAATTTGAATGTGTGATGTGTAATGTGAAATGTTTAATGAATAATCTCTCATTTGACATTTCACATTTCACGCTTCACATTTGCCTCACCCCTCATCTCACATCCCACATTTCACATTAATTATGAGTAATTCTTACCTAAACATAAACTACGATCGCCTGCCCGGCAGCTACCTTTTCTCGACCATCGCCAAGAAGATTAAAGAATATCAGGGCACACACGAAAACGCCGACATTATCCGCCTGGGTATCGGCGACGTCACCACTCCGCTTATCCCCGAAGTCATCAAGGCCATGCACAAGGCCGTCGACGAGATGGCAGTGAAGGACACCTTCCGCGGCTACGGCCCGGAACAAGGTTATGACTTTGTCCGTGAAGCTATCGTGCGTGGCGAATACACGGCACGCGGCATCGAGATGGACCCGGAAGATATCTTCGTAAGCGACGGCTCCAAGTGCGACGTGGCAAACATCCAGGAACTCTTCTCCGGAGACGCACGCATCGCCATTCCCGACCCGGTCTACCCGGTTTACCTCGATTCTAACGTTATGGCCGGCCGCACGGGCACGCTCCAGGCCGACGGACACTTTTCCGAAGTGACCTACCTCGCCTCGACCGCCGAAAACAACTTCCAGCCGGACCTCCCCAAGAACCCGGTGCAGCTGATTTACCTGTGCAGCCCAAACAACCCGACGGGTACGGTACTCAGCCGCGAAACCCTGCAGAAGTTCGTCAACTACGCAAACGAAACCGGAGCAATCATCCTGTTCGACGGCGCCTACAACTGCTACATCCAGGACGAAACCCTCCCGCACTCCATTTTCGAAATACCCGGCGCCCGCACCTGCGCCATCGAATTCCGCAGCTTCAGCAAAACGGCGGGCTTTACCGGCGTGCGCTGCGCCTACACAGTTATCCCGCACGAACTCTCGAAACTCCGCGCCATGTGGAACCGCCGTCAGTGCACCAAGTTCAACGGCGTGAACTACGTGACCCAGCGTGCCGCCGAAGCCATCTACACTCCGGAAGGCTGGAAGCAGACCCAGGGCGTTATCAAGGGCTACATGGACACCGCAAAGGTTATCCGCCAGGAACTCACCGCTGCAGGCTACACGGTATTCGGCGGCGAACACGCCCCGTACATTTGGTGGAAAATCCCCGACGGCGAAAAGTCCTTCGACTTCTTCGACCGCCTGCTGGCCACCTGCGAAGTGGTAGGCACCCCCGGTAGCGGTTTTGGCCCCTGCGGTGAAGGATACTTCCGCCTGACCGCCTTCGGCGACCACGAACGGACCAAAATTGCCCTGAAAAGGATCAAAGAAAAGCTCTAACGGAACTCTTTTACTAGTTTTACAAAAAATGAAAAACCCAATCGGTCCAGAAATTTCGGTCATCCAGAAGATTAGCGTCGCGATTATCCACGAGCGCAATGTGCAAAAATTGCTGGAAAACGTGCTCAGCATCCTGGAATCTGAACTCGGCATGTTGCGCGGGACTTTCGCGCTCCTCTTTGGCGACACCCTGAAAATCGAGGCGTCGCGCGGGCTCGAAGAATCCGAAAAGCAGCGCGGTTTTTACCGCATGGGTGAAGGTATTACGGGGCATGTGGCAGAACGCGGCATTAGCCACGTCATTCCGGACCTGCGCAAGGATTCCAGATTCCTGAACCGCACCGGCAGCCGCCATTACGACACCCAGGTGGCATTCATCTGCGTCCCGCTCATCCACGACGAACAGATTATCGGCACCCTTTCGATTGACCGCCCCGTAGATGGCACCACTGACCTTGACCGCGACGTGGCCCTGCTCGAAATCATCGCAAACATTACCGGCGATGCGGCAAACGAATGCATTGAGTTGCACAACGAGCAACAGGCGATGATCGACGAGAACCGCAAGCTCCGTGACATGCTTACGAACAACCCGGGCGAAATGGTGGGCAACTGCCGCGAAATGCAGATTGTCTACGAGCAACTCCACCAGGTTGCCCCCAGCGACGCCACCGTGCTCATCCGCGGCGGTAGCGGTACGGGTAAAGAGATGATTGCCCGCGCCATCGTAAACCTGTCGGCAAGGAAAGACAAGCCCTTCATTACGCTCAACTGCGCCGCCCTCCCCGAAAACCTCGTGGAAAGCGAACTTTTCGGCCACGAGAAGGGTGCATTCACGGGCGCGATGAACCGCCGTATCGGCCGCGCCGAAGCGGCAAATGGCGGAACGCTGTTCCTCGATGAAATCGGCGACCTCACCATGCAAACGCAAGTCAAGCTGTTGCGCTTTTTACAGGAACGCACGTTCAGCCGCGTAGGCAGCAACGAAGAAATCCATTCCGACGTACGCTTCTTGGCAGCCACGAGCCGTAACCTCGAAGAACTTATGGCCCAGGGCAAGTTCCGCGAAGACCTTTACTACCGCTTGAACATTTTCCCCATCGTAATGCCCGACCTGGCAAAGCGCAAGAGCGACATCATCTTGCTCGCCGAACACTTTATCGACAAGTTCAACGTGAAGTACGGCAAGAAGATTACCCGCCTTTCGACGACGGCCATCAACTTGCTCATGAGCTACCACTGGCCGGGCAACGTGCGTGAACTTGAAAACTGCATAGAGCGCGCCGTGCTCACCGCAAAAGACGAATGCGTGCACAGCTTTAACCTGCCGCCTTCGCTGCAGACAAGCGTCACCTCGGGCAACGGCAGTTCCATCGTATTGACGGGCGCACCTCTCGACGTGATGTTGCAGAATTACGAAAAGGAAATTCTAACGGAAGCCATCAAGCAGAACGACGGAAACCTCTCTGCTGCAGGCAGAAGCCTCGGCGTTTCGCCCCGCATGATGAACTACCGCATGAACAAGCTGGGAATTGCTTCCCACAAGTAACCTATATATTCCGCAAATAACTAACGGCCTTGGATCTTGTTGTCGACAAGTTCCTGGGCCATTTTCTTCATGCCTGGGAAGTCCCATTTTCCGGAGCCGAGTTTCGGGATTTCATTTACGCTGAATACAGAGCCCGGCAGCATGAGGGGCGGGATTCCCGACTTACGCAGGTTACGGGAAATTTCCTCGGTATCCAAGTCTCCCTTGACCAAGAGCACGATTCGTTCGCCCTTCGAAGAATCCGGAACTGCCGTCACGGCAAATTCCTGATTGTCCAATACCTTCGATTCTGCGATGCGGAGCTCCACTGCGGTAAGCGAAATCATTTCGCCACCGAGCTTGGCAAAGCGGCTGTAACGGCCAAGAATCTGCACAAAGCCATCCGGCGTAATCAAGCACTTGTCGCCAGTCTTGTACCAACGGCGGCCATCGATTTCAAGGATGACATTGTCCGTCTTTTCCTTGTCCTTCAGGTAACCCTTCATCACCTGCGGGCCTGTTACGACAAGCATGCCTTCGGCACCCTGCGGCAAGAACTCGTTTGTTTCGGGGTCGACAATCGCAGTCACGGTACCCGGAGGCGGAAGCCCAATGCTAGAGGGGTCGCAGCACTTTTCCATGGTGAGGAAGTCGTCGAGCAAGACGTTCGGGGCATTGATGGTTGCCAGCGGAGTCAGCTCCGTACAGCCATAGCCTTCGTAAATATCCTTGCCGAACTTGAGCTTGAACGCTTCGCGCATTTCGGGGCGCAGTTTTTCGGCACCGGCGATAATGAAGCGCAGCGAATCCAGACACATCGGGTGCACCCAGCGGTTGATGGCGATAGCGCGCAAGAACGTCGGCGTGCCCATCATGATGGTAGTCTTGTACTGGGCACACACGCGGGCAAGCGTCTTGATGTCGGTCGGGTCTGGGCAAAGCACCATCGGCACGCCATCGAGAAGGGGCATGATGAAAGTCAGCGTAAACCCGAAGGAATGGAACAGCGGGAGTAGCGCGGTCATCACGTCGGTACGGCTGAGCTTTACGACATAATCGCACTGCTGAGCATTCGCAATGACATTCTTGTGCGTGAGTTCAATGCCCTTCGGAGTGCCTTCGGAACCCGAACTGAACAGGATGACGGCATCGTCGCCAAGCTTTGCTGCAGTGAACCAAAGCCTGCGAAGGAGGCCACCCGGGCATGCCATGATAACCGCAGTAGAAAGCACCTTGCGAACTGAAGAAATCTTGGCCTCTTCTTCATCCAGGTAGAGCATCTTGCATTTTTCTGCAATCTGTATGAAAGCGGAATTCTTACCGCAAAGCTTATCGAAAAAGGCATGCGTCGTCACGACGGTATTCACGTCTGCCTTTGCAATGCACCCGAGGATAGTATCGACAGGGGCGGAATAGTTCAAGTTCACGCTCGTCTTGCCTGTCCCGAGAATGGAGATAATCCCGAGGGCGGCATCCCTGCTCGTGGGCATCATGAAGCCGACATTTTTCTCGTTCTTGGTAACAGACCGGATTACACGCCCGAAATAACGGCAGAGGCGGATCATGCCATAACCGTTCACGTGGTTACCCGCAGGGTCAATGAGAATCGGGCGGAAGCGGCGCTTGCGCATCGCCTTGAACCAGAGCGGGACAATCGTTTCGGAATGGTCTATGGCGACATTCCATATGTCTGCCCCCAAGAAAAGCAATTCACGGCGGATAGTTTCTTGGGGAGCGTTCGCCGGCAAGGCCTTGCCATAGCCGACGCTGATTACGCGGTTAAAGGCCTGCGGGCGGTTCACGCATTCCGAAGCCTGGCTATAGCGGCTCCCCCACAGCCCCTGAATATAGAACGGGACAATCGGAGCGTTCGTGCCTTCGGTAGCCTTCGAGTAGTCTAGCGAGAACGCAGGCGTAAACGATTTTTTCGAGACTTCGCCTTCGGGGAAAATGACAACCGCCTCGCCCTTCAGAAGGGCGTCGTGAATGCGCTGCATCGCAGGGGCCGGATCACGACGGTTGATATTGATAAAGAACTTTCCGTGCGAGAACCAACGCTGGTACCAGTCCGCAAACGTGTTCCTGTTGCTCGCAATGCGAAGCGGCCTGGGCGAAGACATCTGGAGAACGGCCCAATCGATGAAGCTAAAATGCGGCCCCACCAAAAGAACCGGACCCGTTTCGGGAATGTTCTGCACTCCCACAACCTTGACGCGGTAACGGAAAACGAAGGCGAACGCAAAGCGGAGCGCGGCCCTCAAAAGCGGCATCGGGGTGTGCCTCAAGTTCATGATGAAACTGAGCGCAAGGATCACCGCGAGAATCATGAAGCAGTAATCGAGCGTCACCGGCGTAAAGATGAGCAGCAAAGTCTGCCCGCCCATAATAAGCACGAGGAACGCCATCTGGATGGTGTTCGCCACCGCATGGATACGGCCCGCAGTATCGGGGCGCGTAAAGTTCTGAATAACCGTACGCAAAATAACGAACGAAGAACCCGCACAAAAACCGATGATGCCGTAGAGCACCGCCTGCAACCAGGCGTTATGCACAAACGGGAGCGCAAACATCGTGATGGCCGAAGCCGCAGCAGAGAACGGGATAAGCCCAGTCTCGACAAAGCCCTTCGACGCCCAGCTGGCAGAAAGCGCGCCCAGCACGTAGCCCACCGTAACGATGAACATCGAAATCGGGATAACCGCCGTGTTGAGCATGTCCGTCATGTTCTGGATAAGGATGAGGAATATCTGCGTTACACCCCAGATGGCAGACAGCCCAAGGATGGCAAGGCGCACAATCGGGTGCCTCCACGTAGCTGCAAAATTGCGACGGGGAGAACGGAATTTCAAGGAGTCGTGCGTTGCGCCGACGCGAATGAAGAATGCTGCAAGAGTAGAAAGAGCACTAAGCCCAAGATAAATCCAAAGCGTAAGTTCAATGCTCACCGGAGAATCAGGCCTACCTGAAAGCCCCATTGCAAAGAAGGCGGCACCGGCAGTACCGAGAACAGAAAGCGCCATGTACCACGCATTAATCTTGACCAGATCTTCTGCCTCGACCATCTCCTTCATGATGCCGAGTTTGGCCGGAGTGAGCACCGCGAGAAAAACACCATAAAGGCCCAACAATCCGTAAGCGACCCATTCTGCGCCAGCCACATAACAGACAACGATAGCGATAACGGCTGCGAGCATCCCCACCGAAGACCAAGCCATCACGCGGCCCTTGTGGAAGCGGCCCGCGAAATAACTTGCCGCAGGCATCATGAATATTGCGGGTGAAAAAATCGCAACCTGCAAAAGCATGCTGCGCCACCAAAAAGCAGAACCCTCGAACGAGAACGACAGCCAACGTTGGAAATGGACGAAAAGTCCCATCTGGACAAAAATGCTGCAGAAGACAAAAAGCAGGAAAGGTATCGCGCTTGGGTACTTACTTAGTTTCATAAATCCTCAAAAGTTACTAAATTATAGAATTATACGATTTTTTTATGGAGGGTCCCGAATGGGGCAAATATCTTACAATATTATTACATTGAAAACTCCTTGCAAAGCGCAATGTAGTAAATCGTATATGACGTGTAGGACACAAGACAAATAAAAAACAGAATTTAATAACAATCGAGCACCACATAATTGTATATATTTTGTACGTAACGCATAAACTAAAAATACACGTTCCCTGTTGGGAAAATTTAGGTCAGACTTACACCTCTCTTTGTTGAGACCATACTAGAGCGGCTCCCTTCACCAGGAGTCGCTCTTCCTCTTTTTTGCGAAAAAACGGCATTTTTCCAAAAAAAATCATTTTTTTTTGAGACAACCCCTTGCCGAATTATCGCGATATTGATAATTTTGAGCCCATGATGAACTTTGTGACAACAGCATGCTTCAACCGTCGTTGGTGGCGCGGACTCTAACATAGAGCCCGGTATTTGTCGCAAATCACCCAAGATTTTAAAGCAAAGGCTTCCGGACTC
>JBGUQN010000069.1:0-3185 GCA_045131085.1 Fibrobacter sp.
GTGTTCCTCGGCTCCATCGTGGGTTCTGAAATCACCGCTGCTTCCACCATCAACGCTGCTGAAGTCGGTAAGATCCGTCGCGACCCGTTCGCCATCCTCCCGTTCTGCGGCTACAACATGGGTGACTACTTCAAGCACTGGATCGAAATCGGCAAGAAGTCCACTGAAGATAAGCTTCCGAAGATCTTCTACGTGAACTGGTTCCGCAAGGATGCCAACAACGAGAAGCTCCCGGGTGGCTTCATGTGGCCGGGTTACGGCGACAACAGCCGCGTGCTCGCTTGGATCTTCGACCGCTGCAACGGTGTTGACAACGCTGTCGAAACCCCGATCGGTTTCATGCCGAAGGAAGGCGCCATCAATACTGATGGTCTCGCTGACTACTACAAGGAAACTCTCCCGGAAATCACGAAGGTTGACGTGGAAGGCTGGAAGAAGGAACTCGCCGACGTTAAGGAAAACCACTATCCGAAGTTCGGCGCTCACCTCCCGAAGGAACTCTCCGAAATCATCGACATGATCCAGGATCGCCTCAATAAGGCATAATAGTTTCTTTTTGGAACTTTAAAATCCCTGCTACCAGCGATGGTGGCGGGGATTTTTAGTTTATATTGATACTGTGTTCAAATAAGCGTGTGCCGTTAATCTGTCGAAATCTTACGGTAATCGGACAAATCGCATATTCGAATGTAACAGGAGAGAAATTTTTTTATATTTGGCGCGTGATTGAAAAGAAAAAGAAGAATCCGTTGTTTGAACTCTTTATGCAGCTTGTCATGGTGGTTGTGATATACACCGTGCGCGTTTACCTATTTGTGGCGTATCGTCCGAAGATCGTGTTTACGGATGGATCCGTCAAATCGTCCCGCCTCAAGACGCCGTCTATCTTGGTTGCGAACCATACGAGCATGTGGGACCCGCTGATGATGCTGGCCATCTTTTTCCACAAGAGGAGCATCGTTGTGGCGAAGGACCAGATCGAGGACCCGCATTTCAGCTGGGCGCTTACCCGTGTAAAATGCGTGATTCCCTGCGACCGCTTTAATCTCGATACTGAATGGGCGCTTATTGCGAAGAAGGAAATCGAGAAGGGCAACTCGGTGATTATTTTCCCTGAAGGCAAGTGCCGCTACGACGGCTTGCTGAACGAATTCAAGACAGGTTTCGCTTTCCTTGCCCGTAGTACCGGCGCTCCGGTGGTATCCGTTGGGCTCGACGGCATCTACAAGTTCGGGCATCGCACCCAAGTGGTTGTGGGCGGTTCCGAAAAGATTGAACGCGTGAAGGGAATACCTTCGTCGCAGCACCTGGCAGAACGCAGTGAATACTTCCGGCAGAAGGTCTGGAAACTCAAACAGGCCGCCATCGGTGCGACCGAAGCACGCGAACTTCCCGTAGCTGCAGATACTCCCGAGGAGGTCCAGCCGTGAAGACGGGCCTCGTTCTAGAGGGCGGTTCCCGCCAGACGATGTTCAGCGCAGGCGTGCTGGATACTTGGCTTGAAGAAGGCCTTGACTTCAATTATGTGGCTGGCGTCTCTGCCGGTGCGCATGCCGCGGTCAATTTCATTACGCGCCAGCAGGGGAGGCTCAGGTTCATCGTGCTCCCGACGCGCCTGCAAGAAGGCAAAAAGTGGGCGAGCAAGTTTATTGGCGTGCAGAAGGAATACCACGCGCTGAACTACCTCGCTGCAGACGGCAAGATGCCGCTCGATTTCGAGGCCTACAGTAATTCCAATATCGAGTGCGAGTTCGGGCTTACCTGCTGCGAGAGCGGCCGTGCCGAATTCAAGTCCGAGAAAAAAGACAAGAAGCGCCTGCTCGATATCATTAGCGCAAGCTGTGCGCTCCCGATGATTTTCCCGATGGCGCCGCTCGACGGCAGGCACTATGCCGACGGCTGCATTACGGCCCCTATCCCTTTTGAGCGCGCCTTCGAAAAGGGTTGCGACAAGGTTGTGGCTGTGTCGACGCATTATCCGGGCGAGGCCGTGACGGACTTCCGTAAGTACCGCGCAATCCTCAACCCGATGTACAAGCGCAAGTATCCGGAACTCTTCCGTGCGCTCATGGTGCGCCTCAAGCGCTACGACAAGATGTTCATCCAGATGGAAAAACTCGAGAAAGAGGGTAGGCTGTTCTTGATGCGCCCGCTTATCGAACTCTGCGACCAGTTTGATACCGACATGGACAAGATGAATGAATCTTATGACCATGGTGTCGAAATGGCGAAGCGCCGCATGGACGACCTCAAGGCCTTCCTGGAACTCTAGTATCATCCCCGCCACCCGCATTGTCATCCCCGCCCTGCATCAAGTGCGGGGTAAACTCTGGCGTAGATCTCCTTTTTTCTCCCCAAAGAGTAATCAACTTTTGTAAAATCTTTGTTACAAAACGCGGTATGGCGAATGAACTTACAAAAATGTAAGTTTGTGAATTGGGGGGTGTTGATTTTTAGCGAAAAAAGGCAATTTGATTTTCTTCTAAAAAAGTAACTTACAAAAATGTAAGAAATTGGAGATTTTGGCCGCTTTTTTACACTTTTTGCCGGGCGTTTGCTATCTTTTATGTCGTTAAAAACATTAACAATCTAACTCTCAATGGAGATATAAAAAATGGCAATCAAGAATGCTTACCTTCAGAAAGTCTATGAAAAGGTCGTCGCCCGTGATCCGGATCAGGCCCTCTTCCACCAGGCTGTCCGTGAATTCCTCGAATCCCTCGACCCCGTCCTCGAACAGGACAAGTCCTGGGAAACCAACGGCGTTATCGACCGTCTCGTCGAACCGGAACGCGTGATTACTTTCCGCGTGCCTTGGCTCGATGACAAGGGTAACGTTCAGGTCAACCGCGGCTACCGCGTGCAGTTCAACTCCGCTATCGGTCCTTACAAGGGCGGTATCCGTCTCCGTAACGAAGTGACGCTCTCCATGCTCAAGTTCCTCGGCTTCGAACAGATCTTCAAGAACAGCCTCACCACGCTCCCCATGGGCGGCGGCAAGGGCGGTTCCGACTTCGATCCTAAGGGCAAGAGCGACAACGAAGTGATGCGCTTCTGCCAGTCCTTCATGACTGAGCTCTGCAAGCACATCGGTGCCGATACGGACGTGCCGGCTGGTGACCAGGGTACTGGCGCTCGCGAAATCGGTTACATGTTCGGTCAGTACAAGCGCATCCGCAACGAAT
>JBGUQN010000070.1:0-24716 GCA_045131085.1 Fibrobacter sp.
GGCCGCTCGGGAGCTTTGCTACCGTGTGGCTTTCAAAAATCTTCTGATAGAGTGATTTTCCCATGATTTTGTCTCTTTTTATTCCCGCTGTCATTCTGGAGGGGCGAAGCCCCGATAGAATCCATTGGGATTGTTTTTTACGATTTATTGCGGGCACAAATATAGAAAAAACCTCGGCAATTGCCGAGGTTCTCCCATGCACAAACTCTTTTAAAAGGTGGTATTTTAGAGGTATTTCGAGAATACGTTCGACAGTTCGGTGTACCACTGGTTGGAATTCTTGTTATAGGCCTCGAATCCGCCCACGCCGACGAGCCCCCAGTACTGCCAGGACATGCCGTTGTCCGTTGCCGCCTTGATTACGGCGTCGGTCCATTTTGCACGGTCGGCGTCGGAAGGCCCGTTGCCACCGCAGCTGCCGTATTGGCCCGAAACTCCGAATTCGCCCATGTTCAGCGGAATGTGTCCGCCGTTAATGTCGGGGAAGTGGGTCGTAGCGGAATCTACGTATGCCTTGAAGTGCGAGGGCACCTTCGAAATGTCGCTGTCCTTCAGCTTGTAGCCGCAATCGTAGCCGTGGCCCTGGTGCGTGAATTCGAACGGTTCGTAGTAGTGGCCCGAGAAGATGATGTTGCCGTCGGCGGGGAGTTTCACGTTGGAAATCTGCGCGAACTTGGAATATCCGTTGCCTTCGAACATGATTGTCTTGCCCGGAGCGTTCTTGCGGATAACCTCGTATGCAGAGAGCATCAGGTCATCGACATACTTGTTCTTCATTTCGTGTGGTTCGTTCAGAATTTCAAGGACAATCTGGTCGTCGCCGTAGGCATCCATCTCTTTCGCCACCTGCTCCCACATTCCGAGGAAGCGGGCTTTTTCCTTGTCGTAACCGCCAGGATTGTTGTCGTAATAGACGGCGTAGTTGTTGAGTTCAACGTAGTGGTGGAAGTTTACGATGACCACGAGACCCTGCGCGAGAGCGAGTTCGATATCGGCCTTCACGCCAGCGAGTCGGCCAGCGTCGAGCGTGTAGGGAGCATCCTTTGCAGCATCGTAGTTCCAGCGGACGGGGAGGCGTACGGACTTGAAACCGGCATCCTTGATAATTTTGAAGTATTCGTCCTTGATGCAGTTGCTCCATCCGCAGTCGCCACTGGACCCTTTTTGGCCCTGAGATTCCCAGGCATTGCCCAGGTTGATGCCGGGGCCGAGTTTTTCGTTCATGGCGCGGCCCTTGGAGTAGTCGACGGGTTGCACGTTGAGCTTTTTCCAGGTCGAGTTCTGACACAGCACGTAATCAGATTCGTACTGTACGACAGACCCGTTCTTTTCGGCAGTGCAGGCCCCGTTCTTCGCAGAAACCGCAATGTTCAGGAGTTCCGCTTCGCTGGCGTAGTTCCATTTCTTTTTCTTGCAGATAAACGTCTTTTCGTTGCCTTCCTTAACAGTGCCTTCCAGGGCGTCGGTGCATTCCCCGAAGAGTTCTACGCCTTCGCGGTTCTGCAATACAGATGCAGATGCAATGCGCCACGTGGAATCGACACAGACAAATTCCTTGGTAGAGTACTGGCTCAGTTCATTGGTGCAGGTCGTGATTTTGCCCTGGTTTGTGGAATCGCAGATGCCAAGCCCGAAGGTTTCGAACCAGAACGTACGGAATTTCTGTTCGAAGTTCGGCAACTGGATTCCTGTGCCCATGTCTTCAAGGTAATAGGAGAGGTCATCCATCCTCTGTAGGTAAGCCCAGTCCGCAATTTTGGCCTTCGTGGCGTTGTCGTCCCAGGAGCCATCCTTTTCGATGTCCGCGGCAACGGCATCAATTATCGCCTGCATGTCGCTGGAGGCGTTTTCGGCCAGGAGCAAAAGGGTCATGGCGAGCAGGTTTGCGTCGGCTTCTGTCTGCCCGAAAACGGAGAGCTTGCGCGCCGGAACCATGAAGTTCTGCATGTGGAATGCCCGCAGGACTTCGCTTTCGGCCTTGCCCTGAGCCTCGGCATAACTCATGGAATTTTCCTTCATCAGGTAGGCGATGCGGGGCGCTTCGAGGTGGGTCATCACGTTCACGTTGGCCGTGTCACCATCGATGGCGCGGATAAGGGAACGTAGCGTCACGGAACCGGTCTTGTCGCCTGTAACTTCGTTCAAGAATATGCCGCTCGCTTCCTGCATGGCGAAGGAATTGAATCCCGAATACTGGAGCGAGTATGTTCCGAAATCGTCGGTGACGGTCGCTGTGGCCTTTTTCCCCGTTGCGGTCAGGTCGGTTTCGGAGAGGTCTTGGAGATTGACTGTGGAGCCGGTAGTGAGCGGGCCCTTTTCGCAGGTGCCGACGAGTACACCGGAGTAGCCGCCATCCGGCGTGGGAACGTCCGGAGTGAGGAAGGTCGTGTCTTTCGCTTCTGGTGTAGTTTTGCCCGGTTCGTCGGATGGGTTTGTTCCGGGGTCGGACGGAGTATCTGTTCCCTGCGCGCTAGAACTGCTGGAATCGTCGGAACAGGCGAGCAGTCCCGTCCCCAGGAAGAGCGCGGAGGAGATGAACAGGGCAGGTATGGATATTTTGCGAATAGACATGGCTACACCTCTCTTTACATTATAAAAATATCTTCTGGATACCCCGTAAAGCTTATTTTTCGTGCGTAAATTGTATACTCCTGTTACCAGTAAGGCGCCTTGCATAAATAGAAAAGGCCCGTTGGTACGGGCCTTTGCTTTCGAACTGATGTTTTATAAACTAGTTCGTTTGGAACTTGTAGGCTTCCTTATAGTAAGCCATCATCTCGTCGGTGCTGCTGAACGCCTTGCGGGCGGCGTTGCCAACCTGGCGGTCCTTGCGGACGAGATCGTTAATCTTGGTGTTCACGTCTTTGAAGAAAAGGTCGTTGCTGGCCATGTCCACGTGATCCTGCGTGTAGTTCATGTGGTAGCGGCGTTCAAGCATTTGGAAGAGTTCCGTTTGGCATGCGTTAACAGGCGGTTCCCTCTTAGCGACGGGCAGGTAGCATGCCTGAATGTAGTCCTGCTTCATATCGACAATCATCTGGTCGATAGCAGGTATGTCGTGACGAGCATCGTGATTGGCGAGACTCGCCGTGGGGGTCTTGATGCCTGAGCAGCCGGCCAACATTGCTGCGGAGAGGAGGAGAATGGCCACAAATCCAGATTTCATTTAATTAAAGCTCCTTGGTTTTTACTCCGATTTTCTCTTCATCCCTAAAACTGCTACAAAGTTATTTAATTGTTTGTATGTTGGCGATAGGTAATTTGTAATTATTTACTTACTTCTGGCACGAAAAACAAAAATAAATGCAATGTTGTGACCCAAGTCACCCAGTTTTTCGGAACCTTTCGTGACATCTGTCACAAAGTGGCATTTGACGGCTTGGAAACCGCTCTAAGGCATGTTCGGTTTGAACTTGTAATACCACGCAATTGGGTCTATTACTTTGTATGTAACGTTGCCGATGCGGTTTGTTCCGCGCTTGTCTATGATGCCAGTTACGATATGCGCGTGAGGGCCCGTCGTGTGGCCGGTCATGCCCACGGTTGCAATCGGGTCGCCCTGCATAACTTCTTGACCATCAAGGTATAGGAGCTGGTCGCAGTGCATAAACAGCAGCACGTCTTTTTCGCGTACAAGCCCGATAATTACGCCGCCACGTTCTTGCTTGGTCGTGTAGGCCTTTGCCGAGAACGGGGCGAGGATGCGCGCGCCCTGCCTGGAGGCTAGGTCGATACCGTTGTGCTTTCGACCGCCGATGCCTTTCTCGTTGTAGAACTCGGTAATGTAGGCGACGCTGTCCGAAAGTATGGATGTCCAGTATTTCCATGCGGCACCGATGGAGTCGGCTGCGGCCAGCGGAAGGTTGTTCGGCCTCGAGAACTTGATGACGGTACCTTGCGGCGGTACGGCGAGTGCGTTTGTTTCCCAGCCTTGGCCCTTGTAACCGTTTTCGCTGATGGTTTCATCGATATACTGGCGAACCATCTTGTCGTCGGAAATTACGGCATTGAAACGCCCGATGGCGTAGCGCGCTATGCGGCGCAGGTTCTCTTTGCCGTCGAAGGTGTAATCGAACGAGGGGGCAACCGATAGTTTGTTCCTTTCGGGCACGCGGTCGCGCATGTTGGAGTGGCTGCCTTCGATGTTGGTAGGGTAGATGAACGGCACGAGGATGGCGATAAGTAGCAGCAGCGGGAACAGGTTGCGGAACAGCCTCGAGAGCCCTTCCATCGGGTTCTTGCGGAGGATCCCTTCCTTGAGGATAAACTTCACGCTTTCGGCGAGCGCTTCGGGATTCTCTTCAAAAGAGGTGCGTGCGGGAGTATCCTTGGAAGAACTGCGCTTGATTGCCTTTGCCGCATGCGGGAATCGCTTCTTCTCTGGGAATTTTGCCGGCAGCCAGAGGATGTTCTTTTTCTGCAGTGCGGGGGAGTCCTCGATGAATGCCGCGGCATCGCTTTCGCTTTCGGCAGAGACCATCACGAGTTTTGAAATCTCCAGGATGTTCTTGTCGAGCGTGGTCGGGTCTTCCGCAGGCATGGCGCATATCGTGTGCGGAACAATGTTCTTGATCGACTGCAGGTTGTGGTAGAACGTGCGGAAGGCTTCTTCGGTGCGTTCTGCGGCAGCGTAGCCGCCGAACACGATTCCTTGCTGCTTCATCTCTTCGATGGCTTGCAGTTCCGCGTTCGTAAGCACGCGCGTAAACAAGTCCGCAAGCGGGACAGGGGCGTTTTCGGGCGTGCCGTTGGCAAAGTCGAATAGTACAAAAGACGCGCCAGCGTTAAGTGCCAGCGCGAATTTTTTCAGGGCTTCGTAGGGGATGGGGCTTCCGGGGAAAACCGCCATCACCAGTTCGCCTTGAGCATACAGGTAATCGAGGACCTGTCGCTGCATAGGCGATTAGACCTTCCTGGAGCCTCTCGGGTAGGTAAAGCCGGAAGGAGGAGCGGCGACGAACTTGTCGACCTGGATGTAGAGCTCCTCGGGGCTTGCGGAGGGGTTGAAGTAGATTTCCTGGTTCCTGTTCTGGCTGCGGCCCTTGAGGGGTTCGCCGCGGCGGCCGCGGGAAACAACGCCCAGCGGGAGCACTTCGAGGAGCGGGAGGAGACCGAAATAGCGGAAAAGGCTGAAGTTCTTCTGCCAGGTGGCGCGTTCAGCGAGGATAGCGAACGTACCGTCCATGACGGATTTCGACTGGAGAAGGTCGTCAGAAGTCATCGTCACCAGTTCGTGATTGGTCGGGAAGTTGTTGACGAAATTGACCAGGTCGCCCTTCAGGTAGTTGGCGTCACAGAGAAATACGAATTTCATTTTGTTTTCCAGCGTTAAAGGATTTTATTGCAATAATGTGCCCAATATTAGCATTTTTTTGACTTTTTGTCATTCCTTACAAAAAAAGCGGCCATATATACCAATTTGGATTATTCTAGCCGGATTTACGTAAGTCGTTGAATATCAATGACTTACGTGATTTTTGCTCATTTCTCTTCAAAAAAATGGCGATTTTTTGCAAAAAATGGCGATTTTTTGTGAGCAAAAGCATTATATTTGTGCGCATAACACGCAAAAAGCAAGCGTGCCTGTTTTTGTTTATTGCAAAAAAAGTCAAGATGCTTGTGGAAGTATTATGGGAGACAGTAAAAAGATGAATAAAGTGAAATGGCCTGTAACAGCGCTTTTGGCATCGGCTGGCGTTTTAGCCTCTGTCGTTATTGCGCAGGAAAATTCCGGAAATTCTCCGTCGGTCGAGAACAATGCGCCGTCGGTGAACGGGATTCCTGGTGAATCGATTAACGAAGGTGGCAAGTTTGCTCCGATCAAGTTGGATAAGTATGTGTCCGATGACATGGACAAACCGGAACAGCTCAAGTGGTCTGTTTCGGGCAACAAGAGCATAAAGGTTTCGATTTCGGGAGACCGCGTTGCCACGTTGCAGGTGCCTGACCAGTATTGGAATGGCTCCGAAGATATTACCTTCGAAGCGAAGGATACCAAGGGTGCCGTAGGTTCCGAGACGGTGAATTTCACGGTCGAGTCCGTGAATAACCCGCCTGTGATGAAGGCCATTCCCGACCAGACTGTCGATGAAGGCAAACAGTTCACCAAGATTAAGCTTGATGAATTCGTGACCGACCCTGACCACCCGAAGGACCAGATCCTGTGGGAATTCGACATTCAACCGGTGGGCAAGGATCAGGCCGATGGCGACCTGAACGTGGAAATCGACCCGAAGCGCGTGGCGACCATCGTCATCCCCGATACGAACTGGTATGGTGCGGCCAAGATTACGTTTACGGCTACCGACGGCGAGTATGCGAGCGACAAGAAGACGGCCGTCTTTACGGTGAAGCCGATTAACGACCCGCCGGTACTCCAGAAGATACCCGACCAGACCATCGAAGAGAAGAACGAATTCGAGTCCATCTCCCTGACCGATTTCGTGAGCGATGTCGATGACGATGTGTCGAAAATTAAGTGGGCCATTTCGGGCAACAAGGACCTCAAGTTCGATATCGACAAGTACGGTACGGCCAACATCAAGATTCCGAATGAATTCTGGAACGGTTCCGAAACCGTTACCTTTACGGCGACTGACCCCGCAGGTGCGGCCGTGAGCACGAAGGCGACCTTCACGGTGAAGTCCATCAACGACCCTCCGGAGTTCACGAAGGACGTGCCTGAACAGACCATCGAAGAAAAGCAGGAATTCAAGCCGGTGGAACTCTCCAAGTTGGTGAAGGACCCCGACCACAAGATGGAACAGCTCAAGTGGGATGTTTCCGGCAGCAAGGACCTGAAGGTCAAGATTGCCGGCGGCGTTGCCACCATCGCAATTCCGAACAAGTACTGGAACGGTTCCGAAACTCTCAAGTTCAAGGTGTGCGACCCGGCAAACGCCTGCGCTACCTCCGAGGCAACCTTCACGGTCAATTCTGTGAACGACAAGCCTGAATTCACGAAGCCCATCCCGAACCAGACGATTGACGAAAAGAAGCAGTTTGCCAAAATCAAGCTCGATGAATATGTGAAGGATGCCGACCACAAGAATTCCGAACTCTCTTGGGATGTGGACGTGAAGCACCAGGGCAAGGAACCCGAGACTGGCACGCTCGTTGTCAATATCGATGAAAGCCGCGTCGCTTCTATTGAAATTCCTGACCAGTACTGGAACGGTTCCGCTGTCGCAACCTTTACCTGCACTGACCCGGAAGGCGCCTCCATCAAGCAGCCTGTGACCTTTACGGTCAATTCCATTAACGACAAGCCTGTGTTCACGAAGATTCCTGACCAGGAAGTCGAAGAAAAGACTGAACTTTCTTCTATTGTTCTTGATGAATACCTTTCTGACCCGGACCACGATATCTCGAAGTTGAAGATTGAAGTGTCCGGCAACAAGGACATCAAGGTCAATGTCAATGCAAAGACCCGCGAAGTTACGTTCAAGACCCCGAACGAACTTTGGAACGGTTCTGAAACGATTACTTTCACGGCTACCGACCCGGATGGGGGTGTCGCGAAGACCTCCATGAAACTTACGGTGAAGTCCATCAACGACCCGCCGGTCATGAAGGATATCCCGGAACAGACCATCAAGGAAAAGGGCCAGTTCAAGGATGTTGAACTCGACAAGTATGTCGAAGATCTTGACCATGGTAAGGACAAACTCAAGTGGACTATCACGGGTAACCGCGAACTCAAGGTCACTGTTGACGGCAACCGCGTGATGAAGGTGACTCCGCCCAGCCCGCAGTGGAACGGCTCCGAGACACTCACCATCAAGGTGACCGACCCGGAAGGCGCTACTGACGAACGCTCCATTGCCTATACGGTGGAATCCGTGAACGACGTGCCGGAATTCACGAAGCAGGTCCAGGCCCAGACCATTAAGGAAAAAGGCCAGTTCCAGCCCATCAAGCTCGGCGAGATGGTGCGCGACATGGATAACAAGCTTTCTGACCTCACGTTCTCTGTGGATGTGAAGCCGACGGTGAAGGGCAAGGGTGGCGAACTCTCCGTTGAAATCGATGCCCAGCATGTGGCCAAGGTTAACATTCCGAACAAGTACTGGAACGGCGCTGCCGAAATTACCTTCACGGTCACTGACCCCGAAGGCGCGAAGGCCTCCTCGAAGGCCCTCTTCACCGTGCAGTCCGTGAACGACGTGCCGGAGCTCAAGAAGATTCCGGACCAGATGATCGAAGAAAAGCAGCAGTTCACCTCTGTGAATCTTGCTGAACTTGTCAAGGACGCTGACCACGAATTCAAGGATTTGAAGTGGACTGTTACTGGCAACAAGGACTTGAAGGTTGATATCGACAAGAGTGGTGTTGCTACGATCAAGACTCCGAGCAACATGTGGAACGGTTCTGAGAAGGTAACCTTCACTGTTACCGACCCGGAAGGCGCTTCTGCTAAGAGTGACGCTGTGTTTACGGTGAAGTCCATCAACGACCCGCCGGTCATGAAGGATATCGCAAGCCAGAAGATTAAGGAAAAAGAACAGTTCAAGCCCATCGCTCTTGATGACTTCGCCAAGGATGCCGACCACGAAAGCAGCAAGCTCAAGTGGACGTTCTCTGGCAACAAGGACTTGAAAGTCCAGATGGATAGCAAGCATGTGGTGACCGTTACGGCCCCGAACAAGTTCTGGCATGGTGAAGAAACAATCACGTTCACTGTGACTGACCCGGAAGGAGCTGCTGATTCCCGCAAGGTCAAGTTCACTGTGGAATCTGTGAACGACCTGCCGGTATTCGTGAAGCCCATCAAGGACCAGACCGTTCCTGAAAAGCGCGAATTCGCCATCATTAACCTCGCAGACATCGTGAGCGACCCGGACCACAAGCCCGAACAGCTTACCTGGAGTTTCGACGTGAAGGGTGCGAAGGGCGCTCCGAAGGGTTATACCCCGAAGCTGTCTGTGAAGGTGGAAAACCGCATGGCACGCATCATCATTCCGGACAAGTACTGGAACGGTGCTGAAGAAATTACGTTCAAGGTCGAAGACCCCGAAGGCGGCAAGGCTACTTGCACGGCGCTCTTCACCGTGACCTCCGTGAACGACGCTCCGACTATCGGCAAGATTGATGACCAGATTATCGAAGAAAAGCAGGAATTCACTCCGATTGATTTGGCTGCTATCATCAAGGACCCGGACCATCCGTATGAGAAGTTGAAGATTGAAGTTACCGGCAACAAGGAACTGAAGGTCGACATCTCCAAGGACGGCAAGGCGACTGTCAAGGCTCCGAACAAGATGTGGAACGGCTCCGAGAAGCTCACGTTCGTCGTGACCGACCCGGAAGGCGCTTCTGCAAAGGCCATGGTTGCCTTCACGGTGAAGTCCATCAACGACCCGCCGGTCATGAAGGATATCGCAAACCAGACCATCAAGGAAAAGGGTCAGTTCAAGCCTATCGAACTCGACAACTTTGTCGAAGACCTCGACCATGCTAAGAACAAACTCAAGTGGAAGATTGAAGGTGCCAAGGAACTCAAGGTCCAGATGGACGGCAGCCACAAGGTTACCGTTGCACAGCCGAACCAGTTCTGGCACGGTTCCGAGACGATTACGTTTACCGTTACCGACCCGGAAGGCGCTACTGATTCCCGCAAGGTGACCTTCACTGTGGAATCCGTGAACGACGCTCCTGAATTTGTGCGCGAACTCAAGGACCAGTCCATCGACGAAAAGAAGCAGTTCCAGCCCGTCAGGCTGGGCGACCTCGTGAAGGACCCGGACCACAAGGCTTCTGATATCAAGTGGAGCTTCGATGTGAAGCCTGCCAAGCTCGCTTCCGCCGAACCTGCCCCGAAGAAGGGCAAGAAGCCTGCCAAGGAAGAAGAAAAGGTTCCTGCGGGCGAAACCCTGAAGGTCAAGATCGATGCAAACCAGGTAGCGACCATCGAGATTCCGAACAAGTTCTGGAACGGTGCTGCGAACATCACGTTCACCGCTACCGACCCGGAAGGCGCCAAGGTTTCCAAGACCGCCCGCTTCGAGGTGCGTTCCATCAACGACCCGCCGAAGATTTCGGAGAAGGCTCCGCAGGGCGAAACCATCCGCGAGGGTGGCCGCTTCAAGACCATCGACCTCTCTAATCTTGCCAACGACCCGGACCATCCGGCAGCCAAGCTCAAGTGGACTGTTACTGGCAACAAGCAGCTGAAGGTCGATATCCGTAAGGATAATACCGTGCTCGTGTCCGTGCCCGATCCGCAGTGGTCTGGCCGCGAAATGCTCACGTTTACCGTTACCGACCCGGAAGGCGCATCCGCTAACCACAGGATGACCTTCGAAGTGACCCGCGTGAACGACCCGCCGGTACTCACGAAGAAGATTCCTGACCAGAAGATTAAGGAAAAGGAAAGCTTCAAGCAGATCAAGCTCGACGAATTCGTGAACGACCCGGATAACAAGCCCAGCGAACTCAAGTGGACGGTTTCGGGCAACAGGCTGCTCAAGGCCGAAATTTCCCCGAGCCGCATCCTCACGGTTTCTGCTCCGGATAAGTACTTCTGGTGCGCACCCGAGACGATGGTGCTCGAGGTCAAGGACCCGGATGGCGCAGCTACTTCCCAGACGGTGACCTTCGAAATCACTTCCGTGAACGATGCTCCGGAAATGAAGGATATCCCTGGACAGAAGATTAAGGAAAAGGGCCAGTTCAAGGAAATCGACCTGAACAAGTTCGTGCGCGATCCGGACCACAAGCCCGAACAGCTCACCTGGACAGCAACGGTCGCAAAGGTCGGTGGTGCTGCTCCGAAGAAGGAAGTCAAGCCCGCCAAGAAGCCCGCGAAGAAGGGTGGCAAGAAGGGCAAGGACGAAAAGGAAGAGGAAGCCGCCCCGGCTCCTGTTCCGGCTGATGATTTCCAGGTCGAAATCGACAACAGGAACATTGCCCACATCAAGATTGCTGACAAGTACTGGAACGGTGAACGCAACGTGACCTTCACGGTTACCGACCCCGAAGGCGCCAAGGCATCCAAGACGGTGAACTTCCTCGTGGAATCCGTGAACGACGCTCCGGTCATCAAGCCCATTCCTATCCAGTCTATCCAGGAAAAGGAACACTTCAAGCCGATCGACCTTTCTCAGTTCGTGTCTGACCCCGACCATGCATTCGGTTCTCTCAAGTTCGAAGTGGGCTCTACTCGCTCTCTGAAGGCTTCCGTGAATTCGAAGAAGGAACTCGTGGTTACGACTCCGGACAAGTTCTGGAGCGGTACCGAAAAGGTGAAACTCGATGTGTTTGACCCCGAAGGCACGAGGGCTTCTACCCAGATTACCTTCGAAGTCACGCCTGTGAACGACCCGCCGACTATCAAGCATATTGCGGGCCAGAAAATCAAGGAGAAAGAAAGGTTTGAACCGATTGACCTCTCCAAGGCCGCCGAAGACCCGGATAACAAGCCTGCAGAACTCCGCTGGTCTGTTACTGGCAACAAGGACCTGAAGGTCGATATCAAGGGTAGCCGCGCCATGGTGGTGACCCCGAACCCGAACTGGAACGGCAAGGAAACGCTTACCTTCACCGTGAAGGACCCGTCTGGCGCTTCTGCAAGCACTACAGCAACCTTCGAAGTTATCGCCGTGAATGACCCGCCGACCCTCAAGCCGGTGCAGCCGTTTGTCATCGAAGAAAAGAGACAGTTCCAGCCGTTCGACTTCAGCAAGGTCGTGAGCGACCCGGATAACAAGCTCAGCGAACTCAAGTGGACGCTCGACAACGATGTGCCGGGTGCTAAGGCCGCTCCTGCCAAGAAGGGCAAGAAGGCCAAGGGTGCCGAACCTGAAGCCGCTCCGACGAAGCATGAACTCATCTTCAATATCAGCGACAAGGGTGTGCTTACCTGCGAAACCCCGGACAAGTACTGGAACGGTACCGAGACGGTTACTGTGAACGTGTTTGACCCGGCTGGTGAAAAGGCCTCCATCAACGTGAAGTTCACGGTGAAGCCCGTGAACGACCCGCCGGTGGTGAAGGAAATCCCGGGCCAGGAAACGCTCGAAGGCAAGTCCTTCAAGCCTATCAAGCTCGACCAGTACGTGAGCGACCCCGACCACAAGCCGCATGAAATCAAGTGGAAGGTCACGGGTGCCAAGAACCTTGACGTGATGATATCCGGTGGCCGCGAAGCCGTCGTGAGACCCAAGAAGCAGGATTGGTTCGGTGAAGAAACTCTCGTGTTCATGGCTCAGGACCCGGCCGGTGGTATGGACAAGACTGTCGTGAAGTTCGTCGTGAAGCATGTGAATGCCGCTCCGGTGATGCGCGATATCCAGGACTTCACCATCAGGGAAGACGAGCATGATGGCGTCATTGCTTCCATCAAGACTGATCAGTACGCCCGCGATAAGGACCACAGGCCTGAAGAGCTCAAGTGGAGCTGGACCGGCAACAAGTTCTTGCAGGTGAAGTACGACAAGTTCAAGAGGATTCTCACCGTTTCTCAGCCGCACGAAAACTGGAACGGCAAGCCGGAACGTATTACGTTCACGGTTACCGACCCGGAAGGTGCTAAGGCGTCGAAGACGGCTACCTTCACTGTGATTCCTGTGAATGACCCGCCGGTAGCGAAGTCGCAGACCTACATGACCCAGGAAGGCGAAACCCTCAAGGTGCCCGCTTCTGAAGGCCTGATGGCTGGCGTGTTCGATGCCGATGGCGAAAAGCCCGTGGCCGCTCAGCTGGTGCAGCGCCCGCGCAACGGTAAGATCGACCTGAACGAACGCGACGGTAGCTTCACCTACACGCCGAACCGCGGATTCTCCGGCCTCGATGAATTCACCTTCAAGGTGAAGGATCCGGGTGGAGTCTACTCTAAGGTCGAAACCGCCGAAGTCAACGTCACCTTCAAGATGAAGGACCTGCGCGGTAACGCTCCGAAGCCGGCTCCGAAGGTTGAAGAACCGAAGGAAGAAGAGCAGCCCGCCAAGGCCGACAAGAAGGGCAAAAAGAAAAAGAAGAAAAGGTAATCCACCTTCTTGAATGAATTGCAAAACCCGTGCAGCGAACCTGCACGGGTTTTTCTGTATGTATTTGGGTTTGGAGATGGCGATGCTTTAGAAAAAGTATAACGCGTGTAGGGAAGACCCTATGAAAATTATCGGGCTAAATGTGCCGCACTTTGGACAGCTATTTTATTGTATAAGGGGGGGAGGGGTATAAAACGAAAAGCCCTCTCAGTGAGAGGGCTTTTATCGCGGGATAGACGAGGCTTGAACTCGCAACCTCCGGCGTGACAGGCCGGTGCTCTAACCAAAATTGAGCTACCACCCCAGAGTGGTTGTGACTGATTTCTCAATCAACGTGCCAAATATACAAATGTAATTGATTCTTGTCAAGAGCAATTTGGCTTTTTTTGCATTTTTTTTAAGGAAAATGCTTTGGATAACTCCGCTTCGCTACATCATTTCTGGCCGGGGTATTTGACGCGCGTATGGAACGTGCCGTCCAGGCTGTGCAAGAAGGCCTTCTCGAGCTTGAACAATTCCTTGATGGAAAGGTCGCATTCGCTGAACTGCCCTTCGTTGAAACGGCCCTGGATGGTGTTGTGAATCATGTCGGCGAGGTTTTCCTGATTCTGGTCGGTCATCGAGCGGCTTGTGGCTTCGATGATGTCGGCGAGCATGAGGATTGCCGTTTCCTTGGTCTGGGGCTTGGGGCCCTTGTAGCGGAAATCCGCCTCGTTCACGGTCTTGCCTTCGGCGGCTGCATTCTCGACCGCCTTGTGGTAGAAGTACTGGATAAGCGTGGTGCCGTGATGTTCGTTGATGCCCGCGGTGACGATATCGGGGAGCTTGTATTCCTTGGCAAGCACTTCTCCCTGCTCCACGTGGCCCACGATAATCTTCACGGAGTGTTCCGGATCGATGTTGTTGTGCGGGTTCACGCCTTGTTTCTGGTTCTCGGTAAAGTATTCTGGGCGCATGGTCTTGCCTATATCGTGGTAGAGGGCCATTACGCGTACTAGGAGCGAATCGGCTCCGATACTCTCGGCGACCTTTTCGGCGAGGTTGGATACCTGGATGCTGTGGTGGAACGTACCGGGAGAAAGTTCAGAAATGCGCTTGAGTGCCGGACGGTTGAAGTCCGACATTTCCATGAGCGTGAGCACGGTCGTGATGCCGAAGATGCGTTCAATCATGTGGATGAAGAACACGGAGGCGACAGCCGAGCAAATCATGATGTTCACGGAGCCTGCGATAAGCGTCTGGTAGAACTGGGCCCAACCCATGCGGTTGCGCAACAGGAACATGATGCAGATGGCACCGGCAAGCCCGACGACGCCCGCCATCATGGACCAGACGAACTGGATACGGTAGCGGATGCGGATAAGCGGGTAGGTGAGCACAGAAAGGACTCCGAACACGGTAATCGTTGCCGCAAGGTCATAACCGTTGAGGATGCCGAAGAAAATAGAAGAGAAAACTTCGAAGGCAATACCGATACGCTGGTCATAGAGCACCATCGCGATGACGGGCGTTATGGCGAACGGGTAGAGCCACATGAGTTCGATGCCTTCGGGGAGCGGCATCACGTTGAGCTTGTTTAAGCCGCCAGAGAAGTTGTGCATGATCCAGTAGGCGAGGAGCTGCAGGGCGAGAAGCGCCATAAGGCTCCAGAGCTGGCGCGGGGTGCGCAGCGGCTTGGTAGATGTCGAGAACGCGAAGAAGCAGAAGAGCACCGTGATGACGACGAAGAACAGGAGCGCCTGGCCGTAAGGAGCGGTGAGGGTGCGGGCGTTTTCTTCTTTCTGCTGTGCCTGCTGGAAGGCTTCGAGCTTTTCGAGGATTTCCTTTGTTACGGGGGTGCCCTGCGAGACGATTTCTACACCGCGCGGGACCATGCCCTTGATGAGGGTGACCTTGTCGCGGGCTTCTTGCTTGCGGGCCTGAGTTTCTTTTTCGAGGTAGAATACGTTGGGGAGCGTAAAGACGTACAGGATTTCATAGAAGGCGCTCTGGAGGCCCTGTTCGGAGGGGAACGCACGCTGCAACTGGCTAAAAGCCTCTTCGATACGGCGTTGGATGGGCTGGATTTCGCTTACTTCCAGAGTGTTCTCTTCGCTGTCCTTGATAAGCGACACCGTGGGCTTGTTGTAGATGATGGCCTTGGTGTTCTGCAGGTTGTAGTTATTGCTGAACAGCTGAACTTCGGTTTCGGTTTTGGCGATGAGCGTGTTGGACACGCCCTTTTCGAGCATGCGGTTGAAAGTGGCGAGCAGGGAATCGCGCGCCTTGGAGTTTTGGCTAAGCGGGCGGATTGCGGTGACGGAAATGCGCTGCTTCAACGTTTCGTAAATGCGGCTGGCCTGCTGCACCTTGCGTTGCAGGGAGTCGTTTCCTTCGGCAGAGGCACCGCCGTTTGCGCTGATTTGCGACTGGAGGTAGCCGTACTGGGCGAGTTTCTGCAGGTACTGCTTGAGGTCTTCGCTGATGCGGTTCGTCTCGTCGGTGTTGTAACCGAATATGGCGTTCACCTTCTCTTCGGCGCGCTGGCGTTCGACTTCGATTTCCTGTTTGGATTTGGGAATATCGAACTTGAGCGTCGAGACGATGGTACGCGTGCTCAACTGCCCGAGGTGAGGGTGTTCCGCCTGGAGCGCGATGTTCTTATCGGGGAAAAGGAGTATGGTCAGTATCGTGATAAGCACCCACCCGATGGCAAGATGGATTCTTTTCTGTTTCTTCTTCATTTCACTTTTCCTTGTTTTCGTATGCTTGCAGGATATCCTTTACCAAGTGGTGGCGTAGGACGTCCGTCTTGTCGAATTCTATCTGCGCGATGCCGCGTATGCCCGAAAGGATGCGCATGGCATGCTTCAGGCCCGATTCTTCGCCCTTTGCGAGGTCGACCTGCGAGGTGTCGCCGGTAATGATGGCCTTGCTGTGGGGCCCGAGGCGGGTCAGGAACATCTTCATCTGCGCCCTGGTGGTGTTCTGCGCCTCGTCCAAAATGATGAAGGCGCGCTTGAGCGTGCGGCCTCGCATGTAGGCGAGGGGTGCCACCTCGATTGCCCCCGTCTCTTCGTAGCGGCGAAGCTTTTCTGCCGGCAGGAGTTCGGAGAGGCTGTCGTGGATGGGGCGCAGGTACGGGGCGATTTTTTCCTTGAGGTCGCCCGGCAGGAACCCGAGGGATTCGCCGGCCTCGACTGCGGGGCGCACCAGGCAGATGCGCTCGGCTTCGTGGTTTTCGAGGCTTGCGACGGCAAGTGCCACGGCAAGGAACGTCTTGCCGGTGCCGGCGGGGCCCTTCGCGAAGATGATGTCGTTCTTTTCGACCGCCTTGACCAGTTCGGCCTGCGAGCGGGTCTTGGCCGTGATGGCCATGCCGAACCTGTTGCGGAGGATGGGCTCTGTCGGCAGGGCTTCGAGGTCGACGCATTTACCCGGTTCCGGCTGCCCGATAAGGCGGTCCACTTCTTTTGCGGTGAGCACGCCTCCGCGCTTGGCGATAATCTTCAACTGGTCCAAAACGGAAAACAGGCCGTGCATGTCCGACTTTTCGGTAGTCTTTACCGAGAGTCCGGGGAGCCTGGTCTGTATTTCAACACAAAAACGGCTCTCCAATAAGCGGAAAACCGTTTCATTTTCACCTGAAACAATGCGTTTCAGGTTATCTGAGATGGAATAATGTTCCAAACTGCCTACTCGGCGTCGGGACGTTCCACCGGAATGCCCAACTTGTTCTTGGCGTCGAAGATTTCCTTGCGGAGCTTGTGGTTTTCTTCATTTGCGGCCATAGCTTCGTCTTCGGTTTTCTTCAGCTTGTTTTCGTCAATGACTTCCTTCGGGGCAGAAGCTTTCTTCTTGCTGCTGCTGCCGCTTCCGGAGACTTCTTCAGTATCGTCATCACCGGCGTAGCCGGCATCGTCGCTGCCGCCGTTAGATCCGCCGGCACATGCGGTAAAGAATGCAAAGGAGAGAGAGGCGAGGATAAGTTTCCATTTTTTTGTAAGAGACATTTTGTTCAGGCTCCATTCTAGTCTGTGATGCCTAAAATCTATAATATTTTAATGTGGAAGGATAACGAAAATGGTAAATTTATAGCGAAATATTACTTTTTTAGAGGAAAAAATGGTAGTAAAAGCGTCTTCTAGACCATATTCGCAAGTTTTTATTGATTCCCCGCGCTACAATTCCAGGAATTTGTACAAGAAACGCCGTAGGGCGATGCTCAAGGCGCTCGATTCGTTCTGTGTTATCGCAGGTATGCCGGCAGACCCGGGTACGGAAGAGGCCTTTGTGCAGACATGGAATAGAATGGTGCAGGAACCGGCCTTCCTTTACCTCACGGGCATAAACCAGGCGGGCTGCTACCTGTTGCTCGACCCCAAAACGGGGGAGGAAATCCTGTTCGTGCCGCCCAAGGACCCGTTCAAGGAGTTCTGGAACGGCAAACGCCTCGGTTACCTGAAGGGTGACAACGAGGTGAAGAAGGTTACGGGCATCGATGACGTGCGCAGTGAAGCCGAACTCTGGGACGAGATTGCCATGCGTGCATCGAGGCTTCCGGAAGGGGGGCATGCCTATGCCTATTACTTTGAAAAGTTCAGGGACGACCACAACGACCGGTTCAAAAAGTCGATGCACAAGGTATTGCGCGGGATGGGTGCTGAGTTAAGGAGCGCTGCCGCCTTGCACTGGAAACTGCGACTTCCGCTTGAACCCGAGCGCATAAAGGACGCCGAAGTTGCCCAGAAGGTGACCGACGAGGCTTTCCGCACCGTGCTTCCGCTGGTGCGCGACTTCAAGAACGAGCGGGAACTGGCGCTGCGGCTCGACTACGAAATGCAGCGCCGGAGCGATGGCGACTTAGCGTTCCCGACTATCTGTGCCGGAGGTGCGAACGCCTGCTGCCTGCACTACGTGAAGAAGGATGAACAAATTAAAAAGGGAGACCTCGTACTGCTGGACTTTGGCATCCGCATCGGGAGCCTTCACAGCGATATTTCGCGTACGATTCCTGCCTCGGGCAAGTTCGACCCCCTCCAGAGGCTCCTGTACCAGATTGTTCTCGATTCTGCTAAGGAATACCAGAAGTTCGTACGTCCCGGTGTCTCGCTAAAGGAAATCGGGCAGGTGCCGTGGGAATACATTCTCGCCGCCCTCGATGAGCGCCTCGTGAAGGGGGCGAAGGGGTCGTTCAAGCTGCTCTACGACAAGCGCCCCCACGGGGTAAGCCATTTTATTGGCGAGCAGATACACGAGGGCGACCCCGGTTCGCGTTCGCTCGACGTGGTTCTTGAACCCGGAATGCTTATTTCGTGCGAGCCCGGCCTGTACGGGGAATTCTCGGCGACCATCGGCGGCAAGCGTTACCGCGAGAAGATAGGCATCCGTATAGAAGATGACCTTCTTCTTACAAAGACCGGTTTTGTAAATATTTCGAGAAATATCCCAAGAGAAATCGCCGATATCGAGAAATTGATGCTTGGATAGCGGGGCATAGGCGTCGGGGGGTGGTGTGATAATTTCTAGATTTATCACGCATTTTATGCTTCGGCAAAAAAAGTTTTTTAAAAAGGCTCAATATGTGGAAAGTTAAAGGTTCTATCCGCTATTTCCTGTCCATTCTTGCGACAACTTTTGTACAGTGTGGCGTGTTTATCTACGCCCAGAAGATTCTCTCGGGTTCATTTTCCGATTCTGACAGCGGTCAGATTTGGCAGACTTTCATGCTCCAGGTGTTCTTCATCGCCCCCTATGTGCTGATGATTTGGCCTGCGGGGTTCTTCACCAACAGGTTCTCGAAGAACAAGGTGCTGGCGTGGTCCTCGCTGTTCATGACGGCGTTTGTCATTGCGCAGGCGGTGCTTGTGACATGCAACTGCCCGCGAGTCGCCTTCTGGCTTGCCATAGGGCTTTCTTCCGGCTTTGCCGTCCACAGTGCAGCCAAGTACGCGCTTATCCGCGAAATGTTCGGCGTGCACAACCTGAGCTACGCTAACGCGTTCCTGCAGATTTTCTCGCTTATCGGCGTGATGGCCTCGAGCTGGCTTGCTATCGTGGGCATAAACCTAATCGACCTCGAATCTCTTGTCAGCTACGAGGCTGTGGGATTCTTGCTTTCGAAGTCCGTCGTCATTCCTTGGATTTTGACCGGCGTGAGCGTGCTGGGTACAGTCGCGAGCTTCCTCGTGCCGAAGGTCAAGTACGAAGACAAGAACGTGAAGTTCTCCGTAGCCCGTCGCCGTCTGAGCTTTGGCTGGCGCCACCGCACGCTGCGCGCGACCATCATCACGCTTTCGATGTTCTGGGCGATGGCGCAGGTTTTTACGCTCATGTTCCAGGACGTTTCCGGTTCTCAGACCGTCAATACGCTCCAGAACTACCTCGCTTTCACCATTGTCGGCCTCATGGTCGGTTCCATCATCTCTGCACGTAATTCCAAGGACTTCATCGAGACCGGCTTTATCCCGCTTGGCATGATAGGGGCATCTATCGGCATGTTCCTTATCCCGTTCTTCGTGCATCCTGTACCGCTTTCTATTCTGTATACGGCTATCGGTATCTTTGGCGGCATGTTCCTTGTGCCGGTGAATGCGCTTTTGCTGTACAACACACGCCCGAACAATTCCGGCTGGGTGATTGCGCTTGCGAACCTTATCCAGGCCCTCGTTCTTGTGGTGTTCTTGTTCGTGTATACCATTATCATGCAGTACACGGACCTCCGCCCGCACTATTACTTCATCGGGCTTTCCGTCATTTCGGTGGGCGTGTTCTACTGGTCCATATTGAACCTTCCGCAGGCGCTTGTCCGCTCGCTGTTGCGCCTGGTGTTCAGCCGTTACAAGATACGCGTGCTCAACGTGGGCAATATCCCGAACGATGGACCGGTGCTCCTAGTTGGTAACCACCACAGCTTTATAGACTGGGCTATGCTGCAGATGGCCTGCCCGCGCCCGCTCTGCATTGCCGGCAACAAGGACCATTTCGAAAAATGGTACCTGCGTTCGTTGCTCAAGCGCCTGGGGAGTATCCGCATCGACAGCCGCCATCCCGAAGAGGCAATGAAGAAGATTCATGACCGCCTTATGGCAGGCCACGCGGTCGTCATATTCCCGACGGGCGAAGTTTCGAGGTCCCCGCACGTGGAACCGTTCAGCATTGACTACTCGAAGGCGGTGGAGGGCACCGACGCTCAGGTAGTGCCGTTCTACATCCAGGGCCTGTGGGGCTCGAACTACAGCTATAGCGGTTCCAATATGTATGGAGCCTCGGCCGAACGTACGGTGACGGTTGCCTTCGGGAACACTATTCCCGCTACGACGCCTGCAAACGAGGTGCGAACAATAATCCGCAACATCTCGATATCGGCTTGGGACTATGCGGTTTCGTTCGTGAAGCCCGTTGGCGACAGCTGGATACGCACCTACAAGAAGTTCGTGAAGCACGGGCCTGCCATTTACAATCCCGACGGTGGTCACTTCTCCGGCTTCAAGTTGATGGGCGCTGTCATTGCGTTCAGCAGGCACCTCAAAAAAATTCTTGGCCCCGAAGAAAAGAATGTGGGTATAATGCTGCCGCCTTCTCCGGCGGGCGTCATCGTGAACTTGGCGCTCTGGCTCCTGGGCAAGACGAACGTGAACCTGAACTACACCTCTTCTGTAGACAACGTGAAGTTCTGTGCCGCCCGTGCCGACGTGAAGACCGTTATAACGAGCCGCCAGTTTATCGAAAAGCTCAAGGGCCGCGGGAACGACTACTCGAAGATTGCTAGCGAGAACCTGCGCCTGTTCTATGCCGAGGATTTCATGAAGGAAATCCCGAAGGCGAAGATTGCCTTCTTTATCGTGTTCTGCATCGTGTCACCGTGCTGGCTCATCAAGTTCCTGTTCCGCAAGCGCGTCAAGCAGGATGACATCGCCGCCATCATGTTCAGTTCGGGTTCCGAAGGTACCCCGAAGGGCGTGATGCTGAGCCACAGGAACCTGATGGGCAACATCCAGCAGCTCGCCTGTATTTTCAACGTGACCCGTGCCGACGTGATGCTTTCGGAACTCCCGCTGTTCCATAGCTTTGGCCTTACTGTGACAACACTTTTGAACCTCACGGAAGGCTGCCCGATTGTGACCGTGGCCGACCCGACCGACGTGAAGACGATGGCGCGAGTTTGTGCGGAATTCCGCGTTACTGCGTTCGTGGCGACCCCGACGTTCTTGCGTGCGTTTACGATTAGCCGCTATGTGCACCCGATGGCGCTCAAGTACGTGCGCCTGATTATCGCGGGTGCCGAGGCCCTGCGCCCCGAACTTGCTACTGCGTTCCGCCTCAAGTTTGGTAAGGAAATCTACGAAGGCTACGGCTGTACCGAAACGGCCCCGGTGGCAAGTATCAATACCGAGAACAACCTGCACAGCGACTACATGACCATGCAGGTGAACAACAAGCCGGGTACGGTGGGCATGGCGCTCCCGGGTTCGCAGTTCCTGATTGTGGACCCCGATACGAACGAACCCTTGCCTACGGGCGAGGCGGGCATGATCCTCATCGGCGGTTGCCAGGTGATGGTGGGCTACCTCAAGGACGAGGAACGCACCAAGAGCGTGATTACGATGATTAACGGCAAGCGCTACTACCGCACGGGCGATAAGGGCTACCTCGACGAGGACGGCTTCCTTACGATTGTGGACCGCTACAGCCGCTTTGCGAAGCTTGGCGGCGAAATGGTGAGCCTCGGTGCCGTCGAGAAGAAGATTCAAGACACGCCGGTGCTCGAAGGTTGCGACTACGTGGTGACCTCGATTCCGGATTCCGCGAAGGGCGAGAAGATTGTGCTCCTTTACCAGGGTGAAAAGGACCCGAAGGATGTGCTTTCGGAACTGCGCGCGAGCGGGTTCCCGCCGATTATGTTGCCTGCGGTGGCGTTTGCGGTGGAGAAGGTGCCGAAGCTCGGTACCGGAAAGGCCGACTTTACCACAGCGAAAAAAATCGCTAAGGAACTCGCGGGGATAAAATAATTGATGATTAATGGCTGATGACTGAAGGACTGAAAAATACGGGTTTGACTCCGGTAAGGACAGCGAGGCTGGTTGCCTGCGTAATTGCCCTGGTGGGCATGGTGTTCCTGTTTATTGAGCGCGCCCTCTCGGCAATACTCGTAATGGCTGCCGATGGTGTCAAGCTCGGGCTTGCGCGATACAACAACTTCACCGGGCGTTTCGCGTCGCAAAATTTTGCCGAAGACAAGCAACTGCTTACGCTCCTTGAGGAAGTTCAAGAATTGCTCCCGTCTGCCGAAACGGCTCTTACGGTATTCTTGGTCATCTCCATCCTGTTCCTCATGCTGGCGATACTCGGGCTGACCTTTCCGAAGCAGTTCGTGCACATCCTTGTGGCATTAAAACTCCTCAAGTGGGAAACTGGCAATGCCGTTTTTGAAGAAGAGGGAACATCACTCACGGAAACGCTCGCGAGGATAGGGAACATCCCGCTCAAGAAACTCGCCATCCCGTTAGCCGTAATCATCGCGGTTGTCGTTGCTGTATTTGCTGTGCGCAGTTGCCACGAGACGGTGACGGCCGCGTCTATAACGGATTCCATCGCTGAAATGCAGCAGAAGGCCATCGAGTACATGAATGCCCAGAAGGCTTTTTTCGCGAAGAGCAAGGCGGTTGGCAATGCGGCGGCCCTGCAGATTCCCGATTCGCTCACGACAGATGCATTTGAGTACAAGATAAAGGGAGGCCGCTTTACGGCGGTGTCGAAGGTTCCGCTCGAGAGCTGTCCCGTAGGAACCAAGTGGACAGTAAGCGCTTCAACAAAGGGCCTCTTCGAGAAGGAACTTGTGCTGTATCGCAGCGCCCCGAAGGACAGCGCCTGCGCGAAGCTCACGCCCGACTTCAAGAAACTGGGGCGCTAGGTTTCTGCACGGATTTTACACGCTTTTGCGGGTGACGGAAGGTATCAAACCTTCCGTTTTTGCTTAAAAGAGGGTATATTACATGATATCCGACGTGGGTGTGTCGGAATTTTTGTGCGCTATTAATTGGAGTACGCAATGAAATTGATCAGGATGTTGGTTGGGTTTGCTGTGGCAGGGTTGGTTTCGAACGCCGCGGCCATCGAGTGGGTAAACCAGTGCGCAAGCAACGGCTTTACGCTGATTGCCGAATCGGAGCATTTCGAGGTCTGCAAGAAGCCTACGACGGATGACGGGCAGGCGAACAATGTTTCGATTCCGAATGCGGATGCGCAGGGCGTGCTACAGTCGCTCGAGAAGGTGTTTTCGTTCTACATCGATTCGCTCGGGTGGATGCTCCCGTTCCCGAAGAGCCCCGATAGGAAGCTCAAGAGCAACATCTACGTGTTCGACAACTCCGTGATGGCGGCGCTCTACGGCGGGCAGGACTACGTGAAGGGCCTGAATGGCGAATACGGGCCCGGCATGTGGATTGGCGTGGGCTCCCTCAAGGATTACTGGGGTACATCGCACGAGTTTGCGCACGGCCTGCAGGGGGTGGCGGGCTGGATGGGCAACAATAGCCATTCGGGCTGGTTTGCGGAATGCCATGCGAACTGGATGGCGCACCAGTACAACCCGAACGACGCCCACTGCGCGGAATACCTCATCAACTACCCGTTCCTCTACTACGGCTCTACGCGAGACCGTTACTGCAACTGGCAGTTCTTCGAACACCTCAAGGAGGAATTCGGCGGCGGCAACAAGGGTGCGCACGAAGTCAACCGCATCTGGATGGAATCTATCCGCGACGGGGAAGACGGCCGCATGGAGCAGACTCCGTTTACGGCCATGATGAAGGTTTACGGCTGGTCGCTCGATAGCCTGAACCAGCAGTTTGGCAAGTTCGCGATGAAGAACGCGACGCTCGAATATGTGCCCGCGAAAAAGGCCTTGTACAAGAAGTCCTGGGGCGATTACGAATTTGCGACGAGGCGCGAGGCTTCGGGCTGGGGCGACAATTACCGCAGGCACCCGCGCGTGACCATGCTGAACAAGATGGAATGTGCGGCGGGCGAGGCTGCTGGCGGGAATGCTGGCGAGGCGTGCGCGGACCGTTACATTTCGCCAAGCTATTGGGCTCCGCAGCGCTGGGGCTATAACTTGGTGCGCATCTACCCCGAAAAGGCGGGGAAGGTCACGGTCAAGTTCCGCGGAATCGTGCAGGACAAGCCGACCGTGAACGGTTACACCTGTTTTGGCGACAATACGGATTACTACATGGGCAAGACGTACAGGTGGTGCAACTACGCGCCGGATGCGTTGCCGAACCCGGCTTCGGGATGGACTGTCGGCCTTGTGGCGGAAGGCAGTGACGGCACGCCGCGTTACAGCGAGATGAAACACGGCACGGGATTCAACCTGGAAATCGAGACAAAGGCAAATGACAAGGCTTTGTGGCTTGCCGTGACGGCAACTCCGACCGAGATGCAGACGATTCTCTGGGACCAGTTCTACTACAGCATCTACCGCTACCCGTACATGATCGAAGTCGAGAACGGCGCTCCCGAGGGTTACAACACGGATTTCTGGAAGCCCGCGAACACAAGCGACTACAAACAGCACAGCAACGGCGGTGGCCTCGTGAGCAGCAAGGCGAAGGTCGATGCGAGCGTGTTCGTGGGCCCCGATGCGGTCGTGAACGGCGGCACCATCAGCGGAAAAGCCCGCATCGAGGATTTCGCGGTCGTAGACGGTGGCACCATTAGCGGGAATGCCGTAGTCCGCGGACGCGCACT
>JBGUQN010000071.1:0-26051 GCA_045131085.1 Fibrobacter sp.
AATGCTAACGGATATTAGCGAAGTTTCTTTTTGTGACGGTCACGACGACGGCGCTTCTTACGCTTGTGAGTCGCAATCTTCCTGCGCTTTCTTTTCTTTCCGCAAGGCATGTTGTATCTCCGTTAAGGGTTAAACTTAAAAATGTGCCCCCAAATAGAGCAATTTTTATGGCTTTTGTCAAGGGGTTTTCGGGATTTTTAGGCTGACCTAGGGGTGTGGACGGGGCTGAATTTTGGCCGATTTCGCAAATTATTCGCGAACTAGGTCCATCGCCTGGCGGATGAGTGCCGCGGCCCCGCCGAATTCTTTTGCTTTCGGAGCGTTGTTGCTGAGAGTTTGGCGGAACTTGCGGGCGCCGGGGAGTCCGGTAAAGAGCCCGTATAGGTGGCGCACGAGGATGGTGGCGGGGCAACCTTCGTTTGTCTGCTTTTCAACATAGGGGAGGTATGCCTCTAGCAGCGCTTTGCGGGTGGCGGGGCGTGCCTTGCCTGCGAGAATTTCGGCAGGGTCTTCGCTTTCGGGGCGCTTGTCTCCGAAAATGCGCTCGTCGGCGTCGTGCAGAAACCATGGATTTTCGTAGGCTTCGCGGCCGACCATCACGCCGTCGAGGTCCTTCAGCTGTTCCTCTATCTGGTCAAGGGTCTTGATGCCGCCGTTGATGCTCACGTTCAGGTCGGGCATCTCTGCTTTGAGGCGGTGCACGAAATCGTAATGCAGCGGTGGAACTTCGCGGTTTTCCTTGGGCGATAGCCCTTGGAGCCAAGCCTTGCGGGCGTGGATAATAAATATACGGCAACCAGCGTCTTTGATAGTTTGTATAAAATCTGTGAAGAATTCCCAACTGTCGAATTCGTCGACCCCGATGCGGCACTTGATGGATACGGGAATGCTTACGGAATCTTGCATGGCCTTGAAGCAGTCTGCCACAAGGTCCTTGCTTTTCATGAGGCATGCCCCGAAGTTCCCGTTCTGCACGCGGTCCGAAGGGCATCCGCAGTTCAGGTTCACTTCCTGGAAACCTGCGGCTTCTACGAGCTTGGATGCTTGCGCGAGGTCTGCGGGATTACTGCCCCCGAGTTGCAACACTGCGGGGTACTCGAAAGGCTCGTGCCCGAGGAACTGTTCCGGCTTCGTGTGGAGCACCGCGTTCGCAACGACCATCTCGCTATAGAGTAAAATGTGCTTGGAAATCAGGCGCAGAAAGTAACGCTCGTGACGGTCGGTGCAGTCGAGCATCGGTGCGATAGAAAGCCTTCTGTTGAAATCCAAATCCATGGGCGCAAATCTAGAAAAAACTGGGCATAACCCCTGCCTGCGTCATTTTTTGGCTGACGGATATATTACTATCTTTCCCCTCGGTTGTATATGTGTTTGGTTAAGTGTTTTACTCTTAATCCTCTACCCCGGAGATGCCTATTATGAAACACAAACTCATATACCCTGCCATAGTTATTGGACTTGCTGCCACGGTCGGCATGGCAAAAGAAGTCCTGTTAGGCGATTTCAATACAGTAGTGCCAGCGGGAAATGGGTTTGGCTATTACCTCCATACTTGGGATAATGTGGCGGGTACGATTGCTAACGAGAACGAAAGTTCTTTCTTGCAGGCCGTCACGGCGGACAGCGTCATCAAGGTCGACCACGTTGTCAAGGTAGACAGTGTGGTTTCTGCAGACAGCATCGCCAAGGTAGACAGTATTGTCCAAGTAGATAGCGTAATCACCGTGACCAAGTACGTCTCCATAGACACCTCGAACGCCGTGGAAGGTACTGACTATGGTATAGGTTTCTTTGGCCGCACGAAGGATATCGGCGTTACGGTGCTCTACCCCGTAGGGGTCATCGGAGCATGCTCGGAATTCACCTATGAATATAGGGGCGCCGCCCACCAGTTCGTGCTTGTCTCCGACGGGGATGGCAACGACAACATGCACTACACCGACAAGAACAAGTTGATACCGGCAAGCGATACGATTACCGTGGCCCATGTGAAACCGAGTGATCTTAAGGACCGCTATGGCTGGGGCTCTAATCATTTGGACGCGAGCACTGTTGTTCGTGTCCGCTGGAATCTCGAGACCAAGTTTACGGGAGAATACCTCTACATCGATAACCTGAAGTGCATCAGGCCGGATGGATATGTCATTGCGTTCTTCAATGACGACCTCCTCGTGAAGACGACAATTCTCTCCGAAGGCGAAATGGTCACCTATCCCGGAGCAACCCCTGTAAGGGCACCTAGCGACAGCTTTACTTACTACTTCAAGGGCTGGGACAGGCCTTTTGCCGCAGCGACTGCGGATACCTCGTACTACGCCGTGTTCGACAGTTCCCTCATTTACACGATGGAAGAAGGCGAAACGGTTCTTGTCGAGGATTTCGAAGATTGCACGGATGGTGAAGAGTGCGTGAACGAATGGAACGGCAAGTTCTCGCTGGATGGTGTCGTGGGCAAAGGCGGCAAGTTAAATGTCTCGTACGGAACTTCTGCAGGCGATTCGACTAAGGCAGCCAAGCTGACGTATCAGCTGAAGCAGGATTCTGCAGAACCCCCGTATGCACGTGCCGTGATGAGTGTGAATGACGTGAGTGCCCGTAACCTTTCGACATGCGAGGTCATCAAGTATGATTACAGGGGTGCTGCGCACAATTTCAGAGTCCGCTCGAGCTACGATGTAGGCGGCAACTATCACATGAAGAGCGTGGCCGAAAGCGAAGTCTGGAAGACCGAGGTGATTCCCGTTGCAACGCAGTTGAAGCAGCAGAGCGGCTGGGGTAAGGCAGTGAGCCTCTCGGATGCGCTGAAGCGTGTCGAGGCGTTCGATTGGGATATCCAGGACGAAATCGGGAACGAAGGCTCCCTCGAAATCGACAACGTCAGTTGCGTGAACCTTCCGGTTTACACCATCACCTTCGTCGACGGTGAAAACGTGATTGAAGAACTGCTCGTTTCCGAAGGTGATATGCCGAAGTGCCACCTCTGCAATAGCTATGCAAGGAATATAGAACCCACGGCATCGCACCGCTACACCTTTACGGGTATGTATACTCCGGAGATTGTCGCTGCGACTGAAGATGCCTCTTACCAGGTGGTGTGGGACAGCACACTCCGCACGTACACGGTGACCTTCCTCGATGGCATCGATACTCTGGCTAAGGCAGAATGGACGTATGGCTCCGTTCCTGCTTATGAAGGGACTCCGGCCAAGGCCGCTACGGACAAGTTCACTTACACGTTCAAGGCCTGGGACAAGGAATTTGTCGAAGTGACGGGACCTGCTGCCTACACGGCTCTGTTCGATAGCACGTTGAACAAGTATCTCGTGAAGTTCGTCGTTGATGGCAAGATAGATTCTGCCCAGTACGCCTACGGCACGAAGGCTGATAGCCTCAAGATTCCCGAAACCAAGAAGGCCGCTACGGACAAGTACACTTATACGTTCAAGGCTTGGGACAAGAAGCTGGCCGATGTGACGGGAGCCGCGACTTACACCGCCTTGTTCGACAGCACGGTGAACAAGTACCTCGTGAAGTTTGTTTCCGAGGGCAAGACTTTGGATTCCGCTTACTACGAGTATGGTACCAAGGCTGATAAAATCAAGGTTCCGGAAGCGACCAAGAAGAGTACCAAGGATTCTTCGTTCACCTTCGAAGGCTGGGATCCAAAGGTTGCTGACGTGACGAAGAATGCAACCTATACGGCTAAGTTCAAGGCGAAGAAGACGGATGCGATTGTCGCTACGGTGCGCAATGGGTTCAAGTTCGGCTTTGCGAATAATGAACTTACGGTCGTGCAGCCGAATGCATCGATGGTTCGTGTGCAGGTGTTCGACATGATTGGCCACTTGGTGGAATCCTTTGACGAACAGGTTGTGGGCTCCAAGAACTTTAGCCTCGCTGCTCTGCCTCAGGGAACCTACATGGTTCGCATTGCAAGCATGCGTCAGATGCTCACTGCAAAGGTTATTGTGAAGTAATCAAGGCTTCCCTCCTTGCTGGGGGGAAGCTAAAATTGCTATAATACCTTGCATGAGTTTAATTCGCAACATTGTCGTGTCCGGTGGTACGCACGGGAACGAACGCACGGGTGTCCGCCTCGTCGAGAAGTGGATGGCGTGTCCTGAATGCTACAGCGCATGTTGCCCCGGTGTGGATGTTTCGCTTGTGCTTGCAAATCCGGAAGCCATGCGGCTCAACCGTCGCTACCGTGACCACGACTTGAATAGAGCTTTTTCGCAAACTTGTCTTGATGCAACTGTCGACCCGCAACAGTATGAATTCCGCCGTGCCCGCGAACTCAACCGCATTTACGGGCCGAAGGGCGAAAATACGAAGACGGACTTGATTCTCGATGTCCACAATACGGGCTCCAATATGGGGCTTTGCCTGATCCTTTCGACGCGTGACCCGTTCACGATGAAGGCTTCTGCAGTATTGACGCAGGAATTCGATGACGCCTGGATTTACTACCAGCCAGAAGAGCGCGGCGCGTCTCCTTACTTTGGCACCGTCGCGAAGGCTGACGTGTGCATAGAGATTGGCCCGCAGCAGCACGGTACGCTGGATGCCCGCCTATTCGAGCAGGCAGAAAAGCTGGTGAAGCGCTACCTGGAACTTGCGGACGAATGGAACCGCGGGGAACTGCAGAAGCGCGCCCCTATCCAGGTGGAGGTCTACACGCAGTTGCGCGACCTCGGTTACCCGAAGGCGTGGGCGGGTGCGCCCATTGAGGCGATGATTCACCCGGATTTGCTTGGGGCTGACTATCGCGAACTTAAGAAGGGCGATAAGTTGTTCCGCACCTTCGACGGGAAGGACATTCTGTACGAAGGCGAGGCTGACGGGCGCGAGAGCGTGTGGCCCATCTTCATCAACGAACCCGCGTACTACGAGAAGGATATCGCGATGAGCCTGACCGTAAAGACCGTGGAGGAATGGTAGTATGAGTGATTTTGATATGAGTGGCGTGCCGGGCGAGGAACTGTCTTCCCTTCCTGGCGAAGAACGCCTGGGCAACCTGATGCAACTGATCGAGGCCCAAAGGGGCGAGGGCTGGGAGTCCCGCCTGCAGGATATTCTCGATTCTTTCGAGGACTTCTTGACGATGCGCCCTGAACCGCCACAGGCATGGAAGGATACCTATGCGGCAAGCGGCAAGCAGTTTGACTACTACCAGATTGTGTTGCCGAAGGATTTCGAAGACCCGTACGAAGACGACCTCGGAAACATCCGCCGCCTGCGCGGGGAATTTGAGCGCGTGCCGAGCACGATGGCGTTGGAACACGAACTCATCAGCCGTAATTACTTTGTCTATGAAAACGGCCATGCGGAGGCGATTCCTGCTCCGCGACCGATGCTCATGCTCGAAAGCCAGGACCGCGATGACGACCAGGAAGAACTGGAAGGTGACGTCACCTGGGACTGCTGCATATCCATATTTGCAGACGGAAGTTACGTCGCTTATAACCTCGAAAATGACGATGAAGAGGTTTTGGGCGAGGATTTTAAGGCTGTTTTTCAAAAATACATCAAAATATTGGCCAAAATGCAACTGGTGATTCCCGTTGAGGGCCGAGATTATGGTATATTAAGGAGTGATGCGTAAGGTTTGGATAAAGATGGCGCTACTGATGGCGCTCCTCTGTGGAGTGTCGTTTGCTGCTTTTATCCAGAGCCCGATTCCCCCGAGTTCCAAGCAGAACTATTTCCGCGATACCGACGGTGATGGTCGGATGGACCGAATTGTGCTGCGCTTCCTCGGGGCTATTTCCCAAGAATATATCGACCAGATGATCGATAGCCTCGACTATACGTGGTTGGATTCGACAGGTCTCGTTATCCGTAACGTTGTCCTTCCCGAAAAGATGCGTATAGATTCCACCAGTGTGCGTCAGGTTCTGATTGACGTAGACCAGGAGGAGTTCGAACGTATATCGACACTTGCTCCGTACTATATGCCGATGGGCAGTTTCGGGATTGTGAATCTTTATCTTTCGGATAGTACTGTGTTCCACATTTCCATGCGCGACGGCATGGCTCCTTCGGCTATAGATGCCCACCTCAAGAGTTATCGTGGGCACAGGGTGGATTCTCTGTGGGTGAACTTTACGGAATGGACTCAAGTTGTCGACAACTGCGATGCCTACCTGGAATTCAAGAAGGCGAAGGACTCGACGGTGCGATTCCTGCCAGCATCTTCTGTAGAGTGGTCGATGCTTGCTTCGCGTGCGCTGTTTACTTTCGACGAGGACTTGTCGCTCGATACTAGACTTGCTCCGGGAGATTCCTTGCGGCTTACTGCAGGGTGCCTGAAGGACACATCGGGTAATACGATTCCTGAAGTTGCCCGCTTTGTCGAGGTGGATGGGTTCTACCCGTTTGACCTGAAGACCTCTACCTTGGTGGAAGACGATGGAACCGCGGCTTCGGACGATGCTCCCGTGTTTCAGTTGATGTTCATTCCGCTGGGTGAAGTCGGTGAAGAGTCTGAGAATTCATGGAACATGAAGATGGAAATTCTGGGTTCTGGTTTTGAAGATGCCTTGCGCAATGCGGAAGGCTTGGAATCGCAGGAACCGATTGACCCGTCGAAACTCAAGATTACTTATAACGTGAGAATTTATACGAACCTCGGCGCCTATGTCGCTGGAACAAGTTCTGTAGTGATGGGCGATGACGAACGCTTTAATATGGCTCCCACGAATCTGCAGCTTCGCTGGAACTTGAAAGATGCCCATCGCCGCCGTGTCGGTGTCGGGGCGTACATTGCGAATATCTTTGCTACAATCGAATACAATGGCAAGGTGGTTTATCGCAACGATAACGAACCCAGTTCCGTTTCTCGCGTGTTTGGCGTGACCCGTCGTTAGTTGCATGGACGCGCTGGAACTGGATATTTACAAGCGGTACAGGAATGTAATCGATCCGGGATGGAATCTTGGATTGTCTTCTTTTGATTGTTGTGGAAAAGAGCCGCGCAGTGTGCGGCTTAGTGACTTGTTAGATAAGTACGATGCCTTCTGCTTTGACGGCTATGGTACGCTGTATAACCGCGGGTCGTTTGTCTATGAGGGCGCTCTGGAATGGTTCTCCATGCTGCGCAAGGCTGGCAAGCACCTCAGGCTTGTGACGAATGCGGCGTCGAATATCGAAAGCGTACTGGCAGCCGAGGCCGATGCTCGCGGATTTGACTTTACTGCAGGAGAAACCATTTCTTCGGGAAGCCTTGCGGCGACATTCTTCGATGAAAGTTCGCGCACGGGGAACGCCATCCGCGAATTGTACTATATTGGCCGTCCTTCGGGTGTGGCTGTGTTGGAATCGTTCGGAGTTTCCGCCGTCGAAAATCCCGGAAGCCCAGTGGTAGCGGTTTCTTCGGCGACCGCAGACGAATCGATGTTCGAACATGCAGTGGAAATTTTGCGTCGACCAGGGAGCATTCTGTTAGTGCTGAACTCGGATGCGTGGGCGCCTAAAATTGATGGCTCGCGTTCACCTGTTTCGGGTGCGTTGGCCGAACGCCTGCGTCGTGAATCGGGTTGCGGCAACGTTCATTATTTCGGGAAACCTTTTCCTGCGATTTTTAACAAAGTAAAAGCGAGCCTGCCGGCGGAATCGCGCATCCTTATGATTGGCGATACTCTTGGGACCGATGTGATGGGAGCGCGCTATGCGGGTATTGATAGTGCGCTTGTTGTAGGACGGAATGAACCTGCAGCGGAACTGAAGGCGGATGAACGCGCTCTTGGGATAGTTCCCGATTACTACTTGGAAGTCTGATCGGCTTGTGGCGCTGCGGCGGAGTCGGCTGGCTGCGCGTTTGTTTGCGCGGGAGTTGCATTTTCGCCGGGCTTGCCTGCAACAATCACGTACAACGTGTCATGAACGATGACGGTATCACGCACAAATACAGTGTCGGGCGTGCAGACTGTTGCTGTTGTTTTGATTGCGGGCTTGCTGGTGTCGGCGACGGTTGCGGAACTTGCTGGCGTTGTTGCGCTACTTGCAGGGACCTGCTTCGCAGAAGAACTTGCGGGTGCGGCGACTGCCGGCTGGTTCTTCTTGGCCTTTTCTTCTTCGAGGATTTTTTCGACCAGCTTTTCGCGCTTTTTCTTGAGGTCTTCCATTTCCTTTTTCAAACGGCTCTTGTTTCCCGGGCGGCGTTCGCGCGAGTAACGGCCCTCGATGCGGTCGATTTTGTCGTCGAGCTCCTTGAGCTCGTCATAGAGCGGGCCTTCGCCCTCGAGCGTGGGGGCGGGCTTGAACCAGTCAACGAATCTTTGCCACAGGGATTTTTCTTCTTCGGCGTGCAAGGTGGTCGTCGCGCAGAGAGCAAGCGCGATGAGAGTTGTCCCGGGAATGAATTTGCGGAAATGCATGCGACAATGATAGAAAAAAGTTTGAGTGTACGGTTTTGTAACACGTTTTTACTACATTAAGGATGGTGGAATAGGAGGAATTTCTGCATGAAGCGCTTTTTACTGGGATTTGCACTTGCACTTTTTGTCGCGTGTGGCGATGACGAGAGCAGTTTCGCCCCGCGAGACGAGGATTCTTCTTCCAGCATTGAGGAGGAATCCTCTTCCAGTAGCGTCATCCTGAGCAGCAGTAGTCGTCATTCCGGGCTTGACCCGGAATCTAGTAGCACAAAGGGAGATGGCGGATCTTCGTCCGCCATGACGAGTAGTAGCGCAGCGTCCTCCTCCAGCGTCACACAGCAATCAAGTTCGAGCGTTGTATCGAGCAGCAGCGAGACAACCGAGTCCAGCAGCAGCGAATATGTGCCGTTTGACCATTCAAAAGCTTTTGATGGCACTCTTTGGCGAGCTGGTGCGTATAAGACCTTCATTGATACGCGAAATGGACGAGAATACTATTATCTCGAAATGGACGCAAATGGCAAGTCGCTAAAAGTTATGGCCGAAAACCTCAATGTCGGAGATATGGTTAAAGGTTATAAGAATCAGCAAGATGATTCCAAGATAGAACGTTACTGTTATGATAACGATACCACAAATTGCGACCGTTATGGTGGCCTTTACCAGTGGGCCGAGATGATGCAGCTGCCGAGCGAATGCAATACCAAGAGTTGTGCGGACCTTATCCAAGAAAACCATCAGGGAATTTGCCCGAATGGCTGGCGCTTGATGACTGCCGCAGATTTTGAATTTATCGTAAAAAGCAATGGAAATACGCATGGTGTAGAGGGAACCCGCTCAACATTCGGTTTCGGTGGATACAATACAACTGGTTTCAGCCTTGTTGGTGCAGGAAGTAACTGGGATCATTCCTTTGGGTACTTAAATCATTCGACATATTGGTTTTATCCGGAAGAGTCTTCGGATGATCCGAACTTGTACGCTTTTTCTTCGTCGCAGGGAAGAAATGAAAAGTATAATCCGATGGATCAGGTGGATAAAATCCATGGTTTCTCCGTCCGCTGCGTGATGGTTGAATAATCCATACAAAACTCTTTGATGCTAAAGCATCTTCCTGCAGTTTAATGCGATACCCGCAATTCGCGAAAGCCGAAGTGTCTAACAGCCACGAGGCTTTCGCAGAACCCGCTTTGAAACGTTTCTGCGATAAACGGTCTTATTCCGGAGCCCATCTCGTGTTTCTTTGCGGAGAGAGGGCGTTTTGCAAAGCAAACAATGGAACGTAGTGATTTTGTTTGCGTGCGAAATGCCCCTCGAAGCAAACAAAAAAGAAAAAGACACCATGAAGGTGCCTTTTCTTCGAGCGGGAAAAGGGGATCGAACCCTCGACATCGACCTTGGGAAGGTCGCGCTCTACCAACTGAGCTACTCCCGCGAGTGTTCCAAATTTAACAAAAAATGATGTTTTGTAAAGGCATAGCCCCTTTTTACCCTCTTTTTTGGCCTTGTTGTGTTTGCATAAACGCTTTTGGCGGGCCGGGCCCGCATTTCGGGGCGTTCCCTCGCACATTAATATATCTTCTAGTCTGGTGAATAAGGCATAAGGAGCCTCTATGTTTGGAAAATTCTTGATGGGTGCCGCGATGGTCGCGGCTTTTGCTGGCCTCGCTCAGGCCGAGAACTATAACTGGGGCAACGTCCGCTTTGATGGCGGCGGATTCGTGTCGGCGGTGATTTTCCACCCCAAGGTAGAAAACGTGCTCTATGCCCGCACCGATGTGGGCGGCATCTACCGTTTTGATTTTACGAACAAGGTCTGGATTCCGTTGATGGACTGGGTGAGCCAAAACGATGTAGGCCTCTACGGCACCGAGGCGTTCGCGCTCGACCCGACGGACCCTAAGCGCATCTATGTGCTCGCGGGCACGGGATACTTTAGCCAGGGCCGCACCGCTGTGCTTCGTAGTGAAGACTTTGGTGCCACCTGGGACACGAGTTACGTGGAAATGCTTGCGCACGGCAACGGCATGGGCCGCCAGACCGGCGAAAAGCTTGCGGTGGACCCGAACAAGCCGAACATCATCTTCTGCGGTAGCCGCACCAAGGGCCTCTACAAGAGTACCGACTACGGTAAGACGTGGACGAGCGCCTACAAGGTCGCGCTTTCCGATGCGAAGGAATCGAGCCTGAACGGTGTGAACGGCATCAGTTTCGTGATGTTCGACGAATCGCAGGGTACGAACGCCGACGGTTCGACCAAGACTATCTACATCGGTATTTCTGACACGAAGGACAACCTGCAGGTGAGTAACGATGGCGGTGCCACGTGGAAGACCGTTTCGGGAGTGCCTTCCGGCCTGATGCCCCACCGCGCGAAAATTGTCGATGGCGACATGTTCATCACGTTTGCCGACGGCCCGGGCCCGCATAGCATTAACAGCGGAGCCTTCTACAAGTACAACATCGCGGGTGGCACCTGGACCGATCTCACCCCGAGCGATTCGGTGACGCACGAGCAGAGCCCCACCACCTACGAGAAGGACAAGAGTTCTTACGGCGGTGTCGCGATTGACCCGAAGGACAAAAACCACATCGTGATTTCGACGCTGGGCAAGTACACCGGCCGTCACCTCGCGAAGGATGCCGAAGGCAACGAACGCGACAACTACGGCGACCGCATCTACACGACTACGGACGGCGGCAAGACGTGGATTCACGGTCAGCATTACGGTGACGGCATCAACATCGATGCGAACGGCACGGACTGGATTCCGGGCAACGCCATCCACTGGGCGGGCTCGCTTGAAATCAACCCGTTCAACAACAAGCAGGCATGGGTCACGAGCGGCAACGGCATCTTCATGACGGACGATATTACCGCGAAGGTCCCTGTGTGGAAGTTCCAGTCCAAGGGTATCGAGGAGACTGTTCCGCTCGATATCGTGAGCATTTCGGGTGGCCCGCTGGTAACGGCGATTGGCGACTACGATGGCGCAACCTACACGAATATCAACGAGAGCGCAAAGCGCCATAAGCCTACGGTCGGCACTACCGAGAGCATGGGGTATGCTCCGTTGAGTGGTTCGCTGGTGCGTACCGGCGTGATTACCGTGTATGGCCAGTACGACTCGCAGAACTTCAACGTGATGTACCGCTCCGAGGACATGGGCCAAACGTGGGACAGCGTGAAGACGACGCTCAAGGGCGGCAAGGGCTGGATCGTACTTTCTGCCGATGGCAAGGTGATGCTCCACAGGCCCGAGAATGCGACTTACCGCTCCGACGATAACGGCGCGACCTGGACTGCCGTCGAGACGGGAGAACAGACAAACTATTCTCATATCGTTGCCGACCCGGTCAACCCCGACGTGTTCTACGTGATGAACTCCATGGGCACACTCTACAAGTCGACGGATGCGGGCAAGAATTTCGTGAAGCAGGATGCACGCCTGCAGAACGAGAGTGCAGGCGAATACTACAACGGAAGCAACTACATCCGCACGGTGCCGGGTAGGGAAGGCCACGTGTGGGTCCCGATGGACCAGGCGCAGGTCTGGCTTACGAAGGGCTTCAGCGAGAACGGGCTTGCCTATACGGAAGATGGTGGCAAGACTTGGAACCGCTGCGAAGGCGCATCGACTGCAATTGCCGTGGGTATAGGCAAGGCCAAGGAAGGTGCCGACTACGAGACTATCTTTATCTGGGGTGCAGCGAAGGAAGGTGACCCGATTGGCATCTACCGCAGCACCGACAAGTGCAAAACTTTCGAACGCGTGAACGATGACATGCACCAGTTCGGTGGCCCGGGTAACGGAAACTTCGTGCAGGGTGACATGAACACGTTCGGTGTGGTGTACATGAGTACGGTGGGCCGCGGGCTTATCGTGGGTGCACCCGAAGGCACGGAATTCATTACCAGGATGCGCGATGCTCGCAATGTGGCTGGCGTGTTGAATCTTTCCGTGCAGGTTCACAATCGCGACCTGCTGGTCCATACCTCCGTCGAGGGCAAGGTATTACTGCTCGGCGTGAACGGCAAGCAGGTGCTTGCGGAAACGGTCTCCGGCAATGCCCGTGTGAGCCTCACGAAGGTCCCGGCGGGGGCCTATGTAGTCAAGTTCCTTGATGCCCGCGGGAAGGTCTTGCTCAGCAAGAAGGTGGCTGTTCGCTAGCTTTCGTTAGATATAGGCAGGTCGGAGTGTCCTGCCTTGATCCCGCGGGTGGATTTCCTCTCGCGGGTTTCTTTTTTCTTGCGGGCATCCTTCCTTAGGCGTTTTTTCTTCTGGTCGAGTGTCTCGCCGAGCCCGCCGAGGAGTTCTGCGGTCAGTTCCGGGTCGCCGGCGGCAAGGCGTTCTTTGCCTGGGCGGTCTAGCTTCTTGATACGCGCTTCCAGCCGGAGCGCTTCCTCGTAAGAATTCAGTTCGAATTTTTGTAGAATGCATTCCGGCGGGAACGCATGAGTGAACTTCGCTCCCTTTCCGGATTTATGTTGTTCGAACCGCGCCTCGACGTCGACGGCATAACCCGTATAGATACGGTTCCCCGCACAACGGAGCATGTAGACGAAATGAGGCATGTTTATCTATTTGCTGGATTTTTTGAACTTGATAATAAAATGGCGGACTTAAGTCCGCCATCTAAGTTCTATTCGCTTTTTACCTTCGATACGATGCTCATGTAGATGGTGCCGAGAATCGCAGCGCAGAAGCTACCGAGCAATATACCGAGCTTTGCGGAATCCTGTCGGTCGCCCACGTCGAAAGCAAGGTTTGCAACAAACAGGGCCATCGTAAAGCCGATACCGGCGAGCATGCCGCCACCCCACAGGATTTTCCAACTGTAACTGGGCTTGACCGATACGCCAATCTTGACGGCGAGCAGGCTGAACAGGAAAATGCCGATGGGCTTGCCCAGGATAAGGGCGAGCGCGACGGCTCCCATCACCGGGACCTCTACGCCTCCAAGTTTGATTTCGACACCTGCATTGCTGAGCGCAAACAACGGCATGATGAAGAAGTTTACCCACGGGACGAGGGGCTTGAAAAGGCGTTCCTGCATCGAAATGCTTTCGCGGGCGCCGCGCTTGAGGAGCGTGAATACTTCGTACTGCTCGTTGCGGTCCTTTGCTTCGCCCGAAAGGGCTCCGCCAACATTGCCTGCAAAGTGGGCGAGCCTGCCCTTGGCAAGGACTGGCTTTGCCGGAACGGAGAGGCCGAGCAAGACGCCGGCGATGGTCGGGTGCACGCCGCTCTTTACGAAGAATGCCCATACGGCAATGCCGATGACTCCGTGCAAGAGCAGGTTGCGTACGCCGATGCGGAAGAGAACGTTTATAAGCACGAGCAGGGCGATACCCGTACCGAGGGCGATGAAGTTGATGCCGTCGCCGCTCGGGTAACCGATGGCAATCACGAGGATTGCGCCGATATCGTCTGCAATAGCAAGAGTCAGGATCATTACGCGGAGAGCATGCGGAACCTTCTTGCCGAGAATGGCCATGCAGCCCACTACGAATGCAATATCAGTCGCTGTCGGCACACCCCAGCCGTGTGCGGCGGTGTTTTCGCCGTGCGGGCAGAGCAGCAGGTAGATGAGTGCGGGGAAGAGCATACCGCCCGCCGCCGCAATCACCGGAAGGCTTGCCGCCTTCGGGTTCCTGAGTTCGCCGTAGGTCATTTCTCCCTTGACCTCGAGACCGATGTTGAAGAAGAAAATCGTCATCATCGCGTCGTTGATGAGCCAATGCAGGTCAGCACTGCCAATCCAGCTACCGATGGTAAGCGCAAACGGCATATGCCAGAAGTGGTGGTACGTTTCTGGACTCAGGTTCGCCCACAGGAGGGCGGCAACCGTCATGATGATAAGGACGATGCCCCCGGTAGTCTCCACCTTCATCAGCCGTTCCATCGGCGTGATGATTTTACGGATGGGGGTCTCCGGGAACAGATCTTCTATTTTATCGCTACTCGTTACTTTTGCAGACATGGCTACCTTGGATTTGGGGTGGTTCAGCCTTCTCTATGCAATATAATAAACGAATTGCGATTAGCGAATGTTCACCCGTCTGTAATCAGCCCCTATTTTGACAACGTATGAACCCGGGATGAGTGCCGGAACGAGCATTTCTGTTGAATTTATTACGCCCTTGTTCACAATTTTCCCCTGCAGGTCCATGACCACGTAGGTCTTGCTGAGGTTCTGGCTGCTGGTCACGATGGCAAACTGGTGCTGGCCTGCCATCGTAATGTCGAAGCCGGATTGGGCAATTTTGGCTCCACTTGTGTGGATGGCTTCGGTTTCGTCATGGATGCGGAACTGGTAGAAAGCCCTCTTGCCGCCAATTTCGATGTAAAGGCGGTAGGTACCCGGCTGGAGACCCGTGATACGTTGTTGATTGATTACGGGAACCTTGGGGTTAGTCAAGTCGAAACCGCCGAGGGAAACTTGTCCGGCCGGAAGTGCACTGCATATGTCACAGCCTTCAGCTTGTTCGCCTGTTCGTGTGGTGATGGAGTATTTAATCGGACTGGTGATTTCTTCACCGCACTTTATGTTCTCGCTAGCGCTAATCAATGCAAGGGATTCGCAGTCGCCACCAAAGTCCATTACCGTGCAGATGTTAAATTTCAAGCCATTTTCCACTGCTTCGGTTGTGAGGTCGATGCCGGTGGATTGCTTGACAAACATGTTTGCCTTGACGTTCAAGCTGGGGGCACCTGAATGGCGATTGCAGTAGAAGATTTCAAGCGAGTAATCCCTGCCGGAAACGAGGAAATCTTTGCCATAGGTGGTATTGAGATCCTTCAGGGCAAACTGTACGGGAGTGGTGTCGTTGGAGCCGCCCTTGTCGATTGCCAGTTTTCCGTTGATAAATACCCACATGTCGTCCTGATTGGACAATGTGAAATTCATGCCTTCGAAGTATGTGAATGTGGCGTGCGATTCTCCGCAGAACATGGATGTGTTGCTGATGCTGCTAGTCGTAGAATCGGCATAGGTTACCCACTGAAAATCGCCATCATAATGCTTGAACGGCATGTCAAGGCATTGCATTGTGCTAGGATCGCTGGCGGTCTTGAACAGGTTGTTGAAAGATGCTGCGTCATTGAAACACTTCTTTGCGTTTTCGCTGTCCGAGAATACGGGCTTGGCGTCTTCACTGAGTTCTGTTTTTACGATACCCTTTTGCAGCCCGTTGCATCCGCTCGAATCGGCCGTTGGGGTTAACAATGTATTCTGGGACTGGTCGTAAATTATGGAGGCCAGGTTGAATTGGCAAATTCCTAAGACATCTGGGAATTCTGCGAACCAACCTTGGCCATCGGGGCTGGGCCAGTCTAAATCGTCAGGAATGAAGTAGAGGTTGTCAGTCTTGAGTGCTTCGGAAATGTTTTTTAGGTCAATCGGGTCGGCTTTGTCGTCGTTGTCCCACAGGCCGTTGACGCCCAGTTTCAGTTCGGAATTGTATTTGAGGCCAATGATGGCATCATTCGGGGCCTTGTCGAAGGTAGCCTGGAGCCACCCGCATTTGTCGGCAACGGGCACCAGGTCGATGGTTTTCTTTTCTCCGTTGTCTGTATAAGAAAGCGTCGGTATGTCGCCTTGCCATTCACTCTCATTGGGCAAAAGAATGTTTAGGGTTTTTGCAGCTTCGGCGGTTTGTACTGCTGCCAGGCCGAATGCTACGGTGCAAAGGGTTCTACTGAGTGTTTTTTTCATGGTTTGCTCTCCTACCTGAGTTTGTACGTAGTAATATATGTTTTTTTTTACAAAGTGCTAAGGCTGTATGTATTTTGTTCTGCAAACTTATGCGTAACCGAACGATTTGCGGAAATGTGTAACGTACGCCACATTATTTTGCATGTTTTGTATCGTAGATTTTGGGAATTTATTGGAAAAAGTCTTTTTTTGATTTTATATTGTAGTCTGTAATGAATCTAGTTCGCAGGACATTCGCTGGAGTTTTTTCACAGTGTGCAGGTTCGCTGCTCCGCCTTACGGGGTGGAAGCGCGCCACCGTATATGCGAACTTGCGGCATGTTTCTGCGGCCATTGCTCCGGCTGATAACCGCGCGTTTTACCGCACTCTTGTCAATAACCTCGCGTATCATGCGGGCGAACTGCTTTTCGGTTTTGCAACATTCAAGAAGTTGCCCGCCGAAACCGCGGCATACCCCTACAGGCAGGGCGGTCTGGAATTCTGCCTTGCGGAAGGTTCCGCCCCGGTTCTAGAAAAAATGCGCGGGGGAGGTATCTTCCTTACGGCGCATTTCGGGAACTACGAGGCTATCGGCCCGTGGCTCTGCAGGCTCGGGGTCCCGCTTGTGGCAAGCTACATTCCGGTCAAGCCCGCCTGGCTCAACCGCATTCTAGATAAGAATATCCGGGCCGTCGATGGCCGGAGCTATGGCGTGGACGCCCGCACCCCGCGGGAATTTTTACGTCTGCTTGCCGAGGGCAAACTATTCTGCCTGCTCGCCGATCAGGACAGCCGTATCCCGAGTGCCCTTCTGGGGGAATTCCTTGGGCAAAGCGCGAACATGAATCCGCTTCCGGACTTTTTGCTCCGGCACCGTCCCGGGACGCCTGTGTATGTGTGTTGGCTGGAAGAGGTGCCGCCATGTGGCAAGGCTTGCCCAAAGCGCATACTCCATGCCGACGAGCTTGAATTCCACACAAACGAAAATACGCCTTCCGCTGTAATCGATGCGTACAATCGCTGGCTCGAAGCGCGTGTAAGTGAAAACCCGTCCTTGTGGTACGGATTCACTCATAGGCGTTATTATTCTGTAGATTCTTCTATTTATTCAAGGTAGGCACGAATTCCAGTACATACTTGCCGCGCGGGTATTCGTAGAACTTCGGGGCGTCGCGCCTGTATTCCCTGATAAGCACGTTCTGGCGAGACTGACGTACGAAAATGGAATCTGTAATCCAGTGGAGAGCCCCTTCTTTCAGGGCCCTTTCTATATCTTGCTTGGAACTGATGTTGATGCGGTCGATTTCGTCGAGCTTGTCTCCCGTAGAAAGAATGCGGACGGATTTTACGGAAATCCATTCCAGGTCGTCGTCGAAAACAGTTTCGTTTTTGGGCGACTGGGCTTGCGAGGTTTTTTCCACCTTGACGTCCTGCGGCTCGAGGCAGCCGGCAAACAGGGCGCACGCGGCTACGGCAAGAAATTTTTTCATCACATCCTCCATTTTGACACCTTTCCTTTAAAATATGTTTTTTTGGGGGCGGGTGGAAAAAAGTCAAAAAATGGCTAAATAGGCGTAACTTGTTGATTTTCAACGAAATAGGTTGTTTTTGGGCTTTTTGGGCCATGGAATCCCCTTTCAGAAAGATTGATTTATGTCACAAAACTGACATTTTCTTTTGCTATATTCCGCTTACCCCCGAACGGGGGTGCGGGCATCCACGGGGCCCGCTCGTGTCAACCCAGGGCATTTATGACCCTAAAATCCGGAAACGGATTATACAAGTAGGAATATCAGATGGATTTTTCTGCAGTTATCGCCGAAGAACTGAAACTCGAAGTATGGCGCGTGGCAAAGGCGCTTGAACTCATGGACCAGGGGGGCACGGTCCCCTTCATCGCCCGTTACCGTAAGGACCAGACGGGAACCCTCAACGAAATTGAACTGCGCGATATCAGTCACCGTCGCGACTACCTCCAGGAACTGACCGACCGCAAGGAAACGATTATCAAGAGCATCGAGGAACAGGGCAAGATGACGCCGGAACTGAAGGCGCAGATCGAGGCCTGCAAGGACAAGACCCTCCTCGAAGACATTTACGCTCCGTACAAGCCCAAGAAGCGCACCCGTGCGACCATCGCGAAGGAACTCGGTCTTGAACCGCTGGCCCGCCTGATGTGGGCACAGGAAAACACCGGCAACACCGCCGAAGAAATTGCCCGTATCTACCTTTCTGAGGAGAAGGGCCTTGCCGACCCGAAGGCTGCCCTCAAGGGTGCCGCCGACATCCTCGCCGAAGAGGTTGCCGACAATACCGAATTCCGCCAGTACCTCCGCGCCAAGATGGAAAAGACCGGCGTGATGGTTTCCAAGGTCAAGAAGGACTTCGAAAAGCAGGAAACCAAGTTCAAGGATTACTACGACTTTAGCGAACCCGTGTCGAAAATCCCGAGCCACCGCATGCTGGCGCTCCGCCGTGGCGAAAAGGAGAAGGTGCTGCGCCTCTCCATCGAGGTGCCGAATGACGAAATGGTCGGTTACCTCAAGACCCAGATTATCAAGGGCGAGACGACTTGGACTCCGTACCTGGAAGCCATGTGCCAGGACGCCTGGGAACGCCTGCTTCAGCCGAGCATGGAAAGCGAAGTGCGCCTGCTGTTGAAGGACAGCGCCGAAGAAGAAGCTTTCAAGGTGTTCAGCAAGAACCTCCAGGACGTTCTGCTTGCCGCCCCTGCCGGCCACAAGGCCGTGCTTGCGCTCGACCCGGGTTTCCGTACCGGCTGCAAGGTGGCCGTACTCGACGAAAACGGCAAGTTCCTCGACCACGGTATCATCAAGCCGCACGAGCCGCACAACGACAAGGCTGGTGCGGCGGTGTACCTGATGCAGCTTATCGACAAGTACAAGATTGACCTCATCGCCATCGGTAACGGTACCGCAAGCCGCGAGACCGACGCCTTCTGTGGCGAAATGGCCCTCAAGTTCAAGGGCAAGGTTCCGCCGCGCGTTATCGTCTCGGAAGCCGGCGCTTCTGTGTACAGTGCAAGCATGATCGCCATCCAGGAATTCCCGAAGGAAGACGTGACGACCCGCGGTGCTATTTCCATTGGCCGCCGCCTGCAGGACCCGCTTGCCGAACTCGTGAAGGTGGACCCGCAGTCCATCGGTGTTGGCCAGTACCAGCACGACGTGAACCAGCGCGAACTCAAGAAGCGCCTCGACGAAGTGGTGGAAAGCTGCGTGAACATGGTCGGTGTCGACGTGAACAGCGCTTCCGCTCCGCTCCTCTCTCATGTGGCGGGCCTCAGCAATACGCTCTCCGAAGCTATCGTGAAGTACCGCGAAGAGAACGGCGCGTTTGCCAGCCGCGAAGACTTGAAGAAGGTGAAGGGCTTCGGTCCGAAGGCCTTCGAACAGGCTGCAGGCTTCATGCGCATTCCGGGTGCCGAAAACCCGCTCGATGATTCTGCTGTCCACCCCGAAAACTACGCCCTCGTGGAGAAGATGGCCGAGAAGGTCGGCGTCCCCGTGAAGGAAATCGTGGGCAATTCCGAAGCAGTCAAGGCGATTAAGATTGATGAGTTCCTCTCCGACGAGGTGGGTAAGGCTACTCTCGACGATATCGTGAGGGAACTGCAGAAGCCGAGCCGCGACCCGCGTAAGGAATTCCGTTACGCGAAGTTCGATGACCGCATCAAGACCATCAACGACCTCGTTACAGGTAGCTGGATGGAAGGCGTGGTCACGAACGTGGCGAACTTCGGTGCCTTCGTGGACATCGGCGTTCACCAGGATGGCCTTGTGCATATTTCTGAAATCAGCGACAAGTACGTGACCGACGCGAAGGAAGTCCTGACCGTGGGCGACGTCGTGAAGGTGCGCGTTGTTGCTGTCGATGCGAACCAGAAACGCATCAGCCTCTCGATGAAGCAGGAATCTACCGACGGTGTGGCAGGTGCAGGCGCTAGTGGCCCGCGCGGCCAGCGTGTCGGCGGTCCGCGTGGCAACTTCGGTGGCCGTCGTGATGACCGTGGTGGTCGCCCGCAGGGTGGCATCCAGGGCCATGCGACAATCGCTGACTTGAAGAACAAGATTGCGGGCAAGGAACGCCCGGGTTTTGCTCCCAAGAAGCCGGCAGTTGCCCAGCCCCAGAAGATGAGCGCCCTCTTGAAGCAGATGAAAAAAGGCAGGTAGATTTGACAGCGGCGGAACGCTTGCGTTCCGACATTGGCAAATCTACAGTGCCTTGCGCTGCGAAGCAGCGCCAAGGCAGGTAGCCCTCAGCGCCAAGGCAGGTTGCAGCGCCAAGGACGATAGTTGAGCCAAGCCTTGCGCTGCGAAGCAGCGCCAAGGCATAATTAATACTTACAATAAAGTTGCAGCCATTTCATTTTGCTGCAACTTTTGTTATTTTATCTCATTAGGGCGTTAGGGGGTGAAGTTTGGGAAAAATCTATGGAAAAAGAAACCGGCCGAACAAGCCAGTACGAGAATTTTATTCTTCGGAACAGGCGCTCTATGAACGAATCCTTGTCTCGGATTCTTCTTTTTTGCGCATTTGCTGGCCCTGCTATAGCCCTTGATCGTTTTTTAGGGTATTGTGACGTTACATATACCACGTGTATTGGCATTTCTGTCTCGCTGATTCTTTTGTCGGTAGGGCAGCGCATCCTGAATAAGTATTTCCCCTTGAACATGGTCACCGTTTTCTGGGGCCTTGTCGGTTTTATGCTCGTGCTGATGTTCATGTGCACAGCACGTGTCGGCGTGTATATAACGTACGCTCTAGTCCCGATGGTGAGCCTGTTCTATTGCGAAAAGCGCATATACGTTATCAGTGTGGTGATGAACTACATGATGATTCTCCTGTCGAACGCAGTTGTGAGCGACTTCAGGTTCAGTTTGCGCAATGACATCCATGAACCGCTGGAATGGTTCCTGGGAGTTATGAGCGGTTACACGATAGAATCGATTGCTATTGGTGTCGCCGGCTATTACTTGTGCAGCCGCATTTCGAATTATTTCCGCGAAATTTATGACAACAACAGGGTGCTTGTACAGAAAACTCGTGATGAAGAACGCAAGGCCCGCGTGACACAGGCGGTTACGACACTTTACCAGTGTGTCTATGTCGTTGACTTGAAGCACAATACCTATGAGGTGGTGCAGCGCGACAGGTTTGTTTCGGATGTCGTTCGCGATGAAGATGACCTTGCGACAAATATCGAGCGGGCTGTATTTGCTCTCGTTGAAACCGAGGATAAGCAGCAGATGCTTGAATTCCTGGATCTCAAGACGCTTTCTTCCCGCTTGGAAAAGGAAAGCATGATTTACAGGGAATGTACGGGCAAATTGCACGGTAGGGTCCAGCTGTCGTTCATCCTGGTGGAAAAGGACGAAGAAGGGAAACCGTCTTCTGTCGTGTTTACCCTTCGTAAAATTACGTAGCTTTTTTAGCCGTCCAGCGCGGTTTCTATTAATTCCATGTTCTCTTCGCAGTATTCCAGCTGGCGCGAGAGAATCTTGATGGCGTTTATTTTTCCGCCTAGTTCGCGCGTGAAGAACCGTGCGATGTTCCAGAAGAATGTGGCGAATTTCAGTTTGCCCTGCTCGAGGCCTTCGAAAAGGCACTTGGCGTAATGCCGGTAGACCAGGTAGGCGAGGAGGCGTGCGCTCTCGTTTTCGGAAAAATACCCTTCGTCGCAGATTTCTTTTGTACTGCCGGTGGTGTCAAGGCTTGCCCTGATGCGTTTCAGGGCGTCGTCCCACGCAGGGCCGAAACTTACCGTTTTGGCGAGGGTTTCTACGGCGTCGCTTGCGCTTTCGAATGGCGCGAACGGGTTCTGTTCTGTGTAGCCGAATGCTTCGTATAGCCTGTTTACGAGGGGCCTAGACCCGTCCGCCAGAATGCTGAAGATTTTTTCGCGTTCGTAAAGCACTTGGTCGCGGATTTCGCGGTCTTCCTCATCGATTTCATCTTCGGGCTCGTCGCATTCTCCGGTAGTGAACGCGAGCGGGCCTTCGCCTTCGAGCAGAAGCCTTGTGGCCTCTTCGCAGCAGAGCCCGAGCCCCTTTTCCATGATGTCGCCGTAGACCTCTACGAATCGCGGGTGTTCCCGGCAGATGTCGCAGAGGGCTCCTTCACCTAGGTTCCTGTAGATTTCGCAGAGGTTTTCCTTGTCCAGAAAAGGGCAGCGGTCTTGTGGGAGTAACTTGAAATGCCCGTCTTCAATGTTTGCGCGCAGTTTGTCGCCGAAAGCTCCGGCCACCTTGCGGTACACTTCTTGTGAGTGCTCGTCTACGTCGATTTCCCACCCGACGCAACAGGTGTCGCTGCATCGGGAGGCGATGCACTTGAATTTGTCGTAAAAATCGGGTTTGCGGAGAATCATAAGGATTTTTCAGGTATGGAACCGTTGGCCTAGAATATAAAAAAATAAGAGAATGCAGAATTATTGGATAAAAACTTGATTTGTCATAATTGTGAGATTATATTATCGTAATGGCGGTGGACTTGTTTAAAGGAGGTCTGCGATGAAATTGATAATTAAGATAACGTCCCTCGTTATCCTCCTTTGTGCAACGGTTGTTGCGACTGTTTTTGTCGTGAAAAAACTGGAAGCAGCCGACTCCAAGGGCCCTCAAATCACGAGCGCGTTTGTGGAACAGCAAATTAATGAAATTTCTGAACTGGCCACGCTCCATCACCATTATAGGAAAAATGCGAATTACCAGGATTCCAAAAAACTCCTGAAGTATATGCCCGATTGGCGCATCAATAAGTCTATCAAGGAACTCATGTTGGTGTATCAAGGCGATGTTAAACTGGGCTATGATTTGAAGGACATCAGTATTAATGTCGACCCCCTTACAAAGAGCATTTTTATTTACCTCCCCGAACCAAAGATATTGAGTCATAGTATCGATTTTGAAAGCATCCAGGTCTTTTGGGAGAAGAACGGCTGGTTTAACGATATCAGGTTTGAAGATTTTAAGCAGTTCTTTATTGCCGAACAGAAAAAGTACGAAGAAGAAAACGGCGTCGAACTTAAGCGGATGGCTCGTGAGCACGCAAAAAAGATAATCATGCTTTATCTTGGTTCTGCCATTAAACTGGCAAACCCGAATGAAGATTACAAGAAGTCGTTTATCGAAAATTGGATTCGCCCCGAAGACGGCTACAAGATAAAAATGGATTAAGGGAGTGCTAATCGCGCGAAACTTCGGGCGAGGACATTTTCCAGCCGGATTCGGCATTATTTGCCATAATTTCATCCATTAACGCTTTGTCTTCGCTAGACAAAACCTGATTTTCCCAGGAAGCAACCTTAAGAACAGTGCCATCTTGCTCTGTTTTGATTACGAATTTGCCCATGTAGTTCACATCTGGTTCTACAGAAATGTCTAATCTATGATCGCCAAGTTCAACCTTGACAGGAGTCCCTACGATAGGCTGCTTGAGCGGAGAATTTGCTGTAGTCACTACGTATTCGCCCGCCGGAATATTAGCGGCGACGCAAATCTTATCGTTGAAGCGCTTGCATACATATTCCTTGTTAGTTTTTTTGTTCTTCAAAATAAACTGCAAGGGCTCATCTCCAAAGAGGCCTAACCCAAGTCCAATGAAGTAAGAACCACTTGCCTGGCTGCGAATGGCGACCAAGGCGTTATTTTCGCCAGGCTCCTTCATAGGAAGAGTGGCTGCACAGCCGTAGAAAAAGATGCAGCTAAGCACAAGAATTGTAAGGGTTTTGAACTTCATTTTTTTTCTCCATTTGAAACTTTTTCGGAAAGAATAGGATAATGCGGCACGCACGTCAAGTTGTTGAACGTGTTTTGGCGTGGTTTAGTGTATATTTACTTATATGAAGTCTTTTGAAGACAAAGTGGTCGTTGTGACCTGAGGGTTAGGAAATGAAAAAGATTTTGGCGATAGGAGCCATTTTGGTGCTGGCAGTGCTCTCGGCATGCGGTGATGATAACAGCAGCAGTGTCGTCCCGAACAACGACGAACCGTCCTCTTCGTCTGTCAATCCGGGCCCCGACCCGGAATCTAGCAGCAGTATAAAGTCGAGCAATTCGGCAAAACGGCCGGAGTCCAGCTGTTCTGCGGACAAGAAGGAATCCTCGTCGAGTAGCGTCATCTTGAGCAGCAGCGAAGGATCCAGTCTTTCTTCCAGTTCCTTTGTGATGCCGGTTGCCTGCAAAACAGAAACGGGGGATAATTGCGAATATGGCGAGCTGAAAGATGAACGGGACGGCAGAACCTACAAGACCGTGAAGTTTGGAAACCAATGGTGGATGGCCGAAAACCTGAATTATGCGGATAGCGCAAAGACTCCGAGCCTCAAAGGCAAGAGTTGGTGCTATGGCGATGAGCCCGATAACTGCGCTAAGTATGGCCGCCTTTACACTTGGGCTGCGGCAATTGATTCTGTTGCGCTTGCGACGGATAGCGAGAACCCGCAGGATTGCGGCTATATGAAAAGTAGCAAGAATATCTTGCCCGATGTGGTGCATGGTATTTGCCCTGACGGGTGGCATTTGCCGGACTATCGCGATTTCTCGAACATGCTCGTCCACGTTGGCGGGTATTCTATCGCGGGCACGGTTCTTAAGTCGCAGAGCGGCTGGAATGAAGACGGAAACGGAACAGATACTTTCGGCTTTAATGTCCTGCCAGCCGGCATCAGGATCGAAGATGGCTCTTTTGATGGCCTTGGTGATGGCTCCGATTTCTGGAGTGCCACGGAGCAAGACCCGGAGACAGCGCATACCTTGTACTTCTATTACGAATACGAATATGCAGGCGTAGGTTTCTACGAAAAGGGCGATGCGTTCTCTGTTCGCTGCGTAAAGGACTGATTTTTTTGACGATTATTTCTTTTTGTCCTGCCAGAATCTCTCCGACAGCAGACAGTAAACAAACATCGCGTAGCTGTAATCTAGTAGCGCGAGGAATGCAAGCCACTTGATTGGCGATATGATGAATCCGAGGAAAACGAATAGTCCTCCGAAAAAGGGAATGCCGGAAATGTGCCTGCCCGTTCGCTTGCTTTGGATGAGCGCCCCGTAAGACATGACTATAAGGAACATGCCTATGGCGATTAGAATGGCGGGCCCTGCCCACGGGTACCATGCTGGGGTCATACAAAGGGACAATGTAAAAAACTTTCTAGAGTATTTTACGAATTATGGTTTTCTCACGTTCGCTTTTGTATATTGACTTTCGACATAGTTGACGGACAACTCTGCCAACGACCGTATTCATATAGTTCCGATTCTCGAAGTCGAGGATTATATGGATGCGGTCTTTTTTTTGTTTATGAGGCAAAAATGGGGAAAAAGGAAAATAAAAACAGAAATGTATTGACAATGTCAATATAAAAGGGTATATTATGGATATAAAAATAAGCGAACATGCGGCGCAAAGGATGGCGGAACGGAATATTTCCGAAGAGGCTGTCCGGAAAGCTTTCGATGCCGAAGACTGGGAATCCTACGATGTGTCGGAAGTTGACGAGTCCGCCCTAATCCTGACAAAGACGATTGACGGGAAAAAATGGTCTTTCGTTTTTAACTGGGAAACAGCGACACTTATCACCTGCTATCCGAGGAGGTAATACATGTACAAGGGACTTACTAAAAAAGAGATTGAAATTGCCAAGCACTACGAGAATATAACGGAAGCCGAAGCTGATGCGGAACACAAGTGGGCTGAGGCAAATGGCTTGTCATTTTCCGGCCCGGGAGCATTGTCTAAGGTAATTGCCTCAGTGAAGGAGCGTCGCAAGCAGATGGTGTCCATGAGGCTTGATCCTGAAAACATCGAAGGGATGAAGGCTCGTGCGAAGGTGGAGGGGATTCCTTACCAGACACTCATCAACTCCGTTCTACACAGATTCCTCAATGGCGATCTTGTTTCGAAGGATTCTCTGAAGACTGCTGTGTAGAGGTTTCTCGCCTCTAAAATTT
>JBGUQN010000072.1:0-15756 GCA_045131085.1 Fibrobacter sp.
CGAAAACGTGGACAACGCACAGTACTGGGATATCCACAACGACATCACTCCGGAAGGCGGTGACTACGGTTACCTGACCCGTTCTGCAGAAGACTGCATGAACTGCCCGCGCCCGAGCTACTGGGCATTCCAGATGGCGTCTGACGCTCTCCGCGGCAAGCTCCTCAAGACCGTGATTACCGGTGACAAGGAATCGCTCATCACGACCTACTACACCGAGAACGGCAAGAAGAAGAGCCTCCTCGTGATCAACAAGAGCCCGTACAGCGACTACGAACTCAAGCTCGACATTCCGGGCTTCAAGGGCAAGGCTACAGTCCAGACGCTTGACAAGAGCTCCGAAAAGCTCAAGGAAGGCTGGGCGAACGATCCGTCCAAGAAGGCCAAGAAGGGTGTTGACGTGAGCAAGCCGATCAAGGTCGGCAAGCGCACCATCACGCTCATCACGATTGAGTAATCGCTAAAGCGCGAACGAAAATCGCCTCGCCGGAATCCCCGGCGGGGCTTTTTTTGGTTATAAATGGAGGCTGGGAAGCCTCTTGCTTAGAAACTATATCGAGAAGTTCGAGTAAGGTATAAAAAAAGATTGCGGCCTAGTGGTCGCAATCTTTTTACGTAGAAGGCTCTGTTTTACTTCAAGATGACAGAATTAGCGGTAGTCTTGCCGTTGTGTTCAATCTTCAAGATGTAAAGTCCGCTGGGCACGATACCGGAATGCCATTGTACAGTGTGGATTCCCGGTTCCAGGTTTTCCTTTGCGATATTTGCAACCACGGCGCCTTTCGCGTTCGTGATGGTAACCTTGGCGTTACCTGCGGTCTTGATTTCAAAGCTTACAGAAGAATGGTCGAACCCTCTAAGCGCTGCGGCTGCGGGTTTGTTGACGACGACCATGTTGTCTGTCGGGACCGGAGCGTCGGCGCTTGCGACTTCCGCGCGTTTCTTCAAGGAATTTTTTCTCTTGATGAGTTTGTAATCTGTATCTTTACCGTTGGCGTAAACAATGCTTTTTATACGATTTACAATTCCCGGTTTGTAGTTCGTACTGTTCTCATCGTCCATTCCGTAAAAATCCCAACCGTTTTCATTGTTTTTATCTTCGTCGTCAATATGGGCGGTGGCTATGGCAACGGTGTTGGTGGAGGATCTATTGGCGAAGAATTCGTAATTGTTGCCTTCAAGTGGGAATTCGTACGGTGCGTTAGGAGTGAGCGGTACGAAACAGTACTCCAGTCGGGCGTGATCCTTGTCGATAACACTAGGCCTGATATGTCCATTTACGTAGTTCTTGTTGTTTTTATCTTCTGTGTCGTGAATGCGAGCGAAAGGATGTGTACCACTGGGGCAATTCTCGTCCAATCTCAAAACCACGTAGTCGTAAGGAACGGGTTTGAAGTCGCGGAAGTCTTCGATACAATAATGAAAACGGATGTCTTTTTTACTATTGTGTTTTAGAACGCCTCTAAAACCATTGTCGCCTGTAACGCCTGATTCGTTATTGTTGTCTTCCGTGTCAAGAACGAAGTACATGTCTGCTCCGACGTTTGAAATTGAGCAGGGGAATCCTGGTGTGCCGACTCTAGATTTGAAGTTGGGATGCCTTGAATGCAGGAGCCGCCCTGTTTTTGATTCGATGACGATATCGTTGAATCGACGGTCGTTATAGAAACCGAACCAGTTGCTGCCGGGATATGCGGGGTGTTTGTAGACTCCGAAATAGGTTAGTGGTGGCAGTTCCTGATTTGGTTGAAGAACAACATCGGCAAAATCCATTTCGACCCTATATACGTAAGGACTCCCTGGGGTCTTAGTGCCCATTGGCTGTACAAATGCGCCTGAACCTGTAAAGTCTACAAAGTAATGCTGTGCATTGCGGTCTTCATTTTCAAAATAAGCGTACAATTTAAACCCTACAAAGGTCTGTGTTGCGCTTGTGTTTTTAATTGTGAGTTTGGGCGCGTACTCTCCCTCCGTGTTGGGTCTTGTACCGGTTACTTGTACCTGTGCAAAACCTAGGGATGCGGCCAGTGTGGTGATTAATATGGGGGATATTTTCATTTTTTTCTCCTTAAGAAAATAAAGTTCTTATAATATACTTTGTATGTATACACAAATTAATAATTGTATGAATAAAATAACGAAAAAAGATGCTGTGCTGTTTTTGCATGTAAGATGTTTGATGAAAAAAATTTTTTTGAGCGTCAATCCCTTTTTGTATAAGGCTTGCGGAGGGATGGGGGGGGCGGTTGTATGATGATGAAGCCCAGTATTCGGGTGCTTGTATGACTCCGGAACCAACGAATTTGCCGGTAAATTGATATCTTTGTTTTATGATTCGTCTATTTTGTTTTATACTCTTATGTGTGGCAATGGCTTTTGCCGATGGTGGCTATGATTTGGATAAGGATATTGCCTTGTCCAGGGCAAATCAGAAATTCCGGCAAATGGCAGCGGATGCTCTCGAAAAAGGGCAGGTTGAACAGCTGGTGCTGATTGAAAAGGATGCTGCGGCCTTTGCCGACAGTGTGGGGTATACGAAGCCTCTGTTCCAGGATAACGAGGTCATTCTGGTCCGTTTCTTGCAAAAGGATTATGCGTTTATTGCCAATGTGGATTCCGTAAGTAAGTATGAATCTTCACCCGGCAACTACGACCGCTTTGGGGATGCGCTGAAGGCGTATTTTAGAAAGCGGATGGTTTCGGGGGAACTTGAAGGCTTGCTGGCGCCGATTCCAGATGCAAGCGACCGCGCCTATGCGAGAATTTTAATTGCCGGTTGCATGAATGTTTCCCGCCAGGAATTGGGCGAGATGATTGAGAAGTATACTAGCGACTTGACTAACGATAATCAGTTGAGATATCTTGTCCAGAGATTCTGGCACAAGGAAGGCTACGACTTGGAAAGTTATGCGTGTGTCGCAGTGGGCGTATCGTACAATATGATGCTCGGCGATGTGTCGAAACGTCTTGACGATGGTCTGGGGGTTACTGCAGATTTGGATTATGTTCGCAACAACATCCTTTTTGAATTGCGGCTTGCTGTTGATTTGAATAGGTATACTGGCGAAGAAGAATTGAACTTTACCGGTGGTGGTTTTGGTGTAGATGTCGGTGCGACCGTATTCCATACGGATAGGTTCTTCTTGCGGCTTTATGCCGGGATAGGCCTCGGAATTAACGAACTGAGATGGGATGAGGACACCTTCGAGGATGCGCTTTCGCCGGTGTTCGGGGCTGGCGCATTAGTGGACATGTACGTTAATACTACAGGTTCTGCCCGTTTTGGGTTGCGCATCAGGAGTGGCATCAGAAATGTGGGGGCTGGCCCTCTTGACATTTCGTCGGGCGCAAATTTCTACACGACGGTATCCTTTGTATTGCTCGAAACAAGATACAAGGAATTCGAATACAAGTATCCCGAAGCGAAAAAGTAGATTTGTTGTAAAGACTTGACCGGCTTATGCGTCAAAAGAAAGAATCCCAGTGGAGTAACCGCGATTTACTTGAAGTGAAATGTGTCGTCGACGAGCAGGTGGGCGAGTTCCATTGTCGTCTGTGTGGCGAAGACCATCCGTATCCATACGATAAAAATTCATTGATGTTTGGGAGCCCCATTATAGTCTGCCCGCATTGCAAGGGAGAACAGCTTATATACGGCCGGCTGGAGCCCGCTTTGGATAAACGGTTTATTGCTCGCTGCGATTGGAAATTCCGTTTGATTATCTTGCTTGTTTTGTTGGCTGTTATGGTGGTGAGTTATGTATTCTTTTGGCGTTTCCCGTCATCCCAAGATAAGTTTGCTTACATCTTTGCATGTGCGTTAGCTTATTCTTGCCTCTCTATTTATGGACTTTTGGATGTGTTGCGGAATGAAAAGAAATACGGGTCCTTGAATATCCTGAAAAAGTCCAGGATACGCATGAAGAACGAAGATTATGTCCGGATGCTTTTAAAACTTGGCTACGATGTACCGAAGAAATTACGCCCCAAGCATTATGTGACGCCTCCGTTGTTTAAACCGAAGCAAAAAAAACGGTTCAGATGAACTGAACCGTTTTTAAGTTAGATCCTCGCCTTCGCGGGGAAGACAAACTAGCGTTCGAGCTTGAAGTACACGGCTGCGAGCGGCGGCAGCTGGATGCTCAGGCTGCATTCGCGGTTCTGCCACGGAATATCCTGCGTCCAGACTTCGCCGAAGTTCCCGACGTTGGAACCGCCGAACATTTCGGAATCCGTGTTGAAGATTTCCTTCCAGGCGCCGCGAGTCGGGGCCCCAAGGCGGTAGTCGTTGCGGACCACCGGCGTGAAGTTGAACACGCACAGAATCTGGTTTCCGTGATCGTCCTTGCGCACGAAACTCACGATGGAATTGTCGGCGTCGTCGCACCAGATCCACTCGAAACCGGTGTAATAGTGGTCGATTTCCCAGAAGGGCGCGTTTTCCTTGTAAAGGTGGTTTAGGACCTTCATCATCTGGAGGAGCTTGCCGTGGCTATCCCAGCTGATAAGGTGCCAGTCGAGCGAACGCTTCTCGTTCCATTCGCGGAACTGGCCGAAATCGTTGCCCATGAAGTTGAGCTTTTTGCCCGGGTGCGCATACTGGAAGGCATAGGTGAGACGCAGGTTCGCAAACTTCTGCCAGTTGTCGCCGGGCATCTTGCCGAGCATGGAACCCTTGCCGTGCACCACTTCGTCGTGGCTGAAAACCTGGATGAAGTTTTCGCTGTAGGCGTACACCATGCTGAATGTAAGCTGGTTGTGGTGGTACTTGCGGTGGATGGGTTCGTGTTCGATGTAACTTAAGAAGTCGTTCATCCAGCCCATGTTCCACTTGTAATGGAAGCCAAGGCCGCCCTGCTCCGGCGGGCGCGTAATGCTCGGGAAGCTTGTGGATTCTTCGGCAATGAGGATGGCGTGCGGCGTGAGGCGGCCCATGATGCTGTTCAGGTGCTTCAGGAACTCGAGCGTATCGTAGTTGATGTTGCCGCCGTCCTTGTTCGGTACCCACTGGCCGGGGCCCTTACCGTAGTCGAGGTAGAGCATGGAAGCAACAGCGTCGACGCGCAGGCCATCGCAGTGGAATTCCTTGAGCCAGTACATCGCGTTTGCAATGAGGAAGTTCTTGACTTCGTTGCGGCCCAGGTTGAAGATGTATGTGCCCCAATGCGGGTGTTCGCCCTGGCGCGGGTCGGCATGCTCGTAGCAGGCGGTGCCATCAAAGCGCCCAAGCGCGTGAGCGTCCTTGGGGAAGTGTGCCGGAACCCAGTCGAGAATCACGCCGATTTCGTTCTGGTGGCAAAGGTCCACAAAGTGGCGGAACTGGTCGGGCGTACCGTAGCGGCTCGTGGGGGAGTAGTACCCGGTCACCTGGTAGCCCCAGGATTCGTCGAGCGGGTGTTCCGCGAGCGGCAGGAATTCTACGTGGGTGTAGCCCATCTCCTTGAGGTAGGGGATAAGCGTTTCGGAAAGTTCGTCCCAGTTGAGGAAGCGGTCGGGATTAGCCGGGTCGCGCCTCCAGGAGCCCGCATGGACTTCGTAAATATTCATCGGAGATCCGAAAACCTTCGTTGCCCAGTGCGTCTTCATGTAGAGGTCGTCACCCCATTCGTAGCCGTCGAGGTGAGTGGTAATGGAGGCCGTGGCCGGGCGGACTTCGCTGAGCTTTGCGAGCGGGTCCACCTTCACGTGCAGGTTGCCATCGGCGCCGTGAATCTCGAAGCGGTAGAGTTCGCCTTCGCCGAGGTTCGGGATGAATATTTCCCAGATGCCCGAACTGCCGAGCATGCGCATCTGGTGGCGCCTGCCGTCCCAGCTGTTGAAGCTGCCGACGACGGAAACGGATTTTGCGTTCGGGGCCCATACGGCGAACTGCACGCCCTTGAATCCCTGGTGCTCCACGAGGTTTGCGCCCAGCTTGCGGTAGAGCTCGTAGTGCGTACCGGTAGAAATCAGGTGGCGGTCAAATTCCGAAAGAACGGGCTGGAAGGCGTAAGGGTCGGTCAGCGTGTATTCGTTCTTGTCGCCTTGCTTGATGATGAGGTTGTAGAAGAACGGCTCGTAGTCCATGTCCAGGATGGCTTCGAAGAATCCGGTGTTGCCGAGCTTTACAAAATCAAACTCCACTTCGCCGTCGCACGATTCCCCACGAACAAAGGATGCCTGCGGTTGGTATGTGCGGATGACGGTCTTGATTCCCTTGTCTGTTTCGAGCGGGTGGATGCCGAGAATAGAGAACGGGTCTCTTGTGTCAAAGTTCCATATGGCCTGCATATTTTCTGCGGTAAGGCTAGTAAAGTCGTTCCAATCCATACAATCTCACTTGTAAATAGTTTTTCTAGATATATATATAAAAAAATGCGGCAGGAAAAAGACAGAAGAAAAAAATGAATAGTCTAAACGGGAATTGCAACGGCTCGTGGAATAATCCCTGCGCGGAACGGAAACTTTTCTAGATTGTGGGTGCCGGAGGATATTATGGCTATTGCGATGGAAGAAACAGTGAACCCGATGCAGTTTACGCAAGTGTTCAAGGTAACGCCCGAGATGATTGATGACAACCACCACTTCAACAACGTGTGGTCGGTCAAGTGGATACAGGATATCGCGATTGCGCATTCCGATTCCGTGGGCGGCACGCAGCTGATGAGGAGCGTGGGTGCCGGCTGGATGATTCACGTGCAGCACATCGAGTACAAAAACCAGGCGTTCTTGGACGATGAAATCCGCGGGACGACCTGGGTGGCTGCATACGGCCGCGTGGCGAGCCTGCGTAAGTGCCGATTCGAACGCGTATCCGACGGCAAGGTCATCTTTGAATCCGAGACGCAGTGGGTGCTCGTGGACTTGAACCGCGGTCGCCCCATGGCCCTGACCGACGAGATGAAAAAACTGTACGTCGAAGGGGCATAAACGACGCTGTTACCCTAGTATCTTCTTCGCAAGGCGCTGGAGTCTCGCGCGGAGGCTCTTGTCGCTTGCCTGGTGGTAGGGCGGGTAAAAGAACCGCATTGTATCGAAGGAGCCCTGCTCCATTACGTTCCTTTCGTGGCTGAACGTCTTGAAACCGTAGTACCCGTGATAATTTCCAGTGCCGCTCATGCCCACGCCCCCGAAGGGTACGGAGAGGTTCTCGATTTGCAAGATGCAGTGGTTCACGCAGGTGGAACCCGACGACGTGTTCGACATGATGCGGTTGATGGTCGCGTCGTCTTTCCCGAAGATATATAGGGCGAGGGGTTTGGGTCTGTTCTGGATAAACGAGATTGCTTCGTCCAGGGTGTCGTAAGCGACAATCGGGAGGATTGGGCCGAATATTTCGGACTGCATGATGAGCATGTCGGGCTTGATGCCGGTAAGCACCGTCGCGGGCGTATAGCGGGCTTCTATGTCGCGTTCCTCGAATGTCGCGCCGATTACCGCGGTGGCTCCATTCGCGAGCGCATCGTCTATGATTTCCTTGTGGTGCCGGACGGCTTCGCTCCGGATGGTGTGCACGAAGTACTCGCACGACCTGCGCGCTTCTTCGGTTTCGCCGTACATTCTCTTTATGTTGTCTGCAACGCCTTTTGCAAGTTCGTCTACGAGATTGCGCGGGCAAAGCGCGTAGTCCGGTGCGACGCATGTCTGGCCTGCATTCAGGCACTTGCCCCAGGCCAACTTCTGTGCTGCATCCTTGATGTTGACTTTATCTAGGATGATTGCGGGCGATTTGCCGCCCAGTTCCAGCGTGACACCTGCATGGACTTTGGCTGCGCATTCTGCAACGTGAGCTCCGATTTTTGGGCTCCCGGTGAAGAACATGTGGTCGAATGGCGACGAAAGGAGTTCTTCCCCGAGGGTGACGCCTGTACCCAGGATGACGGCGACCTCATCTTCTTCGAAGAGGTTTTCGAAAAGCGACTTCAAGAAGGCGCTCACATGGGGTGTCTTGTTGCTCGGCTTTGCAATGACTACGTTCCCAGCTGCGATTGCAGCGACGATGGGCGAGATGGAAAGCAGAAGCGGATAGTTCCAGGGCGACATGATGAGCACGCGGCCCATCGGTTCGAAATGGCTGCGGCACTTGTTTGTCGGAAAGTAGAATGTCCAGCTTGCGGACTTGTCTTCCATCCATTCCGGGAGATTGTTTATGGCGTAGTCGATTTCTTCGAGGGTGGGGAATATTTCGCTAAGCCAGGCTTCCATCTTGGACTTGTGGAAGTCTGCCCAGACGGCGTCGTAGAATTCCTGCTGGCGTTCAACGATGGCCTTGCGCAACTTCTGCAATTTGACAATGCGTTCCTTCGCGGTCGTATTCGCGACTGCCCAACGCTTTTTGCCCTGTGCCTCAAAAAGGCTTTTTATTTCTTCGATGCTCATTTCCTTACCCGCGTCACACCGCCGTCATTCCTTACCTTCGTCACACCGCAGCCTTGCGCAGCAAGGCAAGAGTGTCCACTAGCGCTTCCTTACCCGACGCTGTGCTCTAGCTTCAGTGTCAGCAGTTGTCTTGCTTCGGTCGCAAATTCACCCGGCAGTTCCTTGAACACGTCCTTGCAGAACCCGCCGACCATTGCCTGGATGGCGTCTTCGCGCTTGATGCCGCGGCTTTCGAAGTAGAAAAGCTGGTCTTCGCTGATGCGGCTCGTGGTGGCCTCGTGCTCGGTGGTGGAGCTGGCGTTTGCGACGGTAATGTAGGGGAACGTGTGTGCCGCACTCTTGTCGCCCACGAGCATGCTGTCGCACTGCGTGTAGTTGCGTGCGCCCGTGGCCGACTTGCGGATGCTCACTTCGCCGCGGTAGGCATTGCTTGAGTAGTCGGCGCTGATGCCCTTGCTGATAATCGTGCTCTTGGTGTTCTTGCCGATGTGAATCATCTTGGTGCCGGTATCGGCTTGCATGTGCCCGTTGGTAAGGGCCACGCTGTAGAATTCACCGACGGAATTGTCGCCCAGCAGCACGCAGCTCGGGTATTTCCACGTGATGGCGGAACCTGTTTCGACCTGCGTCCAGCTGATGCGGCTGTTTTTGCCCGCACACTTGCCGCGCTTGGTTACGAAGTTGTACACGCCTCCGGCTCCTGTTTCGCGGTCGCCCGCGTACCAGTTCTGCACGGTGGAATACTTGATGCTGGCGTTGTCCTTCGCTACAAGTTCCACGATGGCGCTGTGCAGCTGCTTGCTGGAATATTCCGGCGCGGTGCAGCCTTCCATGTAGCTCACGCTTGCGCCTTCGTCGGCGATAATCAATGTGCGTTCGAACTGGCCTGCTTCCTTGTTGTTGATGCGGAAGTAGGTAGAAAGGTCCATCGGGCACTTGACTCCGGGCGGAATGTACACGAAGCTTCCGTCACCGAAGACGGCGCTGTTGAGTGCCGCAAAGTAGTTGTCGCCAGCCGGGACTACGCTTCCTAGGTATTCTTCGATGAGCTCGGGGTATTCCTTGATGGCGTCGCTGATGGAGCAGAACAAAATGCCCATTTCCATGAGCTTCTTCTTGTGCGAAGTATAAATACTGACGGAATCGAAGACCGCGTCTACGGCCACGTTGGCAAGGCGCTTCTGTTCGTCGAGCGGGATGCCGAGCTTTTCGAAGGTGGCCAGGAGTTCCGGGTCCACGTCTTCGATTTTTTCGTGGCTCTTCTTGGTCTTCGGGGCGGAGTAGTAGACGATGTCCTGCAGGTCTACCGGCGCAAAACTCAGTTCACCCCAGTTCGGCTGCTCCATCGTCTTGAGCTTCTCGTATGCCTTCAGGCGAAAATCGAGCATGAACTGCGGTTCGCCGCGGAGCTTGGATGCCCTGCGGATGATATCTTCGTTCAGGCCTTTTTCAAAAGCCTCGTTTTCGATATCCGTCACGAACCCGTATTTATAGTTCTCGCTCATTTTTACCTTTTTGGTGCTTCGATTGCGGCACAAATATAAAAAACTTTTATATTTTAAAGAAAAAATACGGATTGAAAATTATGAAAACACCATTCCTGAAAGTATTCCTCGGCGCAGCCGTTGCTTCCACAATGTTCCTTGCCGCTTGTGGCGATGACAATTCTACGGGGCTTCCTCCTACGCCGCCGGCCTCCTCTGCCGACCCTATGTTGAGTTCTTCTGAAACTGTTCCGGTAAGTTCCGTTACGGAGCCCGTATCCCAGGGGACCGACCCTGTGGTGTCGTCTTCGTCTGTTGTGCTTCCGCCTGAAAGCAGCGAAACCGTACCCCCGGAATCCTCCGTGTCGGGTTATGTTGCAGGAACCCTCGAAGAAGAAATTGCGAAGGACGCTCCGTTCGTTGAGGCAAGTTCTGCCAACGGAACGCTTACTCCGGTTGCCGACCTGCTGGCTTCGCTCCAGCCCACGGATCGCGTGATTTTCGTGCTGCGCCATGCTCGCCGTGGTAGCGGTACTGGCCAGAGCACCCCGCTTCACAATACTGGCGTGAAACAGGCTCAGGCTCTCGGTGCGGCAATTGCCGCTGTCAATCCGACCGAACCGATTTTCTATGCGCATTCCGACTACGTGCGTACGCAGCAGACTGCCCAGAATATCTTTGTGGGCCGCGGTGGCGATGCCGCCTTGTTCACGAGTACCATTGTTAAGAAACTTGCCGGTGGTGGCTACGTGAAGAACGACTCTCTGCTTAAGCTCCATGCCGAAGAAGATTTCGAGACGAACCAGATTCAGACTTTTGCCAACTGGATGTACAATGGCGTCTATGAAGATGCGTTCAACGACCTTACGGAAACGAGCGTAGCCTTCTTGACCCAGCACATTTTGCCGGCATTCCCGAATGAATACCGCATCGGTATCATGATTTCTCATGATATGACGATTGCTCCGCTCGTTGCCTATTGCACCAAGCATGCCGTGAATTTCAAGGCCCATGAGAATCTGGACTACTGGCTCGGCTACGTGCAGGGCCTGGCTATCGTGATTGCTCCTGATGGCAGCCGCACGTATTACCCGGTGAACGGTTTGTACGGCGAATACGCTTACCTTGACGGAGCTGTCAATAGGTCATGAACGATAATCGAGAGGCTTTCGGTTCTAGACTAGGTTTTATCCTGGTCTCGGCAGGTTGTGCCATCGGGCTTGGCAACGTTTGGCGCTTTCCGTTCATTACGGGCCAGTATGGCGGTGCCGCGTTTGTACTGATTTACCTGTTCTTCTTGGCTATTTTCGGGTTCCCTATCCTTGTGATGGAGTTCGCCGTTGGTCGTGCCTCGCGCCGTGGCGTGGGGGCTTCCTTTGCTCGCCTTGAAAAGCCTGGGCAAAAGTGGCACTATGCCGGCGTGCCGATGATTGCGGCAAACTACCTGCTGATGATGTTCTACACGACTGTCACTGGCTGGATGCTCTACTATTTCTACCGCATGGTGACAATGGGCGACTTGATGACGATGTCGCCTGCAGAAGTGGGTGCCGAATTTGGCGTGATGCTCTCGAACGCTCCGCTGCTGTGCTTCTGGATGGTCGTCGCTGTTTCTCTCGGGCTTTCGATTGTGGCTCTTGGCCTCAGGAAAGGTGTCGAGGGGGTGACGAAGATAATGATGTCGGCCCTGCTTGTTATCATGCTGCTGCTCATGCTCCGCGCAGTGACGCTGCCGGGTGCAGCGGAAGGCCTCAAGTTCTACCTGATGCCGGACTTCGAGAAACTCCGTGAGGCAGGGCTCGGCAAGGTCATTTTTGCAGCCCTCGGACAGTCGTTCTTCACGCTTAGTCTCGGTATCGGTTCCATGAGCATTTTCGGAAGCTATATCGACAAGCGTCATTCCTTGCCGAAAGAGGCGGCGAATATCTGTATCCTTGATACGGGTGTTGCGCTGGTGGCTGGCCTTATCATTATTCCTTCGTGTTTTGCGTTTGGCCTTAGCCCCAATGCTGGCCCGGGTTTGATTTTTGCGACGCTCCCGAACGTGTTTGCGCAGATGCCTGCAGGCCGTATTTGCGGTGCGGCGTTCTTCTTGTTCATGTCGTTTGCGGCGCTTTCAACGCTTGTCGCAGTATTTGAAAATATTGTGGCCTTCTGGATTGACGTTCGCAATGTGCCGCGTGTCAAGGCGGTCAAGTGGAACTTTGTCGCCATCGTGCTCCTGTCGCTCCCGTGCGCGCTGGGCTTCAATGTGCTTTCGGGCTTTGAACCCTTCGGTGAGGGCAGTTGCGTGCTCGATCTGGAAGACTTCCTCGTTTCCAACACGTTCCTCCCGCTGGGTGCGCTCGTGTTCGTGCTGTTCTGTAATCACAAGTTCGGCTGGAAGCAGGAGAACTTCTTGACAGAAGCGAACTCGGGGAACGGTTTCAGGATTCCGGTAAATCCGGTGCTGTGCTTCTACTTCAAGTGGGTGCTGCCGGCGGTAATCTTTGTGATTCTCGTGTTCGGTTATCTTGAAAAATTTGCGCCCGGACTGTACGCGCGCATCTTTGGCTAGTTGCCGTGCGCACTTTCGATGACTTCAACGGTCAACTTGTTGAAGGCGATTTTGCCACCTTCCCGCAGTTCCAAGGCTGCACGGAAGGTGGTTTCGTTTTTCTTGAACGGCTCCAAAATTGGGGTCGCTTTTTTCTTTAGCAGTTCTTCGATTTCTTCGTCGCTGAATTTGCGCTGGTAGAACACCTGCGGAATGCCGTAGTTGCATTGCGGGCACACGTAGGCGCCGGTTTCGTTCGTGTTTTGCGAGGGTGTGCCGCCTTGTGTGGGAGTACTGCTTTGTGGGGGAGTGCTGCCGCGGAAGCGCAGGTTGCTGCCGCATACGGGGCAGGGGAGGTCCCTGTGTTGGAATTCGAATACGGCGCGGCCCTTGTCGGCGCCTTCGCCCCACTTGAGGGCGGCCGCGAATTCGGTGCCCTTTTTGCTCTTGAAGCCTTGAATGAGCGGCGTGTGGCCGCTTGTGAACAGAGCGCTGATTTCTTTTGCGGTAAGCGTGTGACCGGCGATGGTCTTGAAGAGGGTAAAGTTGCACGCCGTCGTCATTCCGGCCCCCGAGCCGGAATCTCCCGTGCAGAATATCGCGTTCTTGTTTTCTTCGAGGATGCTGCCGCACAGCGGGCACTTGTAATCCGTCTTTTGCCCGTGGAACTTGCCGTCGCTCTCGAAGGCGAACTGGATGTTGAAATCCTTGTCGAGCGTGAGCTTGGCCGAGAATTCACTGCCCTTCTTGCTCTTGAAACCGGAAAGCGGGCCGACGGTTTCGCCGGCGAGGAGCGCCTTGACTTCGGAATGGGCGAGCATCTTGCCTGCCACGGTGTGCCCGAACCTGAAGCCACATTCCGCATTGGGGCACACGTAGCCCCACGGGGCGGTGTCGAGCGCGCCACCGCATTTGGGGCAGTTTAACTTTTCGGTCACGGTTTCGCGCTCGAACTGGCAGGCATAGCGGGCATGCAAGTCTGCAAAAAGCTGTTTGACGTATTCCACGATGCCGTCGCGGAACTCCACGGGCGAAAGGGTGCCCTTTTCGACCTGCGAGAGCTTGTACTCCCATTCGCCGGTCATCTCGGGCGACTTGACTTTTTCGTCCATCAGGGCGATGACTTCGCGCCCGCGGGCGGTACTGACCAGGTAATTCTTCTGCGCTTCAATGAATCCGCGTTTCTTGAGTGTCTCGATGATGCCCGCCTGCGTGGCCGGGGTACCGAGCCCGCGGTCCTTCATGGCTTCGGCAAGTTCCTCGTTCTCGATTTGCTTGCCGGCAGTCTTCATTGCGGCAAGGAGTGTTGCCTCGGTGTAGTACTTGGGCTTGCTCTTCTTTTTCTTCTGCAGTTCCACGCTGTCGAAGGGGGAGCTGTCGCCTACGTTCCATTCTGGGAAGGCTTCGACCAGGTTCGTGATTTCGTCGCCGTCACCCTTGCTTTCGGCGGTATCGGCGCCTCCGTCTGTCATTCCGGCCTCCGAGCCGGAATCTCCCTTCTTCTTTTTCCCTTTCTTCTTCTCTTCCTTCACAATCGCGCGAAATCCCAAGTCTTCGTTGCGCTTGAGCTTCAACCGGAACAAATCGGAGTCGCATTTTAGCGTCAATTCCATCTCGCTCCAAACGTACGGCTTCAGCCATGCCTGCACGAAGCGTTCCTTCGCCAAGTCGTAAATCTTTTGCTCCATTTCGGGCAGCCCGTTCGGGGTTTCTCCCGTGGGGATGATGGCGAAGTGGTCGGTCACCTTGCTCGAGTTGATGAATACGAAGTTCTCGCTTTCGCTGCGCATCACGCCTTTCTGTTCGGGGCTCGCGAGCCGCTGGGCTAGCGCGAAGGCTTCCTGCTTCATGGTGTCGGGCAGGTACTGCGAGTCGGTACGCGGGTAAGTGAGGAGTTTCTTTTCGTAGAGGTTCTGTGCGCAGTCCAAGACTTGCTGGGCGCTGAACTTGAAACGCTTATTGCCTTCTTTCTGCAGTTCCGTAAGGTCGAAGGGTTTCTGCGGGAACTGCTTCTTCTGCTGCGTGTCGATTTTTGCGATGGTCGCCGGTGCTGGCGGCTTGCATCGTTCCACGACCGCGTTCGCTTCCGCTTCTTTCTCGAAGACGGCGACTTTTAAACCGTCATTCGTCATTCCCGGCTTGGCCGGGGATTTCCCATCCTCTTTTGTTTCCTGTTTTACTAATTGCGCCTGATACCCTTTCCACGTTCCTACAACGCTGTAGTAGTACAGTTCCTTGAACTGCTCCACGATGGTATCGCGTTCCACGACCAGGTTGAGTGTCGGGGTCTGAACGCGCCCTACCGAAATCATCTTCCCGCGGCCCGCCGTGAGTGTGTAGGCACGCGTCGCATTGAGGCCCACCATCCAGTCGGCCCGCTGGCGCAGCCTTGCGGCATAGCTCAGGTTCACGCGCTGCGTAGCGTCTTCCAAATTTTTCCACGCCTTGTCCAAATCTTTCGCCACGTAGCTGTTCACCCACAGGCGCTTGATTTGCTTCTGTTTGAAAGATGGCGTGAAGTCGAGCACCAGGTCGAAAATCAGGTTACCTTCGCGGCCGGCGTCCGCGCCGTTCACGAGCACGTCTGCCTGTTCCATCATCTGGCGTACTACTGCGAGCTGCTTTCGGGTGCTCTCGATTTCCATCAGGCGGAATTTTTCGGGCAAAAGCGGGAGGTTCGAAAGCCGCCAACCGCCCTCGTAGCCGGGGTAGGCATCGAGTGGCGCAAGCGTAATCAAATGACCTACGCACCAGGTGATGCAGTGGTTCTTGCCGATAAGGCATCCGTCGCCCTGCGTGAACTTCTCGCCCTCGATGCGTTCGAGCATCGGGCGGTAGTGCTGGTTTGCCACGGAGGGCTTTTCGGCGACGAGGAGAATCATTGCAAGGAAAATATAGTTTCTGCGGGCCCAGTTCACCCTATTTTGGTGGCGTATACGACATTTATTTTTCGCTCGCTTTATGACAGACGTTTTTGGGCTTTTCTATAATTTATCCCGCAAAAATTTTTAACAAGGACATTGTTATGGCAAAGATTGCTATTCTCGGTTACGGTAACCTCGGTCGCGGTGTAGAATGCGCCGTGAAGCAGGCTCCCGATATGGAACTCGTCGCTGTTTTCACCCGTCGTGACCCCTCTACGGTCAAGATCCAGACGGCGGGCGTTCCGGTGCTGAACGTTTCTGAAATGGAAGCCTGGAAGGACAAGGTGGACCTGCTCATCATCTGTGGCGGTTCCGCTACGGACCTGCCGGTGCTCACCCCGAAGTACGCCGCCATGTTCAACGTGATCGACTCCTTCGACACCCACGCCAAGATTCCGCAGCACTTCGCTGCCGTTGACGCTGCCGCCAAGGCCGCCGGCAAGATCGCGATGAT
>JBGUQN010000073.1:0-4398 GCA_045131085.1 Fibrobacter sp.
CAAGGGCATCATCCTCGCCGACACCAAGTTCGAATTCGGTGAAATCGACGGCGAAACCATCCTCATCGACGAAGTGCTGACTCCGGACTCCAGCCGTTACTGGCCGGCCGACAAGTACCAGGTGGGCAAAAACCAGGAAAGCTTCGACAAGCAGTACGTCCGTGACTGGCTCGAAACTCTCGACTGGGGCAAGACCTATCCGGGTCCGGAAATTCCGGCAGACGTCGTGAAGAACACGCTCGCCAAGTACGAAGAAATCTTCGTGCGCCTCACCGGAAAGCAGCCGGAATTGTAAGCGTTTCACACGAACGCTCTCTGTGAGCGACAAGCGCCTGGTATTAACTAGGCGCGGTCGCGAGAGCGAGGGCCAGCCCTAAACTTGTTGTTTAGATTCTAGCCCGAGCGGTCGCTATTTGGTCGTCGGCTCCAGGGCCTGCGGCCTTTTTAAACAAAAGAACTTTCATCCGAAGGATATGAAAATGAAATCTGTACCTATTACGCTGCTCACCGGTTACCTCGGAGCCGGAAAGACGACCCTCCTGAACTTCGTGCTCAACAACCAGCAGGGTTACCACGTCGCCGTCATCGTGAACGACATCGGCGAAGTGAACATCGACCAGACGCTCATCGAGAAGGGCGGGAACATCACGAAGGAAGATTCCGGCAAGGTGGTGCCACTCAGCAACGGCTGCATCTGCTGCTCCCTCAAGACCGACCTCCTGGAACAGATTGCCGAACTCCTCGAGATGAACAAGTTCGACTACATCCTGATTGAAGCGAGCGGTATTTGCGAGCCCGTGCCTATCGCACAGACCATTTGCGTTGCCGGCCAGCAGTTGCAGAGCCGCGACGGCCGCCCCCTCGCCTGCCACCTCGACAACATCGTCTCCGTGGTGGACGTGGCCCGCCTCGCCGACGAATTCGCCGGCGGCCAGAAGTTGCTTTCGAACGACCTCGAAGAAGAGGACATCGCAAACCTCCTTATCCAGCAAATTGAATTCTGCAACACCATCATCATGAACAAGGTCGATTCCATCAGCAAGAACGACCTCGAGCACGTGAAGGCGGTGGTTCGCGCGCTGCAGCCCGAAGCCAAGATGATCGAGACGAACTACGGCAAGGTCGAGATGAAGGATATCCTCGACACCAAGCAGTTCGACTTCGAGAAGGTCGGCAACTCTGCCGCCTGGGCCAAGGAACTCATGAAAGAGACAAAGCCCGAAGACGAAGACGATGATCATGACGAACATGAGCATCACCACCACGACCATGATGACGATGACCATGACGAGCACGAACATCACCATCATCACGACGATGACGATGATGACCATGACCACGATCATGAAGACCACAGCCACTGCGATCACGAGCATGGCGTGTGCCACTGCGGCCACCACCACGACAAGGACCATCCGCATGGCGACGAGTACGGCATAAGCACGTTCGTGTACGAACGCCGCCGCCCGCTCATCCGCGACCGCTTCGAAACCTTCCTCGACAACTACCCCACGAGCATCATCCGCACCAAGGGCCTCGTGTGGTTCGAGGACGAACGCAACAACAGCTACCTGTTCGAACAGGCCGGCAAGCAGGCTTCTGCCCAGAATTTCGGGCCCTGGTTCGCCAGCGAAAGCGAAGAGGCTCAAAAGCAGTTGCTCCGCGAAAATCCGGACCTCGTGAAGGTGTGGGACGAAAAGTACGGTGACCGCATCATCCGTCTCGTATTCATCGGCCAGCACATGGACAAGAAGAAGATCATCGCCGCGATGGACAACTGCCTCGGCGAATGATAAAAAAGGATATTGCAACATGCGCCCCCTCTGGAACAAGATTCACACAAAGGCATTCCTTGTAAGGTTTGCCGTTGCCGCCATTGTCGGCGCGGTCCTTGTTATCGGGGGGTGCGCCATGGCGCGGAAACTCTCCGCCGCAGATATCCTTTCTAAGACAAAAGTCGAATTCAGCGAACTGACGCTCGATTCCGTCTCAGTCAACCCCGACATCATGCAACAGCTGGGCGGGGCGATTGTCGGGGGGTTCCTGCCAAACCCGAATGTCGTCGCGTTCGTGCAGAACATCGCCAAGGGAATCATCCAGATTGACGTCGGCAGCGCACACCTCGGAATTGTCCTGGATGTCAAGAATTCCACCCAGGACACGCTCTGGCTGCGCGACTTTTCTGCAGCAGTCAGCCTGGATTCGCTCATGGAATTGCCGCTACAGCTCAAGGATTCTACACGCCTTGCGCCCGGTATAACGAAGGTGCGGCTTTCCACCAGTTTCCCCATCGACAATAGGATTTTCAAGCTCAAGGATATTACCGGCCTGAATGCCAAGGGGGTGCTCGTCGTTGCACTCGAGCAAGAAGGCGAATCCGTCCCGTTCGATTTCAATATCCGGCACAACATCCCGCACGAAGATCTTGTCGCACTCGAAGATAGCCTGCGACAGTCCGTGCTGAACAGCCTCTTGAGCGACTGGGTCGGATCGATACAATTCTAGAGGAGAAAATATGAACCGCAACTTTGTTCCCAATGATTTGAATCCAGACGACAGCCGAGCCGTCGCCGCCCTTTACCAATCCCTTCTGCAGCGCGACATCCCGGTTGATTCCGAGAAACTCCGCCAGTGGATTATGGACTGGAGCGAACTTGAATCCGTGCTCGGCGAAGTCAGCTGCCGCCGCTACGTGGCGATGACATGCAATACGGCCGATGAGAAAGCCGCCAAGGCCTACGAGAGTTTTGTCGAAAATATCCAGCCCGTGATGAACGAGTACGACGACAAGCTGAACAAGAAACTCGTGGCACACCCGGCAAAGGATGCGCTGAAGGGCGAGTTTGGCGAATGGTTCAAGGGCGTACAGGTTTCACTTGATTTGTTCTCCCCCGAAAATATTCCGCTCGAGACCGAAGAAAACAAGGAAATCCAGGCGTACCAGAAGATTACCGGCGGCATGAGCGTGGAATTCGAAGGCGAAACGAAGACCATGCAGCAGATGGCCACCTACATGGAACGCACAGACCGCGACCTCCGTGAACGCGCCTGGCGCACGATGTGGGAACGCCGCCTCCAGGACAAGGAAGCGCTCGATAAATCGTTCGACAACCTGTTCTCGCTCCGCAAGAAGATTGCAAAGAACGCCCACTGCAAGGATTTTATCGACTATATATTCCTTGCGAAGCACCGCTTTGACTACACCCCCGCCGACTGCGAAGCCTTCCACGAGAGCATCGAAAAACTCGTTCTCCCGATGCAGAAGGAAATGTACAAGCGCCGCGCCCAGAAAATGGGCCTTGAACGCCTCCGCCCGTGGGATTTGAGCGTAGACCCGCAGAACCGCGCACCGCTCAAGCCCTACACTTCCGGCGACGAGCTTATCGAGAAGGTGGACCAGATATTCGAAAGCATCCACCCGCAGGCAGGCAAGTGGGCCCGCAAAATGCAGGCGAAAAAGCTTATCGACCCGGATTCCAGGCTCGGTAAGGCTCCGGGCGGATACCAGATTGGCTTCGACGAGAGCCGCCTCCCCTTCATTTTCATGAATTCCGCCTGCACGGACCGCGACATCTACACACTCCTGCACGAATCCGGCCACTCCTTCCACCAGTTTGCGCTTGCCGACCAGCCGATTTTCCCGTACCGCGACGTTCCGGCAGAATTTGCCGAAGTGGCGAGCATGAGCATGGAACTCATCGGCATGTCGAACCTGAAGCCATTCTACGGCGACGACAAGGAAGCGATTGAACGCAGCACCCTCGGCGAACTCGAAGACGTCATCTGGCTGTTCCCGTGGGTCGCAAGTGTCGACAGCTTCCAGCACAGACTCTACAATTACCCCACGCACACGGCGGAAGACCGCAGCGACATCTGGGACGAAATCATGTCCCGCTACGATGCCGGCGTGGACTACAGTGGGCTTGAGGCCGTCCGTAGGAACCTCTGGCAAAAACAGCTCCATATTTTCGAGTGCCCGTTCTACTACATCGAGTACGGGATTGCCCAGATTGGGGCCCTGCAGGTGTGGGCGAACTTCAAGAAAGACCCGAAAAAGGCCATCGACGACCTTTTCAAGGCCGAAAGTCTCGGTAGCAGCCGCCCCGTAAAGGAACTTTTCGAGGCTGCCAATATCAAATTTGACTTCTCCCCCAAGACGCTTGAACCGCTAATGCAGGTCGTTTGGGACGAATTGAAATAAGAAACCATATTTTTTCATAATTTTCGCAAAAAAGTCTAAATTTTATGCGAAAAATGGCCAAAATCGGTTGACAAGAGCAAAAAATCAATCTATATTTGGCCTCACATCCTGGAGGGATGGCCGAGTGGTTGAAGGCGCACGCTTGGAAAGCGTGTTTACTTTACGGTAACGAGGGTTCGAATCCCTCTCCCTCTTCT
>JBGUQN010000074.1:0-4626 GCA_045131085.1 Fibrobacter sp.
GATCAGCGGGGCCTCGACGCGGAATTGGAATACCGCAGGAGATAACTGTTTTTTAAAGAGAATTTTTGCCATAGTGGCACAAATTTAGATAAAAGGGCTGGGGCCTAAAAGCGAAACTTTTGTAAAATCACGCTCCAAAAAGGCAAGATAAGCCCCAGACCGGGGGTGCAAAGGCCGCATGGGCCCCCTTGTATATTTTTTGAAATATTATCGGCAGGTCAGGCCTGCTGCAGGAACGCGAGGATGCGGTCCTTGTATTCCTTGATTTCATCGAAGGCGGCGTGGCCGTAGCCCTCGAAAATCTCGTACTCGCAGGGGACATTCGCGGTCCTTAACTTTTCCACGATTTTGTCAGAAGCAACAGGCAGAACGACGCGGTCTTCGCTTGCGGCAATCACGAGTACGGGGCACTTGATGTCTGCAAGCATGTCGCCGGTATCCACGTTGTCGCACTCGCGGGCGAAAATGGCAAAGCGGTCCATATCTTCCGGAGATACGTCGCGGTACATGGTGCGGAGGGCGCGGCCGTAACGTTCTGCAAACTTCACGGAGAAGCAGTCGCGAATGAATGCTTCTACAAGCCCTTCGCGATCGTGTGCGCGGGCAAGGCGTGCCCATTCCCCGATGACTTCGAGTTGCTGCGGTTCCGGCTTGGAGGTGGAGCAACCGAGCACGAGCTTCCACACGAGTTCCGGGTGGGTCGCCGCAATGTGCTGCGCCACCATGCCTCCCTGCGAAACGCCATAGAGGGCTATGTCCTTCAGGCCGAGCGCCTGCAGGGCAAGCACCTGGTCGTGGGCCATTTCTTCGAGGGAATATCCCGGGTCTACATCCTTGCGCCGGTCAAAAAAGTACAGCGTAAAATCTTCGGTGAACATCTTGTAGGGCACCTGCAGGGAGGCTGCGGATTTCATCACGCTCTTGATGGCAAGCCCGGGAATAATCACGAGCGGTCGCGGGCCATTGCCGAACTTCGCGTATTCCATTTCGAATCCGCCTGTGCGGACACACTGTACAAGATCTTCGCTCATGGTATAAAAGATAAAAAAGTTATATATACTACTATACAGGAGGCTCCATGAACAAGCTTTTTATCCCGTTCTGCTCTTTTGCGCTGGCGCTCACGATTGCCGGTTGCAGCGACACCAAGACGCCCGCTAAGGAAACCGCTGAAAGTGCCGCGCCGACAAAAAACGCTATTGCTGGTTCCGAGAAGCCCGCCGGCACTGAAACCGCCACCGCAGAAAATGCCGCACAGGTTGCGGGCACCAAGACGCTCACGCTTGCAAACGGAGCAAGCGTCACCTGGATTCAGGACAATGACGGCGAAAAGTTGATGCCGCGCACGCTGTTCAGCGATGCAAGCGACTCGCTTTACAACAGCCTGAACATGCCCGAAGGCGTCCCCGCCAGCGTGAGTACGTTCCTCGTGAAGGTCGACGGCAAGTTCATCTTGTTCGATGCTGGCCTCGGAGCTTTCGGCGGGCAACTCATGAACCGCCTTGCCGCTCTGGGCGTGAACGCCGACAGCATCGGGCTAGTCTACCTCACGCATTTCCATGTGGACCACATTGCAGGCCTTGTCGTGAAAGACGAAGCGGGCAACGATGCGAAGGCATTCAAGAACGCCGCCGTGTATGCGGGCAAGGTGGAATATGACGCCTGGATGAACGACATCCCGAAAAATGATTTGCAGAAGAACATCATGGCGCTCTACAAGGATAGCCTTCACTTGTTCGCCTTCGGGGACAGCCTCCCGCACGGTGTGCTCGTGATGGACGCCGTCGGGCATACGCCGGGCCACACCGCATTCCAGCTTGCGAACCTGATTATCGTCGGCGACCTCATGCACGGTTACGCCCTGCAGAAGGACCACCCCGAAATCAATTCCAACTACGACATGGACAAGCCTAAAGCCGCCGAGAGCCGCAAGCGCATCATGCAATACGCCCGCGACAACAAACTCCTGATGGCCGGCATGCACCTGCCCCCTCCGGGATTTGCTGAATAAGCCCTTTTTATTGCCTCTTTAATCCCTTGCCAGGATTCTTTTATTTTGTTATAATTTGATAATGGTTATCAAATTTAGAAAGGCATGGGAAAAATGAATTACAAGACCAAGCAGCAGGATTTGCTCCTTTCTTGCTTCAAAGCTATGCGGAATCGCCATTTTACGGCGGAAGATGTTCGCGCCTATTTCTTGAAAAAGAATATCCCCATCGGTATCGCCACCATCTACAGGCAGATGGAAAAATTCGTATCGGCGGGTACCGTGCAAAAGTATTTCCTCGGGGAGCAAAACGCCGCCTGCTTCGAATATTCGGGCGACGACTGCCACAAGGAAGTTTCGCATTTTCACCTCAAGTGCGAAAATTGCGGCAAGCTCATCCATCTTGAATGCCATGACCTCGAAAAGCTCGGCTCGCACTTGATGGCCGAACACGGCTTTACGCTGGACCCCTTCCGTACTGTTTTTTACGGGCTTTGCCAGAACTGCGGGGCTGCCGCCAGGATATAAAAATTTCCATATAACAAAAGGATTCTTATGAAAAAGAATAAGAAACCGGTGATACTGATCACCGGGTATTTGGGCTCGGGTAAAACTACCCTTTTGAACAACCTCCTCAAGCAAGAGAAGAGGAAGGTTGCCCTTATCGTGAACGATATGGGGAGCATCAACGTCGATGCCGAAATCCTAAAGAAGAACGGTTCGAACGTTACCGAATGCCCGATGTTCGAACTGCAAAACGGCTGCATATGCTGCACTTTGCGCGACGAGTTCATCCAGCAGGTAGAAAAGATTTCCAACCTCAGTTCCGTCGAAGTCGTGTTCGTCGAAGCCTCCGGCATCAGCGATCCCGGCGCCGTGAGCGCGAGCTTCCTCGCTTATGAGGAAGACAATCCCGATACGAACGTGTACTTGACTTCCATCGTCACGGTCGTCGACGCCGACAGAATCTACCGCGAGTTCCTTAGCGATTTGAAGCAGCGAAAAGAAATGAAGGACAGCCTGGCGGAAAAATACGACCTGTCGCAAGAAGAAATTTCAACGCTCATCGTGGACCAGATTGAATTCTGCAACTTTATCATTTTGAACAAGTGCGACTTGCTCAGTGCGGAACAGCTCAAGGAAGTCGAGTCCATCGTGCGAGACTTCCAGCCTCGTGCTCCGATAATCCACTCGGTCAACGGCGACATCGACATTGAAAAAATCATGACGACAAAGCCGTTCAATTACGACCAGATTGATTCTTCTTCTGCAATCCAGAAGGCGACGGCGAGCCTTACGCAGCCGGGCCGCAAAAAAGAAGGTTGCGTTGACGAGTACGGAATCTCCTCGTTCATTTTCGAAGCGCGGCAGCCGTTCAACAGAAACCGCTTTATGGAATTTGTCAACAACCGCTATCCGTCGCAGCTCATTCGTTCCAAGGGCTACATCTGGTTCTCGGATGCAAGCAAGGACGTGCAACTTTTTGAACAGGCCGGCAGGAATTCTTCCGTGATGCCTGTTTCTTACTGGATTGCCGCTTTACGCGAAGACCAGAAACAGGCGTATCTCGCGGACAATCCCGAACTTCGGGAAAATTGGGATTCTCGATTCGGCGACCGCGAAAACCAGGTCGTATTTATCGGCAAAGGCTACAACAAGGACGACATCATGCTCGAACTCGAGAAGTGCCTTGACGAAAGAGCATACGCTTGACTTTTTTCCTACCTAAAACCCAAAGAGACGTTCCGTTTGGAACGTCTCTTTTGAATGTTTTTGGGTTGCTTCGCCCCTTTGGGGCTCGCAATGACCTCGGAACTAGTCCGGGGCAGGCTCAGTGAACTTATGCCTTAACGGTCGTGAAGCTGAATGCCTCGCCGTCGGCATCGTTGGCTTCGAGGCCATCGGCGGCGGCAGCCCAGGCAATCTTCACGGCTTGGGTCTCGCCAGCGATATAGGCTTCATTCTCCGCGACGGCCTGCTTGAAGACCTCACTTGCAGAGAACAGCGTCACTTCGATCTTGTCGGTGATAGCGTAGTTTTGGTCCTTACGGCGGTTCTGGATGCGGTTCACGAGTTCGCGGGCCACGCAGGCGCGGCGGAGTTCGTCCGTGATCTTCAAGTCCAGAGCCACGGTGAAGTGCTGGTTGGCTTCCACAGCCATGCCGTCGGCCACGATGCGGTTGAGCATCAAGCAGTCGGCACCGACTTCACCGAAGTCGAACTTGATGGTTTCGCCATTCTGCAGAGCCTTGATTTCATCAATGCTCAGCGAATTCAGCTTGGCGGAAATCACCTTCATGTTCTTCGCGTAGTCCGGGCCCTTCGCCTTGATAGCGAGGAAGTTCGGCTTGGCGGAGAGCTGCACGAGCTTGGTTTCGTCTTCGAGGAACTTCATTTCGCGAACGTTGAGTTCTTCGAGGATCAAGTCCTTCATGGTCTCGGCGACGTTCTTTTCTTCGTTACCGTGAGCAACGACCGTCATGCTGGCAATCGGCATACGGTTCTTTACGTTGTTTGTAGCACGAATCACGCGGCCCATTTCGACCATGCCACGCACCATGGCGATGCGTTCCACGAGCTTTTCGTCCATGAGGGACTTGTCGGCGCTGGGGAATTCGCAGAGGTGCACGCTCACC
>JBGUQN010000075.1:0-6718 GCA_045131085.1 Fibrobacter sp.
TGGCTCACCTTTCGGGGTTATAGCTCAGTTGGTAGAGCGCCTGCATGGCATGCAGGAGGTCAGGAGTTCGACTCTCCTTAGCTCCACGAAAAAGACTCGCTTAAAAGCGGGTCTTTTTTTTATGCCCGTTCGACAGGTGTTTCTACAGAACAAACTTCGTGCCTTCGTAAGATTTTTGTATTTTTAACGCATGAAGAAGAATTCAGACAAACTTATCGGTACCGCTGGGAGCGCGTTACTGTTTGCCCTGTTCGCGGGCACGAGCACCTTCGCGGAAGAATGCAACGAAGTCACCATGGACGCCTTCGCCTATGAAGACTGCCTCGCAGCAAACGGCATCACGCCCGAAGCAAGCGCACCTTCCACAGACGGTACGCAATTGACCGTGCTGGGCTCAAAACCTTTTTCGTACAACCCGTTCGGGCGCGACGCTTACCTCACCTCCAGCTTCGGCGAGAACCGCGGCACGCGCTACCACCTGGGTATCGACTACTCCACGGAAATGGAAGAAGGCTGGGTCGTGTACGCACCCGAAGATGGTACCGTAAGCGAAATCAAGACCTCCCCCTTCGGCTACGGTAAGGTTCTGTTCTTCAAGGGAGCAAGCGGCAAGACGTGGGTTTTCGCCCACCAGAGCAGCTTTGGCCCCAAGCTCGACGAAGTGGTCTACAAAAAAATGTACGATTCCAAGAAAAACGACATTGCCATTTCGCCCAAAATCGCTTTCAAGAAAGGCGACACGCTTACCTACGCCGGGAGCAGCGGTATCGGTAACCCGCACCTGCACCTAGAAGTGCGTACGTCCGACAACAAGGCGCTCTCCCCCTGTGGCGAAGGTGCGCTATGCCTCGACACTATCGCCCCACAGGTTTTTGCAGTAGCGGCAATCTACAGGGACGATGTTGCTTTTACCTCCGAAGAAGCTCTTGACAAGGGCTGCGTCACCACCCCCATCAAAAACAATTTCCAAAACGACGCCCCCGTGCATGTAGCATTCAAGATTGCCGACTACAGCCGCGAGCCCAAGGAAAACCCGATGTCCATCCGCAGGCTGGAACTTTTCCGCTACGACGAGAAAATCTACAGCAAGATACAGGACACCATCCCGATGTCCAAACCGCTGAGGATCCGCGATGAACTGCTCTGGGCCGAAGAGGCCGACACCGCAGGCGACTGGCACTACCTGACCGCCAAGCTCCCGCCACAATCCGAATACCATCTTGAAGTTGAGGACTACGCAGGGAATATCACCACCAAGAAGTTCTCGCTCCGATCCAACTGCAAAGGCAACAAGAGCTTCCCAAAATCGAAATTCCAAACGACCCCGCTACTCACCTACCTTTCGAGGCCGGCGGTCGACCTTTCCCGTTGCAAGCAAGGATACACCTTCTCCGCCCAGGACAAGAGCGGGCAGATTCTCAGCGATAACCTCTGCAAGGTGTTCGGGACCAAGTTTACGTTCATCGGAAAAATCGCTGCGACATACCCCACCATGGAAAAGATTGTCTACAGCAAGGACAATACCGAAAACACGATCTACGTAACCACGCTCCGTCCGGGCGTTTCTTCGGCAAGCTGGACCGTCAAGGACGAAGACTTCGAGATATCACAAAAGATAACCGGCATGGCAGTCAAGACGAACGACGGCACACCGGTACTCGCCTTCACGAGGAATGTCACCGACAGCCTGAACTTCTACGAGTTCCACCCGAAGGGCCTGCAGTTCAGCGGCAAGTGGGAAGTCTGCATCGACGCCAACACGGCAAGCGCCCCGCTCTACTGGCTCGGAGAAACAAGCCGCAACTGGTTTATTTTCAGCAAGCAGACCTCAGGCAAAAAACGTTGTGCTAGCACAAACGAACTGCGTGACATCGCCTCTATTGACCATCAGGCCCCGCCGACACTCGGATTCCCCTACTGGGACAACGCCATCATCGGCGGCGTACACCAGCCGGCGCTCAAGATTCCGCTCCAGTTCAAGTACAACGGAGTCGAAGACGGCAACGCCATCACGGTCAAGGACGGCAAAAAGTGGATTGCCGCGGAATACGATTCAGAGCCGCGCGAAATCATTATCGAAGGCGAAAAACTGCCCGAAGAAGGCGGCACCATCACCATCCAGATACAGGACGAAGCCAAGCACAAGGCTAGCTACACGATTACTGTTCCGGGAATGTAAATTACAGGCTGGCGTAGCGCGCGAGCTTGCGCCGGCTATTTAAGGCAATGCGTATGAGGTCGCGGACCTTGTCTATGCGCTCGGGGAAATCTACCGGGTGCAGCGCAATGCGCGGAATGCCCGCCGGAATCTTGAACATCAGTTCCCCGAACTTGAATGCCGGATTCACCAGGAATTCAGGAATGCCCGCAAAACTCACGACCGGCGAAGCGTAGCGCCAACCACGCACCGTCGTAAGCGAAAAACGGTCTTCATAAAGCATCTTCATGCCGCGCACCTGCATAGGCAGATACTTGTTGCTGTACCATGTCGGAGGTACGAACGCCGCAGGCCTGACCCTTCCTGCGTCCCCCGCTTCCAGGCCGGAGTTAAAGAGGGCATCCCAAGCGCCAAGGCCCGCCTGCAACAGGCGACTGGATTCATACTCGCAGAGCCCTGCAAATTCCGCTTCGCCATGAGTCACGTTCATGCCAAAAAGCCCCATGTAGCTACGGCCCTGGCTGAATTCCGCCTTGTGCTTGTAGCCATGGAGAGCAAGTTCAAAGCCCTCGTTCCTCAGTTCGGCAAGCGCCTTACGGAACGCATCGACCCTTTCGGCAGCCGCACCTTCGGTATCGGGAATCACGAGGACGCTAAACGGCGCTCCGGCCAGGGCCCTCAGGTCGCGCAGATACGGAACGACCTTCTGGAAATTCCAAACGCTAAAATCGTGAAAACAGATGAGAAACTTGCGAGCCATGTGATTAATATAGTAATAGAAATTAAAGCCTAGATGGCGGGTCAAGCCCGCCATGACGTCAATCCGGCCTCCAAGCCGAAATCTAAGAACTATTTTTTTCAACTAAATTCTATCTTTCCTGCCATGTTCGAATCTATCATCTTGGGCCTATTGCAGGGCCTCGCTGAATTCCTCCCCATTTCCAGTTCCGGTCACCTTGTGCTCGGGCACGAACTTCTAGGCATGAACGAAGCCGGTATGTTCTTCGACATCATGCTCCACGCCGGCACGCTCCTCTCGATTTTCGTCGTCTTCCACAAGAAGATTACCGACATCATCGTGGGCTGCATCCACCGCGACAAGGAACAGCTCCGCGAAGCGGGCTACATCATCCTCGCAAGCATTCCGACGGCACTCATCGGCCTCGGCTTCAAGGATGCTCTCGAGAACCTGTTCGAAAACCCACGCGCCGTATGCGTCGCAGAACTCTTTACCGGCCTATTGCTGTTTACATCGCAGTGGGGCCCCACGGGCGCCAAGCACCCTGAAAACGAAGGCGTCAAGATGAACTGGTGGCGCGCACTCGTGACCGGCACCGTGCAGGGCATCGCCTGCATCCCGGGCATCAGCCGCAGCGGTTCTACCATCAGCGCCATGATGTTCATGGGCGTAAACCGCAAGTACGCTGGCGAATTCAGCTTCCTCATGAGCATTCCGGCCGTCGGCGGTGCCGCCCTGCTGGACTGCATCAAGTGGTTCAAGTGTCAGAGCATGACTCCCGAAAAGGCGCTGCTCGACCCCGAGAAGGCAATGAAGTGCGCCGACGCCGGCAGTTTCACCCCCGAACTCCTCGTGGGCATGGTCGTGTCGTTCATCTTCGGCATCATCGCCCTCAAGTGGCTCATGAACTTTGTGCAGAAGGGCAAGTTCCAGCACTTCGCCTGGTACGTCTGGGCCGTGGGCATCCTCGGGCTGATCTTCCTGTAGTAAGCCCTACCTCAGCAAAAGCGTATCCACGAAAATCCACGGTTCAACGGAAATAACGGAATCCACTTGGTTTGCAGCCCAAGGGAATCCGTTTACGCGGCAACATTCACTGACACCCAGAGAATCTTTCACTTTTTTATAGCGGGCAGTGAGGTACGGCGAAAACAAGTTGTCGTACGCATGGTCCTTTATGTACGAAAATATGCTCCGTTCATGAAGGAAAATTTTATTCCCCAGTTCTTGACAGAATAGCCTGGAAATCGTCGTTTCCTTAACATCCTTAGCTAAATATTCCAGCCGCGCAGAATCTAGCGGGACAATGGCAGCAGCACTCCCATCAAAGAACAGGTCGCTATACATTTCTCTGTTTAGCCAGTCGCAGAAATTTTTATCGAGCACGTGCAATTCAACTGTTTTTTCGGCTTCCAAAAGGAAAAAGCCTCCCACCAGCCCCGCCACTCGCCACGGTGTTGGAGCAAACGAGCCATCTACGCCCCACTTGCGAAGCCCCCAATTAAAGATATCCCCTACAGAAAGTCCATGCTTGTTCTTGGAACGGGCCTGGACCATAAGGTCCTTGCTATCCTTATAGTCATATTCACTCAGGACCATAAAGAAACGGGATGCAAAATTGTAGTTTCCGGAATCCAGCGCCGCCTTGGATGCTAGGTAGATTTTTTCTTTTATCTCCTCGGAAGTCCCGAATTCTTCGACAGCCTTTTCATGTCCCATTTTTCTGAACGTTCCACGAAAGGGAATTATTTCTGTAAAAAGAACATCGCTATGATGATACGTGCTAGGATGTTCTTCTGAACTTATTATTCTAGCGAGTTCCGCTTTATAAGGAACCTTCTGGTCCGGAGTCTCTAGATAGGCATTCATCATTTGGCATTGGCGGGCGTATTCGTAATAGCCACTTTTGTATTCGCCAATCCAAGCCATGACCAGGAACAGCAGCGGGATTGCAAGGAACACGCCAAGGCAACCTATTGATACTTTTTTCACGATCCCCATAGTTACTCCTTTGTAAGGGACAGCCCAAATAATCCATCTATTGTGTATATACATCTTTTTGGCACGGTTATTGCATCTTCTATAGCGAAAACAAGGTTAGACCGCAATTTCGTTTCATTTTGAAACATTTTGACAGCCTAGACCGCTCGAAAATTAAACATCAAGGAGATCCCCGCCTTCGCGGGAATGACAAAGGACAGAAAAATGGCTACAGAAAAGATGGAGTTCCAGACCGAAGTTCGCGACATGCTGAACTTGATGATCAATTCCCTTTACAGCAACAAGGAAATCTTCCTGCGCGAGCTCGTCTCGAACGCGGCGGACGCACTCGACAAGCGCCGTTTCCTCTCGCTCTCGAACGCCGACTTGCTCCCGATGGGCACTCAGCTCCGCATCGATATCTCGGTGAACAAGGAAGGCAAGCGCATCGTTGTCGAAGACAACGGTATCGGCATGAACAAGGAAGACCTGATCAACTGCCTCGGCACCATCGCCCGTAGCGGCACCAAGAACTTCATCAAGAACCTCAAGGAAGGCGACAAGGGCAGCGTCGATCTCATCGGCCAGTTCGGTGTGGGTTTCTACTCCGTGTTCATGGTCGCGAAGAAGGTCGAAGTGTTGACGCTCAAGGCCGGCGAAAAACAGGGTTACCTGTGGGCCTCCGAAGGCACCGGCGATTTCGAGATTTCTGAAGCCCCGCTCGACAAGGTCGGCACCAAGATTACTTTGTACCTGAAGGATGACGAAGACGCCGAAGACTTCGCCAGCGAATGGAAAATCAAGGACATTGTCCAGAAATACAGCGGTTTCGTAAGCTACGGCATTTACTTCCACCCGGAAGCAACGAAGAACGACAAGGGCGAAATCGAAGAAAAGCCCGAAGAACGCTTGAACGAAAAGCAGGCATTGTGGCGCCAGAGCGAAAAGGAAGTCACCGAAGAACAATACAAGGACTTCTACAACGTCATCAGCCACGAAGCCGACGAACCGGCCGCCTGGAGCCACAGCCACGCCGAAGGTTCCCAGGAATTCTGGAGTCTCGTCTATATTCCGTCGAAGGCCCCGTTCAACATCTGGCACAACGACGCATTACACGGTCTCAAGCTCTACGTGAAGAAAGTCTTTATCATGGACGACTGCAAGGACCTGCTGCCGCCGTGGCTCCGCTTTGTGCGCGGCGTGGTCGATAGCGAAGACTTGCCGCTGAACGTTTCCCGTGAAATCTTGCAGAACAACAAGATTATCACCAACATCCGCAAGCATGTGATCAAGAAGGTGCTCGACGCTTTGCAGAACATGGCCGACAAGGATGCCGCCAAGTACAACGCCTGGTGGCGCGAACTCGGCATGGTCTTGAAGGAAGGCTTCTACATGAACTGGGAACATCTTGACGAACTCAAGAAGTTGCTCCGCTTCGAAAGCACCAAGACCGAAGGCGACGCTCTCGTGGGCCTCGACGAATACGTGAAGCGCATGCCCGAAGGCCAGAAGGAAATCTACTACCTCATCGGCGACAAGTATGCAGTGAAGTCCAACCCGATGCTCGAAGCCTTCAAGGCGAAGGGCTACGAAGTGTTGCTCATGAGCGACGGCATCGATGAATTCATGATGTCGAGCCTCCAGGAATTCGGCGACAAGAAGTTCCACGATATCGCCCGCGGCGACGTGGACTTCGAAAAGACCGAAGACGAAAAGAAGGCCGAAGAAGAAAACAAGGGCATCTTCAAGGGCCTCTGCGAAGACTTGCAGAAGGTCTTGGACGAAGACATCAAGGAAGTCCGCGTGTCTAGCCGCCTGAAGGATAGCCCCTGCTGCCTCGT
>JBGUQN010000076.1:0-5851 GCA_045131085.1 Fibrobacter sp.
GTTGTCGCATTGAGCGCCATGGTGTGCGCAGAAACTTTGACCGGCCGCGACATTGTGCAGAAGGTGCACGACCGTCCCGATGGCGATACGCGCAGTTCTGAACTTTCGATGACGCTCGTGAACAAGAGCGGCAACAAGCGCGAACGCAAGATTACCTCGTTTGCTATGGACGTGGGCAAGGACACCAAGCAGATTATGTTCTTCCGCTACCCCAACGACGTGAAGGGCACGGGATTCCTGACCGTCGATTACGACGATATCAACAAGGATGACGACAAGTGGCTTTACCTGCCTGCCATGAAAAAAACGCGCCGCATCAGCGGAAAGAGTTCCAAGACGGACTACTTCATGGGTTCTGACTTCACCTACGACGACGTGGGCCAGCGCAACATTGACGAAGATACGCACAAGTTGCTTCGCGAAGAAAAGGTCAACGGTGTGGACTGCTGGGTCATCGAATCTGTGCCCAAGAAGAGCGATGAAATCTTCTCGAAGAAAGTCATGTGGATCCGCAGGGACTGCCTGATTGCCGCCAAGGTGGAATACTACGACAAGCTCGGCAAGCTGCACCGTTTGCTGAATGTCGAAAGTGTCGTCCAGGTGGACGGTTTCTGGGCCATCGGCAAGATGACCATGGAAAACGTGCAGACCAACCACAAGACCATCCTCGAATTCGGCGAGCTCAAGTTCAACATCCCGCTTGACGCGAAGACATTCACCGTTCCGCGCCTGGAAAGAGGTCTGTAGCAATGTCTAAAATCTGGTGGTTAGTCGCGGGAACAGTAGCGAGCCTCGCTATGGCCCAGGAATCCCCGTTCCAATTCAACGGGTTCGTGGACACGTATCATGCCGTGCAGACGGAGTGGCCGCACGACTTCACGACGTCGCGCACGCGTCTCCGTGCCGAACTGCGCGTAGATTACGAAAACGCCTACCTGTTCGCAAGCCTGAACGGCATACACAACAGCATTCTGGATGACCGCACCGGCATACAATTGCAGGAAGCGTATTTCAACTACTCGAACAGTTTCGTTGAAATCCGCGCGGGCCGCCAGATTGTAGTATGGGGCGTTGCCGACGGGCTTCGCGTCACCGACCTGATTTCGCCTGTAGACTACACCGAATTCATGTCGAGCGATTACGACGACATGCGCATGGCTGTTGACGGAATTCGCATCAAGTACCCCGGCGAACGCGTAAACGCCGAAGTCGTCTACGTGCCCGTGCCGCGGTATTTCCAGATGCCGATTGGCGAAGACAACCCGTGGCGACCGGACTTGCCCGAAAAAGCTAGTTTCGATTTCCCGGAAGGCCCCGAGCCGCGTTTCAAGAATGGAGACTTCGGAACGCGCGTCTCGTTCTTCCTTTCGAACCTGGATTTTTCCATTTCGGCACTCCACACGCATAACCAGTCGCCCGTCACTGTCGCAGGCTACGACCCGGTCAAGGATTCCATAGTCATCCGAGGAATCCACGAAACAATGACCATGTTCGGTGGCGACATGTCGATGCCTCTCGGGGAATTCGTCCTCCGTCTCGAAATCGCAGAATACCTGGACGAAGCACTCGGTTACGCCAACAACCTCGATTACGCCCGCAAGAACACGTTCAATGCGCTCGGCGGAATCGACTGGTACGCCGGCGATAACTGGACATTCATGGTTCAGTATCTGCACAAGTACATCGCCGATTATTCCAACGAACTTGCTGCCGAAAAGAACAGTTCGCAGGTAACCTTCCGCATATCGAAGGAGCTGATGAACAATACGCTCAAACTTGCGCTCTACGGCATGTTCGATATCGACAACCTGGGTTACTACGCCCGAGTTTCCGGCGATTACGCGCTTTCTGACCAGGTAACGCTTTCGCTCGGCTACGACCACTTCGGTGGCAAGCGCGGCCAACTCGCAGGTTACGACAAGAATCGCGAAGTCTGGGCGAAAGCGAAGTATTACTTCTAACGGTTATAAATGAATCTTGAACCAAAGTTCCGTCCACGCAATCCATATTCCGCGTTCACGATGCGGCGAATTTATTGCGTGGGCATTATTATTGCTGTTTTGTTGCATGTCGGTTTTTACGCCTGGGGATTCTTGAAGCGGACGCAGGTTGTCACGACGCGCGAAGATGCCGAAGTAATCCGCGTGGAGCGCCTGTTGCTTGCGCCACCGCCGCCTCCGCCCGAAGTCAAGAAAATTGTGAAAAAAGTGGTCCGTGCAAAGATTATTCCGAACATCGTACAAGATACGGTGCCGGAACCCGAGCCGGAGCCGGAACCAATCGTAGTTGCCGAAGCTGAGCCCGCAGAACCAATCGTAGAGGCTCCTGTAGAGGAACCGGTCGCTCCGCCTCCCCCGCCACCACCGCCTCCTAAACCCTCGAAGGATTCGCTGATGAAGGTCACCCGCGCCTACCTGATGGGGCTTTCGGGCGAATTCGAAAAACGCAAGGATTACCCCGCCACGGCCCGCCGCCTAAAGCAAGAGGGCACGGTGCGTGTGCAGTTTACGGTCGCAAAGGACGGAAGCATCAGCGGTGCAGTCGTCGCAAAACCATGCCCGTATTCTTCGCTGAACGAGAGTGCGCTTGCTGCCGTGCAGGCCGTTCCCAAATTCGACCCCATCCCGGCCGTACTTGGGAAAGAAACATGGAAAATGGAGATACCCATTAAATACAACCTTCACTAATAAAGGAGATTCCGGCTCGGAGGCCGGAATGACATAATCATGAACTACATCTTAGACTTTATCCAACAGGGCGGCGTTATCGCCTACGTGCTTGTGGCCATGAACTTCTTGGGCTACTCCATCATCATCTGGAAGGTAATCTCGCTGATTCTTTTCAACAGAAGTATCCGCAAGCGCCTTCCGGCGAAAATCCTGCACCGCGTAGTCACCCACAACACCGACCACCATATCATCATCGAAAGCATCCGCACCGAAATCGCGCTAGCCTTCTCGCCGTTGCAAAAGGGCATGACCACGATTGAAAACATCGCGAGCATTTCTCCGCTGCTCGGCCTTTTAGGAACCGTTTTCGGCATCTTCAACGCCTTCAGCGTCATTGCCGTCTCGGGCCTTTCTGATGCAGGCGCATTCGCCACCGGCATCAAACTCGCCCTCATTACGACGGTGATTGGCCTTGTGGTCGCCATTCCGCATGTCATCTCGTTCAACTACCTGAACGCCCGCATGGAATCCGAGCAGGACAATGTAGAAAACGACGTTCTTTTGCAATTGGGTCGCATTCTCAAGGAAAAGGACCACATTCGCTCTCAAAGTGCCGATTCCGCAAACGAGGATACATAAATGGCTAAGCGCACCCGCCGAATCCGGCCCGACATGACGCCGCTTATCGACTGCGTCTTCTTGCTGCTCGTGTTTTTCCTGGTGACATCCGTCTTCAAGCAAGATGAATCGGTACTCAAGCTCATCTTGCCCGAAACGCAGAGCGAAGTCAAACGCGACACGCCCGAAGGCCTGTACATCGAGCTTTCGGAGACGGAACTCGCCTTTAACGGACAGCGGGGTACTCCCGACGAACTCCGCGAAAAAGCGGCTGCGGTACAGAACAAGAAATCCCCTGTCGCCATCAAGATCGACAAGGGAACGACTTACGAACGCATCGCCGTCATTCTTGATATTCTACAGGTGCAAAAACTGTACAATATCCAGTTGATTAACGAGATGGAAAGCGCAGAATAGGGCTTATGCGTCGACGCTGCGGCGTCGCCTTAAACCCTTCCCGCAAACTGATTCGTAAACAGCAACAGTCCCGAGATAAAGATTATGACACCGCCTGCGAGAGTCGCGACGGTGTATATTTTTGTAGCGATATGCGTGTGAGCGCTCCCCTTGTCAATCCCCTTACGGAAGGCAACGGCGGCAATACCGAAAGCCACGTTCGTAATCGTCATACCGACGCAGATGACTAGCGCTCCCAAGAGCGAAAGAGCCACCATCGAATTCAACAGGCAGAACAGCACAATCAGCGCCACAGCCGGGCAAGGCACAATCCCCGTGACAGCGGCGACGCCGATGATTTCGCGCCAACGTGCAGTCGGCGGGAGCACCTCATTTTGCAAGTTTCCGGCAACTCTGGCAGACTCCGCAGCGGGCTCGGCCAACGCGGCTTCGCGACAGCTTTTACACTGTGTGAAAAAGTCCTTGATTCCAAGCACCACCAGCAAAACGCCCGTAAGCATAATCAGCGCATAGCTCGCCCTTTCAATGCCGATGCGTCCCGTTTCAAAAGCCGCAAACACAGTCGTCTTGAAAATCGCATACAGAATCAACAACAGCAAAACCGCGCTCATTGTATGCGTCACGGTAATGCCTGCGCCAAGCGCAACACCCTGCCGCCAGCGACCACGACGCGCAATAAAATAACCCACGACAATCGATTTTCCGTGCCCGGGGCCAAGCGCATGCAGCATACCATATATAAGGCAAATGGCAAGGAATTTCCAGATAGCGCCCCAGTCACCGCTTTTCATTGCCGAAATCGCCACCGTCAACTTTTCACGAAGGACCTTTTGCGCATCTGCGATAATAGTATAGAACGATTTTGATTTAGGTTCTACCTTTTCCGGCTCAGAAACGGCTGGTGCAGCAGGCGCAACAGCCTCTGCAGCGGGAGCATTGGAAGCCCCATCAATATCAAAACGCTTCTTCTTGACATCGGCAAAAGCAACAGCCGTAATCAAGAAAATCAATAAAAAAACAAGCGACTTGTTCAAAAGCAACCTCTTAGGTACAAGATAAAAAAATAACGGGCGAATCAACAAAAAAAATCTCATTTTACAATATTCGTAAAATTTTACAGCGATATACAATTTTTGAAATACAGCAATTTTTTGTAATAAGGCAAGAATTGCCCATTTTAAACAAAATTCCGCATTTTTTATGTTGGCACGCATTTTGCATATGGGATAGCGAAAAATTCAAATTAGGAGATAATTGCCATGAGCAATGAATATAGATTAAAAGCCATCAAGGAAATCGCCAGCGAAAACGCCGGCGCCAACCTCCCCGCAGCACCCGCAAGCATTGACTTCTATGGTGAAGACGTTTTCAACGCCGACGCCATGCGTGCTTACCTCCCCAAGGACATCTGCAAAAAGCTTTTCGCCACCATCGACGGTGGCGCACCGCTCGACCCGAGCATCGCCGGCGAAGTCGCCCACGCCATGAAGAAGTGGGCTATTGACCGCGGCGCAACGCACTTTACTCACTGGTTCCAGCCCTTGACCGGTTCCACCGCCGAAAAGCACGACTCCTTCCTAGAGCCCGAAGACGGCAAGGCAATCCTCGCCTTCAGCGGCAAGAACCTGATTGTCGGCGAACCGGACGCATCTTCCTTCCCGAGCGGCGGCCTCCGTTCTACTTTCGAAGCCCGCGGCTACACCGCCTGGGACCCGACCTCTCCGGCATTCATCAAGCGTCACGGTAACGGCGCAACACTCTGCATTCCGACCGCCTTCTGTAGCTACACTGGCGAAGCCTTGGACAAGAAGACTCCGCTCCTCCGTTCCATTCAGGCCTTGCAGAAGTCCGCCGACCGCCTCATGGGCCTCTTCGGCGTCGCCACCCAGAAGGTCACTGTCACTCTCGGTGCCGAACAGGAATACTTCCTGATTGACAAGCGCTTCTACCTGCAGCGTCCCGACCTCTACCAGGCCGGTCGTACGCTGTTCGGTGCAGCACCTGCCAAGCACCAGCAGATGGAAGACCACTACTTCGGCAGCATTCCGGCACGCATCATCAACTTCATGAACGATGTGGAAAAGGAACTCTGGAAGCTCGGCATTCCGGCTAAGACCCGCCACAACGAAGTCGCTCCGGCTCAGTTC
>JBGUQN010000077.1:0-40528 GCA_045131085.1 Fibrobacter sp.
GGCGAACTGGGACTTTAGCTCAATTGGTTAGAGCAGCGGACTCATAACCCGCGGGTTCCGGGTTCAAGTCCCGGAGGTCCCACGAAAGGCTTGCAACTGTAACGGTTGCAGGCCTTTTTGTTTGTTCGAATTTTGTTAAGTCGACTGCAATGCAGGGGTGCCGGTTCGACCTCAGCGATGGAGGGTCTTGATTTCTCCGCGCCTTACGCGCTCTTCGCTGTAGGGGTCGATGTGTACCAGCGCATCCACAACGTTCTCGCCGGCGTCGATGAGCCTGCGTTCCACTTCTTCGGCGAGGTCGTGTGCGGCAAGGAGCGTCATCTCGGCAGGGACAACCACGTGCAGGTCCACATGCAGGTCCGAACCGACATAGCGGGTGCGGAACCCGTGAATGCTGATGACGTTAGGGCAAGAGAGTGCGACGTCCTTCAGTTTCTGTGCCACCTCTTCGCTGGCGCCTTCGTCTGCGACGCGGTGAATTCCGGGCCAGGCAATCTCGAAACCGGAATGCAAAATGAACACCGACACGATGATGGCCCCGATGGAGTCTGCGAACCAGAGGCTCGGGAAGAGGATGCCGAAAAGTACTGCGACTAGCACAGGGATAGAACTGTAGGCGTCGCTCCTGTGGTGCCATGCGTTTGCCTCTACGGCTTCGCTCCGGATGGCACGGCCCTTTGCTCGCGTGTAGCGGAAAAGCGCTTCCTTGACGATAATGGAAACCGCGGCCATGATGGCGGCAATCCATTCAGGGTGCGATTGCTCGCCGTTGATGAGCGCCATGATGGCGTTGTAGCCGAGCCCGATACCTACGGCACAGACGGCAAGCCCGATGCCCACAGAAATAAGAGTCTCAAATCGCCGGTGCCCGTAGGGGTGCTGCTCGTCGGGAGGCAGGTTCCAGAACTTGGAACCCACGATAATCGCGATGTCGGTGATGAAATCCGATGCGCTGTGGATAGCGTCGGCCACGAGTGCCTGGGACCCGCCAAAATAGCCGGCAAAGAACTTGCCTACCGAGAGCGCAGCGTTCCAGCCGAGCCCTACCCAAGTGACGTGCCGGACCTCGGAACTGTCATCTTTTTTGTTGATGCGGGTCATGCGCCTTAATATAAAAAAGAAATAATCATAAGGCCACCCCTAATCGTGTTTCTATTCTGCGCCCGTGTTCTTGATGCAGCGTACGGCAAGGTAACTGTATATACTACGGTCGTGCATCTCGATTTTTGCTTCGGACAAGATTTTTGCGCCAGCAGCCGGTATTGTTTCCGTTTCGCCATTCCCATGGGTGTAAGTCATTGTCCCTTCAATAGAAGTCCAGTAGTAAAGAGAACGATCACTTTCATTGCCATGGGGGTGGAAATTTGTCATACATTCTTGTACGGAATCCTTGATGGTCGTCTGGTCGGCTTCGTATGTGTATTTGTAGTAGCATTCTTTAGAACCATTAAAGGATCGCAATGCCGAAAAACCGTAATCCGTGCGACCGAATCTCTTGTAGTAAGAATCCATGTAAGAATCATCTTCGATATATTCGCTAGGTCCTCCACTTGTTGCATACCATAAGACCAGCCAGTCGGTGCTATCCGGGAGGCGCCATCCTTCGGGGCATACATTTTTCGCGTCGTTCCAGTTATACAGCCTTCCGTATTTCAGACACTCGGTCGTATCGCTTCTGCCGATTTCCTTGTCCCGGCACTTGCTTTGTGCAGAAACGTATCTCAAATTCTGGGCCATCCATACCTGCGACTTGATGCCTACCGTTTTGTAAGTATTTCCATCACGTCCATCCGTGAAGGTGCCGGTATTCAGGTGGTAGAAATCATAGCTCCAGCCCGAGGTATCACGATCAGTATACGTCCAAAGCGTATCCCCGTCAACCACAAAGAAATCCTTGCGGTATTTGTCGCAAATGTAGTTCGAATTCTCTATTTTCCACGAGGATCCGTTGTTGTAGCTGGTACACCCTAGGTTGCCGCTCACTTCGATTGGGTGGGCCAGCCTGAATTCGCCACCGTCACAGACATACTTGTTCTGGGAATTGACTGCTCCGGTAATAATGGATGCATCCTTCAGGCAAGACTTCCCATAAGTGTCGTATTCCACAGTCAACGCCGTGTTCCAAATTCGCTGCTTGCAGATATAGTAGGTGTCCTTGAATTTCTTGACTTCGTATTCGTTAATCTTGACGCAAGCACCCAGTTCCTTTTCGACGCCGACCGCTATGCGCCATTGATTATAGTCGTAAATGTACAGCGCTCCGGTGACATCGCCCTTCTTGGTGGCTCCGTCCGAAGAATCGGCCCATTGGTATGTGTCGTATTCCTGGGGAATAGCCGTCCGCCAGTTGCCATTTTCACAAGTGAAATAAGAAGAATCTTTAGATGAAACGACCCCGTCCTTCTTATTGGTGCATTCCCCTAGGCCTTCGACAGTATGTCCGTAATTTACGATAACCACGGGTACCAAACTTGTATCGATATCACCCATATTCTGGTTTGTGAGCGAGTCGTAAGCTGCGGAGATTCCATCCTTACCGTTGATGCCGTCCTTGCCATCAACGCCATCTACGCCGTCTTCGCCGTCTTTTCCATCCTTGCCGTCTTTTCCGTCAGCGCCATTCATTGTAGCCCAATTCTTCCCGTTGCAATAGACGACCTTTGCGGAATCCGCCACAAAGAAAATCAGTCCGAAATTATCGGCAGAGCATTCGGGCAAGTCCGCAAGGGACGCCGCCTTTTCCATGCCGACCGTTTTGTTTGTGATATTGGTGATTTCGGTCCCGTCATCTCCGCATCCGGTCAGGAAAGCAAAACACAGGGACAGTGCAACTGGAATAATTCTTGCCGGTACGACAGGGGCTAGCTTCGACATTGCGACCTCCATTGCTGATGTTCTTCGGGGTATAATAAAAATAAACATAAAAATTTCAAAAAAGCAACTTTTTGCTTCTGCTAGGCATCAAAATACACGAAAAATGGTTAACACTTTCTAATTTTAGGTTGCTTTTATGAATATCTTGAAAAAATTGCTGAAATTCGTCATTGTAGTCGCAATCCTCGGGGGAATCGCGTTCGGGGTGAAAACCTTCTTTTTTGACACCAAGGCGGAAACGGCTGCCGGTGCGCTTGTGAGTGCCAAGGTCACGCAGGCGACGATTTCTACCACCATCTCGGCGACGGGTACGCTTGAGCCCGTGGACCAGGTGGAAGTGGGTACGCAGGTTTCCGGCGATATCAGCAAGATTTTCGTGGATTTCAATTCCAATGTCAAGAAGGGCCAGGTCATTGCAGAACTGGACAAGTCTAAACTCAAGGCGACGCTCACGCAGGCCGAGATTGCCTATAGGTCGGCCGAAAACGACTATAAGTACAAGGAATCCACCTACAACCGCGTAAAGAAACTTTCCGAGAGCAATGCCGCCAGCGCGGTGGAACTCGAGACGGCGGAATACAACATGAACTCCGCAAAGCTTTCTGCGGAACGCAGCAAGAACGAGGTGGCACAGGCCAGGCTGAACCTGAGTTATGCGACCATCAAGAGCCCGATTGACGGCGTGGTGCTGAAGCGTGCCGTAGAAGTGGGCCAGACGGTGGCAGCTTCCATGAGCACACCGACGCTTTTTGTAATCGCGAAGGACTTGAGCCAGATGAAGGTGATGGCCGACGTGGACGAGGCTGATATCGGCCAGGTGAAGGCGGGGCAGAAGGTTTCGTTTACGGTCGATGCTTTCCAGGGCGAAACGTTCAGCGGTTCCGTGCAGGAAGTTCGCCTGAACCCGACGACAACGAGCAATGTGGTGACCTACACGGTGGTGATTACGGCTGAAAATCCGGACCAGAAATTGTTACCCGGAATGACCGCCACTTGCACGATCGTGACGAAGGAAGTGGTCGATGCGATTTCTATTCCTGTAAAGGCTCTCAAGTTCAGCCCTGCCGAAGGCACGCCGATGCTGAACCCGAAGGATTTCCCGCGCCCGGCGATGGGTGAACGTCCGAAGTTTGACAAGGACGGCGATTTCCCGCCTCCGCCTCCTGACATGGGCGCAGGTGGCCCTCCGGGTGGTCCTGGCGGATTTGGCCCTCCGGGTAAGGGTTCGTTCGGCAAGGGCGCAAAGAAGAAAGGCCAGCGCCCGAAACTCACGGGCAATTACGTGTGGGTCAATATCGACGGGAAAATCGCCCCGCGCCCCATCAAGATTGGCATCAGCGATGGCGTAAACGTCGAAATCCTGAAGGGCCTCAGCGTCGGAGATTCCGTCGTAGTGAGCCAGGAAAGCGTAAGTTCGGGCACGGCCACCGAGAAGTCAAAGGCTTCGAGCCCGTTTATGCCAGGGCCTCCGGGCAAAAAGAAAAAGTAGGCCATCTATGCCCTTAGAGATTATCCGCGCCGACATTTCGAAGGTCAAGGCAGATGCCATTGTCAACTCCGCAAACAAAAATCCTATTTGCGGGGGAGGCGCGGAATACCATATCTACAAGGCCGCCGGTTATGATGCCTTGCTGAAGGCGCGTGAGCAGGTGGGGCCGCTCAAGGTAGCGCAGGTCGCGGTGACGCCCGCCTTCGCACTCAATGCCAAATATATCATCCATACCGTCGGACCCAAGTGGAACGGCGGTGATTCTGGAGAATCGCGGGCTCTTGCCGACTGCTACCGGGGTGCGCTTGACAAGGCTCAGGAACTGGGCTGCCATTCTATTGCCTTCCCGCTTATTTCTAGCGGCGTGTTCAAGTTCCCCAAGGATAGCGCATTAAAAATAGCGTTAAGCGCCATCGGTGAGTTTCTGCAGACGAACGAAATGAATGTAATGCTGGTCGTATTCGACCGCAAGGCGTTCGAAGTTTCGGAAGAACTGAGTAGCGATATTCAGGCGTTTATTGACGATAATTACGTACAAGATAAATACAGCGATGTACATCGGTACGTAAGCAATCGTCGGCGAAATTTGCAGGTCGAACAGGAAGAAAGGTTTTATGCCCTAGAAGCACCGCAATGCGACATTCCCGACGAGGAACCTCACCGTATCTTGGATAGAGAAGAATTCGTCGAAGAAGATGGTGCTGCAGACGAGTGCGTAAGACTGTGCGTCAAATCAGCGGAAAAAAGCCTCGAAAGCCTCGAGGATATTCTTGCGAAGCCGGGCGAAACCTTCTGTAACAAGCTCTTCAGACTCATTCACGAAAAGAACCAGGACGACGTGGAAGTCTACAAGCGCGCGAATCTCGACCGCAAACATTTTTCCAAGATTCGCAGCAACGTGAATTACAGGCCCACCAAAAAGACGGCGCTCGCGCTCGCCATCGCCTTGCGCTTGAATATGGACGAAACGGCCGACTTGCTTGCCCGCGCCGAACTTGCGCTATCGCCTTCCAACAGGGGCGACCTGATTGTCATGTATTTTATTGAGCGACAGAAGTACGATATCTGGGAAATCAATAGCATGCTTTTCAAGTTCGGGCAACCGACTCTCGGCGCATAATTGCTGAATTTACGCGAATTTCGCGGTTTTAAAATGTCGCCTGTCAGGCGACCAAATCCCCCTTTGTAACATCTATTATTGCTTTCGTCAACCGGTAGCAAACGCAAAAGTGCGAACGCACTAAGCCAGCGACCATCACCTAAGCCGCACTTATAGCGGCACGGAGGCAAATATGAAAAAGGGACTTACCGAAATCGTTTTTATCCTGGACCGCAGCGGTTCCATGAGCGGGCTCGAAAAGGATACCATCGGCGGATTCAATTCCACCATCGAGAGGCAGAAGCGGGAGGAGGGCGAAGCGCTTGTTTCTACTGTGCTTTTCGATGACGACATGGAAGTGTTGCACGACCGTGTTTCGCTGGAAAAGATTGCGCCGCTCACCGACAAGGAATACTATGCCCGCGGAAGCACGGCCCTGCTCGATGCTATCGGCGGGGCAATCCACCACATCGGTAACGTGCACAAGTACGCCCGCGAAGAAGACCGCCCTGAAAAGACCATCTTCGTCATCACCACCGACGGTTACGAGAATGCGAGCCGCAAGTATTCCTCCGATCGCGTGAAGCAGATGGTGGAACGCCAAAAACAAAAGTACGGCTGGGAATTCATCTTCCTCGGCGCGAATATAGATGCCGTCGAGACCGCAAGGAATTTCGGCATCGATGAAGAACGTGCCGCAAACTTCGTGAACGACGGTGCCGGAATCGAAGTTATGTACGAAGCTCAGTGCTGCCTTATGAGCGACATCCGCCATAACCGCAAGAACGAGCGTATGTGGAAAAAGAATGTCGACGCCGACTACCAAAAACGCAATAACCGCACGAGGTAAGTTATGTGCGGCGGTTCTGGTACCTTACGTAGGCGAATCGCTTGCTGTCGGGCGCCCAGGAATTCACGTTGAGCGTTCCTTGCCCGCCGAATAACTTGATGATGGTGCGGGGCGCGCTCCATCCGGTTTCATCGCTGCCGGTCATCAGCCGGATTTCCACGTTCTTGTTGGGCACGTGATCGCCGGGGCGCACGTCGCGCTCGTGATAGGCGAGCATCACGACTTTTTCTCGGTCGGGGGAGATGTGCGGGAACCAGGTGTTCCAATGCGCATCGAACGTCATCTGTGTCTGCTTAGAACCGTCGGCCTTCATGCGCCAGGCCTGCATGCGGCCCGTGCGTACCGAGTTGAACCAGATGTATTCGCCGTCGCAGTCGTATTCCGGGCCGTCGTTTAACCCGAAGGCGGTTGTCAACTGTATTTCGTTTCCGCCGGCAGCAGGAATCGTGTAGATGTCGTATTCGCCATCCCGTTCGGCGCAGTAGGCGAGCGTCTTGCCGTCGGCGGTGATGCCGTGCAGGTAGCTCGGTGCAAGCGGGGTCACGAGTTCCGGCATGCGTCCGTCAAAGAAAATCTTGTAGATACGCGAAAGGCCATCTTCTTTGGTGTGGTGGCTCACGTACAGGCCTTCGCCATCTGGAGAAAGAACGTGGTCGTTGTTGCAGTTGTCTACGAAGTAGCTCGGTACTTCGGTAATGGCGCCGCTTTCAATTTCGTACTTGTAAATGCGTCCTTCGCTATTGTAGGTGAGGAACTTGCCGTCGGCGCTCCAGTTCGGCGCCTCGATTACGCGGTCGAATTCCTTGAGCAATTTTGTTTCGCCGGTCTCGATGTCGAAAATTTCCAAGAAAGACTTGTCGCCACTGCGGTCCCACACCTCGCCGGGCCCCTGCTCGAAGGGGTAAACGACGCCCCAGCTTTCGCGGAACTTGTCCATCTGCGTCATCATCTGCATGGTCTTGGCATGCGGCATTTCGGGGCATTCCGTGAGGCCCTTCTCGAGGGCGGCCTTGCAGCCCAACACTTCGTATTCGTAGCAGTTCTCGATGCGGGGCGGCTTAGCGGATTCTACAAGTGTTCCGGCCACGTCGAACAGCCGGATTTCTTCCATGTCGTTGAGGTTTTGCACGCGGATAAAACCTTCGGTTCCGTAAATCACGCCTTCGTTCTTGAGTGGTGCCACCATAGACGTCTTGAGGTGCGCAACTTGCCCGTTGGCATAGACTAAATCAATCCAGTCCGTAGCATCGACGCCCGTATGGAACTTGACACACTTGCTCTTGGTCTGTACGATATGGTTTTCGCCGCCGGCGATTTCTGGGTCGGTGAGGAATATGTCTGCGAAGGTGAGGCTGTAAATGCCCAGGTCAAGCAATGCCCCGCCCGCAAGCACCGGGTTCTTCAGACGTTCGATATGCGAAAGCGGCATCGAGAAATCGGCTTCGACGCTTTCAACTTTGCCGATCTTGCCTGCACAAAGCCATTCCTTTACCATCTTTACTGCCGGTAAAAAGCGGGTCCACATGGCTTCGCACAAGAAAACGCCCTTCTCTTCGGCAAGCGCAATTACTTCTGATGCCATCAGGGCGTTTGCGGTAAAGGCCTTTTCTACAAGCAGGTTCTTGCTATGTTCTAGACAAAGTAAAATATTGTTGTAATGTTCGGAGTGTGGGGTTGCGATGTAAATCAGGTCTACGTTCGCATCTTTTGCAAGTTCTTCATAACTGCCATAGGCATGTGTGAACCCGTATTCGTCGGCAAACTTTTTCGCCTTGTCGAGCGTGCGCGATGCCACGGCGTAACATTCTACGCCCATGCCGTTCTTTTCAAGAGCCTTGACCGCCTTGGCCATCTTTGTCGCGATGTGCCCGCATCCCAGAATTCCGAACCGGAGAACCTTGTTGTCCATTTTGTACCTCTTACACCTTGAAAATACTCTTTTTATAGGCGAATCGGCGGCACCGGGCGTGTATAAATGGACTCCCGTGTAAACAGTTTATTTCTACATTTCGTAAAGAATGACTGATATCGATGAGCTGGAAGACTACGAAGTCCGCATAGGTTCGTTTAACGGGCCCATGGACTTGCTCGTATACTTGGTCCAGAAAAAGGAAATGTCGCTCGACCAGATTCCCATTGCGGAAATCGCAGACGACTTCCTCGCTTGGGTCAACAAGATCGGGGTGACCGACCTTTCGAAGGCGGGCGACTTCCTCTATATGGCGAGCCGCCTAATGGCACTCAAGGTGCAGGAACTGCTCCCGGCCGAAGAACGCGACCCCGAACTCGTCGAAGAATACAATGCCGACCGTGAAAAACTCATGCAGGAAATGCTTGAGTACCAGCGCTACAAGCAGGTCGCGGGCGGGCTCCAGGACATGGAAGGCAAGAACTTTGGTACTTACAGCCGCGGTCGCCTCGAAAAGACGCAGAGCGACGAAGATACTCTTGCCGACGCGAACATTTGGCAGCTGTTCCGCGCTTACCAGAAGAGCCTCAAGACTAAGATTTCGGATACGGTTCACCATATCGAACTCGACTACGTGACCATCCAGGACCGCCAGCAGGCGATTAACAACTACCTCTCCGTAAACGGGCGTGCGCTTTTCGAAGACCTGCTCGACAACGACAGCCATCCGATTGTGGCTGCGGTGACGTTCATGGCTCTCCTCGAGATGATTAAGACCGACGAGGTGGTGTTCCGCCAGAGTGAACTGTTTGGCCCTATCTGGATTTACCGCAAGAAGAACAATGCGGAATATGCCGACGAGATGGCGCGCGAAACCGTATTCTATTCGAAGGACCCGGATGTAAAGCCTGGCCTTGTAGAAGAAATCCGCAACATGGCGCTTGCGCGTTCGCAGGCCGGTAGCGTGGGCGATATCGCCGCCGTGATGAAGGAGGCTGTGCTCTGGACTACGCGCGGGCGTAACGTGACCGAAGAAGACCTGCAGGCCATGCTCGAAGGCCGTGAAGACCTGAGCGAAGTGCAGGACAACCCGTTTGCCGAGATGATGCGTGAAGACGATGCTGCAGAGGCTGCGATGAAGGCGACTTCTGCGCAGCCCACTGCCGATGCGCCTGCTGCAACTCCGGCAGAACCTGTGCCGCCTGTAGATTCCGCACAACCTGAAGATGCTGCGCCTGTAGATTCTACGCAATCAGAAAATGCAGTTCAGCCTGCGGAAGAATCTCCCGCCGGTGGGATGCCCGCGCAAACAATTGCGGCTCCTGCAGAACCTGAAATGCCTGCAGCCGAAGCTCCGGTAAATGCAGAGCCGGAACAGCAGATGAGCGACGAAGAATTCGAGGCCTTCATGAAAAAGGCACAGGCGTTTTATTCCGGGGAACAGGCTTCGGACGAATCGCCCGCAGAAGAATCTTCCGAAGACGACGAAGACGAAGGTCCGACCGTATACGGAGCGGGCGACCAGTAGGCCGCCCATTTCATAGAAACTAATCCCAGTTGATGCTTGGAGGTGGATCCTTCAGGTCCTTGTTCTGCTTGGCCGCTTCGAATTTCTTCTGCAGGAGTTCTGCGCGGTTTTTCTGCGCTTCCTTCGCGGCGGCAAATTTCGCTTCCAGGTCGGAACTGCGCGTGCTCTGCTCTTTCAAGAAGTCGTCGAAGGATTTGACTTCCTTCTTGTATTCCTTGTGCGAAAGCACTTCGCCCGTATCGGCGTCTACGACGATTTCGCCCTTGCACATGGGGCATTCTATGGTAAGCGTCCTGACGGCCATAAAACCTCCTAGTCCCTGCGCCCGCCGATAAGGCCTGCGCGGTAAGCCCAGTAGAGCAGTTGAAGAATCGAAGAGATTGCTGCGGCCACGTAGGTGAGGCCTGCAGCAAAAAGCACTCCGGAAACGGTATTGTATTCGCGGCCCTGAGCCACGACGTCCATGCGGGCGAGCGCCTTCTTTGCGCGGGCAGATGCGTCAAATTCTACGGGGACGGTCACGAGGGTGAAAATCGTCGTGAGCGCAAAAAGCAAAACGCCGACAATGGCGATGGGCTGGCCAAAAGCCTTCCCGAGCCCCATGAGCATGATGCCGATAATTACGAGCCACGGTCCGAGCGTGCTGCCCACGTTTGCGGCGGGGACAATCATCGAACGCAACCACATCGGGAAGTAACCCTGCGCATGCTGGATGGCGTGCCCCACTTCGTGTGCGGCGACACCTGCGGCGCTGGCGTTGCGGCCGTAATAGACGTCCTTCGAAAGGTTGAGCGTCTTGTTCAGCGGGTTGTAGTGGTCCGAAAGGAATCCTTGGTGCATAAGAACTTTCACGTCGGTAATGCCTGCATCCATGAGGATGGCCTTTGCCACATCGGCGCCGGTAAGCCCGCTCGAAATGTTCACTTTTTGGCCTGCGGCAAAGCGGGTCTTGACGAGCAGTGAAACGCCACCCGAGAGGGCGAGCGTTACGATGAGAATCATCATATAAAGCGGATCAAAATACATCTGTAATTCCTCGATAAAATATTTTACACCATAAATGTATAAAAACAACGCCGAAAAGGAAAGTTCCTTATCCGGCGTATTCGCATTCCATCACTAAATGATTGGCTACATGTCGCCTATGTTTATCTTCGCCTTGTCGCGAACGTGCGTCAGGAAAAGCCCAAGGACCAAATACACGATAGCTTGTATGGCAAGCTGGTAAAGCTTGGGTGCCACGTCGTAGATGTCGGCGCCCATCTGCTCGATGGAAAGCCAGGCCGGCACGGCAAAGGTGCTAGGCAAAATGTACGAAATCGCAGTCATCCAGCGGGGCATCAGGTAGGCAGGCCAACTGAAGTTTGCAAGGAACAGGACCGGGATGGACATGTACAAAAAGAGCTGCATGCTAGATTCTCGACGCAGGAATATCTGCGAGATGACCATGCCGAAATTGATGACGGATGCGAGGAATACTACCGAGAATACAATCATCGGCAAGAGTTCGCCGCGGCGCGGGAAGTCGAAGATGTTGTAGACGACGCAGTGGTAGAACAAGATAAAGGAGCAGTAATGGACAAAGTAGGCGAGCGAGCGTCCGAAATAGCGGTAGGGTACGGATTCGTTTTCGACGGGGCTTTCGCGGAGTTTTTTGCGGAAGCGCCTGTGGGCGCGCGAACCGCCAAGCACGCAGATGCCGATGATGAGCGACTGCTGCAAAATTACCACAAGCACGCTGGGCACCACGTAGTTCGCATAACCGCCGGTACTGTTGTACAGCGTCTGGATGCTTATGGGGATGGGGTCGCGCATGGCAATCGCCTTTGCCGACGGGACCTTCTTGCTGAGCGCAATCTGCTTTACCTTGTTTGTGGCACCGACAGTCAAGGCACAAGTGGAGAACGCCGTACCGATGGCGCCATGGAACATTACATAGGCACCGTGCGTAAAGATGTTTACTGTCACCTGGTGCTTGCCGCGGATGTCCTTCTCCATGTTCTCGGGAATGACCATGAAACCGTAAATCTCGTCGCGGGCCATGGCTGCCTCGGCCTGCTTCATGTCGGGGTATATGGATTTTACCTCGATTTGCTGTGCGGCAGATGCCATGCGGGTAAGGTCGCGGGACATGGCCGTGTTGTCAAGGTCGACAACTGCTACGGGCACCTTGGAAACCGTCTGGTAAACATACGGTACTGGATAGTAGAACGCATAGATGAGGCCTGCCACCACGAGCAGGAGCACCGCGGCAGGGTCCGTGTATATGAGTTTCCATTCGGCAAAGGCTACTTTCCAGAGTCGCTTAATCATGCCTGCGCCTCCAGCTTAGCAGCTTCTTCGCGCTTGGTTTCCAGGCGCACATGCTGTTTCCAGCGCATCGACATGAGGAATGCCCCGAGGATGTTCCAGAATATGGCCATGCCGATAAGGATTTCCATGCTATGCCATGCGGGTGTCATGTCTACATCGCCAAGCATCATTGTCGACTGGATCATGAGCACGTGGGTCAGCGGCAAAATGAACGCAAAGCATCGCACTGCAAAGGGCATCGCCATCACGGGGAAGGTCTGGCCTGCAAATGCGAACGCCGGACTTCCGATAATACCTGCGGCACCGGTGGCCATTCTCATCAGGCCGAATACGCCCACAAAGACAATGCCTGCGCCGGAACATGCGAATATCATGAATAGCTGGGCAGCAGCCGTCATGACAAATTCATCGAAAGAAAGCGGGTTGAGGAATCTGTGGCAATAGGCGTAGCAACCGAGGCTTTCGAGCCAGAGCACGATGTTCATCGGGAATACGCTTGCAATCCATAAAGTGAGTCGCGAACCGCCTGCATAACGAATCATTTCTTTCACGCGGTGGTCGCGGAGCGGGAACGATGCCACATATGCGCCGACAATCATCGCTGCAAGGTGGAAAATCGCCGTCACGAGCCCGAGCACCAGGAACCCCTGGTAATTGCTTTTCAGGTTGCCCACGGAATGGATTTGTACCTTCACGGGGTCTTCCATCTGGGCGGTAAACATCTCGCTACCTGCCGCGGCAATAACGGAACGGATTTCCTTTGTCGCGAACATGTTGGTGAGGTAGTTCTGCCCGCTGGAATATATGGGAATCACCGGAGCTTCTAGGCGCAGTGCGCGCCGTTCCAGCTCGTTCGGGAATACGATGAATGCCTGGAGCTCTCCGCGGACAATCGCATGTTCGCATTCGCTCATGTCGTTGCAAATCATCTTGATGTTGAGAACGGGGCTGGAGCGCAGTTTCGATTCAAGCTTGTCTGCCAGCTGGCTGTTGTCCTGCCGGACAATGCCGATAGGCACGTGCTGCACAATCTGCGAAGAGAACATGCCCATGGTAAAAAGCGAGACGCCGATGGGCAACACTACAAGAATCATCCACAACACGATGTTGCGGGTGAAGTAGATTTTCTGGATGGTTTTTAGCAGGCCATTCAAGATCATGGCGCGACCAGGTTACTTGATGGCATCGACCGACAGGAGGACGCTCATGCCGGGGCGCAGATTCTCGACTTTCTCGGTGGGGCGCAGGCGGACTTCAAACGTCTTGAGGTCGAAACCGCCGCTTTCCTTGGAACTGCGCCATGTGGCGTAGTCACCCACGGAGGCGATGTAGCTTACTTCCATATCGATGTTCTTGTCGAGAGCGGGGACATGGAGCGAGAATTTTTTGCCCTTTGAAACATTCTTGAGGAAGTCTTCGCGCAGGTGGAATACCGCCCATGCGTCGTCGAGGTCGGTCACTGCGATAACGGGCATGCCGGAACCGACGACTTCGCCTTCTTCGGCAAGCTTGAGCGAGACTTCGCCGCTGATGGGGCTCCTAATCTTTGTTTCTTCGAGGTAGGCGTCGACTTCGGCGGTAGCGCCCTTGGCCTGGAGCACGAGAGCGTTTGCTGCGGCCTTGTCTTCGCTGCGGGCGCCGGCAACAGCCTGGTTGTACTGAGCCCTCGCGGCGTCGGCAGCGGACTGGCTGGCCTTCATCTGGGTTTCGGCTTCGTCGCGCTTCTGGAGCGGGAGCACGCCTTCGTTAAAGAGTTTCTGAACACGGTCATAGGTGTTCTTTGCAAGAGTCGCTGCATCCTGGGCGCGGTCGGCCATCGCCTTGAGGGCGGTGATGTCTTCGCTGCGGGCACCGTTGCGGGCCTTGCTTGCCTGGGCGCGTGCGGCACCGAGGGCGCCCTGCGCTTGCATCTTCTTCGCTTCGATTTCCGGGCTGCTAATGATGGCGACCAGGGAATCCTTCAGTACCATGTCGCCCTCGTGCACGAACAGGCGTTCGATGCGGCCCGGCACCTTGCCGGCCACGAGCACGCGCCGCGCTTCCATCTGGCCTTGCAAGAAGTTTTCACGCGGGGCGGTTGCAAATTTCTTCAGTTGGGCGACACCCATTACTACGAATGCGATGAGTACCAGGACAATGAGGACTTTACCGATTGCTTTCAGGACGTTCATTTCTTAACCTCCGTATTTTCTTTTGCAGCATCTTCTTTTGCAGGTGCTTCTGCACCCTGGGCCGGCGCGGCAGCCGCACCTTCTTGCGTTGTACTTGTATCCGCGGGGCTAGCGGGAGCCTGTTCGCTTGCGCTTGCCGTGTTCTGGTCGGCGGCAGGTTGTGCCGCTGCCGTCGTGTCGGTAGCGACTTCGGCCGGGGCTTGAGTTTCGTTTGTTTCTACCGGGCGAACTGCGTTAAGCATATTGCCGGCGTCGGCAACTTCGCCTGCGGCTTCCAGGAGCCCGAGCCATGCGACGACTGCATCGAAATGTGCCTTGAGGTCGCCGACCTGCAGGCGGGCGAGCGCGAGTTCTGCATCCACCACGTCGAGGCCGGTAGCAAGGCCCGCCTCGTAGGCGCGGGTCTGGCTGCGGAGCGCTTCGTCGGCAAGTTCACGAGTCTTTACGAGGCTTGCAAGGCGGCCCTTGGCATGTTCAAGTTCGCGCCAGCGCTTTTCGACGAGCAGGTTGATGTTGTCGAGAGTCTGTTCTTCCTTGCTGGTGAGAGAACGTTCCAGAGCCTTTGCGGAACTGACCTTTGCGCGGGATTCTGCACCGCCGAGAATCGGCAGGTCCCACTGCGCTTTCGCACCGACGGCCCATTCGGGCTCAAGGATAGTCAAATCTTTCGTGTAGAGTTCGCGGTAGCCGAACAGCGCGATTGTCGGGAACCAGTCGGCTCGGGCTGCGCGCACGGCATCTTGGCTGCGCTTGCGTTCTGTACGGAGCTGGCGCAGTCCCGGGTGCTTTTCGCGGGCGAGTTGCTTGAATTCGTCCATCGAGCGGACAAGTTCGGGTGCTTCGACGGGTGTCGTCGCTGTAATGCTGGTGTCCGTACGGAGTAAACTTGCGAGAGCCATGCGGGCAAGGGACTGGTCGCGCAGGGCGTCTTCGTAGGCGTTCTGCGCTTCGGCGAGTGCCACTTCGGCGCGGAGGCGTTCCGCCTTGCTAATCTGGCCGCCTTCTTCGAGCTTCTTGGAACGCTCGAGGTGACCTTCCAGGTTCTTCATCGTCGTTTCGCGCATCACGGTGAGTTCTTCGGCGAGGCGCAGCGTAAAGTACTTTGTCGCAACGTCCATCAGCACGGTGTTCTGGGCCATGTCGAACTCGGCCTTGCGTGCGTTTACGTTTTCTTTTGCGGCATCGTATGCGGAATAAATCTTGAGGCCGGTAAAGATAGGCCATACCACGGTCACGCGCGCATTGAAAAACACGTCGTCCTGGACTTTCATTCCGAAATCGGTATCGGCGATTTTCTTGGAGGCTTCGGCGCCGTACTGGTTGGCTGCTTGCTGGGCCATGGCGTTTGCTTCGGGGTTAGCCAAGACTCCACTCCTGATGTCGCCGGCCTTTTCGTTGACCATGCTCTTGGCCGTGGCCTCGTCAAGGCCGTAGGCTTGCATAGTCTGTTTCACGGCATCGGAATATGCTTTTTCGTAGGCCTTGTCGTATACGGAAAGGTATGCCTTGGAATAGGCGGACGCGCCGGCGATTTCGCTCAGCGGCTGTTGCAAACTGCTCAAGTCGATAACAATGGGGTCATTTATCTTGGTTACGCTGGCAGAAAGCGAAATTTTGGGCAAAAAACGAGAACGGGCTTCGGTCTGGCCATCTTCCGCCATTTCGACTTTGGCCTTTTCCGCCTTGATCTGGGAATTGTTGGATTTTGCCATGTCAAGGGCTTCCTGCAAAGTTAGCGGGGAGGCCATTGCCAAAGCGCCCAACGAAACAATGTAAAACAAGCACTTTTTCATAGCATGAAAAAAATAAAAAATTACATGCTATAGGGCAACTCCGTTCATCGGCTATTTATGCACGAAATCGTCTGCTGTAAACACCTGGTCATAACGAAAGTCCACAAAAAAAGACCCGATTTGCATCGGGCCTTTTTAATCTTGTATACAGGTTACTTACCGGGTGTCGGCAGGTCGGCCTTCCAGGCGCCAGCTTCGTAACCCATGGTAGTCGTGTTGACGCGCTGCAAGCTGTATCCGAGGCCGTCAGCTTCTGTGAGGCCCGGCCAGTTGTCGGAGTAAAGCGTGGCGTCGTGCCAGATGTAGAAGTAAATGAATCCCGACGGAGCGGACTTGTTTTCTTCTCTTGCGTAAGGTTCCTTCACGGCGATAGTTTCGCTGCGGTTAGAAAGCTTACCGGAGTAGGTCACGATCTTCACCGATTCCGGAATGGAGAAACTCTGACGGACAAGATCCGGTCCCCAGTTCGTGATGCCCGTAGCTGCGGCAACTTCTGCTTCGAGTTCTGCAGGAATCAGGAGCATCATGCTCTTGGCCGGGAATACCATGTTGGTGAATTCCAGGTTGATACCTTCGACCTTCCAGCCCTTCTGGACATTGGAACTGTAGAGGGTGATATCCTGGTCACTTCCGTTCACGAGTTCCATGAATTCGAACGGAATTTTGCTGTTTTCATCCGGGTGGTAATGGATTTCGTTGATGTAGACGGAGCCCATCTTGAGGTCGGAATTCTTTTCGCCGGGGGTAGCTGTGGCGAGCGGGCCCTGTGCGGTAGAACCGTCGGAAAGGTCAACTACGCCGCTCGTTGTGGTGCTTGCAGGCACCCAGATGCTGGATTCTTCGCCCTCGAGCGGGCCATGCAGGTAGAATTCACCACCCTGCGGGCTTACAATGAGTTCTTCGTCGAAGTTGTCGACGGCGTCGAGAACAACGTAGCCCTTGGCGGGGATAACCGTAGAAACGGCGCCTGCCTTGATGGTGAGGGTCTGCTTGCGGCGCTTGACTTCGAGAGTCCAGCCGGCAACATCTACGGCCTCGTCGCCGGTGTTGTAAAGTTCGACCCATGCGTTTGCAGTACCCACGTTCGGCATGATTTCGTTAATGCGGACGGATGCCGGCTTTACCCATTCGTCGTTTCCGACACCGGGATTGCCGTTCGGGGTCTTGCTTGCGGCCCAGGAGTTCGGCTGGGCTGCATTGCCGCCCTTGTAAACGAGGGTGCGTCCCTTGCCGTCGGCCAGGCTCGGCCAAGGAGGTTCGTTACCGAAGGCGCAGCTCACGTCGCCTTCGCCGCTGATTTTTACGTTGACGACATCGCCTTCGTTGGGCAACTTGACGGCCTTGCCACCGTTCCAGGGGCCAAACAGACGTCCATTGAACTGGGGGTAAGCAGCCCTGAAGGCATCAAGGTCGTTCGCGATAACAACGTATTCACCCTTACTGAGGGGTTCTGCGGGGAAGGTGTAGTCGACGGCACCGCTCAGGTGGAGCAGGTAATTCTGCATGTTGTCGATATCCCTACCGCCGGCGATGTAGATTTCAATCCATTCCAGGTCAGAACCGTCTGCCGCATTGTACATGATTTCGGAGCAGCCCATTTGCGGGTCATCCGTGTCGGCAATAGACGACGAAACAGGAGCGACAACGCTACTGCTGCTCTGGTTTGCGGTGCTAGTGCCGTCAGAACTCGTCGGCGGTTCACTTCCACTGCTCAAGGTGCTTGAGCTGGATTCCTCTTCGGGACTGCTGGGGTCCTCGGTGCAGGCAGAGAATGCGCCAAGCATCGAGATGCAGGCACCGGTCAAAAGCCACTTTTTCATGTTCATAAGGGCCATCCTTTTTTAATTAAGACTCTATAACCAAAAACCTAAAAGTTGCCAGCCAGTTTAGTCCAATACGGGCTCTTGAACCGGCGGGGATTCTCATAAACGCGTTTCCATTCAGCAGCCGCATTACCGAATTTAGAAAATGCGGAATGCTTGAGGTTCAAAAATCTTATCAGGTCAAACATCCAGTATGGAACCTGTGAGCAAGGACACTTTAATTCGAGCACTGCATCTGCGCCGGGCTGGAAAAATCGGGGGAGGCCCGTCGAATGCATGTAGTGCGGGTCCACGGTATAATCAAAACCGTTTTCTTCGCGGAAGCGCATGCCGGTATCGATCGTGACGCGGGAGTATTCCTCGCGGAGCCCGAACCAGGCGCGGCGTTTGTACTGCGTTAAAAGGCGTGGGTGTGCGTTGTGGAGTTCCGTCTTGTAGAGGAAATCCTTGAGGTACATGCGGTCCCTTTCGCCCTTGCAAGGCCATTCTTCGGGCTTCATGTGCCACACTTCGCCGGGGTTGATTCCCTTGATGGTTGCGCGGCTCTTGTAGCAAATGCTCTTGATTTTGCGCTTGACCTCGAAATGGAACGTGCCGTCTTGTGCGGGGTGTTCGCCATAAGTGCGAATGCGCATGTTGAAACGGTCCAGGAGCTGCTTCTTTTTCCAGCCCAGGAATGTCCACTTCGGGGAGTCCAGGTACAGGTTCGTAATCCAGTAGAATCCGCCCGGAGTAATCTTCGAGTAGTAATCCTCTTCGCAGTACGGAGCAAGGAATGCACCAATCCGGTCCGCCCATGCGACGGGGATGTGGTACTTGAGCTCGAAACGTTCGAGGAGGCTAAAACCGCGGGCTTCTGCCATATTACTTCAGCGCCTCGCGGAGATGGTTTGCGCTACCTTCACGAGCCAAGATGCCTGCGTAGTTGAGCAGTTCGAGGTAACGGGCAAAGATATCGTATTCGAGTTTCACGGCCTTCATGTCGCTTTCGAGAGCGCTTTCCTTGGCGCGCAGGAGCAACAGTGGGTCGGAGCCGGCATTGCGGGCGAACTGTTCCATGAATCCGCTTGCATTCACCTGCTGCACGAATTCCTTCTGCACTTTCCACTGGCCAATCATGGCGAGCACTTCTTCGGTGAGGCGTGCCACTTTCTGGTTGATGTCGCGCACGTCGCCGAGGTAATCACTTTCGGCGTCGAGTTTTGCCACCTGGAACTTGAGGTCGGAATCCCTGCCGCTGTCGAAGAACGGCAGGCGGAAGGCGAGGTTCACAAAGAACTTGTCGGCGGTCTTGCGGTTGTCCTTATCCGGGACGAGAATGTCTGCAAAACTCTTGCAATTCTGGTCCAGTCGACCGGTGCAGCCCGTTTCTTTTTCGAATTCATCCTTGTATTCGGCATAGGGGCCGGTACCATAGACATCAGACGCTTCCAGAGTCTTGTACTTTTCCATTCGAGAATCAATCTGCAAGGAATACCCGATGCCGATATGCGAGATGTAGTCGCGGCCCTTGCTCACGTCCTGCTTGGCCTGAGCCACTTCGCTGTCGCGCTTGCCGCGGGCCATCGCCACGAGCGGGAAGTTCTCGTTCACTTCTACGCCGTTCGAGAGGTTCTGGGCAAGTTCATCCATCGTCGGGAGGAACGTGGAATCCAGTTCTACTCCGTCGAAGTCGGGCACCCAGATTTTCATCTTGAGTTCTGCGTCGCGGAGTGCCGTGCTGTCCGAGAGCAGTTCGGCCTTGATGGATGCGCTTTTCTCGAGCGTGCTCATCAGGTCTTCGGGATTGAAGGTTGCCGAACCGGACTTGAGGTGCAGAACCTCGACGCGGTCGGCGTTCACCTGCAACAGCTGCTTGTTGATTTCGTTAATCTTCTTGCGCATCACGTAGCGCACGCCGCGTTCGTAGCGGTCGTAGAGCAACAGCGAACGTTCTACGCCAAAGCGGGCTTTTTCGTATTCTCTTACGGCATCGGCCCTTTCCTTGTCGGAAGAGCTTTCGCCAAAGGGCTTCGGAGTCATGCGGAGTTCAAAATCGTGCTTGGCAAAGCTGAAACCGTCCAGCTGGTAACGCAGTTCCAGCTTGTCCCAGAGTTTCGTGCTCCTTTCGCTAGCCGTGGCCTCGGAACGCTTCTGTGCCGCCTCGTAACGGGGGTCGCTTTGTGCAGACTGGATGAGCCTGTCCCAGGTGAGCGGGCCTGCGAATACCGTTGCCGAAAGCAATGCGGGGAGTGCAAAAATGCGCTTCATTATTTTTTACCGTCTTTCTTGAGATGTTTAACGCTTGTCTCGGTGATGGTCACCATCTCGCCCAGGAGGAACGGATTGTCTTCGGCAATCTTGATGGTTACTTCGCGGCCGTAGACCGGCATTTCGGGCATCTTCCACATACGGGTCGGGAAGGGGACGATTCGGCTGGAAAGGCCGACGACTTCGCCAACCACGGCCTTGCCCGTACCGGCGAGCGTAGTCACCTTCACGGCTTCGCCCACGTTCATGTTCTGGTAAATCTGTTCGTTGATGTAACCGCGTACCAAGGTCGGGCGCTTGTGGGTCAGTGTCACGATCGGGGCGAAGCTCGAAACCTTTTCGCCGTCACGCACGTTCACGTCACCCACGACCCAGTTTTCCTTTGCGATCTGGATGAGTTCTTCCTGCTGCTTCTGGAGCTCTTCGAGTTCCTTCTTCAGGTTTTCGGATTCGCTCTTGCCGGTGGTCTTCTGGAGCCTGCCGCTACCGCGGAGGAGAGCAATCTGTTCGTTTGCGCTCTTGGTGGCAAGAGCGAGTTCGTTCTTGAGGCTCTTGATGCGCATGGCCATTGCGTCGTTGCCGTCAGCGCCGGACTTCGAGTTCGAGAGGCTCTTGAGCTTAGCGGAAATGGCCTTGTTGTTCTGGTATTCCGTCTCGAGGTTGCGGATTTCGGCGGAGAGGGCCAGGCGGCGGGTCTCGAGGTTCGCCTTGACTTCGGCCACCTTCTGGTCGATTTCGGCGGAACTCAGGTTGCTGCGGCCTTCGAGGGCGTCAAGTTCGCGGGTCAGTTCCGAGATGCGGAGGTTCAGGTCGGGGCGGTTGATTTCGACAATCGTGTCGCCAATCTGGATTTCCTGGCCGGGAACCACGTGAACCTTCACGATTTCGGTTGCGGAGGGCACGCTGATAATGGTTTCGCTCGCTTCGGCGATGCCGCGGAACATGGCTGCCTTGCCCTGGTACATAAAGCCAAGCACAATGGCAATGATAAGGCAAAGTACCCATGCAATGGAGAGCTTATGCCCGTAGACGTATGCTACGCCGGCGTTGCTCTTGTGGGAATTCCAGAATGTATCGAGCCAATCTTCAAGCTTGTTCATCTTTGCCTCCCTACATTTCCGTCGTGGCGTCTTGCATCATGAACTGCACGTCCGAGATGCCTTCGAGCTTCGAAAGTTCGTTCAGGATTTCTGCAGCGGGCTTCGTGGCACGGAGCCTAATCTGGTAGGCCACGTCGAGGCGGGCGCCGCCGTCGACTTCGCGCATGGTAATCAGGATGAACGTCTTGAGGCTAGTCTTCATGATTTCTTCGACCTGGGCGCGGACCGGGCCTTCGTTGGGGAGGGCGAAGCGGAGCATGCCGTCAAAGAAGTGCTTGGTGCCGAGACCCGTGCGGGAAAGGAGGAATGCTACACAGCAGAATGCGACCGTACCACCGGCGGCAGCACCCCAGGCGTACACGCCGCATCCGATACCCGCACCTAGTGATGCGAATATGAACATGATGTCGCGCGGGTCCTTGAAACTCGTACGGAAGCGGACGACCGAGAGGGCACCCATCATACCGAGGCCGCGGCCGACGTTGTCGCCGATGGCCTGCATGATCATCGCAGCCGCAACGGAGCTCAAGACGATGCCTTGGACGAAGTTGCGGGAATACGAAAGACCGAGGAACGTTTTTTCGTATGTCCACCCGATCATGGAAGAGAGGATAAAGGCCAATGTAAGTGTGTAGATCAGGGTAATGATCGTTGCATTGGTCGTACTAGATTGGACCGCAAGAAGGTCGAGCATAGTATCTCCATATTTTTTTTGCTTTTTGTTTCCATAATCTACTTAAAAAAGCCGAATTTTTAAGCCTTTTTCTGTAAAAATGGGTCAACAAAAACGTGTTATATTCCTTAAATAAGGAATAGAGTGATGTTTACACCCGAAAAATAGATAAAAGTGCCCAAAAACACACGTAAAGAAGAGTTTATAAAGCGAAATCCGTTGTAATTTGGTACACCATAGGGTGCCAAAACAAACTAGAAAAAACTTAAAATCTTCCTATATTTACAGAAAATTTACAGGAGGAAAGATGAACCTTTCTAAAGCGTTTGCCGCCAGTGCGATTGCCGCCTCGTTTGCGTTCGCTCAGCCTGCTCAGCCCGTAAGCAAATCGGGCCTGAACGACAAGGTTGGCTTTGGGCTTCATGGCGATTTCGAATTCGGAAACCTTTATGGACTTGCAGAGGATTGGAACGGCGGCGACGATGCCGACGCCCCTTCGGGAATCGGCTTTGACGCGGGTGTCCGCGGGCGCATTCCTATGACTTCGTTCTTGCAGTTTACTCCCGAAGTAAACTTCCACTACCTGAGCCTCACGCAGTCGGAAGAAAGCATGGAATCCGTCTTCACGCAGATGGATATTGAAGTCCCCCTTACCGTAAGGGCGATAGTTTTTAACTACATCTACGTTTCTGCCGGTGTACAGGCGAGCTTGAATGTCTATTCCGATGCTTCGCTGGAAGTGGATAACGAGATTGATCTTGAAAACGGCCTGTTCTTCAATATGGAAGGCCTGATGGACGATTATTTCAAAGTGGAAAATTCCACGTTCACCCTGGGCCTTGTGTTCGGTGTCGGCGCCAACATTATGGACCGCATTTCGATTGATGCCCGCCTCGTTCTCGGTGTCACAGACTTGTATGTCGAACGCGACGAAGACAGTGAATCCTGGATAGTGCTTGATGGTTCGAAACTGCTGGCCTTCAAGTTCGGCGTCGGATTCTGGATGATTTAGTCGCCTATAAAAAATGCAGGTTTTTTACCTGCGGATTGATAACAAAATAACCCGCTCTGATGAGCGGGCTATTTTCTTTGGTATGTTCAAAACTACCATTCAACAGAACAAACTATTGCTTCGTTTGGAGATACCGTGACCTTGAAAGGAAGCGATTTGCCGCCAACGGTGTTTGAAACAGGTATTTGAATTTTGACGTAATCGTTTCCGCTAAGCTTTGTTGTGCCAAGTGTTCCGGAAATCGCTCCGTTTCCACCCTGACCTCGTGTAACTTGGCATGCAAAATTACACGTGGCATCGCTACCATGCCATCCTGAAGGCAGGTTGAATACGACAGTCGCGTCCACATCACCAGTGAAGGTTATCGCATTCGTATTTCCGGATGCCTTAAATTCATAATCAGGAACACGGGAGTCTATAGCCTTTGCGTCGGGGCATGTGACTGTCACGGCGGTGCTGTCATCGTTTTCAACCGTCACAGATACGCCCGAAACGATATCGCCCTTTGCTGCGACTGCTGCCGTAGCTTCCAGACCGGAAGCGTCAGCTGTAGCCTTGGTCCAAGTGTACTTGGTGATGTTAGCCTTGGAGGTGCAGCCCATGACGTTCCATGTTGCAGCCTCGCCCGAAGCGACGTCGGGCGCATCGATAGTGGCGACGCACTTACAGCCCGTAATCGGCTGGCCGTTCACGCGCAACGGGGAGCAAGTGATTTCTTCTGTTCCGCTGGAGGCGGTGACCTTCAATGTGGCGGACTTCGTGCCGGACTGGGAGTAGGACACCTTCGGAGACTTTTCCGACGATGTACCCGGAGTGCCAGCAGGGAAGGTCCATTCGTACTTGAGGCCCATCAATTCGGAGACTTTGCCCTGCAGGGCTGCGCCAACGATAAACTTCCATTCGACAGATTCGCCCAATTCAGCAGAGGTTTTGGCGGGCGCACATGCACCGAGGCCGGTTACGGGCGGCGCGACAACCGACGAGGACGACGACTGGACCGGGGGAACGGTAGACGAACTAGACTGCGGGCCAACCGGACCCATAGAGGAGAATTCCCACCTGGAAGAAGAGCTTGCGATAGCGGAAGAAGACTGCGGTACCGCCTGAGAGGATACCGGTTCTTCGCTGGAAGACATTTCAAGTGCCTTGCCGTTGGCCTTTGCCATTTCGTTCAAGCAGTCTACGTCCGCGGAGCAGAGTTCCTTGGACTTGCTTATCTGGGCGGAAAAACCGAAGGGGTCTTCAACTAAGTGTGAATCCATGATGGAGCGGGCTGTTCCGTCGGACTCGTTAGGGGGCTCGACTGCTCCACTGCCGCATGCCCAAAAACCGGCTGCTACGCCGATAGCGGAAATAGCTATTAAAATTTTCTTGTTCTTCATACGAATAAACCTCTTTTTAGGAAAAATACATAAAAAAAGATAAAAACGAATGCTTGAAGCATTTTTTCGTGAAAGAAAACACAGAAAAAAATGCTTTTTTGCCCCCCAAACGAGTGATTTTTTGTTTTATTGCTCCTCTTCGACCGAAATTTTCCTTTGTCCGGTGATGAATTGGTGCACGTAGGGGTTGCTGGTGTTCTTGATTTCGTCGACGGTTCCGACCTCGATGATACGTCCGTTGTAGAGCATCGCGATGCGGTCGGCCACCTTGAAGGCACTCACCATGTCGTGGGTCACCACTACCGAGGTCACGCCGAGCTTGCTCTGCATGTCGAGGATGAGGTCGTTGATGACGTCGCTCGTGATGGGGTCGAGGCCGGTTGTCGGTTCGTCGTAAAGGAGGATTTCGGGGTTCAACGCGATGGCGCGGGCAAGGGCCACGCGCTTGCGCATACCGCCCGAAAGTTCGCTGGGCATCTTGGTGCGGAACTCGGGGACGAGGTTGATCATCTGGAGTTTCTCGGTCACTACGTCCTGGATTTGCTTTTCGGAGAGTTCCGGGTGGTGTTCACGCAGGGCGAACGCGATGTTCTCGCCGGTGTTCATGGAGTCAAAGAGAGCCCCCATCTGGAACAGCATGCCCATCTTGCGCCGGATAGTGCGCGTGTCGAAAAACTTCGGTGTGCTGATGGTAACGCCATCGACGGACACTTCGCCGCCATCGGGCTGCAAAAGGCCAATCATGTGCTTCAAGATAACGGACTTGCCGCCGCCGGACTTACCGATGATGACCATGGTCTCGCCACGGCGGATATCCAGGTTCACATCTTCGAGTACGGTTTGCGGACCGAAGGACTTCTTGAGCCCCTTCAGGCGGATGGCAATGTCGTTCGGGTCAATCTTTACGTTTGGCATATATCACCTGCAAAAACTAGAAGAACATGATTGCATCAAGAATAAAGTCAGAAATCAAAATCATGAGGCAGCTCGACACCACGACGTTCATGGTGGCAAGGCCCACACCGCGGGCGCCGGCCTGGGCGTTGATTCCGTGGTAGTAACCGAGAACGAAAATCAGCACGCCGAACACGAGCGACTTGATCATGCCCGACCAGAGGTCCATGGAATCGAACAGGTACTGCATACCTGTGGTATAGGTATACGTGGTGATGTCGAGGCCGAGTACGCATACAATCCAGCCACCGATGAGGGCGAGCGCATTGGATATGGCGGTAAGGCACGGGATCATCGTCATGAAGGCAACAAAGCGCGGGAGGGCGAGGTAGCGGTAGGGGTCGAGGCCGAGTACCGTGTAGGCAGCGAGTTCCTCTTTCTCCTTCATGCTGCCAAGTTCTGCGGCTACGGCACTGCCCACGCGGCCCGAAAGCACGATGGCGGTGAGTAGGGGGCCGAGCTCAATGAGCACCATCTTGCAGGCGGCTGTACCGACGAACTTGTCGGCGACGAGGTTCTGGAATTCGAACTCCGCGCAGACGGTTGCCACCATGCCGGTAAAGATGGATGTCACGAAGAGGAGCGGGAGGCTCGATACGCCGATGGAAATCATCTGCTTGACGATGAGGTCGGGGTTCTTGAACACGTGCGGCATCTGCTTGAGCGTCAGTAGCAGGATGCAGAGGACTTCGCCAATACTCGAAATCCCGTCAACAATGACGCGCCCGATCCATGCTACCGGTTTAAGCAGAATAGACATTACTGGTAGTCTCCGAATGAGTAACCGCCGGCCTGCGGGTCGTCGCTGTAACTGTATTCGCTATCGCCAGCACCACCGTCGCCTTCTTCGTTCGTGGCATCGTAGAACGTGGTGTATTCGGGGACAAACGAGAGGTCGATGTCCCTGACCGAACCGTTACGGTGCTTTGCGACAATGAGTTCTGCCTTGTACTTGTCTTCGTCCTTGTGGGTGCGCACGAACTGGCGCTCCACGAACCAGACCATGTCGGCGTCCTGTTCGATAGAACCCGATTCGCGGAGGTCGCTAAGCTGCGGCCTTTCGCGGCCCTTCTCTTCGACCTTACGGCTGAGCTGTGCGAGCGCGATGACGGGAATCTGCAGTTCCTTTGCCAAGATTTTCAAGCCACGCGAGATGGCGCCGATAGCGACGGCTCGGTTTTCTTCGCCGCCGGTTTTCATCAGCTGCAGGTAGTCGATGATAAGCATGTCGAGCCTGCCCTTGCGCTTCAAGTCGCGGGCCTTGCTCATGAGTTCCATGATGCCGAGGTCGGCGTTGTCGTCGACGTACAGCGGGGCCTGGTTGATGGGGGCGACCGTCGCGATGAGTTTGCGCATCTCTTCGGGCGAAAGCTTGTTGTTGCGGAGCTTGCTCTGGTCGATTTGCGCCCTGGAGCAGAGCAGGCGCTGTGCGAGCTGCACGCCGTCCATTTCGAGGCTGAAGAACGCGACGTTCTTGTGGTAGTCGATGGCTGCGTTTGCTGCAATCGTAAGCGCAAAAGAGGTTTTTCCAACACCAGGACGTGCGGCGAGGATGATAAGGTCGGAATTCTGGAGACCGTTCGTGAGCTGGTCGAGTTCAGTGATTCCCGTGGGCACGCCCGTGATGCCGTCCTTGCGGTTGTTCAGGCGGTCGAGGAGCGGGGTCACGAAGTTCTCGATGGGCCGGAGCGTGTTGCGCACCTGCTTTTCGGCGATGGCGAAAACATCCCTTTCGGCAGCCTGCAGGACTTCGTCCGGGCTGTTGGATGCATCCATTGCCTTCTTGATTGTATCCGACGACATCTTGATGAGCTTGCGGAGCACGTACTTGTTGCGCAGGTGCTGGAGGTTCCAGTCCACGTTTGCCGACGATGCGACGCTTTCCATCATTTCGAAAATGTATTCGCGACCGCCAGCCTGGGGGAGCTTGCCCGCCTTCTCGAGTTCGGCAGGCAGGGTGAGCATGTCGATGGGGGTTCCCTGGCTGTACAGGTTCTTCATGGCATGCCATATCAGCTGGTGACGTTCTAGGTAGAAAAACTCGTCTTCGGAAACCATCTCGATGACGGGGGCAATCACGTTGGGGTCGCGGAGAATGCCGCCAAGCAAATAGCGTTCGGCGTCACAGTCCATCGGGACTTGGCGGCCTTCGAACTTATCGCTTTCTTTTGCAAATTCTGCCATTTCTGCTTCTTCTGTCGTCTGCTGTTATCGAATGATGCTAATGTGTTGAAATATAATTTTTGGTTTACGCCTTGAAGTAGGAACTCTTGGGAATATGGACTTTCCAAGTGACCCACTTGAGCTGCTTGTCCTTGGACATTTCGACTGCATCGACAAGCGCACACGTCTTGATGCCCGAAAATTCAAGGTCTGCTCCGGCGAGGTCGTTGAAGTTCTTCCCCTTGCCGAAAATCTGGTGGAACAGCGGCTCGCCGAACGTGGCCATGACCTGCGGGGCAATGAAGGAGAGTTCCTTCGTGAGCATTTTGCGGAGGGCCGTTTCGAGCAGGGCGGGAATGTTCTTGGCGATAGCGCTCTTGTAGAAGTAGCTGACCCCGATTTCGCCTGCGGTGATGTTCAGGTTTGCAAAGAGCCTTACGAGCATGGCGCCCGGTTCCGACGAGAAGAAGTCGGCCGTGTCGGGAAGCGGGCGCGGCATCAGGAGCAACAGCTTCGGGTTTGCGGGGCCTGCGTAGCGGGCGAGGCTGCCGGCGTTCGCGTAGACGGCTTCGCCCTGGATGGCTTCGTAGAAGGCGTCCAGGGATTCTGCGGATTCGAATGCGGCTGCGGCCTTCTTTACGGCAGGGCGTGCGGCGGGCATCGCCACTGCGGGCATAATCGGAGGTTCCGGTGCAGGCGCTGCCGGTGCGGTATGCACAGGTTGCGGTGCGGGTTGCGGGTGTGCCGGTATCGCTTGCCTTGGTGCAGGGGCGCTGGCTGCGCGCTGGGGCTTTGCGAGCGTCCATGGTTCGTCGAGGGGCACATCGGCAAGCCCCATGTCAATTTGACCCTGCAGGTAGTTCCGCAGTTCGCTGAAATCAAATTCTTCAGGCATCGGAGTCTCCTTGGCGCTCGTGTAGTTCGTTCAAGGCAAATTCAACAATCTCTGTGGCGAGGTCAATCTTGCCGCCCATCTTCATTTCGGGAATCTCGGAACCCGGACGGATGAGGGTGTAGCGCACGTTGTCATGGCCGAAACCGCTGCCGCTTGCGACGGGGGCGTTCAGCAGGAGCGCGTCGGCACCGCTCTTCGCGAGTTTCTCGGCGGCGTGTTCCTTGAAGTGGTCGGTTTCGAGTGCAAAACCTACGATGACCTGGCGCTTGCCTTCGTTACCGCTGGCAGCGCGGGCGGCGGTGCAGTCGCGCAGAATGTTCGGGTTGGGCACGAGCTCTATGGAAAGCTGGCTCCTGCTGTCCTTGATTTTTTCGGCGGCAGCGGTTTTCGGACGGTAGTCCGCGACAGCCGCGCAGTGGACGATGACGTCGGCCGCTGGCTGCCTGGCCATGACGGCGTCGTGCATTTCCTGGGCGCTGCGGACGCGCGTCACATGGATGCCTTCCGCGAATTTTGCTTCCATCGGGCCCGCGATGACTTCGACCTCGAAGCCGTTCGCGTAGAATACGGAGGCGAGCGCGACGGCGGTCTTGCCGCTGCTGCGGTTGCTGATGTAGCGGACCGGGTCAATCGCCTCTTCGGTGCGGCCCGCGGTCAGGAGCAACTTCTTGCCATGACCGGGGAGTGTTGCATCCAGAGTCGGGTCGATATCCTGCGCGACAGGGAATGCGGGCGGATTGCTTTGGGTCCTATCGCCTTCGCGGGGATGACAAAGTACAGCCCCTTCCAGCCACTTCACAATCTCTGCCGGTTCCATCAGGCGGCCTTGCCCCACCTCGCCGCAGGCAAGTTCACCCGCGGGAGATTCGAGCATGGTAGTGCTTTCAAACCCGCGCAACACCTCGAGGTTGCGCTTGACGGCGGGGGAGTTGTACATCGCGACGTTCATCGCAGGCGCTACAACGCGCGGGCAGGTGCAACTCATAAAGCAGAGGCTTACCGGGTCGTCGGCGATACCGCAGGCGAATTTCCCGATAACGTTCGCGGTTGCGGGCACTACCAAATAGAGGTCCGCCCACCGCGGGAAATCAATATGCTGGAAAGGACGTGCCTCGACGGCCCCGTTCTTGAGGTACACAGGGCATTTGGTGAGGCTCGCAAAAGTGAGCGGGGCGACGAAATCGGTTGCGGCATCGGTCATGCATACGCGCACCGTGGCTCCCTTCTTTTGCAAAAGGCGCAACAGTTCGCAGGCCTTGTAAGCGGCGATGCCTCCAGAGACGCCCAACAGGATTTTCTTTCCGGCGAGGTTCATGGAACGCAAGATAGAAATTTCTGTTTCCAAAAAAGGAACCCCGCGGCTCACGCCACGGGATTCCTCTCAGACTTGATTTTCCAAGAAATTACTTGGCTTCTTCAGCAGCTTCTTCAGCCGGCTTTTCAGCCTTCTTCTTGGTAGCCTTCTTCTTCGGAGCGGTAGCTTCGCCAATCGTCGTGCCCGATTCACCCGGCTTGTGGGAATCCATCCAAGCCTTGAGTTCTGCGGATTCGCGGTTCTTGAAGTAGTCCACCACGGAGAGGTAGATCTTGCGGTTGTTCTGGTCGATCTCGGTCACGACAGCCGGAACTTCGTCGCCAACCTTGAATGCATCGGCCGGAACCTTGATGTATTCAGCGGTGAGCTTGGAGACCGGGATGAAGCCTTCGATACCGTCGTTGAGTTCAACCACGACGCCGCGGTCGAGCATACGAACGATCTTGCCCTTCACTTCGGCATCAACCGGGAACGTGGTTTCGATAGAATCCCACGGGTCTTCGGTGAGGTGCTTCATGGAGAGGGAAATGCGACGCTTTTCCTTATCGACAGCGAGCACGACGCATTCGACCTTGTCACCCTTCTTGACCATTTCGTTCGGGTGGGTGATCTTCTTGGTCCAGGACATGTCGGAAACGTGGATGAGGCCATCAACACCTTCCTTGATTTCGACGAAGGCGCCGAAGGAAGCGATGTTGCGGATTTCGCCAACCACGCGGGCACCCGGGGGAAGTTCGGTTTCGATGGAATCCCACGGATCGCTTTCGAGCTGCTTCATGCCGAGAGAGATGCGTTCGGCATCTTCTTCAACCTTGAGCACAACGGCTTCCACTTCCTGACCCACAGAGAGGATCTTGGAGGGGTGCTTGCCGTGCTGAGTCCAAGACATTTCGGAAACGTGGATGAGGCCTTCAACGCCGCTATCCAGTTCGACGAATGCACCGTAATCGGTAATGGAAACGACCTTGCCCTTGACGATAGCGCCTTCGGGGTAGCGTTCGGCGATGTCCTTCCACGGATGCGGCTTGAGCTGCTTCATGCCGAGAGAAATGCGTTCCTTCTTGTCGTTGAAGTCGAGCACCATGACTTCGACTTCCTGGCCGAGCTGGACCATTTCGGTCGGGTGGTTGATGCGCTTGTAGCTCATGTCGGTGATGTGGAGGAGGCCGTCTACGCCGCCGAGGTCAATGAACGCACCGAAGTCGGTGATGTTCTTGACGAGGCCCTTGCGGACCTGGCCCTTCTCGAGAGTTTCGAGAACGTCGCCACGCTGCTTGTTGCGTTCTTCTTCGAGAACGACGCGGCGAGACACGACGATGTTGCGGCGAGCCTTGTTGACCTTGATGACCTTGAGGTCGAATTCCTGACCGATGAGGGCGTTGATATCCGGGATCTGACGGAGGTCGATCTGGGAGCCCGGGAGGAAGGCGTCAATGCCGAACAGGTCGACAACCACACCGCCCTTGATACGCTTGGTGAGCGTGCCGCGCACGACTTCGTTGTTTTCGAATGCAGCGTGGATGCGATCCCACACGCGCACGAAGTCGGCCTTCTGCTTCGAAAGGATGAGACGGCCGTCTTCATCTTCGAGCTTTTCGACAAACACTTCGATTTCAGAACCGATTTCGAGAGAGTCAGATTCCTTGAACTCAGCGCGGTCGATAACACCTTCGCTCTTGTAGTTCACGTCGATCAGGACTTCCTGGTCGTTGACCTGGCTGATCTTGCCCATGACGAGCTTGCCCTGTTCGAGGCAGCCCATGCCGGCGTACACGTCAGCGTTCTGCTTGCGGAAGTCCGGGGAGCATTCACCCTGGGCGGCAAGGATTTCGGCGAGATCTTCAGCGGTTCCGAATTTGAGATTTTGAGACATATTGTTTAGATTGGGTTGTGGAACAAAGGATTCAGGCTACGCCACTACACCTACGTAGTCAAGAATCTTTTGGACCTGTTGTTGGATTGAGATGTGTGTAGTGTCAATTTCGATAGCGTCGTCCGCCTTCTTGAGCGGAGCGTTCGCGCGGGAAGAATCCAGACGGTCGCGTTCGACCAGGTTCTGCAGGACTTCTTCCAGGGTAACTTTTTCGCCTTTTTCAAGGAGTTCCTTGTAGCGGCGTTCAGCGCGGACCTTCACGTCCGTCACCATGAAAAACTTGTACTTCGCGTCGGGGAACACGACCGTGCCGATGTCGCGGCCATCCAGGATGCAGCTCTGCCTCTTGCCGATTTCGCGCTGTTGCGCCGTCATGGCGGCACGGACGGAGGGGAGGGCGCAGTAGATGCTCACGTTGCTCGAAACCTTCATCCCGCGGATTTCGCTTTCGCGGCATACGCCGTTGATGAGGATGTGGTTTTCGGAGTCGAACCCGAGGGTGAGGTTAGAGAGGAGTTCGTCCATCGCGGGGCCTTCTTCGGCCGGCAGTCCCTTGTCGAGGGCGGCGAGTGTCACCGCGCGGTACATAGCGCCCGTGTCGAGGTAGGTGATACCCAGGGTCTTGGCCACGATTTTCGCGGTGGTGCTCTTTCCGGTGCCGGAGCCGCCGTCAAGGGCGATGACAAAATTTTCAGAACTACTCATGAGTGGGGACAAAGATAGAATTATTTGCCCTAGTACTCAAGTTCGTAGAGGTAGACTGTGGCCGTATTTTCGTATGTATCCCAGAAAATCAGTTCCGAACCATCTTTGTACAGCGTCAGTTCCCAGTCGTTATCGGAGAAGTGGTAGTAGCTGCCGTAGTCGTCGCTGCCCGAGGTGTACTCGTGGGTGGTGTAGTAGCGGTTGTAGCCACCGTCCAGGTTGAGCGTAGCCAGTTCGTCGGAATCAATCCGGAGCGAGGCTGTGTAGGCGGGGCTTACCGGGTCGGCGAGGCTGCAGTCGTACAGCCCGAACGAATCGTAGCGGCAGTCCTTCACGTAATAATAGCGGAACGAGCGCGAGAAAATGGCCCCGTCGGCATCGGGAGAGCCGGAGATGGTCCAGTCACCGCCACAGGCGGTCAGGAGCAGGACAAGGGCGAATAAGGGCAAAAGGTTTTTCATAATATGTAAAATCTACCTATAAAAAATCCCTCGACCGAGCCGAGGGATTCTTTCGTAAAAGTCTATGACTAGTCGTCGGATTCGTAGTCGCCGTGGAAGATTTTCTCTTCGGCTTCTTCGATGTTCTCGTCGCGGAACTCTTCGGGAGCCTGGAGGTCACGGGTACTGCCGTACTTGCGCTTTTCTTCGTCGGTCAGCTTGTTGGAGAAGACTTCAACCTGCTGTTCCTGGTTGGCTTCTTCCTCTTCTTCCTGCATGATCTTCTGGCCTTCTTCCAGGCGCTGCTGGATATGCTTCTTTTCCATTTCTTCGAGGTTCGTGCCGACCTTGGCCTGTTCTTCGGACATCACGTAGCGTTCGTTGGCTTCGTCCATGGCGTCCTTGATGCCAACAAGGCGACCGCGGCCATCGACCTGGAGGCCGGCCTTACGCAGGGTGGAAAGCGGCAAACGGCGAGCGGCCACCTGGTATTCGGGCTTGAATTCGTAGCCGTCGGGGCTGATCTGGTTTGCTTCGTCGGGAGTCACGTAATCAAGGGCTTCCTGCCAGCGGGAACCCTGCACACAGGATGTAAAGCCGACAAGTGCGTTGTCCAAGGCTTCGGGATCGTCCGAAGTGCCGGCACAACCAATAAGAGCGAAAGCAGAGAATGCTAAACCCATCAAAAATTTTTTCATAGGGAGAAACCTCCTTAAAAAATTATCCCATTCCAAATATATAACAATTTTTTCAGAAATTTTCCAAAAAAACGACTTTTTTTATCGTAACTCTGTGCTATAAATACAATTATGGCGTTTTTTTTGAGCCATTTTTTCTATTTTCTCGCGCACTATGAGCGAAAACGCAGATATTTACCGCATTAATACTCCTGATGGTCGTGAGATTATCCTTATTGGCACCGCCCATATTTCGAAGGCGTCCAAGGAGCTTGTGCGTGAAACCATCGAGACGGAGAAACCCGATACAGTCTGTGTAGAACTCGACGAGGGGCGCGCAAAATCCATCCAGGATCCGGACCGCTGGAAAAAGACGGACCTGAAGGAAGTCATCAAGAAAAAGCAGCTCGCTACGCTGATAGCGAACCTCGTGCTCGGGTCTTACCAGAAGAGGATGGGGGAACAGACCGGCGTGAAGCCGGGTTCCGAACTTAAGGAGGCGGTCGACGTTTCTACGGAGAAGAGCATTCCCGTGGTGCTGGCGGACCGCGATATCAAGATTACCCTCAAGCGCACCTGGGCCTGCACGCCCTGGTACCGCAAGTTCAGCCTGCTGGGCGGGCTGTTCGGCAGTATTTTTGACAAGACTGAAATTAGTGAAGAAGAACTCGCAAAAATCAAGGAGCAGGATGCCCTCAACTCCATGATGCAGGAATTCGGCAAGTCGTTCCCCGAGGTGAAGCAGGTGCTTATCGATGAACGCGACCAGTTCCTTGCGAGCAAGATCAGGAATGCTCCGGGCAAAAAGGTTATTGCTGTTGTCGGTGCTGGCCACGTGAAGGGCATTGCCGGCATTATCAGTGACAACAAGGAACTCCCGAGCGAAGAATCCATCAGCGTAATCCCGAAGGGCGCTCCCATCTGGAAGATTATCGGCTGGGCGATTCCTATCGCGATTATCGCAAGCATTATTTTTGTCGGCTACGAAGCCGGCGTAGAAAAGGCAGGGCAATTGAGCCTGCAGTGGGCGATGTTCACTGGTGGTGGCGCCATGCTCGGTACGATTATCGCCGGCGGGCATCCGGTCACGGTCCTTGTGGCACTGCTGGTCGCTCCGTTTACGGGGCTTACTCCGCTTATCGGTGTCGGGTTCTTTACCGCGCTTACGCAGGTGTACATGAGGCCGCCGCGCGTGTCCGAAATGGAAACGCTCTCCGACGACATCTGGCAGGTGAAGCGCTGGTGGAAAAACCGCGTGACCCGCGTAATCCTGTGCTTCCTGTGCCCGGGTATCCCGGCGATTATCGGGAAGATATTGGCGATTTTCCAGATATACCAGGCATTCTAGAGCGGGGGTCCGCTAGAACAGTAGTCCAAGGCCTATGCCGATGGACCGGAAGCCAGGGTAATCATTGGAGAAGTCAGAAAGGTCGTACTTAATCGCAATGTTCGCTTCCCAGTTTTCGCTGATACGGAATGCAAAATTCGCGGCAATGCCATAATGGTAGTTGTTGGCTTGTTCGGCCAATGGCTCGTCGTTCAAGTACGGATCGGGATTGTGTGCCTTTTCAGGAAATGGGCCGCCTACTACTCCGCCGTAAAATCCCAAGCGGACTATGATTTTCCCAAATTCCGCGCCAAACAAGAACTGCGGATCAAGCGATACCTTCAGCCATCCTTGTTGAGCTTCATATTCGTCAGAGTAGTAGTAATAACCGCCATAATAGTCGTCAGATCGTTTGTAGTGATAATACATTCCCGTGACGGCCGCCCCAATGCCATATTCGACAAAAAAGTGGTCGCCGCCCGAACGCAACATGAATGCCATGTCAAAATCAATACCGACAGGGCTAATTGCATATCTATTGTCCCAAATCGTATAGCTGAGGGAGAAGGCTAGCCTATAGTTGTATTTTTTGTAGCTGTTGTCGCTAATGGCGGAGAACAAGTTTGCTGTGGTCGAAGTCTCTTTGGTGTCGGCCGGAACGGTTTTTGGCGTGGCGGTCGAGGCAGGTTTTGAGGCTTGTGCTTTTGGTTCTGATTTTGCGGTAGAATTTACGGCGGCGCAATACCCGTTCACGCCGTAGCCCTTGGCTCCTGGACCGGAACTGCCGTAGGCCGTAGCACCATATTCCGTAGCGCCATAAGCAGTAGCGCTGTAGGCTGTCGAACCATAAGCAGTAGAACCGTAGCCAGAAGCGCCATATGCAGTAGACCCGTAACCAAGGTCACCACAATTAGCGCTCCATGTGAAAACGGTGGAACTTATCAGAAGGAACAGGAATTTTTTCATTACTGTTCTTCGCTAGCAGTCGTTTCGGCCTTTTCTGCAGGGGCAATTTCCTTGGCTTCGCTCATGGTGAGCATCTTGTAACGGATGCCGAGACCCCAGTACTTGCAGGAGCACTTCTTTTCGCCGTCGACAGTCTTGCAAAGTTCTTCGGCCCTCACGTTAATGACGTCCTGGGCGCCGAGCTTGTCGGCTTCGAGGGTGGCGTAGCTGACAAAGTCCAGAACGGAGCACTTGTGCTTATCTTCCCAGCCGATAGGTCCGAGGATTTCGTAGGTGCTGGCCCCATAGACTTTCATGGTGGCGCTCTGTCTGTCGACATAGCCGTATTTTTCGGAGCGGACGGCGGAGTCCTTCTTTTGCGGTTGTGCCTGCGGCTGGACAACGGGGAACGCGCAGCCCACAATGGAGGTTATGAGGATGGCGAGAAAGGCGAGGGGGATAAGATTTTTCATTTTGAACTCCTGTGAGAAATATTAGAACGGAACTTAGGAATGTAAACAGAAGTTTTCAAGAGCGGGGGGAGGGGGGTGAAAAATAAATGTTGAGGAGGAGTAAACAGGGGGTGGGAGGGTCTTCTGCGAGAGAAACTTGCCTCTTCTCTGCGAGAGAAACTGGCGTCTCTCTGCGAGAGAGGGATGGGACAAAGTCCTCGCGGTGCTCGGCCTTTGCCTTCCAGGTTACGGCCCATGGCCGTAATCCTTGACTGCGTCTGGTTCGCTTTGCTCACCCGCAGTCAATCGAACCCTCTTCGAGGGTTCGGAGTATCCCTTATTGAAACAAAAACGAGGCTTTGCAGCCTCGTTTTCGTTTCAAGGAGAGAGAGGGATTCGAACCCTCGGACCTGTGACAGTCTCCGGATTTCGAGACCGGCCCAATCGACCACTCTGGCATCTCTCCAAGGTTCGCATAATTTAGTAAAGATTTTGCGGTTTGTCTATATCTTTGAATTTCAGTGGTTTATTTCTATCTTTGGCCGCAAATTCAAGGGCCAAACGACTTCTGGTTTATAAGCGCGAGTGCGCTTCGGGGCTTTTCTAGGTTCGGATTCCGGACCATTCGATAGTGCGGCATGGGTCGCAGAAGAAGTCAACGGTCCCGAAGGTGCATTATGAAGCAAGATACCGAAGAGCGTATCCCTGAAGAGGGTATTGACCCGAAATCCAAAATTGCTCGCGAAGCGGGCGCATTCCTGAATGCCATTGCCGGCGGTGCCGACGAAGACGAGGCCGATGAGGCCGCGTTCCTTGCGTTGAACCCGAACGGGGTCGTGGTCGACGAAGAAGGCGACGTGCTCAAGAAGGGCCCGAAGTCTGCTATCGATGTCGGCACGAAGGTCGAGTTCGAGGAAGGCGAAGTAGAACAGGAAGATATTGAAGAGGAAACCGCCGAAGAAAACGACAAGGAATACGCCGAGTCGAAGAAGGACTGCGCGGAAAATGTCGTAGCGGAAGTGCAGCCCGAGGAAACCCTAGACCCTATCGCTCCGCTCCAGGGTGACAGCATGGATGCCGACGAAGGCGATGAATCTCTCGTCACTTTTGAGGACCTGGGGCTTGCTCCCGAGGTGCTCGAGGCGGTGAAAAAGGCTGGCTACGAGACTCCGTCCCCGATTCAGGCGAAGGCGATTCCTGTCTTGTTGCAGGGTGCGAACCTGCTCGGCACGGCGCAGACGGGTACGGGCAAGACTGCTGCGTTCGCGCTCCCGCTGCTTTCCCGTATTTCGTTCAACGGGCACGAGACTTCGATGCTCGTGCTGACGCCGACGCGTGAACTTGCCATCCAGGTGGCAGAAGCAATCCAGCAGTATGCAGTGAAGATGCCGAAGGTCCACGTGGTTCCGGTTTACGGCGGGCAGGACATCGCCATCCAGATGCGTGCGCTCAAGCGCCAGGCGAATATCATCGTCGCTACTCCGGGCCGCCTTATCGACCATATCAAGCGCGGTTCCATCGTGCTCTCCGGCGTGAAGGCCATCGTGCTTGACGAAGCTGACGAGATGCTCGACATGGGATTCATGGAAGACGTGGATACCATCCTGAAGGAAATTCCGGCGGATTGCCAGCGCGCCCTTTTCAGTGCCACGATGCCTAATGACGTGAAGAAGATTATCGAGGAACATCTCGGTGAGTACGAAGAGGCCCGCATCGAAGGCAAGACGACTACGGTCGAGAATATCCGCCAGCGCTTTTTGCTGGTGAAGAACGAGCACAAGGTCGAGGCGCTCGCCCGCGTGCTCGAAGGCGAAGATTTTGACGGCGTGCTGATATTTGTGCGCACCAAGCAGAATACCACCGAAGTTGCCGAGAAGTTGGAAAGCCGCGGGTTCAACGTGGCACCGCTCAACGGCGACCTCGCACAGTCCATGCGCGAACGCACCATCAACCGCCTAAAGATGGGTAAGCTCGATATCGTCGTCGCGACGGATGTTGCCGCCCGCGGTATCGACGTGGACCGCATCTCGCTCGTGGTGAACTACGATATTCCTTACGATACGGAGTCGTACGTGCACCGCATTGGCCGTACGGGCCGTGCCGGCAGGAGCGGTAACGCCATCCTGTTCATTACCCCGCGCGAACGCCGCCTGCTGAAGACTATCGAGAAGGCTACTCGCCAGCCTATCGAAGCAATGGCGATGCCGACTTCTGAACAAATTAGCGAAAAGCGCGTCACGGCTTTCAAGAATAAGGTAAAGAGCGTCGTGAGCTACGGTGAACTTGACAAGTTCAAGGCTCTTGTCCGTGCGATGGTCGAAGAAGGCTGCAATATGGAAAACGGCGTGGTACTTGAAGACGGCTCCGTGCGTGAAATGACCGCCGAAGACGTCGCTGCGGCCGTCATCAAGATGTACCAGAAAAAGCAACCGCTGTTCCCGGAACTTGCCCCGCTCGATGTGCCGAAGGAAAGGCGCGAAAAGAAACAGGGTGGCAGGGATTTCCTCGGTCGTGACGAAAAGTCTGAAGGCGAATTCACCGGTGAGGAAAGGAACCGCCTGCGCAAGGAACGCAAGGAAGGCAGCAACGGCGTGGAAGAAGGGTTCCTGCGCTACTACATGGGCGTTGGCCGCATGGACCGCGTGACCCCGAAGGATATCGTGGGCGCCATCGCCGGCGAAGGCAACATCAGTAGCAGCAACATCGGGCGCATCAAACTGTTCGACAGGTTCAGCACGGTCGAACTGCCCGAGACGCTCCCGCAGGAAGTCCTGGACATCCTTTCCGGGATGACTATCCGCGGGAACGATTCCAAGTTCCGCCTCATGACCGACGAACCGCCTGCAGGCCCGCGCGAAAGCAGGGAAGGCCGTCGCGGGTTCCATCGCGATGGCGACCGTCGTGGCCGCAAATTCGACGGAGACAGGCCGTTTGAAAACAGAAAGGCTCGCCGCGAAAAGATGTTCGGCGACCGCAAGGACCGCCGGTTCGGCAGCCGTGAAGACCGTCCGTTCCGCAAGGATCACGATGAACGCAGCTTCGGCGACAAGCCTTTCCGCAAGACCCGCCGTTTCGGACGCGTATAAGGTTCTTGAAAAAGAATTATATTAGTCCCGCAAATGAAACAGATCGTAAAGAAGACCGTTCTCGATAACGGAATCACCATTCTCTCGGACTACATGCCGCACGCCTATTCCGTCGCGGTAGGGGTGTGGGTCCCGCGCGGGTCCCGCCACGAGGCGAAGGACGAATACGGGCTGAGCCATTTTTATGAGCACCTTGTTTTCAAGGGAACCGAGAACCGCTCGGCTCTCGAGATTGCACGCTCCATCGAGGACAAGGGCGGGAACCTGGAAGCCTACACCACGAGACAGGAAACCGGGTTCTACGCGCAGATTGAGCGCAGCCACCTTCCGCTCGCCGTCGACGTGATTGCCGACATGCTCATGCACCCGCGCATGGACAAGAAGGAGATGGAAAAAGAACGCCGCGTCATCATCGAAGAAATTCACAGTTACGATGATATTCCTGAAGAAATCGTGGGCGATGTGTTCAATGCGATTCACTTCAAGGGTTGCGGCATTGCGCATTCCATCACCGGCAACATCAAGCAGGTGAAATCGCTTACGCACAAGCAGATGCTCAAGTACAGGGAGCAGGTCACAAACGAAGTTCCGCTCCTCATTTGCGCTTCGGGCAAGGTAGACCACGAAGAATTCGTGCAACTTTGTGCGGAAAAATTCAAACAGAAGAAATGCACTGGCGCGCTCCCCGCAGACATATACCGGGCGCACAACAGCGTGAAGGTCGTGCAGAAGCAGGACATTGCGCAGTCGAACCTCTTCTGGGGTTTAAGTTTTGACCGCAACCTGATGGATGAACGCGGGCGTTGCGCACTTTCGCTCTTCAACGTCGCGATGGGTGCCGGCATGGCAAGTCGTTTGTTCCAGAAGATTCGCGAAGACAAGGGACTTGCTTATTCTGTGTATTCTACTGCGGACATCTACCGCGACTGCACCGACTGGGGTGTATCGCTTGCGACCGAGCCGCACCAGCTGAATACTGCCCTCGAACTTTCGTTGAACGAGACCCGTAACTTCTTGAAGCGCGGGTTCAACAAGGGTGAATTCGAACGCACCAAGACGAACATCTTGGGCGGGATGTACCTCGGCGCCGATAGCCCCGAGAAGCGCGTTGTCCGCATGGCGGAACAGATGCTGCACCTCGGGGAATTCCACACGATGGAACACTCCGAAAAGATCATTCGCACCATGACCGAAGACGAAGTCGTCGCGACTACGAAAAAATTGTTTGATGCCGCGAAGTTCTCTGCTGCGGTCATCGAGCCCGCTGGCCGCAAGAAGACCGAACTGTCGGTCGACTTCTTCTAAGACGACTTGCACCCCGCGCATTTCTAAACAGACAATAAAAAAGTCCCCCGCCGTTTTACCGGCAGGGGACAATTTCTCGCGTTATCGCTAAGTCAGCTAATTAGGCGGCCTTCACGACTTCGACG
>JBGUQN010000078.1:0-4698 GCA_045131085.1 Fibrobacter sp.
TTGCATAAAATGATGCCATATGGTGATATCGAGTCTGGCCAATAAATTTAGTCAGCCTTTTGTTAAACTGAAAATGGCGCTTTTAAGCTGAGAACGCCGTTTCTTCGATGTTGGAGAAGTGGTTTTAACCAACGCTAAGGTTTTTGCGATCCTAGCATACCAACACAAACACATAAACAAGGATGGTATTCCAAGTGGGCGGTAAAAAGTAATTCCCTAAAAACCAAAAAGCAAAAGGCCTCCACACGGAGGCCTTTTAGCACTTCTAAAAAAAACTACTTCAGAACAATGCGCTGGACTTTAAGTAGCACCCTGCCGACGGTCACGCGCACCACGCGGGCGCCACTGCCCAGGCCCGAAAGGTCGAACCGTCCTTCCGCCCCGTCAAAGCCGTAGCGGGTCAATTCGTTGCCTTGCAAGTCGAACACGCGAAGCGTCTTTGCCCCAGCGCTCGGGGCTCGCACATTGAGCACACGCCCATCGAGGTCCAGCGAACACGCCGCATTCAGCGAGACTTCCAAAATCGCGGTCGTCGAGGAGTCCCCCTCCATCGAGGAACTGCTGGAGGAAATCGGCCACCAGACCATGCTGGAACTGCTCGAAAGTTCGGCCACGCTGCTCACCGGCTGCACACTACTGGAACTTCTCCACACACTAGTACTGCTGGAACTTGCCACCGCCCAGCTGCTGGAGCTCACGACACTTGCACTACTACTGCTCACTGGGGCAACGCTACTGCTGCTCGCCAGTTTCGGGCAGCTGTTCACGCCCACCGACTGCTTTGTGGAGAAGCAAACCCGGTCATTGCCGGACTTTAGCATGTTGTACACGTTGTAGCGGCTCGAGAAGGTGGCCATGGTCCTGCGCGGCGGATTCGAGGCGCTGAACTGCTTTGTACCCGAATTGCTTCCGCTGCCAACGAGCGTCGCCGCAAGCGTGTAACGCCGAGCATCGCCCTTGTTGGGGAAGTAGTCCCAGGCATCACTGGTGTAATTGACATACCAAATGTACACGCCGGTCTCGGCGCTTTTGTTGTCAAAGTCGGTGCCCGAGATTTTGGAGTCCCAGCCAATGCCGGGGCGATACTCGATCACATAGAATTCATCCTGATTCGAGGGGTTGGTAATGGAGTACGCCTTGTTCGCATCGATGTTCGGCAAAACATAAACGTTGTCCGATTCCTTAAGCTCCTCGATTTTCATCCAACCCATGGATTCCCTCTCAAAGGCACTGTACTTGGGAGGCTGACGCCCCTGTCCCCCCGTACTGTAACTATAACCGTTGTACATTCCCTGGGTCATTACATCGTACGGCGATGGCCCAGGGACCCATTCATCCTCGTAGCTCGAATAAAAATCGGGCAGCCCAAGCACGTGGCTAAATTCATGGGTCATGACGCCAATGCCATTGTTCGCGCCGTCGTCCGCCAGCTGCGCAATCAAAAAATACCGTTCGAACTTGTAGCCGTTGTACTTGGTATAGCTGTCATAGACCGAGTACCAGTACATGTGCCCCCACATACCCGTATTTTTTTCGGGCCCGGCCATCACAATGCCAAAACCGTCTATCACCTTGTCGCCATCGGCGTCGTATTTGTTGAGGTTGGCGTCGCCTATGGCGGCAGCGCCCGCCTTGACAACCGCCTTCACAAAAGAACCCTCATCGGAGCCCGCCGATGCCATATTGACATTAACCTTCACGGGGACCATGTCGAACGTCGGCCTAAAAATATTATTCGACGATACCTTGAAGTAGTCACGAATGCTGCCGTAATGGGAGTCCTCGGAATAGCCTTCCTTGTTGCACTGGTCGTTGTAAGCAGCGACCTCGGCATCCGAGAAGGTGCGCTCATCGGTTCCGTCGTTCGAGGACACCAAAAAAACGGGGAATCGGACTTCCCCCTTGGTAAAGGTGGGCGGTTCGGGGCGGTACATCACGGGCACCGAAGACTCCTGCGCAGGCACCTTGTGGTTCAACCTGAACCCTTCCATAAGGCGCTTTTGCTGGTCGGGGTAAGCATCTGGATGCTTTTCGCGATGCCTAGCGAGCATCTTGTAAAGATTCTTGGATTTCAAGAACGCCGTCGCCTTTACGGAACGGGCATCCACATTCTCCGCCTTAAATTCCGAAGGTTCCGCATTCTCGTCGGCAAACTTCCTAAAACCGTCCTCGTCCTTCAAAACCAGGTAACCATCGGAAGTCGTCTCATAATGGTAGTTTTCGTCCCCGTGTTCAAAGACCGAGACTACGCTGCCATCCGGCTGCTGTTTTAGAATCAAGAAGGGATTTGCGGGGCGGGCAAACGCCCCCGCACAAAAAACCAAACAAATAAAACCAACTATAATGTGTCGATTCATTTCCATTACCTCAAGATGAAAATATATCGACGCACTTTATTGAGAGCAGCCCCCAACGAATTAACGTGTAAAGAACGTGTAAAAAATGTGTTTTTTACACGCAATTTACATACCCTAGTGATTCTTGGGCGCAGAAACACGGCGGCCCTTCAAGTCGTAGAAGCGCTCGCGCGAAAGCACATTGAGTTCCGGCTCCCCGTAAATGTTCTTGCGTACAAGATTAAACGATTCGCTACTAGAAGTCGAAGGTTCCTCGGCACTGGAACTGGACTCGAGTCCAACCGAGCTGGAACTCTCCACGACCGAATTGGAGCTGTAAAGCACTTCGCTGGAAGTTTTCGTGGCGATGAAAGTTGTCGGCGTAGTATACAGTTGATGGATTGTTTGGATGGTGTTTTTTCGAATTCAAATCCGCAAAACGATTGTGTTGTTTTCTATGAGAAACTGAAAGAAGCTGTTTTGCTTCAAGTAAAGAAAAATAGTGGTTTGGTCGGATTTAACACTCTAATGCTATTCTTGGAAAATCAAGGCCTTAAGAAAAACTCACCATATGGTAATAAATATTTGATAGAAATCCATGATATGTTGGTTGATTATGCAGAAGAGCACTTTTTAGAAATGTTTGAGAAGATTCGTAAGTACAGGACTTTTAAAATGCCTGACAATATGACTGTTGATATAAAAAACAAATTGCTTATTCTAAGGGGAAGGACAATTTTTAAGGACTACGAGCAAGTTCTTCAATTGAAATAATACATGTACCTGTGTTCCCTGCATCTTGCGTTAGGGATGGAAGCCCGAAGGGCCGGGAGGGCCGCCCGTCCCTTGCGCTCGGCCCTCTAGGCGGAAAAATTGCGGCGTGAGGCCGCAATTTTATGCCGCGAGAGCCCGCCCCCGGCCCTGGCCGGGGAACGCCCCCTTATCAAGAAAAATGATCTAGGCTATTGACAATCGTCCCGCGTTTGTGTATATTTGATAGTGAACAAATGTGCAATCGGTGAAAAAAGGCGGCATTTATGAGCATGTATGTTGTCAGATGGTTAAAAGAATATGTATATTGGGCCGAAAGGGGAATGGCTTATGATTAATCCCATATATGGTACAGATGTCTTGCTGAACGCGGCACTGTGGGTCGCGGAGCGCCTTCCGGAACAGGATAGGCGAATTCATAAGCTGTTCAAGATTCTCTGGTTTGCGGATTTGCTGCACCTCAAGCAGTACGGCCGTTCTGTGACGGGGGATACGTATATTGCCATGAACTATGGCCCGGTTCCGTCTGCCCTTTACGACATGATTAAGGGAAACTGTTCGCCGGAACTACGCGTGTTTACTCAGTACGACAAGGGCTTTTTCGACATCTCGAAAAAATGCAACATGGATTACCTGTCGGAATCGGATGTGGAAACCTTGCAGAAGGCGTTCGATGAGAATTCGAAGCTGAGCTTTGACGGGCTTGTGAAAAAATCGCATGCCTCCGCCTGGAATTCTGCATGGAAAGAGGGCGAGAACACCTCAATCCGCATGAGTGAAATTCTTGACGAAATCGATGCTGATGATGAAGTTCGCGAAATCGTGAAGAACGAACGCGAAGCCATGGCTGCCCTGAGCGTAAAGAATGACTGAGATCAATCTTGTTCAGGGGGATGTTGTCCGTTCCATGACGGGCACGATTGTGAACTGCGACCATCAGAAGATGCTCGTGTTTGTGAATGAGTTGTCCGGTCAGGTGGGTTTGGTTACAATAAATTCGCGCCCCTATCCCAAAAAAGGCATGGAGACACAGTTGAAGATTTGTGCGTCGGATTTCGCTTTTCTGGAACATGATTCGTTTGTAGATTGTTCGGCTCTTTTTGTCAAGAGCGTGGCCGATTTTAAGGTGCTGATGCAAAACGGTCAAGTGAGCCTAATTGGAAATTTAGATTCTGATACAATGGATAAGGTCGTTTTGGCTGCGGCTGATAGTAGACACTTGAACGTCTTTCAGAAAAAATTCTTTGATTCTGCGTTGTAGCGGGGGCTGGGTTGACAGCCGTGTTTAGTTTGTATGCGGCGGGCAAGAAGAGCAACGAATTTCCTTAATTTTGTCCAATCAAAACTGAATCCTGAATTTGTGCAGTTGGAAACTGCACAAATATGCGATGAGTCGTTCTATGAGCCCGACTTTGATTGCCGAATAAACGAAACGAGAGAATAAGTGAATGTGTCCGCATTAGGCCTCCAGCCACTTGCGAAAGAGCTTATCGTTTCCCGCATCCTGCGTTAGGGATGGAAGCCCGAAGGGCCGGGAGGGCCGCCCGTGCCTTGCGCTCGGCCCTCTAGGCGGGGGAACCGTGGGGTGACG
>JBGUQN010000079.1:0-2771 GCA_045131085.1 Fibrobacter sp.
CGGCCAAGAGAAAGATACTTGCGATAAAGAACACCATACCGATGTGCCCAACGCATTTTAACGATGACAAAAGTCCAAACTTCTTCATATGTCCTCCAAAGGGCCGGTCTAACAGCCGCGCTTCTTGAAATATAATAATTCCGACCGTGTCGCCAAGTCGGCCATTCCTGTGTGGCGTAATGGGGACTAAGTGGTGCGTTTCTTGAAGTACGCCTTGATGTAGCTTTGCACTTGTTTTGCGGAGAGCGGGGTGGAGCCGCTTTCGAATGTCGCGATGAGGTCCTTGCCGAGGGTGTACCCGCTTGCGGCGTATCGGGCGATTTTCTGGATGGCGATTTCGGCGTAGTTGGGGTCGTCCATCAGGCCGAAGTGCTCCCAGATGATTTCCTTGCGGGTGCGAACGTCGAGGCAGGTGAAGTCCGGGTAGAGTGTGCCCCAGCCCTTGACGCTCGTGGGGTATTCGTAGCGGTAGGGGATGTCTGCGCGGTCGAGGGCGTCTGCGATGAGGATTTCGGATTTCGAGCGGACGCGGACACCGCTTGCGGTGTGGTGCTCGGGCGCGTTGATTTCGAAAGGCTTGCCGGTGTAGGGGAGGTGCCGCCATCGGGCGACGTAATCTTCGTCGGGTTCTCGGGCGGGCGCCACGAGCACGCGGCGGCCGGGATGCAGCCCAGTGAAGGCGTTGCCGAGTTCCTCCGGGTGGAATGCCGCGAGGAAGTTGTCGAGGGTCGTGATGTCTTTTTTGAGGATGGCCGCCGCAGCCGCGTTGTAGTCCCGCTGGGCAATTGCCCTTGCCTTGCGGATGTCCTTCCGCGGGAGGTATGTTCCCTTCGTGTCGCCCAGCGCAGTAATGATGTAGTATTGGAAGGACTTCTTGTGGGGTTGTACGCGCAGGTTGCCCGAAGGACTGTTTTGGAGTTTCTTCTGCAGGGAATCTAGAGATGCGAGAGCGTCGTCCCTGTATTCTTTTAAAACGCAGAGAGTTTCCTGTAAGAACTGCTCCCCGATGGAAGATATGTGGTGCATTATTTTGCCTCCGGTAAAACAAAAGCCACGACGAAGTGGTCTTCGGTCGCGGCAAATTAATAAGAGATGTGCAAACAATATACAAAAAGGGGGCGCGAGGGGCGAACGTGGCTTTTGTTGTGCCTGAAAAGCCTGTTTTTTGCGGCAGGGGCGTATAAATTGAGACGAAAATGCTTTTTTATACGCCCTTATTTGCGGGCGTGGTGGGGGCGGGGCGTATAAATTTGCTGTTGAATCGGTTTTTATATGCCCCTGGCGCAAATTTTTACTCCGAAAATCTGTTACTTTGTATGAAATTGAATGCAAAGTGGAGAAAAGGGGCGTATAAATTGATGGAAAAATCAGGATTTATATGCCCCGCCTTCAAAAAAGTGGTGGTTGGACTGCGAAAAAGTGGATGTGCCGTTGCGGAAAATGGGTTGCGGGGCATATAAACTGACGGAGATTGGCGCTTTTATACGCCCCCGCCAACATTCGTGCGCATTTCCCCTGCGTTCCTCCTCCCGCATCTACTAGTGAAACAACTTGATTTTGCTGGAGTAACAAAAAAGGCCGCGACATTCGTTGTCGCGACCTTTTACAGAGAAAGTTGTCTTTCGTCTAATTAAGCCTGGTGGGCCTTGAACCACTTGATGAGCCCGTTGGTGGAGCTGTCGTGGTTCAGTTCGGCGTCGGCCTTGGCAAGTTCCGGAAGGATCTTCTTGGCGAGCTGCTTGCCGAGTTCAACACCCCACTGGTCGTAGCTGTTGATGTTCCAGATAACGCCCTGCGTGAAGATCTTGTGCTCGTACATGGCGATGAGTGCGCCAAGGCGTTCCGGGCTCACGTAGTCCATCATGATGGAGTTCGTCGGCTTGTTGCCTTCGAACACCTTGTGCGGGGCGAGGAATGCGATTTCTTCTTCGGACTTGCCGTCCTTGCGGAGTTCTTCCTGGGCCTGGGCGAGGGTCTTGCCGTTCATCAGGGCTTCGGGCTGGGCAAAGAAGTTGGAGAGCAGCTTCTGGTGATGGTCGCCGACCTTGTTGTGGCTGTTGGCCGGGGCGATGAAGTCGCACGGAATCATCTTGGTGCCCTGGTGGATGAGCTGGTAGAAGGCGTGCTGGCCGTTCGTACCCGGTTCGCCCCAGAGGATCGGGCCGGTCTGGTAGTCGACGCGCAGGGAATCGCGGTCAACGGTCTTGCCGTTGGATTCCATGTCGGCCTGCTGGAAGTAGGCGGCGAGGCGGTGCAGGTACTGGTCGTACGGGAGCATCGCATAGCTGGAAGCGCCGAAGAAGTTGTTGTACCACACGCCGATGAGGGCGAGGATAACCGGCATGTTCTTGTCGGCCGGAGCGGTCTTGAAATGCTGATCCATTTCGTAGGCGCCCTGGTGGAGCTTCATGTAGTTTTCGAAGCCGATGCGGAGCGCGATGGAGAGGCCGATGGCAGACCACAAGGAGTAGCGGCCGCCGACCCAGTTCCAGAATTCGAACATGTTGGCGGTGTCGATACCGAAGGCGGCGACGGCTTCGGTGTTGGTGGAGAGGGCCACGAAGTGCTTCGCGATGGACTTCTCGTCACCGTTGAATGCCTTGAGGACGGCGGCCTTGGCCGTTTCGGCGTTGGTCATGGTCTCGAGAGTCGTGAACGTCTTGGAAGCGACGATGAAGAGCGTCTCTTCGATGTTCACCTTCTTGAGGGTTTCGGCCATGTGGGTGCCGTCAATGTTAGAAACGAAGTAGACTTCCGGGGAGGTCTCGCCG
>JBGUQN010000080.1:0-10673 GCA_045131085.1 Fibrobacter sp.
TGGTAGATTTCCTTGACGAGGGCGCAGAAGTCAGCCACTTCGCTTGCAATCTGGTCTTCAGTACAGAAGATGTGGGCGTCGTCCTGCACAAAACCGCGCACGCGCATCAGGCCGTGCATCGTACCGGCAGGTTCGTAACGGTGGCACTTACCGAATTCGGCAAGGCGCATCGGAAGGTCACGCCAGCTGCGGAGACCAGTGTTGAAAATCTGGATGTGGCAGGGGCAGTTCATCGGCTTCACAGCCATTTCCACGTCGCCAGCGAGAGTCTTGAACATGTTCTCGTTGTACTTGTCGGCGTGGCCGGACTTGATCCACAAAGTCTTGTTCACGATTTCCGGAGTGATCACTTCCTGGTAGCCACGACGGTCGATCTTGCCACGGATGTAGTCCTTCAGGGCGTTCACCATCTTGGTGCCCTTCGGGTGCCAGAACACCATGCCCGGAGAATGGTCTTCGATGTGGTAGAGGTCCATTTCCTTGCCGATCTTGCGGTGGTCGCGCTTTTCGGCTTCTTCAAGGAACTTCAGGTAAGTTTCGAGACCTTCCTTGTCGGCAAAGCAAGTGCTGTACACGCGGGTCAGCTGGTCGCTGTTCTGGTCGCCATGCCAGTAAGCACCCGACATCGAGAGCACCTTGAAATTCTTGAGCTTGCCAGTACTCGGCACGTGGGGGCCAGCGCAGAGGTCTTCAAAGTTCTTGCCCGGTTCGCCAGTCACGTAGAAGCTGAGCGTACCATCGCTACCTTCGCGAGCGAGAGCGCGCTGCGCGTTATCCGTCTTGTACTTGTCGCCCTCGGTGCGCTTCAGGCCATCGGCGGCGCTGACTTCGCAACGGGTAAACGGACGGTCTTCCTTGATGATTTCCTTCATGCGCTTTTCGATGCGTTCGAAATCGGACTGCTGGATCGGAGTCGGAGTCATCAAATCGTAGTAGAAACCCTTGTCGATAGCCGGACCGTAGGCGAGCTTGGTGCCCGGGAACAGGTCGCAGATGGCTTCGGCCAGCACGTGGCTGCAGCTGTGGCGGAGCAGCATCAGAGCATCGGGGTCGTCGTTGCTCGGGGTGATGATGCGGATTGTGCCGCTTTCGGTGAGCGGGCGGGAAAGGTCCAGGACCTTGTCGCCGAGCTTGACGCCCAGAGCTTTGCGTGCGAGACCTTCAGAAATGCTCTTTGCAATTTCGAGGCCGGTGGTGCCCGATGCTACGGAACGTACGGAGCCATCGGGGAAGGTGAGTTCGATTTGAGACATAAATAATCCTTTTTGTGGGCGGTTCTCGCCCGGTTCCCCAGAAATACGACATCTGGCGGTGCGCGCAAAGATAGAATATGGTATAAGATGTGGCTAGTGGGAGGGGGAAGAATCCCCCTGATTGCAGCCCCGGCTATGTCATCCTGAGCCTTTCGACAAGCTCAGGGTAAACTCCGTCGAAGGATCTAGCCGTGGCTTCCATCACCCCTTCACCTAGGGGCCAGGCCCCTAAAACCCCGACAAGGCGAGAGATGCGACCACCAAATTTATTTGAGCGGTCATATCCGAGCCACACGGGGTTCTACAAACCCCATAAAATTGTATCTTGTGATAGAGGCCTGTAATTATGAGATTCCTTCTTTTGGCAGTTGCATTTTTGTTTCTTTCGACAAACTGTTTTGCGAAAGAGTCCCCTGGTGGTTTGTCTATTGGGGAAGAATTAATCTGTCTTATGCTAGAAAAAGAAAAAAAGAACGATAGCACTTGTGCTGAATATCGTCACAAGCAAGATTCCATCGGAGTTATTCGAGATTCCCTTACGCAATATATCGCAAAGCACGGCTCCTTTGACAAAAAAAAGAGAAAAATCACGTTCAAGGGTTTTGACGCTCAAGAAATTTCACGAAAGAACGAGTTGCATGGCAAAGCGTTCTTCGGCTATGTAGCAAAACAGTTTTTCAGTAATCCATCAACACTGATACCCAAAAAACATGTCGAGAAAAAAGGTTATTGGCTTGTTCCCTGTTTACTCTCTTGGATGGAAGATGGTTCAATAAATGACGGGGAAACCGCTTTTTGCATAAGCAAGAATGCTGTTTGGCCGTGTTATAGCGAATGGGAAAAAGAAAAATAGCATTTGCCCGCATCAATCATACTCGCTCATTTCGTTGAGATGCGGCATTCTCTCACATATGAATCATACCATTCCGGAAAAACCGGTTTTATTTCATCTAACAAGTTTTCTTGAAACCGTCCGTTCGTATTGAAATGCTTGCATTGATCATTTACAACAATAGAGCCAATATAAATAGAATCACGATTGAAACAATCTACAAGTAAATTAAATGACGCATAAAAATTTTTTAAAGGACTAGAATCCGTTGTATCTGGATAACTCAAATTAAAAACATGCTTGTATTTGCTAGAATCAGCCACAATAAAAACGCCCTTTTGAGAACGATTATCACGCAGATATTCCATAGACATTCCAAATTCGCGAAGTATGTTTTTTTTGAATGTAGGCGATGGAAATCCATAGACATTGCAATAATATGCAGCCATGAGATCTCGTTTCTTTAAATATTCCGCTTCAATCGGATCTTTTTCATTTTCACTATTCGGCGAACAAGAAACCACAATACAAAGTAGTAATGCCATCAAAATAAAAAGACTGTTTTTTCGTTGCATTATAACGTCCATAACTGAAAATAAACCTCTATTATATCAATGCCTAACGACATCAAAATTTAAGTATTTTCCCCTACACCCTATACCGCGCTCTTTTCTCTGCAACGCAAAGTTCCGTTTGTTTACGGCGTTTCCTGAATTTCACCTTAGGGACGTTGTGATTATTCAGCAATATAAAGTCCATGTGTTTGATTCTTCTCTTTGTCAAAGCAGTCTTTGATGATGGAATAATAAGTGTCGTCGGAATGTTCAAAATTTCGATATAGAGAAAATGCTATTAAATCGGCTAGTTGTATGGATCGTGATATGGATGAATCTAAAAATAAGGGAACCTCTGCAAAGTTATTCAGTTTTTCGTTCCAACGGTTTCCGAGCGTTTGGTAAATTCTTGACCAATTCTGATATTGGTTTTCCATCTTTGTTTTGTCGAAGATGCATAATCCTCTTGCGGATTCGTTATGTTTTATGAATTTTCTTTTTAGGAACTTGTCAAAACGGCTTGTCAATTGAGAAAAAAGTTCTTCCGAGACGCATTCGTGTTTGTTGTTGACGATTGCGCCGAATAAAATAAATTGACGAGGATAATTTGCTTTGATGTAGGAAAGGCAATCCGTTAAGATGGACTCTCTTGTTGCCTTTGGAATACTGCGCCAAAAGCCTTTTCCGCTTCTTATGGGACTGGCGTGCAGTTCTATATCAGTTCGCCCAAGGTGTTTTTCCATGATGGAATCTATAGCCTTTTGGATCCAATAAGTTTGACTTTCGAAAGTTGCAAACCCAGCCAAAACACTATATTTTGTATTGGGGTCTGACACCACGCCAGAATCATCTGCGTATAACAGATGCATTTTTCCCCCATAAAAAAGAAGAGAGCCAAGCGAGATAACTCGACGCACCGCATAAAGGCAGCACTCTTGACCCTAATACCCTAAAAATAAATTTTATCATTGTCATTGTCAACACCCTTTTGATTGCTCTTATATTTCTCCTTCTATTTGCAAAAAATGTGCCAAATGGGAAAATGGCTTTTTTGAGCGAAAAACAAAGGCTTGAATTTTTGAAGAAATGATTAATCACTGATTAATCAGTGATTAATCGGAAAAAAATACGGTGAACAATAGTGGTTGTAGTTGACTTAATCCCTACGTCCACAAGCTGGTAATAAACATTGTGCTTGCATCACCGGCTTTCTTGAAGCCGCAATGTTCGTAGAAGGCGAGTTCTTCGTTGTAGGCGACCACGACTACGCGCAGGTAATCCTTGTAGATTTCCTTGACGCGTTCCACGAGTTCCCTGCCAATGCTTTGGCCTTGATATTCGGGGCGCACGAGCAGGTAATGCACGTAGGCGTTCATGATGCCGTCGTCCATCGCGCAAATCATGCCAACGAGTTTGTCGCCGTCCCAGGCCGAGATGACGGTCTTGAAATTCTTCATCGCAATAACGAGTTTGTCGGGGAAATGTCCCGAGGACCATTCGACGGAGAGGAAAAGGTCCTTTAAATCTTGTTCAGAAAAATCGTGGGTGTTTTTGTATTCAATAGTCATAATTATGCTGGAGATGCTTATTGGATCCTATCGCCGCTACGCGGCTCCAGGATGACAGAGAGTGGGCGCGGCGTTTATTCTCTGCGAAATCTTTTTATTCCTTTCGGCGATAAATGTTGGCGAGAATTGCGCCGGAGATGTTGTGCCATACGGAGAAGATGGCGCCGGGGACTGTCGCCATCGCAAGCGACGAGAATGCTGTGCTCGCAAGGCTTGTAGCAAGTCCGGAATTCTGCATGCCGATTTCGATGGAAAGCGCCTTCGTTTTGGGTGTCGAGAATTTCAGCAACTTGCCGAGGCCAAAACCGCAGCCGTAGCCGAGCAAGTTATGGAGGATCACGACGGCGAACACGATGGCGCCAGTGGAAAGAATCTTTGCGGCATTGTGCGAGACGACAGCCGCCACAATCATCGCGATGGCAATTACGGAAACGAGCGGCAGCACTTTCACGGCGCGGGCAGTCCACTTGCCAAAGAATTTGTTGATGACGAACCCAAGTGCAATCGGCACAATCACGACCTTCACGATGGAAAGGAACATCGCCATCACATCCACGTTCACCGTTGTGCGCAAAAGCAGGTACGTAATCGCCGGAGTCAGCACAGGAGCCAGCAAAGTATTCACGCTTGTCATGCCCACGGAGAGCGCCACGTCGCCTTTTGAGAGATAGGTAATGACATTACTAGAAGTTCCGCCCGGGCAAGTGCCCACGAGAACCACGCCCGCCATCAGCGCGGCATCGAGCCCGAAAATCTTGGAGAGCAAGAACGCGAGCGCCGGCATCACGATAAACTGCGCCGCACACCCGATGGTAATTTCTTTCGGCCGAGCAAATACAAGGGCAAAGTCGCTCAGCTTGAGTGTAAGGCCCATACCGAACATTACGACCATAAGGAGGTAATTCACCCAAGAAAGCTCAATCCAGAGCGTTGATTTCGGAACGAACAGCGAGAGCGCCGCGATGGCTAAAACCACGACCGCCATCCATTTGCCCACAAATTCACTGATTTTTTCAAGAATATGCATCTTAAAACCTTTTCTAAATCTACAAAAAGATAATCTATTTTCTGGACGGCGGCCTAAATCTCGATTGTTTCTTCATCGCTCTCAATAAAAGCCTTGAGCCGCTCGATAGTGCGCTCAAAATCGTACCTGATGGAGCATTCCCAAACAGTAGCTACGCGGTAACCCTGCAAAGAGAGTTTCCAATTCGTCTTGATATCGCGAACGACATTGTTCGTGAATTTATCGTTCCAGAATTCAGAATTGCTCTTCGGGCGGCTCGTAAACTTGCAGCCATGCTGGTGCCAAAAACACCCGTTTATAAATACAACCACGCCATACTTGAGGATAAACAAATCAGGCGAACCGGGCAAGTCTCGGCGGTGCAATTTGTAGCGCAAACCCGCCTTAAAAAGCGAACGGCGTACCATCACTTCGGGCTTTGTATCTTCCGAATGCACCGCCTGCATCATCTGCGAGCGGTTCATGGGCGTACGTTTTTTACTGCGGCGTTTCATTTGATGCCAATACCTGCTACTCCTTGAAAGATAGTCTTTTTTAATAAAACCGCGCGCCCACACGGCACCCATATAAAACAAAAGGCGGGGCCGAAGCCTCGCCTCTTGAAATCACCCAATCAATTTTTACTTCACCAGCACCTTTCTGCCGTAGTAGGCGCCACGGGCCCTGTTCCTCGTATTGCTGATCTTGCAACCCTTCAGGTCGTAATCGCGCTGCATCTTGTACTGGGCTTCACGCGTAACCATCGGGCGAATCGCAATCGTAGTATCGGCTGTATCGGGCGGAACTTCCGCAGCCTTGAAGGTCACCTTGTAGAGCTGGCAATCTTCGAACCAGTCAATGGTATCACCTTCCTTGTAAGCCACGCCGTCGATTTCCTGGGCTTCCATTTCCTTGTCCTTGATAACGCTCGGCTTGGGCTTCCAAATCTTGAAGTTGCCAGTCAGGTGGAGCATGGCGAGGTAATGCACCAGGCCGTCATAGTAGCGCTGGCTACCGACGATGGGCTTAGAATCCCAAGCCTTCTGCAACACCTTCTTGACTAGGTCCTTGTAATCAGGCTCGTTCAACAGGGCGTAGGTCGCCACGGCGTTCGCGCCGGCCTGGCCAATCGTGAAAGAGCCATCCGGACTAGAACCGTCCCAATCAAAATGGCCGTGCCGGTAGTTGTCACGTTCGAAGAAGTCGGTAATCAGCTTCGCAATCTTCGTCTGGCGTTCCGCATCGGCACCGAACAGGTAGTAGTCCATGCCGTAGTTCATGGGGCAGCGGATGGCATCGAATGCATATCTCGTGGAGTTGCCGCTAAACGCATAATGCGGCGTTCCGTCAAAGTTGCTGTAATCGGTGCACAGGCCAGATTTCGAGTTGGCGGAATTGTAGATGTGGTCGCGGGTGGCCTTCGTGGCCTTCTTCCACTTGTCCTTGTTGGTATCGGACCAGCGGCTGAACAAATCCACGAATGCGGGCAAGCTGTAAGAGGCGTCGCCCCAGGTGTTGTTGCCATCAGACGGCTGGAACGTGGCAATGTAGGACTGCTCGCTGTACAGGGACTTTCCGTTGCCTTTCCAGCAGGCCTTCAAGATGCTCTGCGCATCCTTCATGTATTGGGCGTCGTCCCAGCGGTTGGCCGCGAACAGGAGCGCCATCATGAAGTAAATTTCACCGTCGGGAGCGTTGCCCCAGTCTCGCACGGAACCGTCGCGGTTCGCCTGCCAGGCAAAATAACCCGTGCCACCCGTGGCAGGGTCGCGCCACATGTGGCTCTTCGCCCATTTCCACAGCTTATCAAATTGTTCCCTGTGGTTCGTCTGCACGGCAATCATCATGCCGTAGCTCATGCCCTCGGAGCGAATATCGTTGTTGTTGATATCGACGATGTAGCCGCCGTCGCGGTCTTCGTAGTACACGGTCTTGTCGTTCTGGCCGCCAAAATAGTGGTTCCAGAGTTCATCCAGCTTATTTTTGATGTCTTCGTCAGTCTTGCCGAGGACAGTCTTGAACGGGCTGGTGTAATCACCGGTGTAGTAGGCGCCCGTGTAGTTCGTTTCGTCGCAATCCGGGCCGTAGTAAGCACCGTTTTCGTCGAAGAACTTGACGGGTGTGGGGTTTCCTTGTGCAAAGGACGTGGAAGCCGCAAATGCACCCAAGCACATCGCAGCCGAAAGCGAAAGTAGTTTTATTCTCCTCATATTACTCCTTTTGTGTACACAAAAAAATAATTGCCCCCCATATGAAAGGCAACGAAAGACTTTTTATATGTGTTGTATGGCTTTACACCAAATTTTGGATAAAAGTGCCGAAATTTCGCTAAAAACGGCACCTTTGTCCAAATAGGCACATTTCTTTACATTTTTTTACTTCACCGGCACCATTCTGTCGAAACTACATCTCTTCGAGTTCCTTGCCCTTCGTTTCCTTGATGAACTTGGCCACAAAGAAAATGCTGAAGATAGCGAAGAACGAATAGATGGCATATGTCGGCCCGACACCGATGCCTTGCTTGCCGGTGAGCACCGGGAAGCTCCAGGTAACGATGAAGTTTGCGCCCCACTGCGCAAGGCCGCATATAGCGATGGCCACAGTACGGATGCGGTTGTTGAACATTTCGCCAAGCATCACCCACATGACCGGGCCCCAAGACACCGCGAAGAAGGTAATGTAGAGGTTCGCGGCAATGAGTGCGATGACGCCTGCGGCACCGGAGAGGCTACCGTCGGCACCGGCGTTCATGAAGCATATCGTAAGCGTACTGAGCGTAACGGCCATACCCACACTACCGATGAGCAAGAGCGGCTTACGCCCAATCTTGTCGATAAGCATGATGGCTGCGATGGTCATGATGAGGTTGATGGCGCTAGAAATCACGCTCGTCAGGAACGCATCACTTTCACCGAAACCGACACTCTGCCAGAGCATGGTGCCATAGTAGAAGATGACGTTGATGCCCACCAGCTGCTGCAATATGGCAAGGCCGAGGCCCGCCCAGAGAATCGGGGTAATGCGCTTTTTGCCGCCAATCATTTCGAACAGGTCGCTAAACTTGGAAGGCTTCTCGTTGCGGAAGGTTTCGTGAATCGCTTCGATTTCCCTGTCGACGCCTTCAGAATCGATCTTGGCAAGCACGCGCTTTGCATCTTCGAGGCGCCCCTTATGAACAAGGTAACGCGGAGATTCCGGGAGCCTCCATGCCGCAAGGCCGTAAAGCGCCGCCGGGACGATTTCGACCCAGAACATAATCTGCCAGGCCTTGAAACCGCCAAAAAGCGTGTTGTTTGCAGAACCTGCGAGGCGCACGATAAGGTAGTTCGAGAGGAGCGCCACGAAAATACCAATCACGATGGCGAACTGCTGCATGGAACCGAGACGCCCGCGCAAGTGAGCAGGCGCCGTTTCGGCAATGTAGATAGGAGCGATGATACTGGCAACACCGATACCCACGCCGCCAATGACGCGCCACATGATAAAGTCGGGAATGCCAAAGGGAACGCCCGAACCGATAGCACTGATCAAGAACAGGAACGAAGCCGCGAGCATGCAGCGCACACGGCCGAAGGTATCAGCGAGTCGGCCCGCAAAGAAGGCGCCGGCCGCAGCACCGATCAAGGCAAGCGAAACAGCCCAAGCGAGCTGGTAATCCGTTGCGTTAAAGTGGATTTTGAGAGCTCCGTTCGCACCGTTGATAACGGAAGAGTCGAAGCCGAAGAGGAACCCGCCGATTGCAGCGGCTAGGGTAATCAAGATAATGTGGCCCATGTGCTCTTTTTTCTGGGACATGAAAACTCCTTTTATTGAATGTCTTATGCGTAAATTATTAGAATACGCCCAAAAAAGCCACTATGAAACGAATAAATAACAGAAAACGCTATTCCAAATTGGAATAGTCAGCGTTTCGAGGATGTCGAATCCGCACGGATGATCTGGTCAGAGCAGACGGAGTCGCACCTAGTGACGTATCGCCATCCGGTTACCGTGTAGCACGGATTTATATCGATAGGGCGAATGGGTTCTAGTACTGTAATAGTGTCTTTAGCAAGGGAGTCCATAGCGACAGAGTCTATGGCAACAGAGTCCTGGACTCCGGATGAGGATGACAGCAGCGTCATGTCGGCGGAAGAACAGGATTCGATAGCGGACGAACTGGACTCGGGACACCTATAGTCCGAAAAGCTCTCCATCGTCTCGTAGCAAATCCATTCCTTGGGGCAGGGCTTTATCGGTTCCGGCATTTTCACATACTCAAAATGCCACAGGTCCGACGTGTCCTTCAGCACCAGCACGTAGGCTTCTTCGAACGCGCCGCCGTCTATGGGAGCCTGCGAAAACAGGGCCGGGATGCCCAAGGTCGTATCCTTTTTAATCAGGTTCTGGAAGTAGATTTTCCCGTTGTTCTTGGCCGCCTTGTAGAAGGTCATTTGTACGGGAGGAATGTCGCCATATAGGACTCCCTCCTTGTTCTTGGTGCGAACCTCCAGGATGACGGAATCGACATCCGTTGTTTCGTTGTCTTCGACAACAAGCCTAAAACTCCTGGCGAGATTCGAGGGCGAAAGGTAGTTCCTGAACCAAGCATCGTGAATCCGGTCCATCAACGGGATGGTGACCTGCCTTACGGTAAGTAGCGTATCGTTGTCGGCGTAGCCAATTTCCAGGGTGTTGTCGGGGAATTCGGTGTAATTTGTGTCGCCAAAGAAATGGTTCGGGTCCACGTAGAACGAAACCTGGTCCCAGGACTTGAATAGACGCTGGGTGCTTCTGGGGTACTCGGCATCCGGACCCGGATCAAGGGGGAGGCAGTCGTCATTTGAGCAGCTTATAATAAACAGGGCTGCAAGAAGAAAGAACAGAAAACGCACCAAACACTCCTTTTTGCGTGAATATAAATTATTACAGACAAAGGAGAATAGCCTTGCATTTTTATGTGATAAATTTCCTCGGAAATTGCGTTTTGAGGAATTGCGTGTTCCTTGTCGGTTTTGTCGTTTTTATGGGGACTTGCTATGTAAATGCAGGACTTAGGGCCGAAAGAAGGCCTTTTTATGAGTGTTTGGCCCTAAAGCCAGTACCTTGGCGCTTTGAAAGCAGGGCCTTTTTTTCTAAATTTACCGCCGAAAATTTAGTGCCCGTGGCGGTGTGCCGCGGGGTTTGAGGTAACCCATGTTTCGTGAAGTAAAGAAAGAAGAGACCTTCCCGCAAATCGAAGAGCGCGTGCTCGGATTGTGGGACAAGGACGACAGTTTCAAGAAGTCGCTGGACAGCCGCCCGGCTACCGCCCCGTACACTTTCTACGATGGCCCTCCGTTTGCAACGGGCCTTCCGCACTATGGTCATCTGCTGGCCGGAACCATCAAGGACATCGTTCCGCGTTACTGGACCATGAAGGGCAAGAAGGTTCCGCGCGGTTTCGGTTGGGACTGCCACGGTCTTCCGATTGAATCTCTC
>JBGUQN010000081.1:0-53671 GCA_045131085.1 Fibrobacter sp.
GTCTCGATAGCCTTGTCGATTGCCTCGGAGACGGCGACCTTAAGTTCGTTCACGAGCTTGCCGTAGGCCGGACGTTCCTCGGCGCTCAAGCTCCCCATCTGCTTCATGAGGTCGGTGACGGCACCCTTCTTGCCCAGGTACTTCACGCGGAGGTTGTTGACGGCTTCTTGGTTCGTAAGGTCGGTTTGCGCGAGTTCTGCGTCAAACGCCTGCTTCACATTGTTAATAGCTTCACTCATAGTGCGGGTAAATTTAGCAAAAGGCGAGCGCTCGCTAAGCCTCCGGCTTCGCTTTCCCTGTGAAATTCGTGCTCGTTATCTTGAATACGGTCACGGTGGCGGCCTGCTCGGGCGAGAATTCGAACTTGTGCGGGGCCGCGTGCATTAACTGCGCGGAACTTGAACCGTGCGCGGCGCCTGCGGCTTGCCGTTCCATCAGGAGCGAGAGCCCGCGGCATTTCTCGGCGACGTCTTCGACGATTTCGGCCTTGCCCTGTCCGACGACGCTTGCATAGAAGCGCCCGCTCTTGCAATAAACGTCTTCGTGTATTTCGATACGGTTCTCGACGCACATGCTGAACGCGACATTCGGATTCTTGCGGATGCAGTCGAGTTTCTTGCCTGCGTTCGCGCAGTGGAAATACAGTTCCAGGGCTCCGTCCTTCAAGCTATACCCGAACGACATCGGAATCACGTAGGGCATGCCCGCATCGTCCACCATCGCAATGTGGCATGTCGTGCACTGCTCGATAATCTTCGCGATATTCTCGTCGCCCGTAACTTCTCTATCCTTGCGCCTCATTTTTCCCCCGGTATATGCATGATTACCGGCCGGTTCTTGCCTGCTTCGGTCTTGTGGATTGTGAGCTTGCCGGTGCTGTCATAGCCGAACTGCTCACCGACACGTTCCCCGTTTACGTAGGTGAGGCTGTCTTTCAAGATGCCGTTTGGGTACCAGTTGCGCCATATGCCGTGCCGCTTGGTTCCGTCTAGATTTCTTTGCCAGAAACCTTCACTTGCCATTCCGCCACCCATGCTATCGGGGTAGAAACTCCGACTCACGCGGAGAACGGGGTCTCCATAACTTGACGATGGATCGTCGTATGCCCAGAATTCTTCGTACAAAAGGACATGCCCAGCCTTGGTGTATCGGAGCGATGCCGGGTACTTTCCGATGCTCATCTTATACGCATCCTTAAAGCTCAATGTGCTGCTGTCTAGTGTCCCGCTCGGCCAAGAAGAACGGACAAACGAAGTTTCTGCACAGAAAAGTGTAGATGAGGTGTCGCATGTTCCGTAGGCGATGCCTGAACTTTCTACAGGCCCATCTGTTTCTTCGGTAATGAAGATGCTTTCGCGCACAACATTGTTTTGCTCATCGAACCATTGTATCTTTTCGCGCCCCTTGAAATAGTTCGACTTGATTTTTTTTATGAGGGAACCGTCTGCTCTGTAGGTGGTGTGTGCTCCAAAGTCGATTTCGTCTCCGATGAAGCCTTCTTCCTTGAGTTTTGCTTGTTCGCAATTTCCAGCGGCGGAATCGACTGGTCCGTATGATTCGTAGTATTTTTTGTATTCTCCGTCTAAATGGTCGTCGGAGCATTCAAAGTGTTCTATAATTTTGCAGTTCCGTCCATAGCGCTTGATGTATCCCGGATTCGGTTTGTTTTCCCCGTCTTGAAGAAAATTTCTCATTGCATCGTGACAATTGTATTTTTCTTCCGCAAGGACTCCGTTGTCATGCCACTTTTTCCACACGCCTACGGCATTCCCCTTCTCGTCGTAGTGTTCCTCGGATGCCTTGTTCCCGTTGAAGTGCCAACTTTCCCAGTCGCCTACGGGGTGGTCGTCCTTGTAGTAGCGCACGGCTTCCTTGCGGCGGGAGTTCAGCCTTTCTACGAAGTAGCTGGTCCACTTGCCATCGCGCTTGCCATCCTTGTATTTTCCGTCAAGCGCTACGTCGCCGAGTACGGTCCAGCGCTTGATGCTGCCATGCGGTACGCCGTTCTTGTACTGGATTTCGAATTCCTTGATGCCGTTGTCGTACCACTCGTTGCGTTTGAGAATTTCGCCGTCGGGGTACACCCACACGGAGGTTTTCTTTGTGCCGTTCACGTGTTTTTCGACAATCTGCTCTTCGGCATGCTCGATGGTGCAGCAGCAAAGCCCGCTACAGAAGCCCAAAAGCGGCAAAAAGGTCAAAAATGTCGAAAAAAACTTCCCGCGCATGCCCATCAAAGTAGAAAAAAGGTAATTTCTACGTGTGGACGAAACAAAAAATAGGACCATCGCCGATACCTTCAACGCGAAGCTCAAGACTCCGTGGGTTTGGCTGATTATCCTGCTCACGCTCGGGCTTACGGCGCTCTTCTATATTTCCCAGAAGCCGGACATCATAGTTTATTCGCGCTACATCAAGTCGCTTTCTGATTATCAACTTATGGACATGGAACTCATGCGTTCCATGAATGCCGTCCGTTGCGGCTACACGAACGATTCCATGAAGGTGCTTTCGCAGTCCATGTCGCTGCGGGAACTCGCGGTCTCGTTCTCCCGGGACATGGACAATTTTTCTGCGCGCGGCATAGCCGCTCCTCCGGCTTATTCTGTGCGCGAGTTCGAACGTCGCGTGCTTTCAAAGGTGGCAGGAGTCCGCCGGTACCTGCCTGTCCGTCGTGCGTGGTTCGAATCTTTCGACAAGATCTATGCCGAAGTGGCGTTCCTGCCGAGCAATGTCTCTTATCCGCTGCTTGCAGTGCTTGATTCTGCACGCTATGGTTTTCCGGCTGAATTCCCGCAGGGGCTTGACGTTTCTGATTCGCTTGCGGCTCGTATCACGGCCCTGCTGAACGACAATGCGGAACTTGCGCTTGCATGGAACCGCCTCGACAATCACGAGACCGTCCTTGCCGGCGAAGACCTTATACAATTCTTCCAGCAGGAGAGCCTGAACGAGATCACCCTGAAGTCAAAGATCCCGTTGGTGTTCTATTTCCTCACTTTGGTCCTGCTGCTCTCGACATTCTTTTTTATATTCCGGTCCAAAAATTAATTTGTTATGGCATCTTTTTTTCAGACCCGCAAATACGCTTACCTGAACGCTTCGTTCCTGTTTCTTTTGGTGATTATTTGGTGTGTGTCCTGCACGCATCTCGTTGTACGCAGTTTCTTTACGGAACCACACCTTTTTTACGGCACGCTTAGCCACGCGTCTATCCCGAGCCTTTTCGGCGGCAGCAATATTCCGTTCCTCGACAAGACGTACTTCCAGATAAATGGCGATAAAGAGGCGACGTTTGTGCTCTACAGTTCGCAGGAACTGAACGACGAACTTTCGGAATGGTTCAGTTTTGCAAGCACCGATGCGGCCGAGACTGCGCTCGAGGTGTGGGCGGCACGCGTCAAGGACAACATATACGTGGTGCAGTCCATTGCCACGAAAGATGGCGGACTGGACTGGGAGGTGCTTGGCGACTACCAGATGGAATACGTGCTTGTGTATGCGGGTATCGCCTTCCTTAGTTTTATCGCGATGATGGTGTTCCTCGTTTTGGGAATAATGACCAAGCGCCCTCCGAAAGCTCCGCCCAAACAGGTGGCGCGCTATTACGTGGGCGCGTCGCGTACGGCGGAATAGTGCCATGCGTAAGGTTGTCGCGCTGCTTGTTGCTGTTTGCTGTGCGTGTGCCCTGGCGGCGGGCAATCCGGATTCTCTATACGTGACTGTTCTGGGGCAGGGGAATGGCGTGATGCCTGCCCGTAATGCTGTCGGCGTCTGGTGGCCTGTGCAACCGAAATCTTCCAAGGCGAGTTTTCCGCACCATGCGGCGAAGTCTAGGGTTGTCGTGTGGTTCCATGGCGGCATGACTAGCGGCAACTGCCAGAAGGGGCTTGTGGCAGGGGACGATTTCTCGAAACTTTTCCCGGATGCAGTCGTGGTGAGTGCGTCTGCGTGCAGGGACAATCACTGGGCGACCCAGAACATGATTTCTGCTGTCGACGCGGCGCTGGATTCCGTTGCCGGGAGGCGCAAGGCTTTTGTGGAAGAGGTTTCGCTTGTTGGCGTCTCTGATGGGGCGCTGGGCGTAATCGTGTATTCCATGCAGGGCAAACGCCGGGTGAAGGACCGCCTGCTGGTCAGTTCGTTCGGCAAGTTGCTGGGCGAGGCATCTGCGGTGGCGGCGGGCCCCAAGATGCGCTCGGGCCGCTGGCGTTTTTTGCAGGGCGGCAACGACAGGCTTTTCCCAGTGGTGGAGGCCAAGCCGTGGATCGAAGATTTTTGCCGTACCGTGGGAGTGGACTGCGCTCTCCGGTTTGACCCTGCCGGCGAACACGACTGGGCATACTGGCGTGAAAAGCACCTGGACTGGATCCGCGAAGCCATCCGGAAATAAATTGCCCTTGCAAGGCCCCTCCCGCGTAAATTTCATACCAGATTAAAAATATAAGAAAGGGGGAACCCCCTTTTTTGTCAAGAAACCCTTGACAAAACGGGCGAATTTTTCAAAATTTGGTGCACCACGCGGATGTGGTGGAACTGGTAGACACGCTAGATTCAGGTTCTAGTGCCTGCAAGGGCATGAAGGTTCAAGTCCTTTCATCCGCACTGAAAACCCGCCGGATTCGTCCGGCGGTTTTTCTATATATGTACCCGCATGGAAGACTTCCTGGACGAAATCCCTGATGTAGAACTGCGCGGCGACTGCGTGACGCTTCGCCTGCTGCACGAAGCCGACGCCGAGGCGCTGTTTGCCGTAATCGACAAGAGCCGCGGGTTCCTTGCCCGCCACTTGCCGTGGCCTGCGGAATGTACGAGCGTCGAAGATGTCGCAGCGCGCATCGAGTCGTGGGAAATTCAGTCCCAGATGGCGAACGGCGCCTGCTGGGGCGTTTTCGCGAAGGGCGCGGACAGTTTAAATCCGGCAGACAGTTTAAAACCCGAACAAAAAAACGTGCTCGTCGGCGTCATCATTCTCGGCTGGATCCAAGCGGCGCACCGGTCTGCGAGTGTCAGTTACTGGCTGGGCGAACCGTTTACGGGGCGCGGCTTTGCGACAGATGCGCTGCGGACACTCTCGCGGTTTGCATTCGATACGCTTTGCCTCAATCGCCTCGAGATTTCGGCCTCGGTCAATAACCCTGCAAGTATAGCGGTTGCCACCCGCGCGGGCTTCGCGCAAGAGGGCATCTGCCGCGAATACGAGTTCATCAACGGGCATTTCGAAGACCACCAGCGCTTTTCGCTCCTTGCCCGCGACCTGCAATAAACATCCTGAAGCCTTCAAAAGAACATTTTAAACCTACAATAAGCAGATTAATACCTGAAAGGCGTCGGCCAAGGATGGGGAGGGTGCAGGGAGGGGCCCGTGCGGCCTTCGCAACTCCGAGCTGGGGCCCCTCCCGCAAAATTTTAAAGCCAGCACCTTAAAACAAGAAATCAAAAAAAGCCTTTTTTCGCTCAAAAACGCCAAAAATTGCTTAAATATTGGTTACAGAATTGGTTACTAGGGTAAACGATAAAGTACATTTATTTTTGCATTTCGCAGGTTGATACTACTATCTTATAGGTATGGACAACGGAGAGAAAAACATATTAACCGAACCGGATGTGCTGCAGTACACCAACTTCAGGGTGTACCTTCGCGACTACTACGAGTACAAGAAGCAGACGCAGCCCTCCTTCAGTTTGCGGTTCTTTGCCGAGAAGGCGGGGCTTTCTAGCCACGCCCACTTGAAGCTTACTATCGACGGCAAGCGCAACATCACGAAGGGGACCGTACTTAAGATCATCCAGGGTCTCGGTCTCGAAAAGCAAAGGGCCGCTTATTTCGAAAGCCTCGTGTTCTTCAACCAGGCTCAGAACGATACTGAAAAGCAGGTCTACTACGCGCAGCTGCTCAAGGCAAGCCCGCGTTCCAAGTTGCACAAGATGGACAAGGCTCAGTTCCGCATCTTTAGGGAATGGCACCATTCTGTAATACTCGAGATGGTTGGCCTCAAGGGTTTCAAGCCCATTCCCGACCTGGTCAGCAAGCGCCTTCGCGGCTTGGTGACTCCTTCTCAGGTCACTGAATCTTTGGAACTCCTGCTGGAAACTGGCCTCCTGGTGAAGACGGCGAACGGCTACCGCCAGCGCGACCCGCTCATTACTACCGACGACGAGGTGCAGGACATGATGGTCAAGCTCTATCACCAGCAGATGTTGCGTATTTCGGGCAACATGCTCTCGCAGCTTCCGAGTGCCGAACGCGATATATCTGCACTGACGTTCAGTATTAAGCGCGAAGATTTCCCCAATTTGAAGAAACATATCCAACTCATGCGCAAGGAACTACTAGATTTCTCTGCAAAACCCGGAGAGGGTGATGATGTGGTGCAGGTGAATATACAGCTGTTCCCGCTGACTCGAGGAGTGTGATGCGGTTTAATGGGTTCTTAGCGCTTTTGGCGCTCGTGGTGTCTTTCTTTATCGGATGTTCTTCCGGTGGAGGTTCGGAGCCTCTTGCCGGAATTGAAATTGGCAACCCTGCGCTTGCATTGACTGCGGATTTCTCCGTGGATTATTCCGAGGTTGCGCCTTATTCCCTGAAGAAGTCTGCCGCGAAGGACGAACCCATGTTGCTCGATTCCTTCTCGATGGCGTTGAGCGAAGTGCGTTCTTATTCCAGTTACTATGTGGCAAGTACTGCCGACCCGACCAAGGGCGTGCAGCTCTGGCCCTATGAAGATGACCCCGACGAAGTCCTCGGTGTCTCGTTTACCGAAGGCGCTTCTGTCAACGAACCGTTCAACAAGATAAACCTCGAAGACGAAGGCTACCTTAAGGAAATCGGCGTGTCGTTCAAGCCCGAAGGTGCAAATGCCACCATGTACGGCCGAGTCCTTGTGGGTGGCAAGTATGTCCCGTTCGAATACGACCTGAATGGCTTCCAGAACGTACGCCTGCGTTACCACTTCTCGCAGATAGACCGCGTGTCCGATTCCGTGGCCAACCTGTCGGTGGTATTCCATGTGCGTTACTTTATCGAAAAGGTAGACTTCTCCAAGGTTGAAATCGGTGACGACAACGTGATTCATTTCGACAATGCGAACAACACGGCTCTTTGGAACCAGTTGAACAAGAACTTTGCCCCGAGTTTCCGCCCGCTCCGCTACGACTATGTAGATATTCAGGGCAACGAAGGCGAAGACTTTGTCAAGGATATCTGGGACGGTGTGGTTGGTGCGATGAGCGACAACACCATCGAGAACGGCGATTTCTCTAATGGCCTGGATCACTGGATATTCTTCACGCAGATGTACGGCGAAGCCACGGCTACGGTGATTGGCAGCAAGGGCGACCGAACCCTCAAGGTCGATGTGACGCACGGTGGAAACCAGTCGTACAGCGTGCAGTTGATACAAGAAAACCTGGCGTTGGTCGCCGGTAAAAGGTACAAGTGCGTGTTTACTATCTGGTCGAACGTCGAAGGCCAGATTACCGCCCGCATCGGCACGTACGATGACTATGAGACGGTGGGCTTCATGGAACACCCGATTGTCAAGACTTCGGGCCAGGCGTTCGAGAAGGAATTCTCGCCGCTCGAAAGCACTCCGTTTGCGAGGTTCGAACTGAACCTGGGCAAGAAGGTCCGCACCTTCTACATCAAGGATATCAAGATTTACCGCTTAGAGGATTAACTCCGCGTAGTATCTACCCGAAGGCGACGCGATTGCGTCCGCCTTCTTTTGCTGTATAGAGCAACTTGTCGGATTCCGCAATCATTTCTTCGATTTTCGGAATCTCTTCACCTTGCCTGGTGCACAGGCCAAGCGATATCGTCACCGGGATGATGGTATCCTTCCACGAGAAGCGGTGCTTTTCGATGGCGGCACGCAGGCGTTCTGCACTCTTGCGTGCATCTTCGGGCCCGATGCCTGCGAGCAGCAGCAAAAATTCCTCCCCGCCGTAACGGGCGAGCAGGTCGGATTCGCGTTTTTCTTCGGAGAGGATTCGGGCGATTTCTTTTAGCACCATGTCGCCGCACTGGTGGCCCCAGGTGTCGTTCACGTGCTTAAAGTGGTCTGCGTCCACCATGATGGTGTGTACAAAGTAATTGTTCCGGCGGGCAAGAGCAAGTTCACCGAGGCTCCTGTCGAAAAAGTTCCTGCGGTTGCTTATCTTGGTCAGCGGGTCAATTGTCGCCGCCTCGTACAGCGCGCGGTCAAACGCCTCTTCACTCTTGTCCTTGAACTCGACCTTCATTACCATCTTGCCGAGCTGCAGGCGGTTGTCCGAGTCGAGCACGGCGCGGGTAACAGGTTGCCCGTCCACAAAGGTGCCGTTGGTGCTCCCCAGGTCTTCGACGGTCACGTTGATCCCGTCGAAGGTCAGGGTGCAGTGCCTGCGACTCACGAGCTCATCGTCGAGCCTGATGTCGGCGTCCTGCCCGCGGCCGAGCGTGACCGTCCCCTTTTCGAGGGCAATCTGCTTGAACTGCGTCTGCGGGTACAGGATAATCAGGTGGGGCCTCAGTTCGACTTTTTCGAACTTTATGGTCTTGCCCGGTGTGACGATGGTCTGGTCTTGGTCTTGCATGGTAAATATTATAGATAATTTAGTGAACAAAAAAGCCCCCTTGTGACCCGAAAAGTGTAAAGTTTTGAATACGGGGGCAGGCCCTGGTTCAAAAAAATGTGATTTCTGCCCTAAAAAGCCGTTTTTGCCCCCTTTAAGGGCTTCATTATTAAATATTTTGCAAAAAAAATCCCCTTTTTTCTTAAAAAAAGGATAAATTTCAAAGCGGTGTGGCATCGCAAGAGGCTGGTCCTTTTGGGTATGCTTTTCTTGCAGTGCTTTGGCTGGAGAACTAAAATGGAAAACCACATTATGAAGAAACACAAGACCTCGCTGACTGGGTTTGTTTTGGGACTCATGGTGCTCCTTGTTGGGATTCAAGGGGCTTTGGCGCAGAATACCAATCCGATCACGTGTAAAGGAACAGTCTATTTCAAGGCTCCTGATAGTTGGACTGCGGCCTATATCGGCGGTTTCAACGTCAATACCCTTAGGAGGATGACGCTGAACTCTGATGGCTACTACGAGTACAACCTTGCCAATCTGGGCATAACGGATAACCAACACGTTTACTTCGCCATTGGTAACCAGCAGACCGCAAGTGCGACTCTCGAGATTGTCACTAATACGAGATTCGCCTTCACGCCGACGAACACCAACGATAACAACTGGCCGACCAACCAGGCTTCTCTTGCTTGCCCTGGCGATGGAAAGGTCGTCTATGTGGCCGAGAACCCGAGCATTGCCGGTAGGACTTACATGGGCGAATACACCCCCGATGCCAAGTACTTCTACATGCTTGTCCCCGATGAAAAAGTGTGGCAGTCCGATGACCTGGTGATGACTTACACCGCGCCGAATGGTACTAAGAAGGATACTGTGCTTTCTCCTTCGCATTCCATGTGCGGATGGGTCGAGATGGTTTTCAACTACGCCGCTCCAGAAGACGCCATCATTTACCTTAAGAACGACCCTACTTCACAGCTCGGCCTCAATGGTCTCTGGGATGACGACGATACTCCCGAAGTGATTGACTTGAGCCTTGTTTTCGATGCTTACCAAGTGAACAAACTCTACTTTATCCCTGACGATGCCGCATGGCCCGCTGGTGAAGACAGCAAGGGCTGGTATACGGTAGACCCGCAAATTGAGGGCACATGCTCCTTCTCGCTCGCAGCTGTGATTTACGATACCGACATGCAGCTTAACTCGGCTTTCTCTGACTGCTGTGGCCCGGACAAGGGCAAGGCTCCTGCTGGGGTCGAAGCTTGTACTGGCGTTCTGCATAACCTTGTCTTGCCGGACTTGGGCCCCGATGACAAGCCTCAGTTGAATACATCTAATGCAACTGCTCTTGCATGCTTTGGCGGCGGCACTGTTGCACAGACGAATTTTAATGCTCTGTTCAATTATGTCCCTGGCATGAACGAAGTGCAGTGCTATGACATGCCGTTCCGCCACTATGGTACGGATACCCGTTGGGGCTTTGATTCTGACTCCGCTACTAGTGGTACAGGTGCAGACCAAGTTCTAGGCGGTTTCTACCCGCTAGAAAATTCTTCGGACGCTTCTGTGGTTACGCTGAACGGCGTGCTGGCTGGGCCTACTCCGCTTGCAAGAACGCCGCGCCCTGCTGCCGGCCCTGTGCCGAACAATTCGAAGGAAGTGTTTGGTGTTGATCTTGACTACGTTTGCGAAACTCCGGGTTTCGAACCTGCCGCAAATGTGAAACGATTGATTCCTACCTGCCAAGGCCTTTTCTCTGACGGTAGCGAGTTTACGAGCCCTGACCTTTGGTGCTGGGGTAGCTATTGTGCAGATGCCGTTGGCACGCCGGGCTTCCAGCGCTGGGGGTATGAATCTGGTGATAATTACAAGACCACTGTAAAGCGTAACCAGCATTTCTGCTTCCAATCCCATGCGACGTTTACCTATAACGAGTCCCAGGAATTTACGTTCCGTGGTGACGACGATATTTGGGTGTTCATCAATAAGAAGATTGCCGTGGATAACGGTGGCGCTCACCTTGCCGCCCCGGGCCATGTGGTGTTGAAGAACCTGAATAAGACTTATGGCGCAAACTTCCTCGAACCGGGTAAGGACTACCCGATCGACATCTTCTTCTGTGACCGCCGTACTACGATGAGTAACGTGATTATCAAGACGAACATGTACATCAAGCAGTCCACCGGTATTGACTTTACTACCGAAGAAGTTGGCTCTGGTGGCTTGCTGATGGATATTTGCGTTGAAAAGACGGGTGGTGGTGACTGTGCTGCCGTGGCCCTTGGTGGCGGTGGCGGCCAGACAACGACCCGCGAGTGCGGTGACAACATCACGGCCAATATTGGTTACTCGGTGACGACGCGTAAGGGCGACAATCCGGCGAACTGTGCCGACTGTGCCAACTTGACGCTCGGTACTATTGTCCATAATGGTATTGACCTTACGAACCCGAAAAAGCCGATCGTATATCCGGAAAAGATTACTGGCCTTGCTCCTGGTACTTACCGCCTGTGGTTCGAAGTCGATGGCAAGAATGCTTACTACCAGTTCCGTATCAAGGGTAACCTCGGTATCGTTGCCAATGACGTCACGTTTAGCGATGTCGACGAAGCCGGAGCTGCTTACCCGAGCGGTACCACTTGGAAGTTCGTGGACAAGGCCCTTGCCGGTACACGTATCCCGATTTATGTGTCTGCACCCGATGACATGGGCGGTATAGATATCATTTCGCCCCCGGGCCAGAGCTACACGCTCATGCTTACTGCCGGTGCTAACCTTTATAAGAACAAGGACGATGAAACTCCTCTCGCCGTTCCGTTTGCAGGTCAGGTGAACCCGACCGGTATCGATACGTTCTGGGTGGATGTTCCGCTGGCTGGCCTTACTGGCCCCTCGCAGCAGATTGTTGCTTCTGTCGGTAACACTTCTGCAACGCTTACCTTCTATGCTCCGCAGCTCGCCTTTGCAACTCCGGGCCAGAAGGATGCCGATGGCAACGTGATTTCTTGGAACCCGATTGCAAACGACCCGGATGTGGACGAAGACGGCAGCGAATACTTCCACTGGGTGAATGCCGACGTGGACTTCTACCTGATTGTCATGGACCCGTCTACCAACTCGCTGTGCAAGGAATGCAATTTCGTTGTCGATGCTCTCGGAAGGTCGAATGGCCTGGAAGTCCAGGTGAGCGCGTTTAATGAAGGTGTCGCCCTTGTACGTGTCCGTTCTTCTGTCGAATATTCTGTCGAGGCTGCGGACATGGTCGTGGGCTCTACGGATAACGATAAGATTAGCGCTCCTTATGGCAACATGCACTTCTATAAGCCGCCTGCACCGATGCCGCTCATTGTCGACGTCTTCGACGTGAAGGGCGAACCGATTGGCGAAATGAATATTCCGTCGGACTTCCACACCGAATCTGCCGACTACCTGGATGGTAAGGCTGACTCCGTGGCGGTTATTTACGACCGTGCAATCCATCCGGACTCTGTGCCGCGATTCATTTGCTTGAAGTTCGATGAAAGCCAGTACGAAAAGATCAACCCCTACAAGCTGGGCCTCTCGAACAACAACAGAGATACCGAAATGGAATGCTCCACGCAGTTCGACTCTGCTGCGGTTGCCAAGGCTTATGCCAAGAGCCCGGATAATGGTCGTACGATCGTGTTCTCTGTAGATACCCCGCTTTCGAAGGAAGTAAAGACCCTTGTGAATCCGGAAAACAAGATCTACTCGTTCACGGAATACCAGTGGAAGGGCAAGCCGGTGAGAACCTTCTTCGAGAAGGGCCTGACCGACCGTATGGCTCCGATTATCTTGGAAGCCCGTGCCAAGAACGAAAAGGATGGTGGCCTGTATGACCTCGTGACCATCAGGATTTCTGAACCGGTGAACTTCATCAGTTCGACTGGTGCAACTCAGGCTTTCACATACTACCTGAACTCCGCTATCGATTTCCAGGAAGAAAGACAGCGCCTGTTTAACTCCGTGTCCATGAACGGACCTGCTTCGGGTAAGGATGTGTTCTCGCTGCGTTACTACAACGCCGAATCTTCGAGCCCGACTCCGCACGTGGGTGACTACATCCGCTTCCGCGCCGATGAAGTTATGTGGACCGATACTTCGAACGGCGTCGCTGCCGGTTCCGATACGCTCCGCATGGCTTCTGATGCCGACATGCACTGGAACTCGCCGACGAACTACAATTCTACGACTCGCTTGCCGTCTCCGTGGGTGCAGGTCGTTGGTGATGCGAAGATCGACGTGACGACTATCCGTTACAACTATGCCGACCCTGCCAATGTCAACGAATCGACCCCGATTGGCGAGGTGTTCCCCGTGAAGACGAGCGAGAACCTCGAAGACATCAAGGCGAAGTACCCGACTACGCTTGGTCACTTCGTGCAGACCGACATGGGTTCCATTATCGGTTCCGACACGAACTACACTAGTATTCCCAAGGGTGATGTCGTGTTCCACTACGAAGTGGATTACTTCACGAACCTCGGTACGTTTGTCGGCCACCAGAGCGGCAAGATTGCCTGTGATGACCCGTTCTTCTCTGCTGACCCCAATGGCGCTGCCCATTCGGGTGACTGCGTGAAGAACCCGCGCAACTTCTACGTTGCCTGGAACATGGTTGCCTACAACCACCGCCTTGTGGGTACCGGTGCCTACATTACCAAGTACACTTCGTTCGTGAAGCTCGGCAACATGGGCAAGAAGGCGAAGAAGGAAAAGACCGAAGTCTGGGGCGTGAAACGCGGCTCCGGCAAGGTCAGGTAACGTAGACTTGTTCGCGTAAAGACCTGTTTTTAGGCGCTTCCGCACATGCGGAGGCGCCTTATTTTATGCGGAAAACTGTGATATAAAGCACTCGAAAGGCGTTTAGGAAAAAATGGGTGTCGAAAAACGCATGTTTTCGATTTATGGCATAAAAAAAACAGATATGTTTTTTTCAAAAAAAAGTAAATTTCGTGATGGTTGTAGCATCGCAGCTTTGTTTCTGCGTTGTTATTGGAATGTTTAATCCAGTGGATAGCTGATTATGAAAGAAAACGAAAAAAATGTGTGGGGATGTATTTTTGGCCTGGCTATACTTGTAGTCGGGGCTCAGGCGGCTTTCGCCGGGTGTATGGGTACAGCCTACTTCAAGGCTCCTAGCGATTGGACGCAGGCGGTTTTTACTGGCCAGAACAATGCTGCTGGCGCCAAGACGGTCACCACGAGAAATGCTGAAGGGTATTTCGAGATAAACTTGGCGACCATTGGCGCTCCGGACTACGCAAATACGTTCAGCATTACGAACGACATGGGTGCGGGTATGAACAGCTACATCGTGACGGATACGGTGTGGATGCACCAGAACCCCTACGATGCCAACGCACGTGCCAACATGACGACGCTCCCGTGCCCGCATTCTGATGATGGGCAGGTCTATATTGCAGAAGATGTGCTGAATCCGGGCAAGACCTATATCGGCGGTACTGCTCCCGATGCGAAGTTCTTCTATGTGCTTTTGCCCGAAGAAAAGGAATGGCAGTCCGACGAACTGATGATTTCGTACGTCAAGAACGGCGCTAGGGTAGATACCAACATGATTCCTTCGCCAGATTACTGCGGATGGCATTACATGGTGTTCGGTACGGCTCCGAGCGAAGTTTACCTTTATCTGAAGAATTCTCCCCAGACGCAGTTGGGGCTTAGCGGCATCTATGACGATGGCGATGCCGAAAAGATTGACTTGGAACCTGTCTTTGCCAACTTGGGTGACCAGGTGTTCTTTATCCCCGACGAAAGCCAGAGGACTGATGAGTGTTTGGATGGTTGGGCTACGGTATTCCCCGAAGTCGAAGGTTCTTGCGGGTTCAACCTTGCTGCAATCATCTACGATACCGATGAATCGTTGAATACGGCCTTCACTTCTGATGGAAACCCGGTTGGCCCGGGCCAGTGCGTTGGTGTTTTCACGGGATTGGTCAAGGAAGACCTTGGACCGGATGGCAAGCCTCAATATTCCGGCACTCCCGATGCCCAGATGTGCTTCGGTAATACTCCAGACGAAGCCGAGAAAAACTTCAAAGCGATGTTCAATTATACGCCTAACGTGAACGAGGTGCAGTGTTACGACATGCCCTTCCGTCACTACGGCAAGGATTCCCGCTGGGGCTTCGATTCTGATTCTACGCATTACGACTTGGCCGGTAATCCCAAGGCTACGGTCGGTTGCAATGCGGATTCCTCGAGTTGCGTGTTCTCGGGCGGTTTCTACCCGCTGGAATGGCCTGAAGACTTTGATGCTTACACGTATGGTGCCGAAGCAGCAACGGTTGCCAACGGAGTGCATGGTGATGCCGGCGTCGTTGTATTCGATGGCGTCAAGATGGGCCCGACTCCTGCGGCAAGAACGAAGAGAGAAGCTGCTGCACCGGTGCCGCTCTACGATACGGTCAAGGCTTTCGACCATTACTGTAATACGGCTGGCTGGGACGGTGGTATTGATTGCGGTGCTACGCATGAATTCCATGAAGGTTCTGCACCTCCGGTATGGAACTGGGGCATTCGCGAAGATTGGCAGAAGATGAACAAGAACAAGAAGTTGCTGCGCAACCAGCAGTACTGCTTCCAGTCGCATGCTTCGTTCACTTACAACGAGAGCCAGGAATTTACCTTCCGCGGTGACGACGACATCTGGGTGTTCATCAACAAGAAACTTGCCGTGGACAACGGCGGTGCTCACCTTGCAGCTCCGGGGCACGTGGTTCTCAAGAAACTGAATGACAAGTACGGAGCAGGGTTCCTTCAGAAAGGTAAGGATTACGATATCGACATATTCTTCTGCGACCGCCGCAGAACGATGACGAACGTGATTATCAAGACGAACATGTACATCAAGCAGTCTTCGGGTATTTACCCCAACCCCGATTCTACATCGGATGGTGGTTATCGCCTGAATATCTGCGTGAATAAGACTGTTGGTGGTGATTGCGCCTCGAAGGCTCTTGGTTCGGGCGCTGATGTGCAGGATACCATTATTCAGTGCGGCAATGAAATTTCTACATCGATTCGTTACTACATCACTGACCGTAAGGGCCAGCCTCTTCCGAACTGTAGTGACTGTGCCGACCTGGCTGTTGGAACTATGGTCCATGGCGGTATCGACCTTACGAACCCGAAGGACCCTGTCATTTATAGGGACAAGATTACGGGCTTTGGCCCGGGTACCTACCGCTTGTACTTTGCAACCGAAGATGGCCAGGAAAGTTATGTGAGGTTTGTCATCAGGGGTAACCTGGGTATAGTGTCTAGGGATGTGACTTTTGAAAATGCGGACAATGAGACGAGCGTGTATCCCAAGAATACTTCCTGGAAGTTTGTGGACGGCGCTCTTGCCGGTAACCGTATCCCGATATATATTTCTGCACCCGATGGCTCGGGCCTAGTAGACCTGATTTCTGCACAGAACCAGAACTACTCACTCACGCTTAGCGAAGGTGCTACCCTCTACAAGACTGAGGACTCCGAAACGCCGCTTGCTGTCCCATACAGCGGCAAGGTGGATTCTACGGGTATCGATACCCTCTGGGTGGATGTCCCGCTTGCAGGCCTTAATAGCCCGTCGCAGCAGGTTGTTGCTACCGTCGGCAAGACCTCTGCGACCCTTACGTTCTACGCTCCGAAGATCGCTATCGCGACTCCGGGCCAGAAAGATGCCGATGGCAACGTGATTTCTTGGAACCCGGTTGTTCCGTCGCAGGACCCGGATAAAGACGAAGACGGCGAGGAATACTTCCACTGGGTGGGTGCCGATGTGGACTTCTACCTGATTGTTATGGACCCGTCCTCCAACGCTCTTTGCAAGGAATGCAACTTCCAGGTCGACATCCTGGCTGCTTCTTCTGGCCTTAGTGGGCAGGTAAGTGAATTTAGCGAAGGCGTGGCGCTTGTCCGCTTGCGTTCGACCAAGGAATACGCCACCGAGGCGGCCTCTATGACTATCGGCGCAATTGATAACGCTAACATTGTCTATGTCGATTACGGCAACATGCACTTCTACAAGCCGCCTGCACCGATGCCGCTCATCGTCGATATCTTCGACGTGAAGGGCGCTCCGATTGGCGAAATGAACATTCCGTCGGAATACCACAACGAGACGGCTAAGTACCTGGACGGCAAGGCCGACTCCATGGCGATTATTTACGACCGCACCATTCATGCTGACTCCGTGCCGAAATTCATCTGCTTGAATTTCGATGAATCGCACCTCAAGACGATTCACCCCTTCGACATGGGCCTCTCGAACAACTCGAGGGATAAGGACATGGATTGCTCCACGATGTTTGACTCCGCTATGGTCGCCAAGGCCTACTCCAGGAGCCCGGACAATGGCCGTACGCTTGTGTTTGCCGTGGATACCTCGTTCTCTGTCGATGTGAAGACGCTCGTGAAACCCGAGAACAAGATTGCATCGTTCACGGAATACGAATGGAAGGGCAAGCCGGTGAGAACCTTCTTCGAGAAGGGCCTGACCGACCGTATGGCTCCGATTATTCTGGAAGCCCGTGCCAAGAACGAAAAGGATGGCGGCGACTATGACCTCGTGACTATCAAGTTCTCTGAACCGGTCAGGTACATCGGTACAGAAGGCACCAAGGCGTTCACGTATTACCTGAACTCCGCTATCGATGTCGGGGAATCCCTGCGCTATACAAATGCCAAGTCTAACAACGCTCCGGCAGAAAACAAGGATATCATTGCTCTGCGTTACTTCAATGGCGATGTGAATAACCCGACTCCGCACGTGGGTGACTACATCCGTTTCCGTGCCGATAGCTATGTGTGGACTGACTCCTTGAATGGTGCTGTCGATGGTGCAGATTCGCTCCGCCCGGCATCCGATGCCAGCATGCACTGGAACTCGCCGACGAACTACAACTCTACGGACCGCTTGCCGTCTCCGTGGGTGCAGGTCATTGGTGATGCGAAGATCAGCGTGACGACTATCAGCTATAACTATGCCGACCCGGCCAATATCAACGGCAATACCCCGATTGGCGAGGTGTTCCCTGTGAAGACAAACGAAAACCTCGAAGACATCAAGGCGAAGTACCCGACGGTTCTCGGCCACTTCGTGCAGTCTGACATGGGTTCCATTATCGGGTCTGATACTTCGTACACGAACGTGCCCAAGAGCGATGTGTTCTTCTCGTACGAGGTGGACTACTTCACGAACCTGGGTAGCTTCGTTGCACGCCAGTCCGGCAAGATTGCCTGTGACGATCCGTTCTTCTCTTCTGACCCCAATGGTCCGGATCATTCGGGCGACTGCGTGAAGTATCCGCGTAACTTCTTCGTTTCTTGGAACATGCTCTCGAAGGATCGCCGCCTCGTGGGTACCGGAGCCTACATTACCAAGTACGCTTCGTTCGTGAAGGTTGGCAACAAGGGCAAGAAGGCCAAGAAGGAACTGACCGAAGTCTGGGGCGTGAAGCGCGGCAAGGGTAAAGTCAAGTAACGCGCGACACCTACCGATGTGAGTATAGAATCCCCGCCATTGGCGGGGATTTTTGCTACATTTGGCACATGCGTTATTTAGCTTATTGCCTTTTGGTGTGCGCCCTCGCGACAGTTTCGTGGGCAGGCGACCCGACCGATATCGATTCTCTTTTCCGCGGCAAGGAATACAAGCCCGAATTGAGCCCGTCGCTCCGTGACACGACGAATGTTTCGGCGACGACAATCCCGGCGAAGGCCAAGGATGGCAAGGAATCCAAGGGCAACGGCTATTACGTGCTGCAGTTCGAAGCTGTGGGCGATTTCGATGCGGCAGAACGCCGCAGGGCACAGATTGCCGCCTCTACCGGCTACAACATCCAGGTGGTGTTCGAAGCTCCGTTCTACAAGCTCCGTGGCGGTGGCTGGACCAGCAAGAAGGCTGCGGACGACAAGGCCCGCGAGTTGTCGGCGTATAATATCAACGCATTGGTTGTTAAGCTAAGATAATCCGCAATTGTTAGTCGCGTATAGCGCGAATGGTCTTGTGAGCAATAAACGCCTGGTATTAACCAGGCGTGTTTGCGAGAGTGAGTGCAGTCCGGAGTAATTTAAAGCCGGAGTTTAGCGCGAACGGTCTTCAAAGGCTCGTATTGCGATTTCATCGCATAAACCGGCGCCTCAGCAATAGAAACAAGCAAGCTTGTTTCTGCTGTACTCGGCTTAGGTTTATTTAACGAGCCTTTGTTTTTTTCAATTGTGTTTTTTAATCAACTACCCCAAGCAATTGCTTCTGGGTAAATTCATCCATGGAAGCAGGTAGCAGCGCGCGTTCTTCGGGCGACACGTAGGCGAACTTGCGTTCGCTTGCAGGCCGTGCGCTCCTGTCCCTGAGCACGACAGGCACGTCTTGCGTGGAATAGAAGAACTTTCCAGTCTTGATGAACTTGCGCTTCTGGCACCCTAGCTTGATAGCTTCGTTCAGGGCCTTGAGAATCATCGGGCCTGCGCGGTCCACGTGGTGCAGATGCAGCAGGCGCGAAAGCAGCATTTCTTCGTGGATGGGGGCCTCGTGGTCCACATAGAACTTCATCTGCACGATAAGCGCAGTGGAATCGAGTTCCGCTATGGGCTTGTCGTGCGCCGTGCCTTCGATTTTCGGGTGCATCGCCTGGTAGGGCACGGCCGTGATTTCCGGAGTCCCTTCTGCAGATTCTTCCGAAGACGTGTCTTCGGGCGGCGGTGCCACGCTCTGTTCGATGGCGATAGTCGTCACGATATGGCTGGCTTCGTCGTTGTACGAGATATACCAGAACGGGGTCCAGATGGTGATGACCTTCCAGCCCAGCTGGCGGAGCATCACGGGGCGCACGTACTCGCGGTCTTCTACAGACTCACGGAAGCGCTCGGTGGTGCAGTCGTCTTCGATGACGGCGAGAATGCGGTTGTCGTTGTTCGCGTCGATGACAACGGGGCCTACAGGAATCCCGCTGCCGGCGAAACTCGGCTCGACCTTGACGTTTTCGGCTTGCAGGAGGGCCATGACCTGCGGGCGCAAGACGGAGTCGGCGATATGCGAATCGCTTGCGGCAGGAATGAGCTTTTTCGCGAGGTAGGCGAGCCAGTCGCGGAACAGCCCAGGCTTGGCCGCCGCCTGAATGTCGATATCTTGCTTGGTGGTGAACACCTGCAGTTCGTGGCGGGCAAGCGTGGTGCATACGGCAAGCTTGCGCTCTGCGGAGTTCTTGTCGATGCCTTCGGGCTCGGCGAGCACGAAGATTACATCGCGGTACTTGTCGGTGGCCCTGTCGGGAGTTTTCACATAGAAACTGATAACGGGGTTCGCCTGCGCGAAGAATCGTTCGGCAGAAGACCCGGCGGCGATAAGCGCCTTGATGGCTTTTTCGATTTCGTGGCAACGCGCCTCGCTGAAGGCGATAATGCCGAGGGTCTGCCCCGGGTGTTTTTCGGCGTGCATTACCGCAGCCTTCGCGATGTCCTTTACCTTGTCTGCAATAATTTTCAGGGAATCGCGCCGCGGGGTCCGCTTCATCGGGAGCGGGAACTGCTTGATGCCGTTGTTGTATATGCGGTCGTTCGCAAACTGGAAAAGCGTCGGGTCGGAATAGAAGTCCGAGAACCAGAGCTCGCGGGTAGGGATGCCCCTGCGCAGTGCCGCTGTCATGATGTTCTCCGAGAAGAACGTTGTATGCGCTGGGGTCACGTCCAGGTAGGCATCAGAAGAATGCACTTCGAGGGTCGGCACATGCGGGTTGCCGATAAGGATTGTCTTTTTGCCCTGCAGTATGAGCGGCATGGCTTCGGCGACCGAGATGCAGTCTGCGTCGAGGATGATTACGGTATCGTACTGGTAATCCTTGCTCTGCGTGAAGGCTTCGTCGATGTTCAGTATCGAGAGCTTGCCGGTGTCGGCGATAGCATGTACTTCGCGGAAGTTCGCATTGCAGAGCTGGTCGAGCATAGTACGGTACTGCTTGCTCTGCTGCGTGTGTTCCTTGGGCGCGCACGCAAAAATTTCGGGGAAGTTCTTGTTGATGAGCTGGACCTGCCTGCCCGCCCATGCGTAGGTGCAGGCATGGACAATCTCGTCGCTGATGGCGCCCGGATTCTGCAGGTACTGGCGCAGGCTCTTGCAACCAATCTGGTCCACCTGGTCGAACAGCGTAGAGAGCTGCAGGTGCGCACCGATGCTGTCCCAGCTGGACCTCCACTGTGCAATCTTTGCAAGCCACTTGTCCAGGCTCAGGCTTTCGAGCGGGGTGTCGAGCCCGAGTTCCTTGGTGAGGAATCGGGATGTCGCGAGCAAGTCCTGTATGCTCTTGTCGAAATCGGCGAACTGCGGGAGCATCTGCTTGAGCTGGTGCCAGTGTGCAAGCAGGCTGAGCATCAGGTCGAAATGCGGGTCGTCCTTGAAGTCTTCGCGGAACTTGTACAGGTAATTGATCTTGGTGTTCAAGGTCACCCAGTTGGATTTCTCGTAGAGCCAGTCCTTGCCGAGCAGGTGGTTGCCGAGAACCGCGGTATCCTTGTAGGCGCGCTTGTTTTCTTGCAGTTCGATAAGCGTGTCGATAAGGTCGAGCAGGTGCGTGTCCGACGTAACTTCCTTCGGGTGCTTGAGCACCTTGAGCAGGCGCTTGCGCGAAGTGCGGTAACGGTCGGAGAGCCCCTTGAGGGTGGCCTTCAGGCTGTCTTCGAATTCGTCGCGGAACGAAAGGATGTTCTCGTCGACGGCGTTGTCGGTATATATGTCCGATGTCTGCCTGTGGTAACGGACCCAGCTGTCGCCGGCTTCGGGGAGAGCGCGCAGCGTATCTTGGTAGGCGCTCCAGCTAGACGATTTCAGGTCCCAGTTTTCAAATTCGGGAGTGTTCGCGTTGAAGTTCTTGCGGATAAGCGCGATGACTTCTTCGAGCAGCGGCAGGTAGATGCCTGTCGGGAAAAAACTTTCCTGTTCAAAAAGTTGTACCAGCGGGTCGAGCGTCTTGGCTTTTTCTTCGGCTTCGCGCAGAGCAGACAAAATCTCTTCGCGCTTTTCGGGCGGCAGTTCGCTTGCGGTGACGCTCTCGAAAGTCCTGCGAGCGGTAAGCCCGTTCTGCTTGAAGTAGATGTCTACAATCTGCTGCAGTGTATTGCGCAATGCGTTGAACTGCTTGTAGTCGAGCGTGTTCGATTCCTGGAAAATGGAATCCATGAACTTGCCGCGGAGTTTCGGGGTCTGCGTGAACTCAGCAAGAATGTTGGTGAGGCTCGTCTTCGAGGGCTTGACTTCGCGGTTTACCGCCCTGTAGTAAGAGGCAAAGTAGTTCCTTGCGGCGTTCACCTGTTCGGCAATCGCCTTGCGTTCGGGGCCTGCGTACGACCTGAACGGCGGTTTCCATGTCTGGTTGAACGTCTGCTGCGTGACGGCGCGACGTGTAATGACAAGCGTGTCCTTGCCCTTCGAAAGGGATTCTGCGACGATGTTTGCCGCAACGCGCATCTTTTGCGTACCCGGGAGCGACTGGATGGCGTAACCGAGCGTAGAATCTTGCAGCGCATCGATAGTCACCTTGGTCGTGTGCGAGTCCGTAGTGTACAGGAAATGGTGTTCTGCCGGGTTGAACAGCTGGTCGAAATCGGCATCGTCAAAAACGGATTCCTTGACCTTGAAGCCGTCTTCGCCCAAAAGCGAACTGACGAACGTGTTGCTGTCGATCCTCTTGTCGCCATAGAACTCTTCCATGTTCTTCTTGAGGCGAAGCCTGCTGGAATTGAGGAAGGCGAGGCAGATGCCGTGGCGCGTGAACTTCCAGTTGCGTTCGGAGGCAACGGCTTTTTCAAAAAGTGAAAAGTAGAGCGGTGTGCTGAACTGCCCGTTAACGTAGGCGTCTTCGGCCTTCGGGAGCGACATGTCGGCAAGCCTTTCGCGAAGGACGATGTTTTCCAGGGGCGGCATCTTCGAAAGCGAGAGCGACTTGAAGTCGGGGCTCACGTCGACAGGCACGAGCAGGGTCGGGGCGAGCGCGTTGCCGTCCCATTTCAAAAAACCGAGAAGCAGGTACAAGTCGGACTTGGCGAAGTCCTGTGCCTTGTCCCTGAGCACGCGGGTAAAGAGCTCCGTGCGTTCCTTTTTCTGCTGGGCAGTGAACGACTGCGATTCCGGGAGGAACGAATCTAGCGGGAGCGTCGTACCGGATTGCAACCACCTGTCGAAGAAGGCGTCCCCTGCTTCGAGCAGGAGCGGCGTCTGGTATTCATACTTCGTCGAGAAATGGAGCAAACGGTCCTTGTTATCGTAAAGGGCTGCTTCTTGACAAATCTTTGAAACGACGGACGATGGTGTAACGTGCGACATGCTATGAATATAAGATTTTTTTGTGTTTTCGGGTGTTTACAGAATCTGATATATCAAATAAATAGCATCGGCAAGCCCGATAGGAGCGGGGTTGGCGCTGAGGCCCGCCTTAAAGCATACCCGCCCGAGTAGAGTTTCTTTGCTCAGGCCCGCATCGCGGTCTTGTCGCAGGCTGTGGGCGCGTTCCCGCTTGGAAAGCTTTTTGCCGGCGGAATCCACGATAAGGGGGTGGTGCAGGTATACAGGCGGCGTTTCGCGCCCGAGCATTTGCATTAGCGCAATCTGGCGGGCGGTAGAACTGATGATGTCTTCGCCGCGCACTACGTGCGTGATTCTCTCGTCTATATCGTCGACGCATACGGCGAACTGGTAGGTCCATTGTCCGTCGCGGTCGCGTATGGGGAAGTCCCCGCACTGCTGTTTCGGGTTTTCGGTAAAGTCGCCTAGGCGCAGGTCGTGCCAGCAGATATCCCTGTCGGGAACGATGACCCGCAGGTTATGCGGTGTGCCGTCACACCGCAGTGCCGTAGGCACAAGTGTGTCCATGACGGTGCTTGCCTTCCTACATTTCCCCTGGTAAACGATTTCGCCGGTCGCGCTCTTGGGGTTTTCTGCTTCGAGTTGCTTGCGGCTGCAGTAGCAGGGGTACACGAGGCCTTCGCACTTGAGCTTTTCGAGGGCAGCCTCGTAGACGGACTTTCTGTTACTTTGTATGCTATCGCTGTCGTATTCGAACCCGAACCATTCCAGGTCTTCGTAGATGCTCTTGATGTATTCGGGGCGTGCTCGGCTCTGGTCGTGGTCTTCGATGCGTAAGTGAATTGAAAGATTCCATTTTTTTGCGGCGGCCCATACGTAGAGGGCCGAAAGCAGGTGGCCTTCGTGCAGGTAGCCCGTGGGGCTTGGCGCAAATCGGATTTTTCCAGGCATGCGCGGAATATTAGAATTTTTGCCTTACGGCTAGGGAAAATATTTATAACAGATTCGTTTTTGAATGTTTTTATGTATATTCTTGGTGGTTAGGATGGTAAACCCGTAAACAGGATTTTTATATGCAGTTGAAGTTTTTGCGCTCTCTATGCCTTGCCGTATTCGCCGTAGCGGCTTGCGTGGCGCCATCCCTAGCAGAAGACATCATCGCTACGACCTCCAACGGTTCTACCGTGATTTTGCACGACAACGGCCGCTGGGAATACTACCAGAACAATGCGAAAATCCGCGACGTGCGTGAATCCGCCGTGCCCAAAGATGCGCGCTTTGAAGTCTCCGTGATGTACGAAGCCGCCGAGAAGGTAAAGAAGAACGTGCGCATGGCGCTCGAGGCTGACTTTGCGACCGAAGAAGAAATCAGGGATAGCCTGCGCAAGGTGCCGAAGGGCGGCTTTATCTATTTCCAGGTCCCGACCAAGCAGATTAAGCCGGGTCTGGTCCGCGAACTGACTTACTCCCTCTACGATACGGGCAAGAACCCGATATTCACGAAGACGGTGCGCGATACCGAGGCGACGGCCAGTGAAGAGGCCGGAATTTCGAACTTGCTGGTTGTCCCTGTATACGGGCGTCCGAAGGCGAAGGTCATGAAGGCCCGCGTCGAAGACCGCAAGAATCACGCTACGCTCGATATCGAAGTCCCGGTCAAGTAATGGAAGCCCCTGGTGAACTGAAATTTGCCGTCGTAGACGTAGAAACGTCTGGTGGCGCTGGGGACCAGAACCGCATTACGGAAATAGGAATCCTCTTGCTAGATGGCACGGAGCCCGTGGGGGAATACCATACCCTCGTAGACCCGGGCGTGCCCATTACGCCGTTTGTCCAAAACCTCACCGGCATTACCGACGAGATGGTAAACGGGCAGCCGCAGTTTGCAAAAGTCGCAGAACATATTGCCGCTCTCCTGGATGGGAGAATCTTTGTTGCACACAACGTGCAGTTCGACAGCAAGGTGATGCGTACCGAGATGAAGCGCTGCTGCATTGCGTTTGACCCGCCGCGCCTGTGTACGGTAAAGCTTTCCCGCAAGGTGTTTCCGGGGCATGTGAGCTACAGCCTGCACAACCTCACGGAATCCTTAGGGCTGCCGGATTTTAACCACCACAGGGCGATGGCCGATACGCTCGCTTGTGCGGAAATTCTGAAAATGGCTTACAACAAGGTAGGCCCCGAAAAGATATTGAAAGAGGTGAAGAACCTCTCCACTCCGAAAAAGGCCCGAGTTATCGGGAGGTAAATAATGTGAGATGAGAAATGTGTAATGTGTAATTACACATTTCGCGTTTCTGGATGACGCTGCGCGTCATTACTCTTCTTTTTTCTTTGCGGCAAAGCGGCGCGGCTTGAATTCGCGCGGCGGGAAGTCGAACTTGAGCTTGCCCTTTTCGAGCGTGAGGTACGCGTCGAAGAGCCTGCGCGTCTTGTTGCTGCGGAAGCCCTTGATGAGCCCCGTCTTTTTGCCGGTGAGCAAGTTCTTGATTTCGTTGAGCGGAATTTCCTTGCCGAGCAAGACCTTCGGGAGGGAAAGTCCGGAAGGCTTCTTGTCGATGTAGCTCTGGCTCACGTAACCGGTAAGCGTCTCGAACACGTCGGTGTTGTCGATGGGCGAGCTGCCAATCTTTTCGCCGACCTCGATTTCTTCGGGTTTCTCTTCGAACACGAATTCAATCTTGTTCTGGTCGTTGATGGTGAGCACCGCCGTAAATTCGGCGCCCTTCTTGCTGCGGAATCCTGGCAGCGGGCCAATCTTCCTCTTGGTGAGGAGTTCTACGATTTCTTCATCGGAGAGGTGCTTGCCGCCGATAATCTTGCGGATAACGATGCCGTCTTCGGTGGTGTAGCGGCTCACGGTCTCAAATACTTTCTTGCCGTTTACCGGGCTGAACTTTGCCTCGCCGGTGGTATTCTCTTCCTTGAATCCCTTGATGTTCTTCACCATGTTCTTCGTCATGTCGACGATTCCCTTCATGAAGTTTTCGCGGGATTCCTTGCCCTTGCTGATGAGGTCCATCTTGTATTCCCACTCGCCGGTGAGTTCCGGGCTAGTGAGGGCGTCGCAGTTCATGGCCGAGAGCACCTTGATGAGGTCGAAAGCCTTCGCCGTCGGGATCATTTCCTTGCCGTCACGGACAACGTATTTGTCGCTCACGAGTTTTTCGATGATGGCGGCACGTGTTGCAGGCGTACCAAGCCCGCGCTCCTTCATGGCGTCGCGCAGTTCGTCGTCCTCGACGAGCTTGCCCGCGCTTTCCATCATGGAAAGGAGCGTGCTTTCGGTGTAGTGCGCGGGCGGCTTGGTGAAGTCTTCGCCGGCGCGAATGTCGAGCGTCTTTGCGGCGGCCCCCTTCAGCGGCGGCACGTTGGATTCTTCGTCGCTATCCTTGCCGTACACGGCCTTGAAGCCGGGGTCCACAAGAATTTTACCTTCGGTAATGAACGTCTCGCCTTCGACGGTCGTAATGCGCGTTGTGTTCAGGTACTGCGCCGGCGGGAAGAACACCGCAATAAAGCGCTGGCAAATCATCGTGTAGATTTTTTCTTCGGCTTCGGTAAGGCCCTTCGGGGTAACGCCCGTGGGGATAATGGCGAAGTGGTCCGAAATCTTCGTGTTGTCAAAAACCTTCGGCGTGCGCTTCACGTAGCTGTTGTCGAGCGCTTCCAGTGCGAACTTCTGGAGCGGGCCCTCGATTTTCCCGAGCGTTGCCTTCACGGTCGGCACGTAGTCTTCGGGCAGGCAGCGGCTGTCGGTACGCGGGTAGGTGGTCGCCTTGTGGCGTTCGTACAGCGCCTGCGCAATCGAGAGCGTAGTCTTCGCGCTGAAACCGAAGCGGTTGTTGGCTTCGCGCTGCAACGTTGTCAGGTCGTAGAGCTGGCCGCACTTCTGCTGGCTGGGGGCGGTCGTCTCCTCGATCTTGCCGGGCTTGCCCTTGCACTTCGCGAGGATTTCTTCTGTCTTCTTCCCGTCAAAAATCTGCTTCTGGCGGTCCTTGCCTTCGCCTTCGAACCACTTGCCCAGGTAGGCGCTGCCGCTGTTGTCGAAATCGGCTTCGACGGTCCAGAATTTTTGCGGCTTGAACTGCTGGCGTTCTTCTTCGCGCTTTACGATAATGGCAAGCGTTGGGGTCTGCACACGGCCGCACGGCGTAATCTGGAACCCGCCCATGCTGCTGTTGTAGGCGGTAAGGCCGCGGCTGCCGTTCATGCCCACGAGCCAGTCGGCTTCGCTACGGCAGAGGGCCGCGTTCTTCAGGTTTTCCATTTCTTCGGCGGTGCGCAGGTGCTCGAAAGCATCCTTGATGGCGGCAGGCGTCATGCTCTGCATCCACAGGCGCTTGATGGTCTTGCCCGTGAACTTGCCCTTGAGCACGTAGTCGAGAATGTAGAAGAAAATCAGTTCACCTTCGCGGCCCGCATCGCATGCGTTCACGATGGTGCCCACGTCCTTGCGCTTGATGAGCTTGCCTACGATGGCGAGCTGGGACTTGGTGGCGGGCGTGGCGACGAGCGGGAACTTTTCGGGCAGCATGGGGAGAGTCTTCATGTCCCATGCCTTGTAGCGCTCGTCTATATCTTTCGGGTCGGCGATGGTCACCAGGTGGCCGATGGCGTGGCTCACGATGGTCGTGTCGCTTTCGTAGTAACCGTTGTTCTTTTTGAACGACTTTGCCCCGAGGACCTTCACGAGGTCGGCGGCGACACTCGGCTTTTCTGCGATAATGAGGGTTACGCCCCCGGCACTAGCCTTGGCTGCCTTCTTCGTTGTAGTCTTGGTCGCGGTCTTTGCCGCAGTCTTTGCACTTTCAGTCGTTTTCTTAGTCGTTGCCATTGCTTATTTCCATTTGAAGCGCCCGAACAGGCCGAAGAGTACGGCCAGTACGGTAAAGGGGGCGTGGATGATTTCGACCGGGATGCACCACTTGAGCAGGTGCTCCTGCCGGAAAATCCTGAGCCCGCGTAATATTAGGACAAGGTCGCCGAAGCACTTGGCCACGAAGGTGGCCGCGAAGGCTATGAGAATTTCGAGGCTGAACGGCGCGAGAATCGCCGCGACACACTGCATGGTGAGGAACAGGAACACCATGCTGAGCACGAACACGATTTTCGGCGTGTAGTAGATGGTCTTCGATGCCCAGCGCTTGCGCTGTTCCCAGAGTTCGTGGAGCGTTTCCTTGCCGCTCGTGGTCACGAACGTGGATTCGGCGATGCAGTAGCGCATGGCCCAGGGGCGGTCTGCGGCCAGTTTCTGCATCAAAAGGTCGTCGTCGCCGCTTTGAATCTTGATGACGCCCTCGAACCCGTTCACGCTCTTGAAGAAGCTCTTGCGGTAGGCGAGGTTGTTGCCGGTGCTCGTGAGCGGCAGGTGCATCGCGAGGCCCGCGGTACCCGCCACGCGGTAAATAAGCGTCTCGATGGCCTGCATGCAAATGAGCATGCTCGACTTGCCGGGGACGGTCGGTATATAAGAATGCCCGGCCACGAGCTCGATTCCCGGTTCGAATTCGGCCACGATACCCGCTATCCAGGTGGGTTTTACAATGCAGTCGGCATCCGTAAGGCACAGGATTTCGCCGTCGCAGGCGTCAATGAGCTGGCTGAGGGCGTGCTTCTTGGGGCTGGCGCCTTCGGGAATGTCCTTGATGGTGAGTACGTGCAGACGTGGGTTCTTGTCGGCGTATTCCGCGAGGATTTTCGGGGTGTCGTCGTCGCTGCGGTCGTCGGCGACCCAAACGTCCCACTGTCCGGCGTATTCCTGCGCGAGGACGGAGTCCAGCGTTTCGCGGATGCCTGCGGATTCGTTGCGGGCCGAAATCAAGATGCTTACATGCGGCTTGGGCTCTACGTCGGATTGCCCTGTGCGCACGGTCCCGAGGGCGCGGAAGAACCGCACCTCCAGGCCTATATAGAATAGGCCGAAGATGGCCAGCAGGCCGATGACCGCGTATGTGAGTACTGTCCAAAGCATTTTTTCGGGCAAAATTTAGTTCATCGCGTTTGGATTTTGGACTGCGGGTGCAGGAACGGGACGAAAATTCTTGATACATATATATATGTTAATGTATCGGAGGGTGAAATGCGGCTTGAAGGAGGCTGAAGGCGGAGGATGGCGGTTGACGGCGGTTGACGGCTCTTCGAGTGCAGATGAAGGCTTTCGAAGGCGAGTGGATGGCGAGAAATGTGCGAAAGCTGGCTGGTTGAAGGAGGGGAATTTGCGGTTGATGTGCAACTCTACGGACTAAATACCGAGGGGAGGCTGTTTAGTCCGTAAAAAATCTGCATTTTTGTGCCAGAAGGCGGCAAAATTGCCGGAAAATTGCCCGCGAGCAGCCAAAAGTCGCCTTTTTCAGGCAAAACTCCTTCAAAATTACGGACTAAAGGCTAGGGGGTGGGCATTTAGTCCGTAATCCCTCCTGAAAAGGGCCACATTTTTTGTGCTCTTTTACGGACTAAAGGCTGGGGGGTGGGCATTTAGTCCGTAATCCCTCCTGAAAAGAACCGCATTTTTTGTGTTCTTTACAGACTAAAGACCGAGGGTAGCGCATTTAGTCCGTAAAATGCCGCATCTTGGCGCGGACATCTCGCGAGCATCTTGGCGCGGACATCTCGCGAGCATCTTGGCGCCGGACGGCAACAGCCAACGCTCAAACAGCTCGGCGCGACAACAGACCGGCGCATCAATGTGCAAACGGCAACAACAGCCCGGCGCAACAACAGCCTGCGGCAATAGTGAACAGCGGCAACAGCGGGTTGGCACAACAAACGGGAATTCCGGGCTTTTTTCAAAGCCCGGAATATGTGTTTTTTAAGGAGAAAGTTCTACTTTGCGAGTGCGATGACGCCCGCCTTCCATGCGTCCACGGCGGCCTTCGATGTATCGAGCGCCCAGTCCGCCTCAAAGCTTTTGCTCTGGCTGAACCACATGACGGCGAAAATCCTCGGGAATTCTACGGGCAGCACCTTGAACATGTCGGCAATCCATTCGGCCTTGCTGCCGCCCGATTCGGTGCACGAGGTTTCCGCGATGAACACCGGCTTGTCGATGTTCGAGAGCGCAGTGTACGACTTCTTGAATACCTGCGAGAAGCTTTTCCACCGGGACCAGCACTTTTTATTGCCCCAGTTGTAGCCATCGATGGATATGTAATCCACGTATTCGTCGCCAGGGTAGGTACCCGTGAACGTCGTGTTGTCGCCCACGTTCGAGGAGTTGGTCGTCCAGACCCACTTTACGTTATCGACGGATTCTTCCCTGAAGATCCGCACGATGTGTCGGAATGCCTCCGCAACGTCCTCGTCCGTGTTGCCTGCGCCGAGCTTGCCTACGCCCCAATCGTACCAGTCGCCGTTTGCTTCGTGCAGCGGCCGGAGCCAGATTTCTTTGCCGTAGCTCTTGACGCCCTTGGCAAAGTGCTGGATATAGGGGTCGGCGTCGCCCTCGATGATCTTGTGTGCATTGTAGCCAGTCGGCATCCACGTGACAACGAGCGTGGAGCCGTTTTTACGGGCTGTTTCCGCAAAAGGCTCGACCCAATCCCAGCAGTTGACGTCGAATTGCGCAAAAAGGCTCACCAGGTCGATATGACCGCCTTGAAGCGCCTGGAAGGACTGGATGTTGTCTTCCGTGGGCTGCGGATAGAGACCTGTACCGCCGACCCACGCCCCGAGCTTCAATAAATTTTCCATTCTAACCTCCGTTTACTGTAAAGATATTTTATCGGAATACCCTGGCGTATGGGGCAGATTTTTATTATATTCCAAAGTGTATCTAGTGTTTTATGCAGGTGTGACGCAGGACACGCGAGAAATAGGTATGAACAAAGTAAAATGTGACCAAAGTAACACTCTGTTAGTTTGGTAAACAAAAAGGGAGGCCCCGATGACTGTCGAAGAGATCTGCAAATGGCTCGAAGCGTCAAATTTCAATGATGGCGACAGGCTTCCATCGGTGCGCAAAGTCTCGGAACTGCTCGCAACATCCACGTGTACTGTGTTCCGCGCCTATCGCAAACTCATCGAAGAGAAAAAAGCTTACGGCGAACATGGCAACGGCTATTTCTGGGGCGCGCAGAAGGTTGCCCCGCCGGAGCCGCCCGTGCGCGAGCATGTGGTGGAACGCCTGGAACGCCTGCTTTTAGAAGACTGGAAATCGGGCAAGGTGGCGCCCGATGCACCGCTCCCTTCTATCAAGGAACTTTGTACGGAATACGGGACGTCGGTTGGTTCCATGAGGCGCTCGCTCGAAAAGTTGCAAGCCGAAGGAATCCTGTCGCGCCGTGGCCGCGGGCGATTCTTCTTCCGCACGGTTCAAACCCCGAAGGCCAAGGAAATCCTTCTGGTGATGCGCTCAAACATCACGGGCGATTTCTACTGCCTGGGCGACCGTGAACTGGATTTTATGCAGAAGGTTTATGCCGAAGCCGAAAAACGCAAACTGCGTGTTCGCGTTCTTGGGTACAACGAAGAGGCCGGTAAGTTCCTAGATAGCGCCGGCAATGACGTCGCTCCGGAATCGTTCCGCGACTGCTTCGGTGCCATACTTTCTACGATGCTCATCTTCAAGCCGAGCCGACTCTTTGCGCAGTTCTCGCGTACGCGCTTCCCGATATCGGTGTGGTGGGAACACCCGCTCGAAAATATCCCGCGCGCACTCAAGAAGGAATCGCGTTATGCCTTTTTCAACCTCGCCTTCGGCGAGTTCCCGGGCCGTGCCGTTGGCCGCTTCCTCAAGGAAAGGGGCTGCGAGAATGTCGCCTACATTTCGCCGTATCATTTGAGTTCCTGGTCAGTCGACCGCCTGAATGGCCTCAAAAAGTCGGGCCTGCATGTTTTCGAGGCGGTGGATGCCGAACATGCGAGCCCTTACGATTTCTGGGATAAGCCAAAATCGTATTTCGAAGACATTGTCGTGCGCCTTGCCGAAAGCGCCCCGCAAGATGTAGATGCCTGGGTCGTGGTGAACGACGAAGTGGGTTGTGCGCTCCAACGGATTTTTGTGCAAGGCAAACTTGTGCGCCCGCCTTACATGGTTTCGTTCGACAACACCGTCGACAGTTACCGCATTCGTCTGGATTCTTTCCGCTTCAACCTGGATACGCTTGCCGAACAGTCGGTGTTCCACATCGTGTCGCCTGGGGTCACGCTCTACGCCCGCGACGATTTCCGTGAACTCTCTGGCCGTGTCGTAGAGAAATAGCGCATTGTATTTTGTCTGCGAAAATAGCCGGTTATCTGAAAAACGGCGAAAATCAGTGTGGCGCCACAGAAAAAGACTATATTGGTGTCTATGAATTTGTTTGTCCGCAGCGCCTTTTTGACTATACTGCTTTGTGCCGCAATGCTTTGCGGGTGTTCCAAGGTGTATATGCCACCGGTGCAGGTAGAGGGGGTGCATCCGGATTACGGCGAGCGCCTGCGTGTGTTGACTAGGCAGTATGTAATCATCGATGACAACGTGACTTTGGTCGAAGACGAACAGCAGAGCAACCGGAAACTGCAGCTGCAGCTTGTTCGCGATACGGCGGGTGTGGTTGTCGTTTTCGAGATGCGCAATACGAAGGACAATTCCCTCATCTGGGCTTATCGCCACATCGCGTATGACCCGAACGAATTTATCCCCTTGGTGAGCCGAGTCTCGAAGGAGAAAATCCGATGACGAGACTTCTTATGGCGCTTGCTATGCTTGCGGGCAGTGCCGCCCTGTATGGCTGTGCGACCGTGAAGGTCGAGGTGGATGATTCCCGCGAAGGCTATGCCATCTACAGTAACGGCAAGAAGGTCTGCAACGACTCCAGGAACTGCAAGGTTCCGGTTGCCGGCGGCGACGTGATGCTCCTGGAAGCCGAAAAGAACGGCGTCGTGTATGGCGAGATTACGATACACCGCGGCGAAGGTGGTTACCGCACGCAGACGATTCTGCGCAGGGGGACTGCCAAGGATGCACGACCCCTTGTCGAGAAGGTAGCCGGGAAGCCTATGGGCATGCTGGCCTTGACTGCCGCACCTCTGGAATACATTACCACGACCACGGAATACTTCCCGGCGGAGGTCATGATACCCGTGATGCCGCCCGAAAACGGCGAAAATCAGTACCCTTGGGACCAGCCCGACCCGAGCAAATAGGCCGAAATCCTTGACTTCCCCCCCCTTTTTTACTAGATTTGGGGCCACTTTGAGAATCGATATCGCACAGAAACTTACTGAACCCGAAGACCGCCGAGTGGTCTGGTCCCATGCCGACGCTCCCGAAATCTTCGACGAACTGCACCTCAAGGGCGATCTGGTAGCCGAGGTGCTGGTGAGCCCCGAAGGCCCCGGTAAGTGCCTCGTGACCGGTACGCTCTCCGGAGTGCAAACTCTGACCTGTTCCAGGACGCTGGATTTGTTCGACCGCCCGTTCACGACCGAAGTCGTGGCGGAAGTCGAGAGGCTCCCCATCGCAAAGCAGGAGCTGGACGAGGACGATGCAGATGTCTTCGCCTACAAGATCCCCCAGGGGCAGGACTTCGTAGATGTATCCGAGTGCATCCGACAGCTGGTTCTGCTGCAAGAACCGGTCGCGCCCGTGAAAAATCCTGACGAAGATTTTATCTTTGTATCAAACAATCCGCCCGACGACGGTGCCGATGAGGCTGAAAAGCCCATGGACCCGCGCTGGGAAAAACTCATGGCTCTTAAGAGCAAAATGGAAAATAGGAGTTAAAAATGGCAGTACCTAAAAGAAAAACCTCGACCGCCCGTCGTGACAAGCGCCGTACCCACTGGAAGATGGAAGCTCCCGCTATGGCTACCTGCGACCACTGCGGTTCTGCAAAGCGCCCGCACCGCGTGTGCCCGGTTTGCGGCTACTACAATGGTGTCGAAGTTGTCAACATGAAGGACGCCGAAGCCTAATTTGCTGAAGCAGCGTTTGTTGCAAGGAGATGTTCATGGTTAAAGTTGCTCTTGATGCTCTGGGCGGCGATTTTGCCCCCGACGTCGTTGTTGAAGGCGCCGTAAACGCCGTCAATAAGAATGCCAACCTGCATGTGGTCCTGTGCGGACCGGAGGCCGTGGTCAAGGCTAAGCTCGAGTCGCTCGGGTATGCCGGCAACGGTATTTCGGTTGTCGATGCACCGGACCCGGTCGCCATGGACGAACATCCCGTGCAGGTTCTCAAGAAGAAGCCCCACTCCGGCCTGGTGACCTGCGTCGCCCTGCAGAAGAAGGGAATGGTCGATGCCTCCGTGAGCGCCGGCAACTCCGGTGCCATGATGGCAAGCTGCCTCATGCTTCTCGGGAAGTCGAGCGAGAAGTTCAGCCGTCCGCCTATCGGTTGCGTTATCCCGACCGCCGACCGTCCGATCATCCTGGTCGACGCCGGTGCGAACGTCGATGAACGTGCCTCCACGCTGGTCGATTTCGCCATCGCGGGTTCCGCCTTCGCCGAGACCTACTTCGGTTACGAGAAGCCGAAGGTCGGCCTCCTCAATATGGGCGAAGAAGAACACAAGGGACCGGCAGTGCTCCAGGAAGCCCACCAGCTCCTGAAGGCCGCTCCGGTGAACTTCATCGGAAACATCGAAGGCGAAACGCTCATCATGGGTGCCGCCGACGTGGTCGTTACGTCCGGTTTCACGGGCAACGTTGTCTTGAAGATGCTTGAAGGCTTCTTCGAAATGCACCACAAGATGTTCGGCTCTATCGACACTCCGGCTGGCCGCCGCTTCGACGAGATGTGGGACTACCGCATGACCGGTGGCGCCCTGCTCCTCGGCCTCAACGGTACGGGCATTATCGCTCACGGCCGCTCCGACGCCCTCGCTATCGAGAAGGCTGTGGAAGTCGCCGCCAAGTACGCCGAGAAGGGTGTGTTCAAGAACGTCAACGAACGCCTTGCCGCCATCAAGGACGAATCTGCCGAAGCCAAGTAATAAGCTTTCGCTAGTTTGTCTGTAAAAGGCTTTTGGGGACGGAACCGCAAGGTTCCGTCCTCTTTTTTTATTGTCATCCCCGACATCTTCATTGTCATCCCCACCCTCACCTCCGTGAGGGCAGGCTCCGGTGGGGATCTTCCTGCCAATCCGGCCCATGCTTACAAAAACATTCTATTTTCCTTTCATACGAGGGGAAAGAGTGCTTTTTGCCCCGCGACCCTAGAAACGGGACTGTTCTTTTTTAAATTTGGGGGGAACAAAAATGCGGGTCTACCGCAGAGGTATGTATATAATGTCGAAGACTATTTTGCTTTTCCCTGGCCAGGGTGCCCAGTACGTGGGCATGGGCCAGACTCTCGCCTCCACTTTCGAACCAGCCAAGAAGATTATGCTGCAGGCCGACGAGATTCTCGGCTTCTCGCTCTCCAAGCTCATGGCCGAAGGTCCGGAAGATGTTCTGAAGAGCACCGACAACACGCAGCCGGCACTCTTTACCGTGTCTGCCATGGTGATGGAACTTTTGAAGTCCGAAGGTTTTGCGTTCGACTACGTGGCCGGGCATTCCCTCGGTGAATATTCCGCCATCTACGCCGCCGGCGGTTTCAGCTTTGAAGAAGGCCTCCGCCTGGTGCGTACCCGCGGTGAACTCATGGCCAGCGCCGGTAGCAAGAACCCGGGTGCGATGGCTGCCATCATGGGCCAGGACGAAGCCAAGATTCTCGAACTTTGCGAAGCCGTGAAGGACGTGGGCGCCGTGGTGCCCGCGAACATCAACTGCCCGGGCCAGATCGTGGTGTCCGGTGCCGTCGCCGGCGTGAACAAACTCGTCGAAAACTGCGGTGCCGCCGGCATCAAGGCCATTCCGCTCGCCGTTTCGGGCGCCTTCCACAGCCCGCTGATGCAGTTCGCACAGGCTGGCCTCGCCGAAGCCATCGCGAAGACCAAGTTTAACGATGTCGAAAAGCCGGTCATCGCCAACGTGATTGCCGAACCGGTCACGAAGGGTTCCGAAATTGCCGACCTGCTGGTGCGCCAGCTGGTGTCTCCGGTCCGCTGGAACGACTGCATGAACAAGGCCATCTCCCTGGGTGTTACCCAGGGTGTGGAAGTGGGCTCCGGCAAGGTGCTCATGGGCCTCATGCGCAAGATTAGCCGCGACGTGAAGGTCACGCCGGTCGAAACCATCGAAGCCTTCCAGGCTTTAAAGGGGTAGTAAAATGGGTAAACTTACAGGTAAAAAGGCCATTGTCACTGGTGCCTCCCGCGGTATCGGTCTCGCCATTGCGACCAAACTCGCCAGCGAAGGCGCCGACGTCGCTATCCTCTCGACCTCGGTCAAGGAAGATCTGGCGGCCAAACTTTCCGCCGAACTTGGGGTGCAGGTCAAGAGCTTCGCATGCAACGTGGCCGACTCCGAAACGGTGCAGTCCGTGTTCAAGCAGATTATCGAAGACATGGGCACGGTCGACATCCTGGTGAACAACGCCGGCATTACCCGTGACGGCCTCCTGATGCGCATGAAGGACGAAGATTTCGATGCCGTCATCGCCACGAACCTGCGTTCTGTGTTCCTTTGCACGCGCGCCGTTGCCCGCACCATGATGGGCAAGCGTACCGGCCGTATCATCAACATTTCGAGCATTAACGCCCTGCGTGGCCAGGCTGGCCAGGCGAACTACGCCGCCGCCAAGGCCGGCATCATCGGCATGACCCGTTCCAACTCGAGGGAATTCGCTTCCCGCGGGATTACGGTGAACGCAATCGCCCCCGGTTTTATCGGTACCGACATGACCGCCGCGATGGATGAAGCCACCAAGGAAAAATATGCTGCTCAGATTCCCCTCGGACGTATAGGAAAACCCGAAGACGTGGCCAATGCGGTCGCATTTTTGGCATCTGACGACGCCTGCTACATCACCGGCCAGATTCTGGGCGTTGATGGGGGGTTGAACGCCTAGTCGTTTTTTACTAAATTTATAACAAACAATCCAAACGGAGTATATAATGACACAAGAAGAAATTTTCCAGAAGATCACCGACGTCATCGTCGCCAAGCTCGAAGTCAAGGCCGAAGACGTGAAGATGGAATCTGAATTCGGTAACGACCTCGGTGCCGACTCTCTCGACCGCGTCGAGCTCGTGATGGCTCTCGAAGACGCTTTCGAAGTCGAAATCCTCGATACCGATGCCGAAAAGTTCCTCAAGGTTTCCGACGTGGTTGCCTTCCTGGAAGAAAAGAAGAAGTAATCTTCTTATGCCCCGTGTACTTCGCCCGCAGGTCGGGCGGAGCGGATTTCCCGGCCTGTGCCGGGACGGCGAATTCCCCGGTTCAAACCCGGGGTATTTTTTATATCTTTTCGAGAGCAGAAAAGGAGTAGATATTGGAACAAAAAAACATGCTGCACAAACTGCTGAAACTCTGGTTTCGCCAGAAGTCCGGTGAGGGGCTTGAGGCGAAGCTCGGGTACAGGTTCAAGGATCCGGAGCTGCTGGCCCACGCGCTGGTGCACAGGTCTTTCCTTTCGGGGCGCGACTTGCCCTACGAAAGCAACAACGAACGCCTGGAGTTCCTGGGCGATTCCGTGCTGAACATGCTGACCACGGAATACCTGTACAAGACATACCCCGACGACCCCGAAGGTGAACTTTCCAAGCGCAAGAGTGCGATTGTTTCGGGCCATGCGTGCGCGCAGTCCTCGAAGGAATGGGACTTGGGCGAATACGTGAAGATAGGGAAGGCCGAGGCAAAAATGGGCGGCCGTGGCAAGGAAAGCATTCTGGCCGATGCTTACGAAGCCGTGCTCGGTGCCGTGTACCTCGATGGCGGGCTCGAGGAAGTCCGCGCGATTCTCAACCGGTTCCATTTCCCGCGGGTACAGCAGATCATTGTCGCCGAAGATTTTGTGAACTACAAGAGCGAGCTGTTGGAATACACGCAGGGCGGTTCGCTGCGCGTTTCTCCGGAATACGAAATCGTGGGCGAGGAAGGCCCGGAGCACCAGAAGGAGTTTACCGCCGAGGTGCGCGTGAACGGGAAGGTGTATGGCCGTGGTGTTGGCCCGAACAAGAAGAAGGCCGAGCAGGAGGCTGCCCGCGTGGCGCTTGCGGCACTTAAGGCCGAAGACGAGGAACGTGCGAAGAACGCTCCGCCCGAAACCGCCCCCGAAAAGCCTGTGAAGCCCAAAAGGTATTTTAGACCTTAGGAACAGTGGAAGAGAAATGTGTGGAACTCCCTTGTCGTGGCATCGTCATGGCGGGCGGAGACCCGCCATCTAGAATGAGAGAACGAAGAATGAAGAATATGAAGTATTATGGAGTAGCACTTGTATCCCTGATGGTATCGGCGATGGCCCTTACCGCCTGCAACGAGCAGGGAGCATCTAAGTCCGCGAAGGCTGCGGGTGGCGAGTTGAACTGCCCGGAACTGCCGCCGGACCCCGAAGCTACAGGCGAGTTCGACCCGATTGCCTCGAAGGACGCCCGCCCCTGCGGGACGATTACCCTCTGGGGCTCCGCGATGCCGAAGTCTTTTAACATGTGGGAAGACTACAACAGTTTCTCCGCCGAGCTCATGGGCATGATGTTCGAACCGCTCGTGAGCCTGCACTCCACCGAGGACCGCGAAGTCGGGATCCTCGCCGACAGCTGGAGCGTTAGTGAAGACGGCAAGACGTTCACCTTCCATGTGGATGCGCGCGCCAAGTGGAGCGACGGCAAGCCCGTGACCGCCGAAGACGTGCAGTTCTACTACGACGTCATCATGGACGAAAAGAACCTCACGCCGATTTTCAAGGTCGGGCTTAGCCGCTTTGACCGCCCGGAAGTGGTGGACAGCTTGACCATCAAGATGACTGCGAAGGAACAGCACTGGGGCAACTTCTGGGAAGCCGCCGGCATGCTCGCGTTCCCGAAGCACGTGTGGGCAGGCAAGGACTTCAACCAGATCCGCTACGAGTTCCCGGTAGTCAGCGGCCCATACAAGATCAAGACCTTCCGCGAAGACCGCTACGTGGAACTGGCCCGCCGAGCCGACTGGTGGGGCTTCCACAAGAACTGGAACCGCGGCAAGTACAACTTCGAAAAAATCCGCTATCGTTTTATGAACGACCAGACGAAGGCGCTCGAGGCCTTCAAGAAGCAGGACTTCAACGCCTACGCAATTTACACCAGCAGCATCTGGATGAAGCAGACCGACTTCGATGCCGTCAAGAAGGGCTGGGCCGTAAAGCAGCGCATCTTTAACAAGGAACCCATTGGCTTCCAGGGCATGGCCATCAACTTGCGCAAGCCGCAGTTCCAGGACGTTCGTGTGCGCCGTGCCTTGAACATGCTCCTGAACCGCGAGGCGATGAACGAGAAGTATATGTTCGGCCAGTACTTCTTGCTGAACAGCTACTACACCGACCTGTGGGAAGGCAACAAGAACCCGACGGCGCCGCTCTACAAGTTCAACCCGGACAGCGCCCGCGCCCTCTTTGCCGAAGCAGGCTACAAGGTGAACGGCCAGGGCGTGCTCGAAAAAGACGGGAAGCCTTTCGCGATTAACTTCATCACGAGCCAGGAAGACCTGCGTCACCTCACGCTGTTCCAGGAAGACTTGAAGAAGGTGGGCGTGGTGGCGACCATCGAGCAGATGAGCCAGAGCACGCTGCGCAAGCGTTTGGACGATGCCGACTTTGACCTCTACTGGGTGAACTGGGGCGCTGGCCGCCTCCGCGACCCGGAAGCCAGCTGGTCTTCGGCAACCGCACTCCAGAAGGGCACGAACAACCTCGCCGGCGTGCAGGATGCGGTTGTCGACAGCCTCATCAACCTGCAGAAGACGGAATTTGACTTGGCCAAGCGCAACGAAATCCTGAAGGCTTTGGATAACCGCCTCTCTGAAATCGTGCCGTATGTGCTCATGTGGCAGTGCGACCACCACCGCATTCTCTACTGGAACCGCTACGGCATGCCCGAGAAGGTTCTGGACCACTTCAACCGCGAAGACGCCATCCCGGTTTACTGGTGGCTCGATCCGGAAAAGTCCAAGAAGCTCGACGCCGCCATGAAATCCGGCGAAAGCCTGCCCGTCCCCGAATATGATGTGAAGTGACGCGAAGCGTCACACCGAGCGTCATGCCGCAGCCCAATAGGGCAAGGGCATCCATGCTTTTTCGTCACACCGCAGCTGGGCGTGGCACAGCAAGTGTGTCTATGGATACAGTTCTAAACAATAATTATGGACACACTTGCCTTACGTCATGCCGCAGTGCCGCAGGCACAAGGGCATCCATGAACACTCTTGTTTCGGTGTGACGATGGCATAAAAAGGTTGTAAAAAGGCTTGTTTTCCGTTTTTAACCGTATTATATGTAGGAGGTCCCTTATGGACAAGAAAGCCTACAATTACATCCTTTTTAGCAAGAAAAATGGAACCCTTTACATTGGAGTCACAAGCAATCTCAAAAGACGAGTTGCAGAACACAAAGAAGGTGTTCATGAAGGATTCACAAAGAAATATGGTGTGACAAAACTTGGGTACTTTGAGGAACACCAAAGTATCATTGAGGCTATACAGCGTGAAAAGTTTTTGAAAAAGTTCTCGCGAAAGCGTAAAATAGCGTTAATTGAAAAAATGAATCCTAATTGGGATGATCTTTTTTATCAGCTGTAGCTGAGGGCTGTTTTGCGTCATGCCGCAGCCGGGCGTGGCACAGCAAGTGTGTCTATGGATACAGTTCTAAACAATAATTATGGACACTCTTGCCCCTACGGGGCTGCTGTGTGACGTGGACACACTTGCCTTACGTCATGCCGCAGTGCCGTAGGCACAAGGGCATCCATGAACACTCTTGTTTCGGTGTGACGTGGGTACAAAAAAGCCCCTCGCATTTGCGAGGGGTGGACACTCTTGCCACTACGTGGCTGCGGTGTGACGATGCCGGCTTAGAACCAGTAGGTTGCGCCGAGCATGAACTGCAGGTTGGCCATGTCCGGTGCGTCGCTTCCGACAATGCCCTTTTCTTCGGCGATGAAGTCAGACATGCCGAGCACGACGCGGAAGTCGATATCGACAAACGGAACGATGCCCGTGCCGGCGCCGAGAACAATGTCGAACTCGAAGGTATTGAAGTCGTACCAGTCATCGATGGTGGTCCCGAGAACCTTTTCGGAGGTCGTGCTCAGGTTAAATGCAAACTGCGGACCGCCTTCGAGGTAGAGGATGGGCAACAGGGAGAAGCGCACCAGTACCGGGATGTCCAATGCCCAAGTGGTCACGCCGAGGTCTTCACCAGAACGTTCGATGGAGAAGTTACGCATGTCAATCAAGACTTCCGGGGCAAGCGTGATGGGGAGGAGCGGCAGGGAAATCTTAAGGCCCACACCGGCGTTGAAACCGACGCTTGTACCGATGTCTTCGGCATCGTCACCCCAGAGGGTGTTCATGTCGACACCTACACGGGCACCGACATTGATCTGTGCGAAGGACGCTGTTGCAGCGAGGACTGCTGCCAGGAGGATTTTCTTGAACATTGTGATTCCTTTTGTTTGAGGGTTTTTCTTAAAATAATATAAAAAACGCAGTTTTGCAATAAAAAACGGGCGCTTTGCCGAAAAATCCCCGCTTACAGGCGCAAGTGTGCTTATGGACACACTTGTTTTATGTCATGCTGCGGTGTAACGAAGTATGACGTTAGAACCAGTAGCTGGCGCCCAGGGCAATCTGCATGTTCGACATTTTCGGCTGGTAGTCTTCTAGCAGGCCGTCGTATTCGACCTTGTCATACAGGTTTGTGAGGCCCAGGTTCAGCCGCAAATCGATATCTATAAACTGCAGGATGCCCGTGCCGACGCCAAAAGCGAGCCCGAATTCGAAAAGTTTCGTCTGGTACAGGTCTTCGAAAGCCTTGTCCTTGTGGCCGTCATCGTCTTCGGCGGACATGGCCAAGTTGAAGGAGGCGTACGGGCCGGCTTCGAGGTAGAGTATGGGGAGTACAGAGAAGCGCACCAGCACCGGGACGTCAATATTCCATTGCGTCACGTGGGAATCGCCCACTCCGTAGTTGCGCATGTCAATCAGCACTTCCGGTGCAAACGTGATGGGCATAAGCGGGAGTGAAAACTTGGCCCCGAAACCGGCGTTGAAGCCGATACTGGTGCTCGCGTCATCTGACCCGTCGCTCCAAAGCGTGTTCAAGTCGAGCCCTGCATGGACACCGATGTTAAGTTGTGCGAACGACGCCGTAACTGCGATGCCTGCCATGATAAGGATTTTTTTGAACATGGGCTCTCCCGTGTTTAGGTTTATCTAGAAATATAACACAAATTTGCCTGTATAGCCCTAAAAAAATAAAGCGGCACGGATTTTCTATCCGTACCGCTCTGAATTTTTGCGAATTTACTAGAAATTGAAGACTGCTGCCATGTAGAAGCCGTCAGCATCGCCTCCATGGCGGTGCGGGTTGTCGTCGGTCCATACTCCCTTGTACACTTCGTTGCGGAATATGAAATGGGCCTTCACGGTAATCTGCGGGGTAATGTCGTATGCTACGCCCAGCCAGAAGTTGTACTGGCGGGACCTGCGGTCGGCATAGCCGTGTTCGGTGTCGTTGTGTTCGTACCAGACGCTTTCGGAGAGGCGGTACTTGAACAGCAAGCCGACATACGGGGTGAGCCCGACGTTCGGGATGGTGTAGCCTGCTTCGGCGCCGAGATGGAAGTCGAGTCCGCGTTCGTGGTTGTCGTGTTCAAAGCCCCAGAGAATACCGAATTCCGTGCCGAACTTGAGACCCTTCACGTTCAACGGGGCCGAAAGCTGGGCGCCCAAATAGAGCGAGAATTCGTTGTTTGAAGGCGGGTGCGTGCCCTGGCCGTCGTATTCGTCTTCGCCCACGGGGAGGTTAAAGTCGAGGAAGGCGGTAATCATCGGAGCGACCGCGTAGCGCAGGCCGACAGTGAGGTCGCGAACGCCGTCGCCGCCGTTAACGCAGCCCGAGCAGTCTTCTTCGTTCCAGAACTGGTAACCCCAGCCAATCAAGGCGATTTCGAAGCTCTTGATCATCGTGAACCTGCCGCCCATCTTGAGGCCGGCCTGCGACCAGGCGTGGTCCCAGTCGTAGTACAGCCCAGCTTCTACGCTTCCGTGCGAAGAATCGGGTATGGGGTAGTAGTCCCATGTGGCGAAAGAGGCGCTCATGGCGAGGGCGATGGCCAGAAAGACCTTTTTAAACATCCTAAACTCCTTGGAAATCGGTAAAAAATACGTTTTTCGGAAATCTAGCAAAAAGTTTTGGGCAAAGTGTGAATTGCAACACAATGTGCTCTCCGACAACTCCCAAACATTAATTTTTTCTTATTTTTCATACAAACGAGGCCTCTATGAAGCTGAAATTGAAGTTTTTTGCGCTTTTTGCTGTTCTTGGACTTGGCTCTGCAGTCGAATCAGTTGCCCAGTCCTTGTCGACTACGGATGTCGGCGTTTTTGCTTATACTTGTAGGTCGGGCACAGATGACATCCAGTGCTTCATTGGCCAGTATGAATCTGCAGATGATGCTACCTGGGACATATTCTCTGCGTCAGAGGTGTATGATTCGTGGAATGCCCTTGTGACGGCAATGTCAACGGATCCGTTGTTGATTAATACAAGCGGTCCTACCGGCGTAAATTTTTCCTTGATAACGGACCTGGATTTTGGCGGCTATAAAGTCAGTGGTTCCGATACCACCTGCGTGCACGACTTTAAACCGATAGATTTTGCTACTATGTCCGCTCCGTTGAAGTCCTTTAGCGGCCGCTATAATAACGTAAACCATGTTATCCGTAATTATTGTCAGATTGGTACAGGGGTAATCGGCTTTTTAGGTACCATAAACGATTGTAGCATAAATAACCTGTATTTTGATAATGCCTATGTGAATGCAAAGTCGGCTTACAGGGGGATTGCCGCGGCAGGTGTCGTTGCTGGGGTGGCGAGGAACGTTGCTTTTGAGAATATTTTCGTGGATAGGTCGAAAGTGCGTTCTTATGATGCTGCTGGCGGTATATTCGGCATTGATTCGCTGTCAACTACTTCTTCAACAACGGGGCCTGCGCTTTCTGCTGCTGTTTTGCAGGTCGATGTTGATTTGAACGCTCCGTTTGCGGGCGGCCTTATTGGAAGAGTGAACTTCCAGAATGGTTTGCTGTCGTTTAGGTCGAATACAGTATCTGCTACTTTTACAGGGAGTGCGGAAGATGCCAGGGTGGGCGGCCTTGTGGGCTTTGTAACTCGAAACGGGATTACGTACGATACATTGAGTGCTAGTTGCGAAGCGAACAACGTAACCTTGAAATACGAAGCGATCCCCTCTAACGAAGATAACTTATATGTTGGGGGCTTGTTTGGTGAAACCAGTGGGCTCAAGACCATTAAGGTATCGGACGGGGCGGTAAAGACTAGTATTTCTTCGGCTGGGTATGGAAACCAGTATTTTGGCGGCCTTGTGGGTAGGGCGAGGATGACGCAAACGCAATCAGGTCGCGATTCCGTTGTTGTCCGTAATAATCAGGTGGATGTTTCCATTGCCAGCACAAGTACGAAAAATTTCACTCTGACGATGGGTGGCCTCATTGGCTTTGGCGGCGAGTTTAATGACGGAACAAACGATTATGTACGAGGCGCCGTGTATGTATCGGATAACGATGTGGTCACGGCTTCTATGGAAGCCGCTACTTCGGGTAAAGTCTATGCGGGCGGTCTGGTGGGGTATGCCAAGGCCGAAGTGGAAACAGGAACAAGTGGTGGCTTCCTGTCTACGTCGACAAAGGTTACGGCTCCAGAAGGGATGCCCCTTATTGCGACTTCGTCGGCTACTATGGACGAACTCTATGCCGGCGGTTTTGCTGGTCTTGCCGATTTTTCGGAAGGGGCTATCGAGGCCCGTAGGGCGTATGTCCAAGGCAATATCAATATCGCCACGAAAACGGCTGCTAGTGGAATTGGCGTGGGCGGCATGTTCGGCAAGTTGACTTATATGAGGGCGAACTTGTACGATAACTTGAGTGTCGGGAACATCTCTGCAAATGGTGGTAACGTTGGCTTTGTAATCGGCGATTGCTCCTCTGCATCCACTACTAAAGACAAAATAGTGATGTACGCAAACATCCATCAGGGTACAGAAGATGCCTATGCCAAAGACGCTATAGGTTCCTTTGTATTGGGCGGGACCCCCGTAACAGATTGGGCGAAAGGTGAAGAAAATCTTAACGGTTATTCGTATGCTTTTAGGTATAATTACCGCAATGCCGTTGAATCTGGGTCTACTACGCTGGAGCCTACGGGTGCACTGGATTTGGGTGGTAATGGCGATATTCGCATATTGGACGCCAACGGGGCTGAAACGGGAAGAGTGCAAAATGGTGTGCTTGACGAAAATGCGATGACCTCGCGAGAGCTTGCCTATATTCTGAGTAAAAAAACTGTCGATCTTTATGCTGCGGGGACCCACGATGAACTGGATTCGAGCAGTCAGAACTTTATTTCGTTTTTCTGTTGGGAAAATGAAACGGGAAAACTCCCTCACGTGTGCGAAAATTCGACTGACACACGCACCGCATACAAGGTGGAAATAAGCCTCGAACAAATTAAGTCTAATTTAAAGATTGAAGATGTCGAAACCCTGACAAAAGCAGGAATCCTGTACAAAACAGCGGAGCTTGGCGCGGGTGGTGTGCTGACAGGAGATTCTCTCTTGAGTGTTGTCACCTATACCGAAAAGGACGGCCGCATAAATCAAGAATTTGCGGATAAAGTCAGGTTTTTGACCGCTAAATACGGAATTTTGGATGGGACGAAGGTTGTGAACCTTGACTTTGTCAATGTTAATGCGGATACTCAATACGATATGGACGAGGATTACCTGGTCAAGTTCGAATACCAGATTTATTCAGATAACTTGGATGACTCTTCGTACATGGATGCCTCTTCGTATGGGCCGGTATTTTTCTTGACTCCCCAGACTTCAGTTTCTAGGTACCACTCGATGGCCATGGTGCCTGCGGCGTCGTTGCTTGCGGAATCTTTTGCGAACACTTATTATGTCAGTAAAGTTTCTATGGAGTGTAATACAACGGTAACCACTTGCCCGACGAAAACGGTTTCGGGTGAGTTCCTTTCGTACGCTGACATTATGGACATGTTTGAGGCGAATCTCAAGGCGGGTCAAGAAAATGTGTTGCGCTTGAGGTATGTAGTCAAGACGGCTTCTCCAAAGGTGGCAATCGGAAACGGTAGTGAACGGGCTGGCATTACGGTGAACTATTATGGTTACATGGATGGCTTGCACTACAATTACAAGCAAACTTATGCCGCAGGAATCAGCGACGGCGCAGCGATGCTTGCCTACGAATTGCCTGCTGCCTATAGCGCTAGTATTGAACCGGGTTTTGAATTGTTTGGCTGGAATGTTGATTTCTGGGCTTATGCAGAAGGAACCGGGAACGATATCCGGTCTTGTTATGATTCTCAGGCTCCCGCATATGGTTGCGGCTCAGAAGTAACTATCAATGCCGTGGACACGTATTTTGCAGGTGTAAAGCCTATTGTTGATTCCTTGACTGTAGCCATGAGCAAGAGCAAAAAGGTGAAAATGTCAAGGTTTATCAATAGCTATGACCAAATTTATATGGATAGCATTGCGACGGCAATCGGGATGGTCATGGCCGAGGGCATTGATTATAACTACCTCCTGATGTGGACTCCCTACTTAGATGTTATCCCGTACAAGATAAATTTCAATGCGAAAGAGGGTGCGTTCCCCCTGTTTATCGCCGGGTACACCGACTCCGTGATTACCTATTCTCGCAAAGATTCAACGACGGAGCAGTTGCCCGAATTGTTCAGTACAGGAGCGTGCTTTGAAGGTTGGCAGACTGTAAGTAGTATAAGCTCCTCGAAGGTGCTGAATAAGGACATTTTGCAAAATGCCGTTATAACAAACAATACTTTTGATTTGTTTGATAAATGGTTCCTTTTGGGCGATGGTAAATGCTCTAGTATAGCGACCGAAGAAATTACACTGAAGGTTGATGGCGGTGACGGTAAGGCCCAAGTCAAGGTGATTCTATCGCAGAGGCTGGAAAACCCGAATGGTGACCACGTCGCCGTCAGCCACGAATTCACCGACAACAAGCTGACTATCCCTGCTGAAGATAAGGTGTTCCGGTTCCATGTGAAAGCAGAAACTGCGCAGGGGTATGCGCTCGATAGCCTGCAGCTTATCTGGAATGATCCGGGAACAGGTGTTGAATACACGAAGAACATCGACGTTCAAGGCCCGGCATACGTTAATGGCCCGGTAGTGGAATTGAAACCGGCAAAAATGTCGAACATCATTTTGCGTGCAAAGTTTGCCGAAGTCATTGATGTGGAACTTGTACTGAATACGGATACTGACGAATTCTTCTACGACATTTCTTTTAACCAGGGCGAACCGTTGCAAGTCCGTAATTCCGGGAGCGTAATGTTTTTGCCGACCTGGATTTATACGACGGATGCCTGCGTGGTTGGCTGGGCCTATAAGCAAGATGCTGTCCGCCATGATATAAAACAGGCTGAAATTGGGGAAGTCCTATACCAGACCCTTTACGACACCAGGAAGCTGTATGCCATATGGGGCGATGCCAATGAATGTATTGCCTCTGCCTACTATGTGCCTGTGACGGCTGAATCGAAACACGGAGAGATTGAACTTATCGAAGGTGATGGCAAAGGCGGGAAAAGGACTCACAAGTTCAATTATGCCGGTCGCATGATTCTGCCTGAAGAACCCGTTACTGGTGGATTTACGGTGCATGGCGAAGCCGCTACCGGGTATTATCTCGATAGCATTGTGATGAAGCAGGGGGGCTCGGTGCTTACTTTGTCCGATGGCGACGCTGTTAATTATGGCAGTCAAGGTTTTGACCTGGTTGCCGCGTTTGCTGTAGGCAGTGCGCCGTCTGGCCCTGTCCTTGCAAAGTCGGGCAATGCAATCCGCTTTACAGTAGATGCTGCCGCCATTTCGAAGACCAGTTCTTTTTACGAAATTTTGCTTGTAAAAGATGATGGCAGTTTCATTGATACAGCGCGTGACGATTGCCCCTCGTTGCCTTGCCTTGTTGAATATGAAAAGTACCCGCTGAAGAGTGGACACTACAAGCTTACGGTGAAAATGGCCGATATCGCGAAAACGACTACGTTTATGCGTGAATTCGATGTCGCGAAGGAAATTGCCGCGGGCAAGTCCTGGCATATGGTGGCACTTTCGGATGTCGACATGGAAGGTGCCGTACGGAACGACAAGGAAAAGGTTTACTGGTGGGACGAAAACGCAAAATACGGAGTCTATTGGCAGTACCAGGCGTTCACGTCGAATACCTCGGTACAGCAGGGCCTCGGTTACTGGTATCGCTCCAACGAAGGTAAACCGCTCAAGTTGAACGAAGACGCTTTTGACGGGAATGCGAGCTGGTCGCTCGACAGCGTGAACAGTGGCTGGAACCTGCTTTCTAACCCGTACGGATGGCACATAGATATCGGTGCAAAGTCTAATCCGGACATTGAATTCTGGAGCTGGAACGAAAAGACTTGCCAGTACGACCCGGTCGATAGTTTGAAGCCTTACGAGGCCGTGTGGGCGAAGGTGCATGATGGCACGATTAAGTCGTGGGCTTTGCAGCGTGAACCCGTCTTTGTGGACTCGGTGGGCGCTGATGGCCGTAGCTACTCGATGACGCAGAAGAATAGGGCGCTCGCGAAGCCTACGGGCGTCTCTGGCTCGGGCTGGAGCCTGCGTGTTGTACTTTCCGATGGCAATGGCAAGATGGATTCCTGGAACACGCTCGGTGTGGGTGAACGCGCCGTCAGTTCCGAGGAACCGCCTGCAGGCATGGGCGACCGTGTGAACCTCTCGATTCTCGGTGGCGGCAAGCGCCTGGCAAAGAGCGTGAAGGCTGCTTCTGAGGGGGCGGCGTACGAGTGGACCGTAGAACTTTCTGCCACCAGCGCCCGCAGGGGCTATCTGGCGGTCGAGGGTGCCGATGCCCTGCTTGAATCGGGCCTGCACGTGTACGTGACCGTCGACGGCCAGACGCAAGAAATCCATGCGGGCGAAAAGCTCCCGGTGGATGTCTCCTCCACAGCGAAGACGGCGTCAGTTCGCGTGGCGCCGACCGCAAGGAAGGTTGTGGCGCCGGAACTGCGCGGGATTTACGTTGTAAAGGCGGGTGGCGCGCTTCAGGTTGCCTTCGATGCGGCCGGAATGGGCGGCTCGCGGGCCCGGGTCGATGTGTTCGACATGAGGGGCGTCTCGGTGGCCAGCACGGCCTTCAAGGCAGCGGACGGCCGCAATACGGTCTCGCTTACGGTGCCGCGACGTGGCCTCTATATGGTCCGTGTCGCCGTAGCGGGCCAGGTCGCCTTGCGCCGGGTGCTCTTTAGGTAGACCCTTATTTGCCATACCCGCGCCCTTTTTCTAAATTTGGGCGCACTATGACAAAGGCAAAATTCATCAAATTCATCATTGCGTCGGTGCTTGCCATCGCCGCACTCTTCTTGCCCTACGAATCCCTCGGATTCGATGCCGCAAGCCCCATGGGACTCCTGAATCCGCTCGAAATTCGCGTCATCGGCGTTTTCGTCATGGCCGCGCTTTTCTGGATCCTCCAACCGTTCCCGATCTGGTCCACCTCCGTGCTCGTCATCGTGTTGATGATTGTCACGATGTCGGATTCCTCCCTCATGCCGTTCCGCGTGGACGGTGTGTCGATGATTAGCCACAAGTCCATCATGGGGACCTTTGCGAACCCCATCATCATGCTCTTCCTGGGCGGTTTCTTCCTGGCTGCCGCCGCGACCAAGTACAAGATGGACTTGAACCTGGCCCGCGTGCTCCTGAAGCCCTTCGGCAAGAACCCGAAGTTCGTGCTCCTCGGCCTCATGCTCATTACCGCCGTGTTCTCCATGTTCATGAGCAACACCGCTACCGCTGCCATGATGCTTGCCATCCTCGCTCCGGTGCTCAAGCTCTTCGACGAAGATGACCGTGGTAAGGCCGCCTTTGCTCTTGCTATTCCGCTCGGAGCCAACATCGGTGGTATGGGTACCCCGATTGGTACTCCTCCTAACGCCATTGCCCTCGGTGCCCTGAACGACGCCGTTGCCCGTGGTGACCTCGTTGCGAACCCCGTGACCTTCGGCCAGTGGATGGAATTTGGTATTCCGTATGTGCTTATTCTTATGGTCGTTGCCTGGATTTTGTTGGTGAAGATTTACCCCATCAAGATGAAGGAAATGGTCCTGAACATTGAAGGTGCCGGTAAGTTCGATACAAGCCCCAAGGCGATTATCGTGTACATTACCTTTGCCCTGTGCGTGATTTTGTGGGTGATCGGTAAGGATGGTATCTGGATTATTCCTGGCCATGGCATTAACGATAACTCGATTGCTATGATCCCGATGGCCGTGTTTGCCTTGACCGGCGTGATTACCAAGAAGGACTTGAACGCAATGAGCTGGGACGTGCTCTGGCTCGTGGCCGGTGGTTTTGCTCTCGGTGTTGGCCTCAATGCGACTGGCCTTGCCGCTCACTTGATCAAGACGATTCCGTTTGCAAGCTGGTCTCCGCTTGTTTTGATGATTGGCTGCGGTGTTATCTGCCTTTTCATGGCGAACTTCATGAGCCACACCTCCACTGCGACTCTGCTTGTTCCTATCCTTTGTGCCGTGGGTATCGCTTGCCAGGACAACCTCGTTGGCCTCGGTGGCGTGACCGCCCTGCTCGTTTCTGTTGCGTTTGCTAGCTCCCTTGGCATGAGCCTCCCGATTTCTACTCCGCCTAACGCTCTTGCTCATTCGACAGGTTATACCGATACCCGTGGAATGGCTATTACCGGTGTTGTCATGGGTCTTGTCGGCCTCGTGCTCTCCTGGGTGATGATGATTTTCCTTGCCAAGGTGAACTTCTTCGGTACTCCGGTACCCAAGGCCGCTGAAGCCGTTCCGGCTGCCCCGGTTGTAGAGAAGGTTGTCGAACAGCCTGCTCCGGAAGCACCTGCTGTTGTTGCTGCTGATTCGTCTGTCGTGGATTCTACCGTTGTCGATAGCGCTGCTGTTGATTCTACGGCTGCTGATTCCGCTGTTGTTGATAGCGCTGCTCAGGCCGCTGCTGACAGTGCCGCTGCCGCTCAGGCTGCCGCTGACTCTGCCGCCGCGAAGGCTGCTGCCGATAGTGCCGCTGCTGCCCAGGCCGCTGCCGATAGCGCTGCCGCTGCACAGGCTGTTGCTGATTCCATCGAGAAGGCCAAGGCTGCCGAAGCCAAGAAGGCTCAGGAAGATAGCATCGCTGCAGTGAAGAAGGCCAAGCAGGATAGCATTGCCGCTGTGAAGAAGGCTAAGGCTGATAGCGTTGCTGCCGCTAAGAAGGCTGCACGTGAAGCCAAGAAGGCCGCTGCTGAAGCTAAGAAGGCAGAAGAAGCCAAGAAGAAGGCCGAAGCTGCTGAAGCTAAGAAGAAGGCTGCTGAAGAACGCAAGGCCGCTCTCGAAGCCAAGAAGGCCGAGGAAGCCAAGAAGAAGGCTGAAGCCGCCGAAGCCAAGAAGAAAGCCGCTGAAGAACGCAAGGCTGCTGCCGCTGCCAAGAAGGCCCAGCAGGATAGCATTGCCGCTGTGAAGAAGGCTAAGGCTGACAGCGTCGCTGCTGTGAAGAAGGCCAAGGCCGACAGCGTTGCTGCCGCCAAGAAGGCCGCCGCCGAAGCCAAGAAGGCAGAAGATGCCAAGAAGAAGGCCGAAGCTGCTGAAGCAAAGAAAAAAGTTGAAGAAGAAAAGAAGGCTGCCGCCGAAGCTAAGAAGGCAGAGGAAGCCAAGAAGAAGGCCGAGGCTGCTGAAGCAAAGAAGAAAGCTGAAGAAGAAAAGAAGGCTGCTGCTGCCGCCAAGAAGGCCCAGCAGGATAGCATCGCCGCAGTGAAGAAGGCCAAGGCCGATAGCGTTGCCGCCGCAAAGAAGGCTGCCGCCGAAGCCAAGAAGGCAGAGGAAGCCAAGAAGAAGGCCGAGGCTGCTGAAGCAAAGAAGAAGGCTGAAGAAGAAAAGAAGGCCGCTGCTGCCGCTAAGAAGGCCCAGCAGGATAGCATCGCCGCAGTGAAGAAGGCCAAGGCCGATAGCGTTGCCGCTGCCAAGAAGGCTGCCGCTGAAGCCAAGAAGGCAGAAGAAGCCAAGAAGAAGGCCGAAGCTGCTGAAGCTAAGAAGAAGGCTGAAGAGGAAAAGAAGGCTGCCGCCGAAGCTAAGAAGGCAGAGGAAGCCAAGAAGAAGGCCGAAGCTGCTGAAGCTAAGAAGAAAGCCGAGGAAGAGAAGAAGGCTGCTGCCGAAGCTAAGAAGGCAGAGGAGGCCAAGAAGAAGGCCGAAGCTGCTGAAGCAAAGAAGAAAGCTGAAGAAGAAAAGAAAGCCGCCGCTGAAGCTAAGAAGGCAGAAGATGCCAAGAAGAAGGCCGAGGCTGCTGAAGCTAAGAAGAAAGCTGAAGAAGAAAAGAAAGCCGCTGCTGCCGCTAAGAAGGCCCAGCAGGACAGCATCGCCGCAGTGAAGAAGGCCAAGGCCGATAGCGTTGCCGCTGCCAAGAAGGCTGCCGCCGAAGCTAAGAAGGCAGAGGAAGCCAAGAAGAAGGCCGAAGCTGCTGAAGCAAAGAAGAAGGCTGAAGAAGAAAAGAAAGCCGCTGCTGCCGCCAAGAAGGCCCAGCAGGATAGCATCGCTGCAGTGAAGAAGGCCAAGGCCGATAGCGTTGCCGCCGCCAAGAAGGCCGCCGCCGAAGCTAAGAAGGCTGAGGAAGCCAAGAAGAAGGCCGAAGCTGCAGAAGCAAAGAAGAAGGCTGAAGAAGAAAAGAAGGCTGCCGCCGAAGCTAAGAAGGCCCAGCAGGATAGCATCGCTGCAGTGAAGAAGGCCAAGGCCGATAGCGTTGCCGCTGCCAAGAAGGCTGCCGCCGAAGCTAAGAAGGCAGAAGAGGCCAAGAAGAAGGCCGAAGCTGCCGAAGCAAAGCGCGCCGAAGCCGAAGCCAAGAAGGCTGAAGCCGAAGCTAAGAAGGCTGAAGCCGAAGCCAAGAAGGCAGAAGCCGAAGCTAAGAAGGCCGAAGCAGAGGCCAAGAAGGCCGAGGCCGAAGCTAAGAAGGCTGAAGGCGAAGCTGCCCCTGCAGCACAGCCGGCTGCAAAGCCCGCTGAAGCCCCGAAGGCTACCAAGCCCGCCGAAACAAAGCCTGCTGCCAAGCCGGCAGAAGCTAAGCCGGCCGCCGCTCCCGCCAAGAAGTAATTCTTCTGGGAATCGCTTTAAAAAAAAGACGCCTTCACGGCGTCTTTTTGTATATTTATTAAACACAAACAAAAACACAGGAACTCATATGAAAAAAATGCTTGGACTTCTTATCTTGTTGTCTGTCATGGGCTTGGCCGCCTGTGGTGAATCCGGTACAAATGTGAATGATGATGGCCAGGACTGTGTGGAGAATCCCGATCTTTGCCCGTCAGTTCAACCTGAACCCGAACTTGAAATGTAGTCGTTTCGGCGTCGCTCTCGTTTTTACATTTTTTGTGTTTTGCTATTGAAAGTGTTACACTTTTTGTCTATATTTGCGCAAGTTTGAACCTTGAGTAATTAGACAAGAAGATGAACCAGATTCTTGCAATGACGAAGCCCCATGCCACCTGCGCAATCCACTGCGCAACAGCAGTCGGTTTTTCCAAGGACACTAAAATTTTTGATTTTAATTTTGCTGGACTTTTTAGTTCAGCATTTTTTTTACGGAGATAAAAAATGAAGATTGAAGGCATCGACAAAGTCCTTATCATCGGTTCTGGCCCGATCGTGATCGGTCAGGCTTGCGAATT
>JBGUQN010000082.1:0-30330 GCA_045131085.1 Fibrobacter sp.
GCTACTATGGACTGCCCGAAGTAGCTGCCTATTGGGAATCGGTGGTTAAAATCAATGAATGGCAGACCCACCGTGTGGTGGACCGCATGCTCGAGACCATGTTCAATACCATTGCAAGCAAGAAGATTGCCGTGTTCGGTTTCGCCTTCAAGGCAAATACCGGCGACACTCGCGAAAGCCCTGCAAACCTTGTTGTGCGTGATTTGCTCGCCGAACATGCACTGCCGGTCGTTACCGATCCGAAGGCTATTCCTGATGCCAAGCGCGATTTGAAGGACGTGCTCGATCAGGTTCAGTTCGAGGAGGACCCGTACAAGGCTGCCGAAGGCGCTCATGCTGTGGTGGTCTGCACCGAATGGAAATGTTTTGCCGAACTGGACTGGAGCCGTATCTACAAGGGCATGGCTAAGCCGGCCTTCGTGTTTGACGGACGTAACATCCTGGATGCCGACGCCCTCCGTAAGATCGGTTTCGAGGTGTCTTCTATCGGTAAAGGTAAAGCAGAGTAATAACGGAATAGGTTTTTATTATGGCCTCTATCAGTGTGTTTGGTTTGGGATATGTTGGTTGCGTCGGTATCGCGTGCCTTGCGAAGCTTGGGCACAAGGTTGTCGGCTGCGATGTGGATTTCAACAAGGTTTCCCGTATTGCCATGGGGCTTCCGACCATCGTCGAGCGCGATATCGACGAGGTCATGCAGGAAGGTTTCAAGGCCGGGCTAATCTCTGCGACATCTTCTGCAGAAGAGGCCGTGCTCAAGTCCGAGATTTCGTTCCTGTGCGTGGGCACGCCGAACGCCTCTGATGGAAGGCTCGATACTTCGTTCCTCATGTCGGCAGTGAAGTCCATTGCCGTTGCCATCCGCTCCAAGTCCACCTTCCACATTGTGGTCATCCGCAGTACGGTTCCTCCCGGAACGAACGCCGCGGTCGGCGAACTGATTGAAAAGGTGTCCGGCAAGCGCGAAGGCATCAACTTCACGGTCGTGTCGAACCCGGAATTCCTGCGCGAAGGTATGGCCGTCTCCGACTTCTTGAACCCGCCGATTACGGTTATCGGAAGCAGGAACCGCAGGGCTCTCAACAAGCTCAAGGAAATGTATTCGGGACTCGGCAGCGAAGTCGTGGAAGTCGACCCGAAGGTCGCCGAGATTATCAAGTTCGTGAACAACTCTTATCACGCGCTGAAGGTCGCCTTCGGTAACGAGATTGGCGCCATCTGCAAGAAGCTCGATATCGATAGCCACCAGGTGATGGACCTGTTCTGCAGGGACACGCAGCTGAATATTTCCCCGTACTACTTCAAGCCCGGGTTCGCCTATGGCGGCTCGTGCCTCCCGAAGGATTTGCGCGGGCTTAACTTCCTTGCGGAATCCAACCAGGTCGAAGTTCCGATTCTCGGGTCCATCGAGAACAGTAACAACCTCCATATCCATCGCGTGCTTGAACGCGTGCAGCAGATTGGCGTGCGTTCCGTGGGCATTATCGGCCTCACCTTCAAGGCGGGTACCGATGACCTGCGCAACTCTGCGGCAATTCGCCTTGCAGAAGCGGTGCTCGGCAAGGGTTGCACCCTCCGTATCTACGACCGCTACCTGAATATCGCTCGCGAGAAGGAAACGAACTTGAATGAACTCAACAAGCGCATCCCGCACTTGCTCCCGCTATTGGACAAGGATGTGGAAAGTGTCGTGAGCAAGACTTCTCTTGTTATCGTGACTGTCAAGAATCCCGAAATACCTGATTTGATCCGCAAGTATCCGGAAATACACTTCTTGGATCTTGTGCGCATGAAGGACTCTGCGGTAGAAACGCTGCCGAACTATGAAGGATTCTGCTGGTAATAATGTCATGGAACTCGCTGGTAAAAAAGTCTGTATTGTAGTCGAAAACCTCCCTGTACCTTTTGATCGCCGTGTGTGGCAGGAATCGCTGGCCTTGAAAGAGGCTGGCGCAGAGGTTACGGTCATTTGCCCGAAAACGAAGAACTATCCGCTGGAATACGAGGAACTGGACGGCATTAAAATCTACCGCCACCCGCTCCCCGAAGCGAATCGTTCTATTGAATACATCAAGGAATACCTCGGGGCCCTCTACCACGAGACTCGCCTTTTGTTCAAGGTGTTCCGCAAGCAGGGTGTGCAGGATGTTATCCATGCCTGCAATCCGCCCGACTTGATTTTTATAGCTGCAGCGCCGTTCTTCTTCTTTACCCGCTGCAAGTTCATGTTTGACCATCACGATATCAATCCCGAACTCTGGATTGCAAAATTCGGCAAGAAGGGGCTGGGTTACCGTGCGATGCTTTTGGTGGAACGCCTTACGTACCACTTTGCAAAGCATGCTATTGTGACGAACGAATCGTACAAGGAAATCGCCATGCGCCGCGGGCGTAAGTGCGAAGGCGACGTGACGATTGTCCGCAGTGGCCCGAATATCTCTAAGCTCAAGGTGGGCCCGGCAAAGCCCGAGGTCAAGAAGGGCTTCAAGTACCTGGTGGGCTATATCGGCGTGATGGGCAAACAGGAAGGCATTGATCTCCTGCTGCAGTCGGTTGATTACCTTGTCCACAAGAAGGGCCGTACCGATATCCGTTTCTGCATCATGGGCGGTGGCCCTGCTCTCGAAGAACTGCGACAGATGAACGAGCAGATGAAGCTTACGGATTATGTGGAATTCCCGGGTCGCGTTTCGGATGAGTTCCTGGCCGATGTCTTGAATACTGCCGATGTATGCGTGAACCCCGACCTGCCATCTGAAATGAACGACAAGTCCACCATGAACAAGATTATGGAGTACATGGCGTTCGGAAAGCCGATTGTGCAGTTCACCCTGAAGGAAGGCAAGTTCAGTGCTCAGGAGGCATCGCTCTATGCCGAGAATACGGATACGGACGACTTTGCAGAAAAGATCCTGTGGCTTCTGGAGAACCCTGAGAAGGCCGCAGAAATGGGCGCCTTCGGCCGCAAGCGTGTCGAAACCGAACTCAGCTGGGAATACGAAAAACCGAAGCTTATCGGGGCCTACAAGAAAATCTTGGGACTGTGACATAACTATATTGTTGTTGTGTCGTTATCTTGGTATATCAAACGAATTCGGACGTTCTCGGTAGGGGAAGTCTTTTACCGTGTTCGTCAGCGAGTCCGCACGCATGTCCTTGATTGGATTAAGGTGGATGAGAGCGATTTTACGCATGAGAAGCCTAACTGCGCGATTATCGCAGACGAAAACGCCCATGAATATTATCCGATTTTTGAATCCAGCGTAGATATTTTCAAGGATATCGACTGGCATCTGGACGTATCGACGGGCAAGCAGTTCCCGAAGACTTTTGCGCACAAGATTGATATCCGTAGCGACAAGTTCGGCAGTGCGAAGCATGTGTGGGAAGTAAACCGCATGCAGTTCCTGCTGCACATAGCCTGGCTCTACAAGACGACGGGCCAGCATAAGTATCTCGTTCTTTATTGCCACCATATTGGAATGTGGTGCGAGGCGAACCCTTACCTGGTCGGTGTCAACTGGTACAGCAATATCGAAGTGAACCTGCGCCTGATTGGCTGGTACTTCGGCTGGAATCTTCTAGACGTTGACAACTTGCGCAAGAAGGACTCGATTATCGAGGGCTTTACCGCTGAGGTATGGAACCACCTTATTTGCGAACACGCGGAGTACTCGTACAAGCATCCGTCGCTTTGTTCTTCTGCAAATAACCACCTGGTTTCCGAGTATGCGGGCTTGTTTGTGGCCGCTTGCAAGTGGGATATTCCCCATAGGAAATCGCGGCTTGCATATGCGCGCAAGGGGCTGGAACGCGAAATTTTAAAACAGAATACGCCCGAAGGCGTGAACCGCGAAGAGGCCGCAGAATACATCCAGTTTATCGATGATTTCTTCTTGATTGCGGCGGTCGTAGGTCGCCGCGAAGGAGTCGAGTTTTCGCCTGCTTATAACGAGAGGCTCCACAAGATGGCGGATTACATGAACGCCATGCTGGATGAAAACTTCAATTACCCGATGTACGGTGATGGCGATGACGGGTTCGTCTTGCGCCCGGATAAGGGTGGGCATTTCAATAACTTTAAGTCGTTGCTCGTTTCGTTTGCGACATACTTCGAGGATTCTTCGTTCAAGCGTGAAGGCCTTGTATGGGACGAAAAGAACGAAATCCTCTTCGGCGCGGAAGGCCGAGCGAAATTCGAGGCTTTGCCGGCTGCTCCTGTTGCCGACGGCAATAGGTTCTTTGCTCAGAGCGGGCATTTCATTTTCAGGAAAAATGAAGACCGCGAAATATATATGCATTTCGATGCCGCACCGCTGGGCTATTTGAGCATTGCTGCTCACGGCCATGCCGATGCACTCTCGTTTATTCTACATGTGGATGGCAACCCTGTTATTGTTGACCCGGGTACGTTCACTTACCATACGCACAAGGATTTGCGTGCATACTTCGTAAGTACGCTTGCGCACAATACGGTGTGTGTAAATGGCAAGAACCAGGCTGAACAGGCGGGCCCGACGCTGTGGCTCAAGCATTACAAGGCGGCGGTGATTTCTTGTGATGAATCCCGCGGCATTGTCGAGGCGACTCATGACGGGTATAAGTCCGAGGGCGTCTCGCATACGCGCCGTGTAGAATTCAACCGCGATGCGAACGAATTTATTATAACCGATACCCTGCGCTGTGACCGGAAGGCGTCCATTGAAATTCCGTTCCATTTGCATCCGTCGGCGACGGTAATCCTGAACGGGACCACCGCAGAAATTTTTGTGCCGGGCGCACGGAAGGTTGCGCTGCAATTGGATGGCGGACTTTCTTACTCTATACGCGAAGATGGCTGGTATTCGGAACATTTCGGCGAAAAGGTCCCTTGCAAGGTTTTGTACGCCAAGAAAGAAAGCCTTGGGGAATCGTGCTTTACAACAAAGATAAAGGTGTTAGATGATTGAGCAGATCGTTCACATAGGCCCGGCTCTGTATGTGCAGGGTGGAATTAGTTCTGTGCTCTTGAGCTATAAGAAGCTTTTTAATCTGTCCGATGAAAATTTTATAGCGTCGTATAATGGATCTTTTGTACGGTCTCTTCCTATTCTGCTCATGGTCTGTGCCAAACTGCTTTTATGCCCTTCGAAGAAGGCGGCGTTTTACCAGATCCATACATCCAGTTATGGGAGCTTTTTCAGAAAGTATCTTATAAGCCGTTGCCTGCGCTTGCGCGGGAAAAGGTATACGGTCCATATTCATGGAAGCCAGTTCGACAAGTTCTGCGCGAAGTCGTCTCCTTTTGTCAAATGGATGCTGAAGGATTATTTCCGCCACGCCGAAAAAATCCTGATTCTATCTTCGGAAATGAAGGGGATTGTTCAAGGCCTTGATGCAGCGATTGATAACTTCATGACGGTTCCGAATCCTGGCGCCGATATTTCTAGTAGCCCTGTAGATCTCGGTACCCATGAATTTCCGGTCAAGGTTATTTTTTCGGGCCGTTTCGGGAAGCGCAAGGGCGTGTACGACCTTATCGAGGCCTTTTCGAAGGCGAACTTTACTGTACCGGTAAAGTTGTCCCTTTTTGGCGATGGCGAAGTCGACCAGGTGCGTGCCGTAGTGGAAAAATCTCCCAAGCGTGACGACATTTCTGTTTCATCGTGGGTTGTCCATTCCGAATACGTGAAAATGCTCCCTGAATATGATTTGCTTGTACTTCCGTCGTATGCGGAACGCTTCAGCATGAGCTTGGTGGAAGCGCTTGGCTTGGGCTTGCCCGTAATTTCGACGTTTGTCGGTGGAACCGCTGAGGTTGTCAAAGATGGCGAATGCGGCATCCTCTGTGAACCGGGCGATATCCCCGCTTTGGTGCGGGCGTTGGAAAAGTTGGTTAACGAAAAGGAAACCCGTTTGCGGATGGGACAATGTGGATGGGAACATGCCCGGAATACTTTTTCGCCTGAGGTTGTTCTTGCAAAGCTGGAAAAGTGCTATAAGGAGTTGCTAGGATGACCCGTTTTATCAAGAATTCCGTTCTCCGCTTTTTTTGCGTGTTTTTTTCGGTGTTTTGCCGATTGAACCGTAAGAAGATTTTTTTCAGGGCTTACAACGGCTTGCGTTACGCTTGCAATCCGAGGGCGATTTCGGAAAAAATGCACGAGCTTGCGCCGGATATGGAGATTGTCTGGAGTTTGAATGAACCCGAAAAGGCGACAGACGTCCCGGATTATGTGCGCGTCGTGAAGAAAAAATCCCTTGCGGAATACAAGGAACTATTTACGTCGAAATTCTGGGTGCTGAATGCGGGCCTTATGGTTCCCTGCAAGAGGAAGGGCCAGTTCTACATGGATACATGGCACGGGGACCGCGCTTTTAAGAACGTCGACATGACATCGGACGGCAGCTCGCGCCTTTCGGAAGCGTACAAGCGTGCGGACGTTATTTTGTCTGGTTCTGATTATGGGGATGAAATTATTCGCCGTTCCTTGAACCCGAATGCCGAAATTTTGCGCTGCGGTACACCCCGTAACGATATGTTTTTCCATGACAATAGCCTTATTGCGGAATCGGTCCGCAAGGCACTGGACTTGGGACGATTTGAAAAGATCCTCACGTATGCCCCGACTTTTAGGGGTAACGGAAAGGCCGCCGACTTGCTGGATTTCTCCTTTTTGGCAGATGAACTTGAAAAGAGAGATGGAAAAAAGTGGGGTATCCTGATTCGGCAGCACCACAAGGTGAAAATGCAACCCGATTGGAAGGCGGATTCCCGAATTGTCGATGCGTCTAAATACCCTGAGATGCAGGACTTGTTGCTCGTATCTGATATGGTGATCTCGGATTATTCCTCCCTGGTTGGCGACTATGTCTTATTGAATAGGCCTGTTGTGCTGTATGTGCCGGACCTTGGCGATTACAAGTCCAGCCGCGGGTTGAATTTTGATATCGAAAAGAGCCCCTTCAGGTATGCGAAAAATGCCAAGGATTTGTTCCAGACCATTCTTGATTTTAAGGAATCGGATGCGCCTGAAAATTGCCGGCAGATTCTGGACTTCTATGGGCACGTCTGCGAAAACGGGACTGCTTCGGAACAGGCCTGCAAATGGATATTGGACAGGGTATGAGTCGTTCTATTTCAATTATTCTGCCTGTCTATAATGCCGAGAAGTATTTGCGGCAGTGCGTTGATTCTGTGGCCCGGTTAGGGGACCAGCTGGATTGGGAACTGCTTTTGATCGATGACGGGTCTACGGATTCAAGTCCCTCCCTCTGTGATGGATATTCGTCGACGGATGGGCGTATCCGGGTTTTCCATATCGAGAACAAGGGCGTCAGCAATGCGCGAAATTTCGGGATGAATGCCGCGGCCAAGGATTACGTGGCCTTTATTGATGCTGACGACTGGATTGACCCCGTGGCTTTTGTCCAGGCGTTTGATACGTTCCTGAAACTTGATGTGGAACTGGGCTTTACCCCCTTTTTCCGTGCTGTGTCCGGGAAATGCGAAAATGTCTCGCTGGAGTATGGGGAAACAAGGGCCTTGACTCTCCAGGAAAAGGATTCCTTGCTGAAAGAACGCGTTGCGGCTGGTGTCCGCTTTATGGGAGGCGTCTGGAAAACTTTCTATTCCAGGGACCTTCTGGAGGGCTTGTCTTTCGATACGGATCTGAAATACCAGGAAGATGTCTTTTTCCTGGTGCAGGCGCTATTCAAGGCGAACCGTGTTGCCGTTGTCAACCAGCCGTTTTATTACTACCGGATAAATCCGGAATCGGCGAACTTCAACCTGCAAATCAATTCCATTGACAACCGTCGCCTGTTTTTGGGGAAGATGCTGGAATGGGCTTCCCAAAACAAGCTAGACCTGTCCTTTGCCAGGATGAGAAGGTTCTGCCCGATCTATGCGAGAATGTTTGCCCGTGCTGCGGCTGAATCCCGCAGGGGGATTCCCCGTGTAAGGAACTTGTGGAAAATCCACCGCGATATTCCGGTGGAGGAATCTAGACAATGGAAACGCCAGTTCTGGGGGAAGTCCTTCGCGCCTTACTCAGTTCTTTGCCGTTATGGCCTTAACTTCCTGGGCTTCCTCTATCTCTGCCTCAGATTCTTCTAGGCTTTCCTGTTCTTCAGAGTCTTCGGATTCATCAATGCCGAGGATGTTTAATTTGCGCACTTTGCCAAGGCAATAGCCTAAAAAGACATAGCCGTATATTATGCTATTTTGCAGTGTGCCGGAGAGGATAAGGAATATGGTGAAGGAAAGCGTCACGAACGCGCCAGAACTCGCGTAAATGGACTTCTTCCTGTTGAGAATGAAGTAGACCTGGAAGAATGCTAGGGATGCGAAAAAGCATCCCAGCCCAAGGAACCCATAGTCAATGAGCTTCCTGAAAACAATGGATTCCAGACCGCCGAGGTTTTCGTTATCATAGCCTTTGGCGACACCTCTGGAACCATCATCGGTATCTCCGAAAATGTATTTGGAAATGTATTGGACTCCATTGCCGTAGATGGGAGATTGCTGGATTGCCAATACGGAGAAGAGCAATTGTTCTCTACGGAAATTTAGGTTGCTGCCACGGGAATCTTCGAATTGGTTGACAAAGAAAGTCAATGCGGCGCCGAACGAAAAGAAGATTAGGCCGGCAATGAAAACCTTCAAGTATATGTTGACTCTCGAAAATAGGAATATGGCGATGGTTAAGGCGGCGCAGACCATTGCCGTTCTAGAACCGCACACAAAGATGGCGACAAGAAGTGCCAACAGCAAAAGGAGTAGCTTTTTCTGCTCTATGATTTCCTTTTTCCAGAGGGGCAAATAAAAAGCGAAAATGCAACTCAGTAGTGTCCCTAAAGCGGTGGGGTGGGCTGTGGTGACTGCTGCGCGAATTCTCCAGGATTCGGTGAACGTTCCTCCGCTTTCTAGGGAGGTGTATGCCATGTCGGTGTTGGGATAGGCCGAACAGATAAAGGTATAAGGAATGTTGTATTCGATTAGGACTTCAATAACGGCAAATGCGCAAAGGATGAGGATTGGCTTGTAGAATTCCTTGTATATTCCATGGCCAGGAATCCTTGTCCCGGCAAGGAATGCTGCAATTAGGTATCCGTATGTTTCGCAGAAGTCTCGCCCTGCAATATAGAATGTCTTGGTGTTCAGCCCTTCGGTGTAGAGAATTGTTATTGTAATGCTGCCGATGATTAAAAGAAGGGGAATATAGAGAATTCTTTTGTATGTTTTGTGGTATTTCCCTATGGAATGAATAATTTCCACAAGAAAATAGGTGTATATGAAAGCCTGGTTAGGGGCAACGGCAGGGCTTGAAATAATCGTTCCTACTGCAGGGAAAAGTAACGACCCTAGTGTGAGTGCGTAAAATTTGCCTGCTTCATCACTTTTGCATATCTTGTATAAGATAAATGCAAATATGAAATATACCGGCAAGTTAAGAACGATGCTCATGCTCTAAATATAGGTTTTATTGGATGTTGAATTGGATGACTGCGGGTGAATGGTCCGACGGAAAACGCAGAACTTTTGCATCGTTGTCGTAGTAGATGAAGTTCGGAACGGAATATCGGATGATTTCAAGATCGTTGGACGTGAAGATGTAATCGAATTGCCATTGGCTGTATCTTTTAGGGTCAAAGTAGTTTACACTGCCGCTGGGGTTGTATATTCTTTTTGTCCTGTACTGTGCTTCTTCTAAAAATTCGGCATCGTTGAGTATGGTGAGCGGCTTTTCGGTCTTATACGCATTGAAATCCCCTGAAAGGATGACTGTCGCGTTGCCTGCGATTCTACTTATGGAATCTCTTACCATCAACGCGCTGTTGATTCGGGCCTGTTTGCCTTTATGGTCAAAGTGCGTGTTGAAGATAAAGAACACATGGCCGTTTTCGTCCTGGAATTTTGCCCAGAGACAAGTGCGCTTGTTCTTGGCGTCCCATCCGCGGCTCCTTTGGTTTGGAGTCTCGGACAGATAGAATTCCCCTGTCTTCTGGATGTCGAAACGCTTCTTGTAGAGAATGGCGTTCTGTGATTTCTCGTTCAGGTAGACATGGTTGTAATCGGGTAAAGCCTGTTCCAAATCCTTGACAAAACCGGGGTTGACTTCTTGCACGTTGAGGAAGTCGGGCGAAATGAATTCAACTGCTTCTACGATATGGGGCAACCTTTTGCTCCAAATGTTCCCGTTGAGTGTATCGTCGGGGTTTTCACACCTTACATTCCATGTCATGAAATCGTAGCAGAATGCTGGTGCAATGCAGAGGAATATGAATAGGACTATCTTGTTCATTTGTACTTGGAAGAATCGCAGGAAATGTGCCAGATGCTCTTGAAGTTGCTGAAGCCGTCAAAGAAGATGACCTTGAAAAGGCCCGTCCCGATTTTCAGCAGGTAACCGGATAGGAGCACTGCCGCCAAAAGGAGGGGAATATTCCAGGGGTACCAGGAATTGAAATCCTTTGTGATGATGGAAAACTGGACCAGGTAAATTTCGAGCGTTAATCCGGAAATGACGAATACGATAGGGGAAAGGACCTTGTTGTGTATAATCTTGGATGCGATGCCTGTGTCGAATACCTTAAACAGGTAGTAAATGGCGGGCATTATGCAAAGCGGTGACAGGATTTGCAAGGCGTAAAGGGATGGGTGCCCCTTGATGTAGAACTTGAGGACATTGAATGCTCCGTAAAATACGAAGAACAGGAGCAAATCCTTTTTGAAGTTGTACTTCATCGTGGCGTTCTTGGATGCGACCCATCCGCCGAAAAGGAATATCTGGAAATAGTAGGTGCACTTGAAATAGTAGTTTGCGATATCTACGAAATAATCCTGACGGTTGAGGAGAATGACCGCATAGATGATGAACATTACCGGGTAAGTGATGAGGATAATCTTAAAAATGTGTTCCTTGAAAAATATGAGGATGGGGTGGTAAGCTAGATAGAAGGCAAGTATTGCCCATACGAACCAGGTGTGGTTGAATTCGACCTTGAGGTCGAAATAGCCGTTGAAGATGGTTTTTGCAAGAACGAATACGAACGTAGGTAACAGTAGCTTAGAAATCTTGACCTGGAACCAGGAGAAACTTTTCAGGTTGCGGGTAGAAAGGAAAAGCCCGAAGCCGGAAATGAAGAAGAACAATCCGTTCCCTAAAGTGCCACCGGTGGCAAGTACCGCCTGGTCTGCGGGGAAACACTTGTCCAGGTGTGACCAGGTAATCAAAAAGGCGGCAAAGAATTTGAGAAGCGTGATTGTTGGACTCATGGAGGCCCCTTTACAGGTCTATTGCGTGTTGGAAACTGATATTAAATCTAGTAAGTTGGGTGTCGTCGAGGTTGTAGGGGGTCGATATGGTTGCCTCAATTTGAGAGTGCGAGTCCTTGATGACTAGCCCTCCGAATATTCGTTTTTCGACGCGGTTGTATTCCGGCTTGTTTTTGGCACCAAGAGCAAGCCCTACACTTGGAAAGATAAAGGACCGGATTTGGGATTCGAATAGGGTCGTGTAGCCGTCTCTGCTGTGGTAGTGCGGGCTGAATTCTGTTTTTAGCTGGAAATACCTGAATCTTGCCCAGTCCGCTGAAAATCTTGCCCCGAGGTAATAGAAATCGGTGTCGTATCGCATGCCGAAATAGGGGTTGATTCTAAATGAAAGTGCTTGGGAAAAACTGTAATTCATGTAAGGGTTGAACTCGACCTGTTGCAGGTTCATGTCCTGCTTGAAAACGGAATGCTTGATGAAGAATCCGAGAAACTGGTTGTATTCGTAACCGAGATACACTCTCTTCAGGTTCTCTGCTCCCAGGAAGATGCTGGATTGGGCAAAGAGGCTTGTTGCCGAAAGGATCAATAGAAAGAGTAACTTTTTCATAGGGCGCCTCTCACTAACGAATTTAACAGGTCGTACCCTTCTTCGGAGAGGTGTAGCCCGTCGTTATAGTAATCACGGATGATTGCTGAATCTTTTAAAAAATGGGGGTATGCATCTACAAAGACGCTTTTGAAGTCTTGTTGATCGAGACTGCGTTCTAGAGAGTCGTTCAAAGTTTTTATATACGGATTCAGTGCGCCCTTTTCTTTGTAAAGGCGGTCTCTTGGCAATATGGAAATGACGACGTAATTGCTGGCTTCTATCTGGTCTAAAAGCTTCATGTATTTTTTGACATAATCGCCCAGGAAGGCCGCCTTCAGGCTGTCACTTTTGGCGACAGCATTCAGGTTGTTCGTCCCGATTAGGATGACGGTGGGAAGGTCCTTGCATCCGGAAAGATTCCAGGTGAATACGTCTTCTATTTTTGCTCCGCTCGTACCATGGTTTGCTGGCGAATACTCGGGGAAAAAATAGTCCAGGTCCCAGAGGTCCGTGATGGAATCGCCGACAAAACATACCCTAGGCCCAATGTCAGAAGAACACGACCCGAAAAATGCGCTGATGGCGATTAGTGCGGCTGCAATAAATTTACGGCTCGTAATAAACGACATAGTTATTTCTTCGGGAAAAACTTAAGGATGGAATAACAGATCTTATTTGCTAGGCGGAAAATGAAGGTGTGCTTCTTGAAAGTAAGCAGCAAGAGGTCGTAGCAAGATGTCTTTTGAATGTCTACGGCGGGGGCGTCTGCGATTATGTCCAGGGCGTCCGAAAAGGCGCCTTGGGGATTTTGCAGAATCTTGTCGAGTTTGTCGTGCGTTTCTTGGAGAAGAGAACGCTGGATATCCTTATTTGCAAGGTCAAAGCAGGTGTGGCCAAAGCTTGCATAGTAATGCATAATCTTGGCATTGTGCAGGTACTTAAGGAACGAAGACCGGCGTGTTGCCTGACAATTCCAGGTTCCATCCATTTCCTTCACGATTCCTTCTAGGCGGGCGTTGACTTCGTTAAGGGCGGTCTGGTCGTAGACGACGGAATATTTTTCCAGCGTCTCTTTCCATAGCTTGTGCCACTCTTCAAAAAACTTCTGGGCTTCTGCAGATTTCTTTACCCAAATGACGCCGCTGTTGAAATGCTTGTCTTCAAAGCCCGATGACCAATTCAGGGGCTTTGCACGGTTGTCATAGAAACTCTTGTAACTGTTTTCGGATATGTACTGATGCCTGTCCAGCACCATGCCGATGGAAATGCCTTGGGGTATGTCTTCTAGCTTGTCGCAGATTACGGTGTCGCCATCAATGAACAGAAAATCGTCATCGATGTAGTTGTACATGGAGGTCTTTAGAAAGCGGGAACGGTCTCGGTTGTTGTATTCTTCGGGGGTCTGGATTACGCGAATGCTTACGCCAAGTTTTTCGTGAAATGTCCGTTTCCCGGTAAAGGTTGCCGCCGTTCCCTGGTCGACGAGTATGACCACTTTTGCGTCTGTGTTGTGCGCAAGCAGACTTTTGGCACTTATCATGGTCTGTTCATAATAAGTGTCTTTTTCGTTACTGACGAGAACGTAGACGAATGTCATGGAAACCTCTTGCGTGTGGGTTACTTGACGATTTTAAAAAGTCTTTTGAAGAATTTGGTTTTGTGCTTCAGTAAAAAGAAGTTTCCGATAAATGTGGTGAAGTCTTTCCAACTTTTGTTGTGGATGAAGTATTCGAAGGACCTTCGCATATGGCGATAAGCCTGCTCTGTAAAGTCAGGATAAACGCCAAAGTGATTCACGAAATGTTCCTGCTCGCGCAAAGACAAAAGGTCTCGACGAGTCATATTCTTGTTGTATGTTTTGGAAGTCCAGCTGTTGTTGGAAATGGACTTGCGATGATCTGCTGCCACTAGCGAAGAACTGCGAACTTTGCCTTTGCAGAAACACAAGAGCGACATGATGACGTCGCCATTGGTATAGTTCATGTCAAGATACAGCTGGTCCAAGTCGGGATCCATTTTCCGGATAATGTTTCGGTGCATGCGAGTGCATGTTTGGCCGAACATGATTCCGTTTTCAAGTTCTTCAATGGTGTAGTCTTTGTCTTCCCTTTTGGTGTAGGTGTTGAACCATTTTCTCCATAAGGGGTTGTCCGTAGTCATAGGATTTCCGTCGTCGTCAACAATGCGTACGTTGTGACCGATGGCGAAATAGTCCTCGTGACTTTCCAAGAAGTCTGCTTGCATTTGCAACTTGTGTGGTTTGGTCCAGTAGTCGTCGCCTTCACATGTGGCGACATACTTGCCTTTCAAGGCTGCGTTTGGTACTCTTGTAATCCTTCCGTCATGCTTTGAATACAGGTTTTCTTCTTCGTAAATAGGCTTTACGATGAGCGGGTACTTCTTTTCGTATTCCCGGATGATGTCTGCCGTCTTGTCTGTAGAAGCGTCGTCGTGGACAATCACTTCGAAAGGGAAGTCCGTTTCTTGCATCAAGAAACTGTCAAGAGTCTGGGCAATGTATTTTTCGTGGTTGTATGCAAGGCATTTGATGGATACCAAGGGGTGCTCGGTATCTAGGCTCTTCCATTTGGCGGTGATTTCTTCTTGGGTTTTGTTTAGCATATCTTTCGGACGATAAATTCAACGACTATGCAACGTGCTTAGATATAATCCTTCACGTCGGAGATCTCGTAGCTCATCATTCGATAGTCGGTCGATTTCAGAGCAGAGGCTATCGTGATTAATGCCGATGCGATTGGTGTCGAAATGCCTTTTTCGGCGGCAAGTTTCTCTAGCATGCACAATTCCATCGGGACATCTTCGTAAATGTAACGGGTATCCAAGCTGGCCGGGCCCTTGGGGCCACCGGTCGCGGCATAGTTCTTGAATACTTGCAGACTGTCTATAGAGAGGTCTTCTTCGTTACGCCACTTGCATGCATCCAGGTAATTGATGGCGTTCTTACCACCATAGGCTCGGATTACCTGTTTCTTTTCGTCGTCTAATTGCTCGACCAGGTTCCAAATGGCTGGCGAGAACGATTCTCGATACATCCAGAATTCGCCTTTGGAATACTCGATTCTGCTTGCGGACATGATGGTGCCAATAGTGTGGACGACCATGTTGGGGTTATGCAAGGTCGATTCAATAATGTTCGTTCTCAGGTATTTGTGCGTGCCGAACAAAGAGGTGACGACGGGCAGGTACTTTTCATCTTCTTTGTGGAGGAATGATACGGCGTTGCGGACATTCTTGAAAAGGATTTCGACTTTACCGGGGGCGATAATGCGGGCGTCGTATGGGGTCGATTCGCCTTCGACATAAATGATGTGTTTGCCCTTAGTGTGGTTGGCAAATTGAGTTGATCCCATATTTCCTGGAATCAGAAATACGATTTGGCCTTCTTTCAGCAGCGGGCCGATTTTTTTCGCAAGTTCACGGTGCTGCAGACTCTGGGTCAAAATCATGACTGCTTCGGTGCCTTCCAAACCCTTTTCGATGTCTCGAGTAATCATATTGGGCTTGAGAGAAAATTCTCTGTTGTTGTCTGTGGTGTCCAGACAGCTGATTTCACCGGTTTTTAAAAGTTGCTCGAAGTTGTCGTCGTGCAGACTGTGCGAAGTCTTAATCAGATTGACCTGATGACCGTTCTGCATCAACTTAATCGACTGTGCGCAACCGGAATTGCCTGCTCCAATGACAGCTACTTTCATTTGTCGTTTCCTCTTAGTTAAACAAGGCTTCGGGGTTGAGTTTTTCCATTAACAGGGATTCTCCGTGCTCGTTGAAAACATCATATTCCTTATTGATGTAGTTAACAAGCCTTTCGACTTCGCTCCTGTTCTCGGCAACAATCTCGGCAACCATGATGGGTCTGTCGACAGTTCTGTCCTTGCCATAATGGTAACCGACGTCGTGGTATTTCTGTATTTCGATGCATTCTGGAAGGGCTTTGACCTTTTCCAAGCCGACAATCTTGGCCACAGTCTGGTCGTATCCCTTCAGCAGATAGTTGCAATCTAGTGCGAACTTCTTGTACCTTGCGGATTCTTCGCTGATGGTTCCGATGTCTTCGACCATCTTGCCGGTCAAGGCGAAACGGATAATCATGTCCATGGCGTTGTAGCCCAGGCAGGCCTGCTCGTGATTAAAATATGAACCGCCTAGACGGCAACCCATTTCAAAGAATTTCACGTTCTTCCCGTCGAAATACCCTTGCATAAAGAGAACGCCGTCCGTAAAGCCTTCGCTTTTGAACATGTTGATGACGGCCGGATTGACTTTGTCGAGATAGTAATCGACCGCCTTTGATGGAGACATGCTGATTGTGGAATAATTGATGGCGCTGCCTCGGTCAGAGGCCATAAAACGGTCAAAGATTGACAGAAGCCTGAATTCTCCGCCGACAGCGATATAATCCAACAGGAATTCCCTTCCGCTGATATAGTCTTCGATAATGGCGTTTCCGCTGGCAGAATAGCTGACTGCATCGGCGAAACGTTCTTTCAGTTCCTTTTCATTGTTGCATACCCCAGCTCCGCGAGATCCACTGCCGTCGAGAGGTTTTACGAATACGGGGTAGGTGATTTTCAGGAGGGTGCTGTCGTCAATCTTGCCGCCCATCAGGTAGGTTTGCGGAACGGGTACGCCATATTTGTCGCAGGTGTTTTTAAAATCAACCTTGTTGGTCGACATACTCAGCATTTTTTCCGTAATGTAGCAGGGTAAACCGAGTCGCTTGCAAACTTCCATGTACGGTTTAAGCAGTATGTCTACAAACCCCGTAATCACGCCATCAACTTTTTCTTTCTTGCAGAAATCGACTAAGGCGTCGACATCAAGGGCGTTGATGAGTACCGGTTTGTCCGCCACTTTTTTTGCGGGGGAATCAGGGAGGTAATCGGCGACGATTGTGTATACGCCGGCCGCCTTTGCGTAGCGGACGATGTCGCATTCTGTCATAGTAGCGCCGATGATGAGAAGTTTCTTTCCCTTGAGTTCGTTCATAGTCTTGTAGTTCTTAAATAGGGTGTTTTTATGCTTAATTTTAAATATACTTTTTTTCCTGTGAAAACATTCTTTGGCGGGCTCTGAACGCACGGTTTTACAGGATAATGCTTGTTATTCTTTTCAAATCTTCATTCCCATATCGTTGGTCAATGGGAATACAGACCACGTGGTTTGCAAGTTCATATTCTAAGTCGTTTTGCTTGGCCCATTCAAAGACGTTTGGCCAATAAGTTGCGACGAATACCTGTTGCTCGATAAGTTTTTTCTTGAGCGCATCGCCGTTGTTTGCCCAATAGGGGTAAACCAGCGGACATTCAAAAGAATCTATGGACGGAATTTGCAACTGATTGGAGGCTTTCAAGGCGTTGTGGATGCTCTCGAAATTTTCGCGTCGTTTGTGCTTGATGTTGTCAAGATCGACAGAGGCAAAAATGGATTTCGACAGATTGCTCATTTGGCAAAGCGGAGCTTCAGCAATGGCCTTGCTCACATCCTTAAAGTCGTTGTATCCTTCGGAGGGTGCTAATTCAATTCGTTTCAACAGGTGTTTGCAACGATCGAAGGATTTGTCAATTGGCAAGTCGCTTGTGATGTTGGGAACGGTCGTTACGGCAAGGCCGCCGTCCGGCATGCCCATGAATTTGCGTGGACTGTAAAACTGATGTGAATCCGGAATGGACTTGCAATAAAGAGCCTGCGCATTGTCCAATATGAGTTTTTCACCATATTGTTTTGCAAGCAGTTTGCTGTATTCGTCCTTGATTCCGTAGTAGTTTGTGTAGAGAATGAATTCGTTTTCGCCAAGTTCCAAGTTGTCGGCGATTTCGAGCGTTTCATTGATATGGTAAAATTTCCAGGAAATGCCGAGCCTTTGAATCGGCATCATGACAGCGTCGCAAGTGAAATAGGGAATCCAAAGGCAGCGAATGTTCCCGAGCCCTTTCAAAATGTATTCGAGGGCGTGGCGGCCACTATTCAGGTAAACTGCATTCTCGTGCAGTTGCAATTTTTTTGCCGATGGAAATTCCCATTCAAAATATCCGCCAATTGGTCTCACTGCGACCCCCTATTTAAGTTTGAGGTGCACCCATGAATCGGGATTGCTGATTGCCTTGTCAAGTTCCTCGCGGGTGTCAAAGCGCAGGAACAGTGTGCCGAGCGAGTTGTTTGCGCCCTTGAAGGGAGTGATGTGGTCTCCAGGCTTTACGATTAGACCCACGTCGCGTACATACTTACTTTTGAATGTCGGGTCTATTTCGAGGGAAACGAATGTGCCCTCTTCATAAGAATGCAGAATGTAGTTGCACCAGACGCCGTCGTATTGCGGCATGGTGATGTTATCCATAGGCATACCGAGTGCCTTCTTGATTTCATTGACAATGAGGCTCTGACCGGTTGCCATGTCTTGCAATTCGGCGATACGGTTTCCGCCACCACGGGGGGAAACTTCCATGATGTAAGCTTTGCCGTCGGAGCACACGCGGCTTTCCACGTTGTAGATGCCGGATTTCACGCCAAGTAACGTGAATAGACGCTGCAGTTGCGCAGTCAGGTCGTTCTGGAATCTTTGCTCCATAGAGGCGGGCCAAATTTCGATTGCAGGGGTGTATGGGTTTGCTGCGTCTTTATCGAATAACTGGTCGGAATACGCTGGGTAGACGAGCGTGCCATCTACCGTGAAGACGTCGGCGCTGGATTGTGCTCCCACCTTGTCCAAAAAATCCTCAACGATGAAGTTCTTCGAAATGGAGGCAGAAAGCGCCGTCTCGATGGCTGTTTTTAGGTAGGACTTGTCCACGACCTTCGTGACGCCCTTGCTGCCTGCAGAGTCTACGGGTTTCACGATGACTGGCCAGTTGAAAAAGTCAACGTCTTTCAGCGCGTCCTCGATGTTGGTGTAACCTTTCGCCTTCGGGCAGTTGAATCCGTGCTCGGTAAGGAACCTGCGGAAGAGGGACTTGTCCTGCAAAATACAAGCTGCCTTATAGCTGCACTGAAATGGCAGGTCCATCTTCTCGGCCACGTAGGCGGCGGTAGTTACGCCCGGGTCTACCGCATGCGAAAGGATTCCGTCGATCTTTAAATCTTGTGCCGCTTGCAGAACGGCGTCCTTGTCGATGATGCTGACGTTGCAGTATTTGTCGGAATACTTGTGCGCAATGTTGTCCGGCAGGTAGTCCGCCGTAATCACGTAGACACCGAGTTTGTGGGCCTCCTCAATCATGGGAAGCAGATACCTAAGCCCGCCTAGGAGCATCAGCTTCTTTTGCGGCATTGTCGGCTACCTTTTGTTTCTGACGACGTCGATGACGCGATCTGCGCTCTCATCATCGAGGCCTGCGAACATGGGCAGACAGAGTACCTGGTCGGCAAGCCTGTGGGCAACGGGTAGATTCTTCGGATTGGCGGAATCAAGGCCTTTGTAAGCACTGAACGTGCTGATGAGCGGGTAGAAGTAGCGACGACCGAAGATGTTGTGTTCCTGCAACTTTGCATAGAGAGCGTCGCGGCTGATGCCGTATTCGTCGCTGATGAAAATCGGGAAATAGGCGTAGTTGTGACGCACGCCTTCGATGTCCTGCAGGTAACGAATGCCGGGGATGTCCTTGAGGGCTTCGCGATACTTCTCGGCTGTGGCCTTGCGCTTTGCGATGGCGTCGTCTACCTGCTTCAGGTTCAGTAGGCCATAGGCAGCTCGGATTTCGTCCATCTTGCTGTTGATGCCAGGGGCCACAACGGTGGTTTCACCGTTGAAGCCAAAATTCTTGAGGAAGTCGATGCGCCTCTTGGTTGCCTCGTCGTGGCAAATGAGGGCGCCACCTTCAATCGTGTTGTATACCTTGGTCGCATGGAAACTGAGCGTGCTCATGTCGCCGGCGTTTAGTACGGATTCTCCGTTTGTCCTGACACCGAATGCGTGAGCTGCATCGTAAATGACCTTGAGCCCGTAGATGTCGGCAATCTCCTGAATGCGCTTCATGTTGCAGGGCGTGCCATAGACGTGCACCGGCATGATTGCTGTGGTGTGCGGCGTAATGGCGGCTTCGATCTTTTCTGGGTCAATGTTGCCGGTTTCCTCTTCGACGTCGACAAATACCGGCTTGAGCCCGTTCCACCAGATGGAATGGGTCGTTGCCACAAAGCTGTATGGGGTGGTGATTACCTCGCCCGAGATGCGCAGCGCTTGCAGGGCGGTGATAAGCGGCAATGTCCCGTTAGTGAACAGGCTGATGTATTTGACCCCCAGGTACTCGGCAAGGGCCTTTTCGAGTTCCTTGTGATAGTGGCCGTTGTTGGTCAGCCATTTCCTGTCCCAGATGTCCTGAAGCATGGGGATGAATTCTTCGAGCTTCGGGAGCAGGGGGGAGGTCACTGTAATCTTTTTATTTTCGCTCATAGTAAGTAATTTACATTTTATTTTTTCTTTTTGTTTAAAAGTTCCAGCAGTTCCTTGATGGTTTCCCTGTTAAACATCCAGTTGCTTATGGCGTAGTAGGTGACTCCCGCTACAAAGCCGAGCACCAACTGAAGCAGGTATTCCTTTTCGGGAAGTAGCTTTGTTACGCCTATGCAAATTGCTCCCATAATCAGGGAATTTAATAGGGTAGGAATATACATTTTGAGCTGGGTTAAAAGGCCTGCATTAAGCAATTTGCCGGAATAGTAGGTGTTCACGATAAGGCCAAAACAGGCGCTGACCCATTGGCTATAGCAAAGGGCGATAATTCCGTGAGGAATGGCCACGCAAAGAATGGTAATTCCTGCAATTTTCTTGATGATTTCAAGTTTCAGGAACAGGTCGGAACGGCCCATCACTTGCAAAATGTTCAAGTTAATGGCGTGCACGGGGTACCACATCTGGGCAAAGCAGATAATCTGTAGAATCAGGATGACTTCGAACCATTTGTCGGTAAGGACAAAGAGGATGAACGGCTTTGCCAGCGCAGCAAGGCCTATCATTAGGGGGAATATGACTAGCGTGGCCATGTTGAGGAATTTGAGGTATCCCTTGCGCAGCTTCTGCGGGTCGTCCTGGATTTTGCTCAGAACGGGGTAGGTGACCCTCTGGAAAATTCCCGTGATGTTGGACGAAGGAAAGTTCGCAAAGTGCGATGCCCTGGTATAGTTTCCAAGAGTTGCTGCGGCAAAAACCTTACCGATAACCAGGTCGTAAATGTTGTCGTAAAGCGTGTTCAGCAGGCCCGAAGCCAAGAGCTTGGATCCGAACCCGAACATGTTCTTGAACGATGCCTTGCTGAAAAAAGTCTTGGGGCGCCAGCGGACAAGAACCCAGAAGAGGATCACCCTGGATGATGTCATGGTCAGTTGCTGCACGACCAGTGACCATACGCCAAGCCCGTTATAGGCACAAATAAGGCCTGCCGTCCCGCCTACAAGAGCCCCGGAGAAAGAAACCTTGGCGAGCATCTTGAAATTCAGGTCTATGGTCAGGTTTAAACGCTGGATAGACCCGAAGGATTGAATGACAAGGTTTATGGCGAGAACCCTGAGGATGTCCTCGAGCTGTGGCATGTTGTAGAACCGCGCTACAAAGGGGGCTGCCAGGAATATGATTCCGTAGCAGACGGCTGCCATGGAAATATTGAAGAAGAATACAGTGGCCTTGTCGGCTTCGTTACGGTCGGGCTTGCGTATGAGGGCGTTGCCGAACCCGCTGTCAATGAATGTCTGGCTTACCGCCATGAAGATGGTAAGCATGGCAATCATGCCGTAATCATTGGGCGTCAGGAGCCTTGCCAGGAGAATGCCGAACAGGAACTGCACGCCTTGCGTAGAGAAGCGTTCTACGGCACTCCAGATGACACCCTTGAATGTTTTTTGTTTCAATGACATTGACTGGATTGCTTCCTGTCCAAGGCGGGGAATGTGCGGCGGGCTACTTCTTTAGTGCTTCAAGGTCTTTCTTGATTTGTGTGGTGCTTATTTCGGGCGTACGCGGCAAATAGACCACTTCACAGTAATCCTTGAGGAAATCGAATTTGCCTTTCCAGTCGTCACCCATCACGAAGGTATCTACGTGATATTCCTGGACGTCTGTTTTCTTCTGGTCCCAGGATTCCTCGGGAATGACAAGATCCACATAGCGGACGGCTTCCAGGAGCTGCTTGCGCTTTTCGTAACTGAAATAGCACTTCTTTTGCTTCTGGTTCCAGTTGAATTCGTCGGTAGAGAGGGCTACGATGAGGTAGTCCCCCAAATCCTTGGCTCGCTTCAGCAGGTTGATGTGCCCGTAATGCAGCAGGTCAAAGGTACCGTATGTGATAATCTTTTTCATAGAACTAGTACTTCCCGTACTTGTAACCGTATCCGTCGTTGTGGCCATGTTCGTACTTGTTTATGACGAAGCTGGCGTGGGCATCGTTGTTGCCCTTGAGCAACTGCTTCATGCCGTCCTTGATGGCTTCGATTCCATGTCGGTTGTATTCAATGACCATGACAATCTGCGAGGCCAGCCTGCAGGCCAGGGCGGCGTCGGTAACGAGCATGATAGGCGGAGTATCGATGATAATCAGGTCGTATTCCTTTTCCAACGCGTCAATCATGGCGGCATAGTGCTTGGAACCGAGCAGTTCTGAGGGGTTGGAAGGAACCGTACCGCATTGCATGATGAACAGGTTGTCGACTTCGGTGGGCTGGATGACTTCGCCCGTCGTTGCCTTGCCCAAAAGAATCTGCGAAAGGCCGTTGCCGCGCTTGATGCCGAATTCCTTGTGCAGGCGGCCCTTGCGGAGGTCGGCATCGATAAGCAACACCTTCTTGCCGAGTCCGGCAAACAGGGCGGCGAGGTTCACGGAAATGAAGCTCTTGCCTACGCCGGGGATAAGCCCGCTCACGCCAATGATGGGGCGGCAGCCTTCGTCCATCGAGAATTCCAGGGAACTGCGGAGCGCGCGCAGGGATTCCACAGCCACGTCGTCGGGTTCGACCACGGCGAGCGGGCGCGTACCTTTTGTCCCGTTGGGGTTGCCTTTCGGTACCTTGGCGTAGACGCTGAATCCGGTTTCGCGTTCAATGAAGTTGGCATCGCGCACGCCGTTGCTGAACTTGCTCTTTATCGAGATGATTGCAGCACCGAGCAACAGGCCCAGGAACAGGGCGGCAAAGACAATCATGGGCTTTTTCGGCTTCGACGGCCTGGACACCTGTTCGGCAAAGTCGACGATACGGACCGAGCCCACTTCGCCGGCAGAGACGAGCTTGAGCTGCTGGATATTGTTGAGCATGGTCGTGTACATGATCTTGCTCATGTCGACTTCGTTCGTGAGCTTCAGGACTTCTTGCTGGGTAGCGGGCAATTTCTTTGTTTCGTTCGAGTTGCTTGCGAGTTCACGCTTCAGGGCGTTTTCTTGCTCTTCGAGGGTCTTGACGGTCGGGTGTTCCGGCTGGAACAGGCGAATGGCGCTCTGCTTCTTCTGCTGCAGTTCAAGCAGGCTCTGCTGCAGGCGGGTGCGCTTTTCCAGCACGAGTCGTGTTTCTGCGTTGATATCGACGGACCCGACCTTGTTCCTGTAGGTATTGAACTTCAGGAGGGAACTGTCCATCTGCGCCTTGACTTCGGGCAACTGCTTTTCCAGGAATTCGAGAGTCTTCTGGGCTTCGGCGTTGCGCTGTTCCACGTTCTGTTGCAGGTATGTGGTGGCAATTTCGTTCAGAATCTTGGTGGCGCGGTCAGCGTAGATATCTTGGTAGCTGAATTCCAGAATGCCGGTCTTTTTGCCCCTTTCCTTGACGTTGAAGACTTTTTTGAACTTTGCGATGGCGTCGAGGCGCTCCATCTTGTTGAGTTCGAACTTCTGGCCGGGCTTTGCATCCATGTTGAATGCGCTGAATACGAGCGTGTCTCCGGCATAGGGAACCCTGTAGGTCTGTCCTACCATGCCGGTTAGGACCTTGTGCTTGAGGTGGTCAAAAAGGTTGAATGATGTGCTGTCAATGACTTCGGCCACCCAGGGGTCACGGCCTTCTTCTTCCGGAATATTGCTCCAGGGAACTTCGAATTGGCTGAGTTCCAAACGGCCTTCGGTGTGCAGGAGCCTATCCAAATTGTTGGTTGGGATGGCCTCGTACTGAAGGTGCATCTTCTCGACGGTTTCTCCAATAATTTGGCGGCTCATGATGAGCTCGATTTCCGTCTCGGCGGGGCTTGTCGTTGCAAACAAGCTTCCGAGGCCGGACATCATGCCGACATTCTTGTTGTTTTTCGATTCAATCTGCAGGAGGGCATCTACCTTGAAAACAGGGCGGATCCACATGGCGACGAATACGCCAATGACGCCCGAAAGAATCAGGCAGGGGAGCATGATTGTCCAGTTTTTGACGAGGTCCTTCAGCAGGTCGAAAAGGTCAGTTTCTTCTTTTTTCTTGGATGAGGCCATGAGATGTACCTTCGATATTCGTATTACTATCAACAAGTTAGAAAAAATTTTGCTAAAATATCGATGATGAAAAGAGTAATTGTTGCATTTCTGACCTTTGTTTCGCTTGCTTTTGCCTACATTCCGGGCGAAACTGGTTTTGTTTCCCTTGAATACGGGCATGGCGTTTTCGGGAACCCTGCGGGCTTATCCGCCTTGGATTCCAAGGGGGCCCTGTTTGGTTACCAGTACGATAACGGAGTTTCCGCCTTTAGCGCTGGGGTAAACCTGAACCGTATTGGCGTGGGGTTTGATTACCGCACCGATGGCGAGCATTTCGATGAATCCCGCTGGAACCTCACTTATTCGTTCCCCATGTTTGGCCGTTTGCTGTTTTCGGGTACGCGCGCCATGGCCTTCCGCAGTGCCGATTTCCAAGGGACGGAATGGGTGCTCGACCAGGGCTTTATCTTACACCCGGTATCGTTCTTCTCGCTTGGCTACATGTGCGAAAACCTGCTCTATTTGGGGCCGCAGTCGCAGGAACGTATCCATAGTTTCGGTGCGACACTCCGCATAGGGCGCCATTTCTCGACGAGCTACGACTGGGAAGATTTCGAGAAGCACAGGCTCCTTTTAGAACTTGAAATCTACGGGTTCCGTTTTGGCCTCCAGATGCCCCTTTATGGTGATGACGAGTGGCGGCTTACAGTTTCTACGTCTATCGGCGGGTACAACGATTTTGCGCTCACTATTTTCGACGATTATCTCCCGAAGCGTGGCGTGTGGGGCTTCCATTCAGCCCGCAATCCGAATGCGTCCCGGTTTGCGCGTATCGTGCGCGTGCCCCTCAATACAGACGTAGTCGAAGTGGCCGACGGTTTGCCGTTCTTTGGCTCGAAAAAGATTGGCCTTTCCGAAGTGCGTAATTTGTTCGAACACCTGTTGCGTGACCCTGCCGCAGGGCTTGTCATTCTTGACTTCTCGGGGTATCGTGGCGATATAGGCATTTCCAGCGAAATCGACCGCATGGTCAACCAGCTTAGGGCTCGCGGTTCGAAGGTGGTTGCCTATATGGACGATATCCGCCCGTCGGTGCTTTTGGCGGCATCGTCTGTGGACCGCGTTGTCGCTGAACCTTCGGCTCATTTTGCTTGGCGCGGCCTGGGCGGGAATACGCTCTTTTACAAGGGCTTCTTTGAGAAGATTGGCGTGAAGATGGAATTCCTGAAGCACGGTGCGTATAAGTCTGCCGTGGAACCGTATGTCGCCGATTCCATGTCTGCCGAGGCCCGCGAAAACAGGGAAACCTTGTATAAGGACTTGTGGCAGGCTATTTCGGCCCGTGTGGCTCTCCGTGGGGGTGGAAACTCTTACAGAAGAATGCAAGAACTAGATTCTCTTGCCAAGGAACCGATTGTTGCTGCGTCGGGTGCGGTGAAGGCAAAGTTGGTGGATACCCTCCTCTATATTGACCAGGTCCCGGCTTATGCTCTCAAGACGTTCTTTGACTTGGATGTCCCGCAGGCGCGTTACAGCGACTGGGCTCCGAACGACCGCAAGATGTTTTCTGAAAGCTGGCGCCGTCGCGCAAGGATTGCCGTGCTGAATATCGACGGTACAATCGATGACGATATGGAACGCTATGCTTCCGATGCACTCCGCAGCCTTCCGGGGAATGTCGAATCCGTGATTATCCGTATTTCTTCGCCGGGCGGTAGCGCTATTGCTTCGGACAAAATATGGGGTGCCGTCAAGGCGGTCCGTGAACGCGGAACTCCTGTGGTTGCAAGCATTGGCAGCATGGGTGCTTCGGGGGCGTACTACATCGCGTGTGGCGCCGACAAGATTATTGCCGAGCCCCATTCTATCGTGGGTAGCATCGGCATTTACGGCGGCAAGGTGGATGCCTCGGGCCTGTTGAGTAAGCTGGGCGTGCGCGCCGAGCCTGTCAAGAGCCATGAACATGCCGATGCGCAGACCTTCGCTCGTCCGTGGAATGACTCCGAAAAGGCGGCGCTCCAGCAGTATATGGACGAGTTCTACGACCGTTTTGTCGGGATTGTCGCAGGCCAGACCGGAATCGCAAAGGAAACAGTTGATTCCGCATATGGCGGCGGTCGCGTTTTCGTGGGCCAGAAGGCACTCCAGTATGGGCTTATTCAGGGGCTCGGCGGCATGGACACTGCCATCAAGGAAGCGCGTGACCTTGCAAAAATTCCTGATGGCCGAGAAATCGAACTCATCTCGTTACAGACGGGCACGAAGAGCCTGGTGACGGATATGTCCGTACGTGCGCTTGCCGACTTCTTCGGCGATATCGGGCAGGTGCGTTTGTGGGCGGTTGACCCGCTCCTCTGGAATATGGAACCCTAATATGTTGGCGATTGTCGTTACAGTCCTTTGCTGCCTTTTCTTTTCGGCGTTCTGTTCGGTAACGGAAGCGTCTTTCTACAGTGTCCCGCCCGCGACAGTGGAATTCCTGCAAAAAAACAAGAAGTTTACGGCGAAGTACCTCACGCATGTGAAGGAAAATATTGACCGCTACATTGCATCGGTACTTATCGTGAATACGGTTGCGAATACTGTCGGTGCATCGCTTGCGACGGCCCTTGCCGTAAAGCGCCTTTCGGCAACGGGTGCGATGGCGCTCCCGATTATACTCACGATTCTCATTTTGCTTTTTGGCGAAATCACTCCGAAAACTCTCGGCGTGAAGCAGGCAAAGACGTTTGCCCCGCTTGTTGCCGTGCCCTTCTTTTACATCACGAAAATCCTCAGCTGGACTGGCCTTATCTGGCTCTGCCTTACGCTCACCAAGCACTGGACGCACGAAGACGAAGACAAGAAGGAAGTGAGCATCGATGACATTAATAGCCTAGTGAGCCTCGGGCTTCGCGAAGACGTCATTGACCGCCAGCAGGCATCCGTCATCAAGAACATTCTCGCGCTCAAGTCCGTTGCCGCGCGCAAGGTGATGACCCCGCGCCAGGTGGTGTTCAGCCTCCCCGCCGACAAGACCATCGGCGAAACGCTCGACGAGCGCGGCAACTGGCCTTTCTCCCGCATCCCGCTCTATGGCGACAATAAGGACCGCTGGATAGGTATCGTGTTGCGCCGTGATGCATACAACCAGTTAGCCGAAGGCCATCGCGATGTAAAACTCCGCCAGCTCATGCGGCCCCTGCAGCTCATACCCGATAGCGTCATGCTCGACAAGCTCCTGTTGCGCTTCCTCAAGCAGCGCGGGCACATGGTGGGCGTAGTCGACGAGTTCGGCGCCATCGCGGGTATCGTGAGTCTCGAGGACGTGCTCGAGGAAATCCTCGGCCGCGAAATCGTCGACGAGTACGACGAGTCCGTGAACCTCCAGGAAACGGCCCGCCGACGCAGCAAGGCCCTCGCCTTCATGCGCAAGAACTATTCGAAGGAAAATAGAAAGTAGGGGAGAACCGTGCCTGTTATTGGCACTCTGCTACGTATACAGCATCTTTGGTGGGGTCGATTTCTCGGCTCGGCTTGGTCGAACCGTCTTCCCATGCCTTGAATGTCGAACCGTCGGAACAATCGACGCTCAGTTTCATGGGATGGTGCTTGAAAACGTTCCAATGGTATTCCGGGCTTTGCTTGATGTTGAAACCATCCAGTGTTAAGATGCCGTGTCCTACCACCTTTATTGTTATGGGGACGTCGTCTTGTAGATCAAACGCCTCTTTGAATTCATCCCTTACTTTCTTGTCTCGGTCGTAGGACCAGCTTTTTAGGCACTTGCCGTCTGTTTCGAAGTATGTTCCGCAGGCGTTTTTATGGTTGCTTCTTTTGTATAACTTTTGGTCTCTTTTGATTTGTTCTGGGTCTATCGATTTCGTTATGTGGTCTACCTGCTGCGCTACTCTTTCGCCGTTAATAAAGGTTGAATACAGGTAGGAGGCCCTGTTGATGAAGTTTTGCTTGAAATCTGGGTTTTGAATGAGCTTGATGAAAATGTTGGTAAAGCACTTGCTGTTTTTCCCGCCGGCGCAGGGCTTGTTGCTTCTTCCTCCGCCAAGTACCCATTTTATCATGTTTGTGTTTTCCGAGACCCCGTTAAGTCTTGGAAGCCAGTCAAATCCCTGGTCTATGTCAAAGGCCATGAATTTCCAGGGGGAGTTTCCGCTTTTCCAGGCGCGCACGTTGACTTGAGGCCAGTCGTCGTTGGCGTAAAAGATTTGTGCTGCCATGTATTCCATGTAGTTCGTAATGTTTATCATTTTGGAAACGGAATCATAGGCAATGTTGTCGTCTTTGAAATTCGACTTGCCGATAAATTCTAGGGCGCTTTTGTAACTGTCGGCGGAACCGTTTTTCGTCTCTATATCTTCGTGTACAAGTTTGATTAGGTCTACGGTGTTGTTGTCTATTCCGTAGTTTGTCTCTATGAAATGTTCGTTTAGTTTTTCCCGCAAGTCGTAGATACCTCGGTATTCGCCGTTATAGAATACGACAACTTGCCTGGATCGTTGGTAATCGACTGTCGTTCCTTCGAGAAGGCTTGTCGCCATGGCGTCTTCGATGTAGTCGGTTATAAAACGGTTCCCGTTGTTGCGCAGGGTGAACGATTTGAAAGAACTCTTTTCGGGCCGTGCCTCGAATAGGGGGTAGTGGATTTTCCCGGACTGGTATTCTTTCCGCATCCGCACAGAGACGGATTTCTTGGGATAGTTCCTGCTGAAATTTCCGGTGATGGAAAGCCCTGCATCTACTTCAAATGCTTTTTCCTTTGAAGAACTCCCTTCCGGGAAGTATTCAACGTGTGTCGGGTATTCGACATCTTCCCAGAACTTGGCTCCTTTGCAGGGGGCTGGCGAGCAGGGCTCCTCGTCGAGGTATTCCTTTACGTAATACGGATTCACGCTGATAGATACGACAGGCATGTTGATTTTTTCATTGACAAAGTATGTCTCTGTCTGTCGCAGTACATTTCCCTCGTCTGTGAATTCGGAACAGCGGACGACGGTTGTGGTGTCGATTAACCGGGGTGTAGAAAAGGGCTCTGTGCTTGGGCTTGGTTCGGATCCGTCAAAAGTACAACGGATGGTGTCCTGTGTCGACGGGGGCTCAAGCGTAAAAGGTTCGGAGAAGCCAGCTGGTGGAAGAAACGATTTGGTTGGAGTGGGTTCGATGACAGAGTTTCCTATGGTAAGGAATTCTTCTTTTAGAATAGTGGCTTCCGGAGATGAATCTTCTTCAATAGGCAATAAATCTCCATTGCTGCATGCGCAAAGGAGAGCGAGGAAAACATGATATACGTGTTTTTTTCTCACTTTTGTTCTAGAAATCTGGTAGGGGACCCATCCCGTGTATGGAAAAAGTATATTTTTTTTTAACGTCCTGGAACCGGAAAATTGTTTTTTCTTGTTCTTTGAAAGTGCTTAAATTGATGTGATTTTGTATATCAATTTATACAATTGATATAATTGATAGAGTAAAAATCCGCTATTTCTCGGACTTTTTTGAAAAAAGTCGATTTTTTAACCTTGCAAGGGCTTGAAAATCCATCTATATTTGTTTCGCTTTTCCTAGGGCGCCGATGCCCAGGAATCTAATTCACCTAGAGGATTTACATGAAGACCATTACGGTAAACCCGAAGTCCGTCACCCGCAAGTGGAAGCTTGTGGATGCCGCTGACAAGCCGATGGGACGCGTTGCAAGCGAAGTTGCTCGCCTCCTCATGGGCAAGCACAAGGCCATCTATTCCCCGAACGTCGACACTGGTGACTTCGTTGTTGTCATCAACGCCGGCAAGGTTGCTGTTACTGGCAACAAGAACCTGAACAAGGAATACTTCCACCACACCGGTCACATCGCCGGCGAACGCTGGATCAACTTTGCCGACCTCATGGCGAAGGACCCGACCGCCCCGCTGACCGCTGCTATCTGGGGTATGCTCCCGCACAGCGCTCTTGGCCACAAGATGGTTAAGAAACTCAAAATCTATGCCGGCGCCGAACATCCGCACGCTGCGCAGAACCCCGAAGTCGTTGACTTCTAATCTTTAGAACGGAGGATACCTCTATCGCTACCGCAAAGAACAAGAAGATCTACCGTGGCACGG
>JBGUQN010000083.1:0-42761 GCA_045131085.1 Fibrobacter sp.
TCAAGGGTTTTTCTCAAAAAAATTCAATTTTTTTTCATTTTTTTTGAAAAAACGGGTATTATCCGGTGCCAGAACACCTTATCAACATTCTGTAAACAAAAGCGGCTGAGAAAATTTTGTGGCCGGCCCTTCAATGCGGGAAATTTTTCTGAAGAAACCGAAAAATTTCCCCTCATGACGTGATAATCCCCCTGAAAAACATCTCAAGGCGACAAAAAATGGAAAACTTCTAATACAAAAACGGATTAAACCGTGTAAACGCACCCTTATGGCGCGGTACAATCAGATACAATCAGCAATTTGCCTGTAAATGGCGTTTGCATCGCTCCCGCTCATATCGATGCGGGTCGTTTTCATCTGGCCGCGGAACCACGTGAGCTGCCGCTTGGCGTAATTGCGGGTCTTGCGCTTCACGTCATCGATAACGTGCGCGATTTCGGCAGAAGATTTCGCCTGCAAAAGTTCGCGGTAACCAAGGCTCTGCCACGCAGGAGCCGTAAGCGGCACCGTTTCTGCAAGGCGGAGAACTTCTTCCATCCAGCCATCACGCATCATCTGGTCTACACGCGCATCGATTCGCGCGTAGAGTTCTTCACGCGGGCGATCGAGCCAGAACACAGGCAGAGAGCCGATTCCGCCAACGCGTTCTTTCTGCCAGTCCGAAAGCTTGCGGCCTGTAGCGCGGAACACTTCGAGAATGCGCACGATGCGCTGCACATTGTGTTCATCGACATTCACCATCGCTTCTGGGTCTACTTCGCGAGCCATTTTGAACAAATTAATCACGCCAGAAATTTCGCCAAGTTTTTCTATTTCGGCGCGCATCTCCGGAGCGACCTTAGGAATCTGCGGAAGCCCGAGCATGAGCGACTGCATGTAAAGTCCCGTGCCGCCAACGGCGATAAACTTGCGATCGGGATTTGCTGCAAGCAGTTCCCTCACATTCGCACAAAAGTCCCCCGCCGAAAAGACTTTTTCCGGTTCGAGGAAATTCACCATGTGGTGCTTCACCTTTTCCATGTCCGCCACAGAGGGTTGCGCCGTCCCTATCGCGAAGCCCTTGTATACCTGGCGGGAATCGACGCCGATAATATCGGCCCCGTAACGCGCGGCCAGTTCAACGGCCACGCCAGACTTCCCTGTTCCCGTAGCTCCTACGATGGCGAAAAGAATTGGCATGAAACGCAATATAATTATATTTGAAATCGATGAACAAAACGAAGCACATCCTAGCCATATTTATCGTGCTCGCGGTAATTGCCACGGCGGCATACGTGCTCCCGAAATTAGGGCTCGAAAACCTGCTCCCCAAGCAGGATACGACAGAAGAAGCCGTCGCCGACACAACCGCAGCACAGGATACATTGCCGTTTATCGACCACATGAAGGCTGAACTCGAAGTCCTGCAGGCGCAATACTCAAAAAGGAAGAACCGCGACATATGGACTCTCGGTAAAGGCCGCACCATCATCAACTACCTGCTGCAAGCGCAGAGGTTCTTAGAAAAGAACGGCGGCAAAGTCCTGTACATGGAAGAAGTCTTCAACGACAACAATGCATTCCAGTCTGCTTTGCTCGATGCCATAGACCCAAACGGTGACACGCTGCACCTGAACCTGCAGATTTCCTCGAACGTTTTCCGCGACAACGCATCGTACCTTTCCATTTCGTTCCAGGTGACAAAACTCACCCCGGAACTCATCGTAGAACTGAACAAACTCGATTACCCCTACGACCTGCTTGTCACGCCGTTTGGCATGCCGGAAGGATTCTTCCCCGACCTCGACAGGGTCAAGGACAAGGAAATCGTGCTTTGGCTGGTAATGGAATCGCAGAACCTGGATTCGAGGTATTCGAAGATGCGCCCGATACGCAGCCACCACACGGAAGAACAGATTCGCAATACCATCACCAACGCAAAGTCGCTTATCCCCTCGGCAAGCGGCATTGCCACGCGATTCGCAGAACAGGCCGTAGAACACAAGCCCCTGCTCCAAGCAGTCCTCAACGCATCAAAAGAAAACAGCCTGTGGTTTGCCGATATTTCACTGAACAAGAAGTCGAAGCTGTTGGAACTTTGCCCCGAACTCAACATGACCTGCAAGATCCTTTCGCCCTACAACCCTTCGAACAGCAGCCTGGATGACTACATACACCAGAAGTTGCGCGGGGCCGCGAGGAGCGGCATGGGAGCCATGATACTCCCGCTTACACCCGAAAGCGTAGCCAAAGTAAAGACAATGAAGGAAAAAACCGCGGCGCAGGGCACCACCCTAATAAATTTATCTACCTTTATGAACACCAACAAGGAGCTTCCATGACCGTAAAACTAGGTGTCAACATAGACCATATCGCCACCATACGCGAAGCGCGCAAGATTCGTGAACCGGACCCGGTCGCAGCGGCAATCATCGCCGAACTCGCCGGAGCACACGGCATCGTTGCCCACCTGCGCGAAGACAAGCGCCATATCCAAGACCGCGACCTGAAGCTCCTCCGCGGTACCGTGGCCACCAAGCTTGACTTGCAAATTTCGGCAAACCCCGAGATGGTGCAGTTCGCCATCAACGTACAGCCCGACATGGTAACACTCGTGCCCGAAAACAGCCAGGAGATTACTACCGAAGCCGGCCTGAACGTCGCTGCAAAGATTGACGAGATTTCAAAAATCGTCATGACGCTCAAGAACAACGACATCGCATCGTGCATTTTCATTGACCCCGAAACCGAACAGGTGAAGGCCGCCAAGAAGGTCGGTGCAGATTTCGTCGAATTCAACACCATGCGCTACGCCACTGCCTGCGACCTCGGAAGCATCCAGGAAGTGAACCGCGAAATTTCTTCGATCCAAGACATGACTGTACTTGCCAAGAAGTACGGACTACGCATCATCGCGGGTCACGGGCTCAACTACAGGAACGTCGAACCGATTGCCGCCATCGAAGGCATCGAAGAATTGAACATCGGCCACAGCATCGTCGCCCGCGCAGCCCTCATGGGCCTTGAGCGCGCCGTAACGGAAATGGTCGACATCATCCGTCGCGCAAGCACCTAGCCGTATTTACATACAAGATAAAGGCAAACCGACCTCGCCGGTCGGTTTTTTCGTTTGTACTATATGTTGCAAAACGCCTGCAGGCTTTAATAGTCGGCGTATTCGACATCCTGCAGCACCAGGCCCTGTGGTGGAGCCCATGTGCGTTCGCCCTTGAACTGCTTTGCGAAAATGGCATCTACAGTGCCATTGGCATAGCGGCCTCGCCCTACGTCGAACAAGGTGCCGACCATCGCACGCACCTGGCGGTGCAAAAAGCGGTTGCCGCGGATATGGAACATGCAGGTCCAGTCGTTCACGCGTTCAAGCCGGAATTCAGTCAGCGTGCAGAGCGTAGACTTGCCATCGTTACGCGGGATGCAAAAATCGATAAAGTCGTGTTCACCCAGGAAGGCCTGCGCCTCGCGGGCCATGGCATCTATGTCTAGCGACAAGGAACCGCACTCCCAGCCGAAATCACGCATCAGCGCCACAGGGCGCGTAAAGATCGTGTACTGGTAATAGCGCGAAACGGCATCGTAGCGGGCATGGAAATCGGGCGCGCACGCCTGCAGGTCACGGATGCGGATAAGCCGTTTGGTAAGGCCGTTTATCGAACGTTCAACCTTGAACGGGTCCAGTTCGCCATCGTAATCGAAATGGGCGCACTGCCCGCGGGCATGCACGCCGGTATCGGTACGGCCCGAACCTACAATGCGGATCGGGGCACGGAGCACTATTGAAAACGCCTCCTCGAGAGAGGACTGTACGGTCACAAACTTGGTCTTTCCGGCTTCGTTCTGCTCTTGCCAGCCGTAAAACGCGCTTCCTAGATATTCGCAGCGAAACCGGTAACGCATCAAGCCCCCGATTCGAGGGATTCCTTGATGACAGCCTCAACCTGATCCTGCGGAATTTTCAACTGCGAAGCGATTGCCGACGCGGGGAACCCACGGCGGGACATCTGCATGATCTTGGTCTTCACAGTCATTTCGCGGTCGAAACGGCTCGTCTGGAGCGGGGATTTCGCCTGCAGGCTCGGATCGCCCGTAGAATTGTGGCTCTGGGCGCGCAACTTCATCGTGCGCTCACGGGTAACACCACGCGGGGAACGGAGCACGTCAGAAAGCGACTGCATCGCAGAAGTAATGCGTTCCTTGGCCGTGGGCCTAAGCTGCGGGCGCGGGGCATCAAGGTCCGTCGTCAAAATCTTGTTTTCGGGCACGCCATGCTCGTTTTCGAACGCCATCTTGGGCAATTCCTGATCCTGGCCGGCGGCCGCATTTTCGACCTCGTCGATAATAGAGCGCTTTTTGGGGCGCGGGCGCGTAATGACCGTTGCGTCGTCAAGCCCTTCCTTGGGCTCCTTGAAGCGCTGTTCCGCCTTCACGGCCTCCATCTTGAGGGTCAAGACCTTCTTGCGGTGCGCAAGGAAGGCAAGCAAGATGATACAGAGGATAACCGCACACACGCCGCAGGCAATCCAGATTACAGCTTCGTTAGACAAGCCGAACGGGTTATTCGAAGGCGCAGGAGCGGGCACATTGCGCATGTCGTTCAGGGTTTCCCACGACGATTCCAGTTCACTGCGGATGGACAATTGCAAATCGGGGTTCCCTTGTGCCTCGTACAGGGCCATTTGCAGGGAATCAATACGGCTGCGGGCCTCCAGATAGGCTTCCGCATCAAAAGACGACCTCACTGCAGAAAAATCAAGCAACAGATAGGCGCCAAGCCCTGCTGCCAGCACAAACAAGACAATGGGTGCGATAAACTTCTTCATACGTACCTAAATGTAGAAAATCACAGAAAAACGGGTCAGCGGCCATGCGCAAAAACGCCCTTTTTCAAAAAACGGGGTAAATGTTCTCGATTATTACGGGGTGATGAGAACTTCTCTACACTTTATTTCGAATAGTTCAAAAAAAGCGTGCCGGAGCCGTTTTTAATGGGTATCTTTGTATTCAAGAACTCTTTGTTCTCCTCCTAACCCCAAAAAAAACATCCTGGCCTCAGTCAGGATGTTTTTTGTTTTTCAAGTGTCCTAGCGGGGGTTAACGCAGCGCGTCTACGGAAACGACCCTGTTGCCGCCATTGTTGATGGACAGCTGCAATGCCATCTGGGCGCTGTAGATGAGCCCGCCCTCGTCCTGGGCATGGTCCGGCATCACGGAAACACCCATACTCAGGTTTGTCGCCAGGATACCGTCGCCGTATGCTATCTGAAGCTGGGAAATCTCCCTGCGGATGCGTTCGGCGCGTTCAAGGGTAATCTTGCTATCTGCGCCGGGCAGAATGACGCAGAGGATGTTCCCGTCAAAACGGCACGGGATATCTTCGGTGCGGATAAACCCGGGCAGGCGCTGGCCCAGTTCCCACAGAAGCTGTTCGACCGCGTGGTGGCCCTTTTCCTTGTTAATGCCATCGATGGCGTCAGGATACATCATGATGATGCCAATCGGGGTATTGTGACGACGGGCGGCAGAAACTTCACGGCGCAAGGATTCTTCCATGTAGCGCCTGTTGAAGAGCCCGGTAAGGCTGTCGCGGATGCTATGCTGCTGGAACCGAAGATTCAGGTTCTGGTTTGCGACATACAGGCCGAACGTGGCGGCCACGATGCTCACCTTGGCTTTCCAGAATTCGAGATTTTCGCCCTCGGGGAACTTGTCCACCTGGATACAGAGAATGCCGAAATGTTCTTCCAGACCCTCGATGGGCGCACAGAACGAGACACCCTGCGGGTGGTGGTGCAAATGCGTGCAGCCGCCAGTAAACTCGCCGGTAGTAAAGTTCGTGACTACGATATCGCCCACGTTAAAACTTGCACATTCCGCCGGCATAATGGTATCGTCGCTGATGACATAGTCGCCGAAGGAAAGAATCTTGTGGAGTTCCGTCTGGACCCCGCCATACATGTAAAGGATACCGGCAGCCTTCGGGAAAAGTTCTGGAAGCGACTTTTCGAGGGATTCGACCACCTCGGGGAAAGGCCTGTTCTTGAGGATATGCTTGCAGAAGGCGTTCCAGGCATCGAGGGGGAACACCTGCGGTGCTTCCTTGACATGCTTTTTGAGCGCTTCGGCCGCAGGGACTGCGCCCGGCGGGAGGATACTGTCAAAGGGATTCTTCTTCTGCGGATGAGCGGGATGTTCAAAGGGCTGCGGCTCGTCGCCGATAGAGGGCACGACAGGCACGTATTCCGTCTTCGGGGCGGTATTCTGCGTATTGAGGAGTTCGGTATAGTTTTCTTCGGCTTCGCGCAACTTGCGGCAACAAAGGCTATGGTAGACCAGCCCAAGGACTGCACCCCAGGCACCGATGAGAACGAATTTCAGGTGCAAAGCCAAAGTCTTGTCGGGAATAAAGTACGCAGCGGCAACGCCACCGGCAAAGAAGACAAGACAAAAGATGTAAGAAAATAAACTCATACCATAAATTTATCAAAAAGAAAGGCCTTTTGTTCACAAGTAAATGAAAATTTCATGAAAAAAGAGGCTTTTTAGGCCCACCAAAACGGCAAAGGACAATTTTTCCTAAATTTGAAATAATGACAATTCTTGAAAAAATAGCCTTGGCTCTACCTGCCGTCGAATCCCCCGCTAGATACATGGGCGGCGAGGCGAACAGCATCGTAAAAGATCACAGCAAGATGCTCGCCCGGATGGCGTTCCTGTTCCCGGACACCTACGAGATAGGCATGAGCAATAACGGCATGCGTATTCTGTACCACGTGGTGAACCGCGAGCCCGACATGCTCTGCGAGGTGGCTTTTGCGCCATGGGACGACATGGCCCGCGAAATGAAGAAATACGATATCCCGCTGTACACGCACGCGAGCTACACGCCGGTACGTGACTTCGACGTCATCGGGATTACGCTCCAGACAGAATTGAACTTCACCAACGTGCCTTACGTGCTGGAACTTGCACGCATTCCGGCATGGCAAAAGGAACGCGCCGAAGACGACCCGATTGTCGTCTCCGGAGGGCCCGCGATGGCGAACCCCGAACCGGTTGCAGACTTCTTCGACGCCTTCATGATAGGCGACGGCGAGAAGGTGATGATTGAACTTTTGCGCTGCGTAGGCGAAGGCCGCAAGGCTGGCCTCAAGCGTGCCGAAATCCTTGCTAATTTATCTAAAATAGACGGCGTGTACGTGCCGACGCTCCGCCCTGTAGTCAAAAACGAATTCGGCATGCTCGTGCCGGCAGAACCCGCGAAGGGCAGTTACGAAAACACGAACGGGGTTCGCCGCCTGTTCATTCCGGTAATGGACCCGAAGGACTACCCCGTCAAGAACCTGATTGCCAACATGCAGCTCGTGCATAACCGCTTCAGCGTGGAAGTCATGCGCGGATGCGCCCAGGGCTGCAGATTCTGCCAAGCGGGAATCTGGTACAGGCCCTGCCGCGAACTCGACCCGGATAACGTCCTCGATATCGCCAAGGCCGGCATCAAGGCTACAGGCGAACGCGAACTCGGGCTCCTAAGCCTTTCTACCGCCGACTACAAGCCGGTGGAAGCGCTCACCGACTCCATCATCGACGACCCGTTCTTCGACACGGTAGACGTGAGCCTGCCGAGCATCCGCGTGAACAGTTTCGGCCAGACACTCGCCGGCAAGATTGCAGCCCTGAAAGGTGGCCGCAGCGCAACCTTCGCACCCGAAACCGGATCCGAGCGCATCCGCAAGATGATCAACAAGACCATCAGCGACCAGGACATGTACGATGCCGCAGAGCACGCCTTCAGCAGCGGGTTCAACAAGATCAAGCTCTACACGATGATCGGGTTCCCCACCGAAGACGAGGCCGACATGCAGGCGTTCTGCGACCTCATCTTCAACCTCGTGAAAATCGGGCGCAAATACAATCGCGGAATCCAGATAGCCGTTTCCATCGGCATCCTCATCCCGAAATCATTCACCGGGCTACAGTGGGCGCCTTTCATGGACAAGGATACCGCCCTCAAGCACATCCGCTTTGTGCGCGAAAAGTTCTTCAAGCACCCGAACGTGAAAATCAACTGGGCCAGCTGGGAAACGAGTTTCCTCGAAGCCGTGTACAGCCGCGCCGACAGGAGCCTCGCCCCCGTAATATACGAGGCATACAAGCAGGGCATAATCTTCGAGAGCGACGCCTACCGTTTTGATTACAACAAGTGGCTGGGCGTGTGGGAAAAATGCGGCTACGACACGAGCTGGGTATACCGCGAACGCGAGAAGGACGAAGTGTTCCCGTGGGACTTTATCCATGCCGGCACAAGCAAGCAATACCTGCGCCGCGAATGGGAAAAGGCCTTTGACCCGAACAGCGCCCCCGTGCCCAACTGCAAGTGGGGCGACTGCCAAAAATGCGGCATCCCCGGTTTCGGCAAAGAAATCAAACTCGCCGACGACCCCGTGCGCCACAAGGCACCGAGCCGCACCCCCGAAGAAATCAAGCAGCTCGTCATTGACCGCCGCCCCAAGCAGAAGGACAGCTACAGCTACAAGATTACGTTCAAGAAAACCGGCCTCAGCCGATTCTTGCCGCACCAGAACATGCTCAGCTTTTTCGAGCGTACGTTCCTGTGTGCAGGCATACCCATCAAGTTCAGCGAAGGCTTCAGCCCCAAGCCGCGCATTTCGAACATGGGCGCCCTCCCGCTGGGGCTTGAAACCTACTGCGAACTCATAAGCGTCGACTTGCTGCAGAAACTCGACATTTCGCCCGAGAACCTTCCGAAACTCATGGCGCAACTGAGCGCCCCGTTCCCGCGCGGCATGGAAATCGTGAACATCGAGCCCCTGAAGGAAAAACTCAGCAAGCGATTCCCGACGGCGATGGTGTACCGCCACGTGCCCGAAAGCATTCCTGACGACATGATGGAAAAGTTCCGCACCAAGACGCTCCCCGTTGTCAAAAATCACCGCGGGCAAGAGATAGACTTAAACGAGCAGGTGCTGGACCTTGACGTCCAGAACGGGACGATGTTTGTAAAAATAAAGTGCAATAACCAGGGCGCCACGGCAAGCCCGTTCGTAATATATGCGGGCCTACTCGGCATGGATATTGACCCCACAAAGATAGACGAAGCCGCAAGACGCTTCCTAATCGCCAAAATTGGCATGGAATGGCCAAACTAGGCAAAAGACTATACTTTTTTTTACGAAAAAACGATAGACGAATAAAAAGAGATAGGCTATCTTTATTTCTCAACAAACATCAAGGAGTTGTAAAAATGAAAAAAATTTTCCTCGCGGCCCTCACCGCAATGGCGCTCTGCAGCTACAGCTACGCTCAGGACGATGATGACGATGAATACGAAGACGACGCCCCGGCAGCCTCCAGTGCTCCGGCGACCCAGAGCAGCGCTCCGGCAGCTCAGCCGGCTGCAGCCCCTGCTGCAAGCGGTGCTGGCTTCATGGCTCTCGGTGTTGACCTTCAGCAGGTCTTCAATGCCGGCATCCCGACCTTCTACCTGACCTTCAGACTCGCTCCGAACATGGAACTGTCCGCCATCTTGGGCCTCACCCACCATGGTGAAACCTCCGTCGAAAGCAAGGCTAACGGCGGCGAAGCCGACGGCAACGACGATGCTACAGCCCTGACCCTTGGTGTCGGCTTTGACCTCGTCGCAGCCCAGATGCTCCTCCCCATTCTTGTCGGCGGTGAATTCGTCATCAACCACGTTGCCGAAGACAACAACCGCTTCGACCTGAACTTCCTCGCCGGTTTCCGCGCTAACCCCGTGGCTAACTTCTACATCACCGGCAAGGCCGGCCTCGCATTCATGTACCTCTCCTGGGAAGATGCGAACAACGACTACAGCCGTCTTGACTTCGGCTTCAAGACCCAGATCCAGTTGCACTGGTTCTTCATGTAATAGCCCTCGGGTAAAAAACTTAAGCCACCTCGTCGAGGTGGCTTTTTTTGTTTTGATAATATATATTGGTTATTAAACCCTAACCCTGAGGAGGTGTAAGAAATGAAAAATTACTTTGACATTAAGGACAAGGTCGCCGTCGTTACGGGAGCCTCGTCGGGTCTCGGCTGGCAGATTGCGCGCGCATATGCAAGCCAGGGAGCAAAACTCGCCCTGTTCGCAAGGCGCGAAGACCGCCTCAAGGAAAACGTCGCCACGCTCCAGAAGGAATTCGGTGCAGATGCAATGTACGCAATCTGCGATGTGGGCGACTACGACAGCATTACCAAGGCCGTCGAAAAGGTCATGGCCGCCTACGGGCGCATCGACATCCTTGTCAACTCCGCCGGCATGGGCTGCAACAAGATGGTCATGGACCAGTCGAACGAGGAATGGGAACGCCACCTCCATATCGACCTGAGCGGTGTGTACTACATGTGCAAGGCCGTCGGCAAAATCATGATCGACCAGAACTACGGCAAGATTATCAATATCGGTTCCATCCACTCCAGGGTAATTTTCCCGGGAGGCGGCATCAGCGCGTACTCCTCGGCAAAAGGCGGCGTGATGAACCTGACCAAGAACCTGGCCGTGGAATGGGCAAAGCACAACATTACCGTGAATGCGATTGGCCCTGCCGTATTCGAAACGGAACTGACAGAAAGCTCCCTCGGGCTTCCAGGCTTCATGGACCTCATCAAAGCCTACTGCCCGGCAGGCCGTTTAGGCAAGCCCGGTGAACTGGACGGTATCGCCATCTACCTGGCATCCGATGCTTCCAGCTTCTGTACGGGGCAGCTGATTTGCATTGACGGCGGCTGGACCGCGATATAAGACCGAGCACTCGACGTTTCGGGAGCTGAACCTCCGGCAACTCGTGCTCTCTCGCCTACGACGACTCGTTAAAACGAGTCGCCTGCGGCTCACGGTAAGACCGAGCACTCGACGTCTCGGGAGCTGAACCTCCGGCAACTCGTGCTCTCTCGCCTACGACGACTCGTTAAGACGAGTCGCCTGCGGCTCACGGTAAGACCGCTCGTTCGTCGTCTCGGGTATTGAAGCCTCCGGTTTCTCACTCGCTCTCGCCACCATGCCTCGTTAAATAAACCTAAGCCGAGTACAGCAGAAACAAGTTTACTTGTTTCTATTGTTGAGGCGCCGGTTTATGCGATATAATCGCAATACGAGGCACTTGTGGCTCACGGAAGACCGAGCACTCGACGTTTCGGGAGCTGAACCTCCGGCATCTCGTGCTCTCTCGCCTACGACGACTCGTTAAGACGAGTCGCCTGCGGCTCACGGTAAGACTGCTCGTTCGTCGTCTCGGGTATTGAAACCTCCGCAAATACATATAAAAAGTCCCCGCCAAAAGCGGGGACTTAAACTTTTGTGCGGGATTCGCGGTTAGGCGTTCTTCACGCAGCGGACAGAGAGTGCGTCGGACCTGTAGACGCCCTCGATATCCATGGATTCCTCGGTAAGGCTCATGCGGTAGGCGTTCGTCTTGCCGTATTCATCCTTGCACCAGAAACGGGCACGCTTGCCGAACTGGCAGAAGCTACCGTTATCGAAGCGGTAACCGGCGGGCAGTGCGAAGAAACCAAGCGTATCTGTACCGGGTTCCAGCCAGACGCACTTGCTGCGGAGTTCACAGCCGTTGGACTTGGGATCCAGATGTTCCATGAGCTGTTCCCATTCCTTGCTGCTCGGGATATGCCAGCCTTCCGGAGCAATTCCCTGGAAATTTTTGTCCTTCATCTTTTCGTACATAGCGAGGTCCTTCGCCGGAGACTCTTCCTTGAATTCTTCAGGAATATCCAAGGCGGTCGTCCAGGTATAGAGGCGCCCGAACTTCTGCACATTGGATTCTTCGTTGCCGGCGGCAAAGCTCCCTTCGGCCTTGAAGCGCAAGTTTTCTGCCATCCAGACCTGGTCGCCAATCTTGACTGTGCGGTAAGTTTCTCCGTCGCGGGCATCCGTGAAGGAGCCATACTTGAACTTGCTTGCGTTCTTGGCAAGGCAATCCTCATAAGGAGTGTTGTTCTGGGCTTCGCGGGATTCTCTCTTCGAGTCCTTGCTGACCTTGAATCCCAGGCCAAAGGCTGCAACAGCCACGACAACGACCGCGACTACAATGAAAACGATGAATGATACGCTCATGATGGCTCCTTTCCCTAAAAAGCCCCCTACTCGGCGGGCAAGATTATTTCGATATGGCTCGTACTCACGTTCAGGAAGTGGGTACGGAACAGGTCCTTGTCGTTCCTGTCGCTCACCTTTACTTGGGTCACCGCGATGAAGTCCTTGTTCTCGCGAATATAGTCGGTAAGGCGTTCGTCACGCAACGTGTCGATTTCGCCCGTAATGATAAAACTGTCGGTCCAGATTTTTACTAGCATAAGATAAATATAAAGTTTTTTTGGCTTTATAAGTAGAAAAAATCGTTTTTTTATTGCATTTTTCAAAATCTGAAGGTATTTTGTCATTGAAATAGATTTGCAAAGGAGACTATCATGGCTGCAAAAAAGAAACAAGTGATTTCAACTGATCCGGGCAAGATGATTTACCACAATATGGACTTTATCGACAGTGACAATGGCCGCCCCATCAGGATTATCGCCGAATTCATGGCTCCCAACCAGATTTTCCAGCAGGAAGGCGTTCAGAACACCATCGTGTTCTTCGGTTCGGCCCGTACACTCCCCATGAGCGAAATCAAGAAGCGCATGAAGGGATGCAAGGACAAAAAGGAACTCGCACGCCTCAAGAGGCTCGAAGCCGTAGCGGAATACTACGACGCCGCACACGAACTGGGCGCAAAACTGGGCCGCTGGGCCAACAAGCAGCACAAGGGCTTCGCCATCATGACTGGCGGCGGCCCCGGCATCATGGAAGCGGGCAACCGCGGCGCAAACGATGTGGGAACCTCTTCTGTAGGCCTCAACATCAGGCTTCCGTTCGAGCAGCACCCGAACCCCTACATCGATGACGAGCTGAACCTGCAGTTCCGCTATTTCTTTATCCGTAAGTACTGGTTCATGAAGCTGGCCAAGGCCATGGTCGTGTTCCCCGGCGGATTCGGCACACTGGACGAGATGTTCGAAATTCTCACACTCATCCAGACCAAGAAATACGGCGACCGCATGCCCGTGGTCATCTTCGGCAGCAAGTACTGGAACAAGGTTCTCAACTGGAACTACCTGGCCGAAACAGGTATGATCGACAAGGACGACCTCAAGCTGTTCCATTTCTGCGATACTGTCGACGAAGCTTACGACGTTGTTACGAAAGCACTCGAAAAGACAATGGAATAATTTGTCCCTCGACAAGTTGAGGGACCTTATCTAAATTTGGGCCATGTTGCGAAATCTCTTGGCAGAATCATTGGATCGGTTGTCGCGAAACCTCGCGCTGCGCCCACACTATACAAAAGAAGAATACCAACGCTGGTTCGACCAGAACCCCGAATTCCTACACAACGGGGCCATGGAAAAAATCGAACTCCTGGAACCGCTGACCCTTGAAGGTACGAACAACCTATACAGGGCGAACTTCTGGATAAAGCACCCGGGCGACAACCAGCATTATGGCGAACGCGAAATCGTCGTTAAAATCTGTAAGTTCTGGGCAGCACCGGGCAAGAACCGCCTGCACAGGCTGAACATGCTCCTAAGTGCGTTCCAAGATGAAATCCGCATCAACAACCTGATCCGCGCCACCAACATCGAAGGCGTGGTGCAGAGCATGGGCGGAGGCATTGCCGGCCGACACCCGTACCTGAAGATGGAATTCATCAAGGGCTGCGCGCTGGACCGCGTTTTCAAGACGAACCTGACCGATGACGAAATGCTGCAGCGCATCGCACAGATTGCGTACCTCGCAAACACGATTAGCCAGTTGCATTACTACCAGGTCATCCACAAGGACTTGAAGCCGAAGAACCTGCTGCTGTGCCAAAACCCCTTGCACAGGAACAACCACAAGATTTTGATTTGCGACTTCGGTTACGCCCAGGCAAAACTTCGTGAAACCGTTAACGAATACGGCGGCCAGCTCACGCCGTGCTACAGTGCACCCGAGCAAGCCATCATGGGCGAAAACCTCTCTTCGTCGGTGGACTACTTCAGTTTCGGAATCATCGTGCACGAGTTCCTGACGGGGTATAAACTTTTCCCGAAGGCGATGGACATATTCATCGAAGACGGGCACAAGATTACCGACCGCTACCTGGAATACTTAAAGACCGGTCGCGAGAACCGCTTTAACGACAGGCGGTTCCCCGAGCTCGCCGAATGGATAGACAGGCTCACGATTTTCGACAGCTTCGAGCGCATGCAGAACTGCCCGAACCTTTTCGACATTGCGCACAAGTTGCGTGAACGCGTAAACGCAGAAGGGTACCGCGACGTAAATACGGACTTCCTGTGGAACCAGCTGGGCGAATACGGCAAACGTTAAACAACGAGGGTAACACGATGCTTGGATTGAAAAAATACACGAAACGCCTAAGAGTACACCATTACATCGTGTTTGCCATGGTTCTCGCCATCGGCATATTCAACGCCGTTACGGCGCTTACGCCCGTAATACAGCAGAGAGAACTCGAAAAGAACATCGCGCTTTCTTTTGAAAAATGGTGGCAAGAAGAAGGCATGCCGCAATTCAAGGTCATCGGGCTACCCGTGAACGATTCCGCCAGGGCAATCGAGTTCGAGCAGTACCGCGAGCGCGTGCTTTCGGCAGGCAAGTCGTTCGACACCGAAGAGCGAATCAAGTCTAAGAAGAAAGAATTCCGCGAATGGTGGGAAATTGGCGGCGGCAAGGAGTTGTACACCAAGGAACACGGCGTATACCCCAAGGAAGCCCAGTTCGAAAAGGAACTGAATAAATTCATCAAGAATTACACGGACCAGTTCCCGCGATACGCAATGGCGTTCGTCCCCAAAGAAGGTGAATACGGAAGGCTGCTCACATGCTGGATCCTGTTCCCGAGCTGGGCGAGTTTCCTCCTGTTCGCATTATTCTTCCTGTTCGCCTACATAAAGCTCAGCGACCGCTGGGGCGTAATTGTCTCGCTTGCGATATTTTTTGCACTTGCCATTTTCGGCGGGTGCATCATAGACGTATTCACAGGAACAAGCTTTTTCAGCCCGTACGTGGCCGAGCGTTACATGGGGGCAAGCATCGCGCTTGCGTTCATGCTCGGAGCAACTGCTTTTGAAAACAATGCTGCCAGCGTGCCACCTGCAATTCGCGGGGCGGCAATAATCGGGCTCATACTCGATGTCGCCGTCAACTGGGTCGTGAATCCCGGAATCTTCGGGGCGGTTGCCGTAGCATCCATCCCGTTCTTCGGGCTTGGCGCATTTGCAGGCATCAAGATGCCCGCCCGCCGCAAGAGCCTCTCCGAGCAGCGCAAGGACGCGCTTGAAATACGCATGAAGAGGTCGGCACAGAGGAACATTACCGCAGAACGGCATGCAAAGACGCGCGAAAACATTGACGAAGGTTTCGGCGCCGCACAGAAGGGGCACTACGATGCTGCAAAACTCCACTTGTGCCAGGCGATGACCGCCCTCCTGCAAGAACAGCCGCTGGATTACGACACCCTGAAAAAATTTGCAGAACGCATTGTAAGCCCGAGCCTGTTTATCGACGTCCCGAGCACGCAGTGGATTGAATGGGGCGGGACGGCGAAATCCAGAGGTTGCGTAGAAGCCGCGCTTTCGCTGTTCGAAAAAGGGCTCGCCCTTGAAAAAGACCCGAAAATAGCTCGCCGTGCGCTCTACGCCGTTGGAGAAATCCGCATCAGGCACGGGATTGAACCCGAAGAAGGCAAGCAACGGTTAGAGAAGGTCCTTGAACTCGACGACAAGGATTTACTCGCCACGCAGGCAAAGAAACTGCTAGGAAAAGCAAACAGCTAAAAACAAAACGCCCGCAGGCAAAGCCCGCGGGCAAATTTTTTATAAGCCAAACCGCTTACTTCTCGTTGGCGAGGTAGGCCTTCCAGGTTGTCGCAAGAAGCGTTTCGAGATCGCTGTATTGCGCCTTCCAGCCAAGGACTTCGTGGGCCTTGCTGGGGTTGGCCACAAGGCAGGCGGGGTCACCCGGACGGCGTTCCACAATGCGGTACGGGCACTTGCGGCCGCTCACCTTTTCGGCCATGTGGATAACGTCGAGTACAGAACTCCCCTGCTGCACGCCCAAGTTCACGATAAGGCTCTTATTGTTCTTCTGCAGGTAATCAAAAGCCATCCCGTGACCAATCGCAAGGTCATTCACGTGAATGTAATCGCGCACGCCCGTTCCATCGGGCGTATCGTAGTCGTTACCGAAAACGAGCAGTTCCTTGCGCTTGCCGAGAATCGCTTCCATCACCACCGGGATGAGGTTCGCCGGATTCTTCTCGAGCCCATTGATGCGCCCCTTCACATCGTAGCCCGCCGCGTTAAAATAGCGGAGAGCAGCAAACTTGATGCCACGCAGCTGGTCATACCACTTGAGGAACCCTTCGATGGCGAGTTTCGTGTAGCCGTAATAGTTTTCGGGTTCAGTCGGGTGATTTTCGTCGACAGGCTGGTACTTCGGGGCGCCGTAGGTAGCGGCAGAACTCGAGAACACGAAGTACTTCACGCCGGCAGCGGAAGCCGCATTCAAGATATTGATAGAACCCGTAATGTTGTTCACGCTGTACTTTTCAGGGTTAATCATCGACTCGCCGGCGGCCTTGAATGCAGCCAGGTGCACCAAGCCCTCGGGCTTGAATTCGCCTAGGAACTTACCGATTTCATCGGGGTTCAAAATATCGCCCTTCACAAAACCCGCTTCGGGGAACAGGTTCTGCTCGAGACCGCTAGAAAGATTGTCGAACACGCAGACTTCGTGCCCGCGGTCGAGAAGTTCCCTTGTCGTATGCGAACCGATGTATCCGGCACCGCCGATAACTGCAATCTTCATATTCATTCCTTTTTCAAACAACCGCTTGCGCGGACTCGATTATAAAATTAACATCCCGTCGCCGTAACTAAACAACTTCATCTTGTTCTCTACTGCCATTTTATAGGCTTCGAGCGTATTCTCGCGGCCATAGAATGCAGATACAAGCAAGATAAGCGAGCTTTTGGGCCAGTGGAAATTCGTGAGCAGGCCATCAACCACCTTGTAGCGGTAGCCCGGGTAGAAGAACGCATGCGTCACGCCTGTCTGCGCCTTCACGATTCCGTTATCGTCGGCAATCGTTTCCACCACGCGGGTAGATGTCGTCCCGACAGTCACAATGCGGCCACCCGCAGCTTTCGCCTTGTTGATGATGTCGGCGTTTTCCTGCGTGAGTTCGTAATGTTCGCCGTGCATCTTGTGCTGGGTAAAGTCTTCGACCGAAATGTTCTGGAACGTTCCCGGCCCTACGTGCAATGTCACCTCGGCAACATACACGCCCTTCGCCTTGAGGTCATCGAGCATCTGTTCGCTAAAGTGCAGGCTGGCCGTAGGCGCCGCCACGGCACCCGAATACTTCGCGAAAATCGTCTGGTAGGCAAGCTTGTCGCTTTCATCGTCCGGGCGGTCGATATACGGCGGAAGCGGCACATGGCCCACGCGGTTCATCACCGATTCAAGTTCCACCGGCGTCACCGCAAAACGTAAAATGCGGGCGCCGTCTTCCTTGATATCTTCAACCACAGTCTTTACGCCAGCGACTTCGAGCTCGCGCCCAATCTTGAACGCCTTACCAGGGCGGACCTGCGCCTCATAGCGGGCAGAGCCATCTTCTGCAGGGATTAGCGCCTGCACCAAAAGCGTTTCCACCTCGCCGCCGTGCAGCGTATGCCCGAAAAGGCGTGCGGGAATCACCTTGGTGTTGTTCACCACCAGGCAGTCACCGGGCCTGAACAAGTCGACAATCTCAGGCGCCTTCATAATGCGGCGAGGCCCGCCATCCTTGGGGCAATGCAGTATACGCGTTTTGCCCTTGCCCGCAGTTCGCGAAGCAATCAGCTCCTTCGGGAATTCAAAGTTGTAGTCGGAAAGTCTATGTTCTTTCTCGATATTTTCCATTTCAACAAGCCTTCCTAGCCGTCCATTTCGGCCAAAGCCTTTTTCATTTTCTGCTTGATTTTTTCACGAAGCGAAGCCGGCTTCAGGATGCGGATATCAGACGCTGCACCCATAAGCCAGTTCTCAAAATCCGGAGTCACGCGGAGCTTCATGTCCACAATCATGTTCTTGTTGCGGTCATAACGCTTCGAAACTTCAGGGTAAAAATGCGAACGTTCGAACTGCGTCTGCAGCCACTTGTTCCTGATTTCAAGGGAGATGTCCTCAGGCTTGCTCGAGTCCGTGTATTTCCCAAAAGCGTACATGTAGTGCACGCGAGCATCGAATATAAACTTGGGCGAAGAATGGTTCGTCTCCGACATGCTCTCGATATGTTCAAACATGTAGTTCTTGAAAATCTGTTCGCCCTTCTCGTCAATTTCACCTGCCACGAGGTAGAGCGTATCCATACGCAAGATAACCTTGACCGGGAAAATCTCGCAGGTCTTGATTTCTTCTTCTGATGTCGACGGGCGGTAACGGATCTTGAGTGCGAAACCTTCGTGGATAGCCTTGAGCGCACGGTTCACCATGGAATCCTGCAGCTTGTTGTCGCAGAACGGGCCGTAATCCAGTACGTAATCTGGGTCTGTAGAAACCGCATCGGGCTTAAATTCATTCGGGTCCGTCGTCTGCAGAATCCCGATGACCTTGTCCAGAAGTTTCGTAATCTTGATTTCCGGTGCAGAAGATACCGGCAGGCTCTTCTTGACTTTTTCAAGCTGCTTCACCACAGTCTGGTTGAAGTTCGCCTGTTCTTCAACCTGGATAACATAGCGGGTTTCACCCTCGCGCTTTATCTTGCGCAAGCCACAGTTTTCCTGTTCAATGACTTCTAGATGGCGAAACACCGTACGCGGGCTGCATCCGAGTGCCTCGGAGAGCATCGTGACCGTCATCGGAGTTTTCAACTTCGACTTGATGAGGTTTATCTTTTCGTATCCAGTAGCCATACCTACTCCTTTTTATCCCTCTACAATCCTAAGCCGGTTTTCGACCGACGTGGAAAGCGACATCTTGACCGCATTGACAAACGCCATCTGCTTTTGCCATGCAGAATGCACGCGGCCTTCCAGCAAATACTTGTTCTCGACGTACGAGACCTTAATTTTAGCGCCCTGGAACCTGGAATTCAGCGAATAGCTATGTTCCATTTCCAGGCACTCGTCCCTATTTTGCATTTCTTTTTCGGGGATGGAGACCATCGAATAGGTCAAATCCAAGACGCCCGGAATTTCGGCAATGCGGTTTTCTAGATCCCTAGGGAACGAATCTTCGAAACAGCATACCGACACAGCAACCTTTCCATCGGAAACTTTCACCTTGTAGTCAAACACGTTGCGCCCAAAAGACTCGAGCAGCGAGTAGACGCGGTTTTCTATCAGTGAATCCGTAATTCCAGGTTCCGGAATAATCTTCGTGAAATCAACACACCCGCGAATATGCGGCATGCTGTTCACACATGCGCGTAACGAACGCTTGATGGAAAAATTACGCACCAGTCCATTGAGATAAACTATTCCCTGCCCGACAGTCACCGAAATGCGTTCGGCATCTTCGGCAAACAGCTGTTGCAATTTGTTCTGCACAACCGCAGTAAGCTTGTCGTTCGGGATATTCTGCGCCGTCTGCGGAAGCGTAATGAACAGCACAGACGCATCCTCGAGCAGCACGGCAAGCTTGTCCTTGTCTCCATCCTTCACAAGCCCCACCGCCACACCAAACTGATCACGAATGGCGTGGTACACGCAGTCTCCAAGGAGTGTCTGCGCGCTCTGAGCCGGCAACAGGCGGTACCCTTCGGGCGACTTCTCGTCGATATGTGCAAGGCGGTCAAGTTCGATTTTCTTTGCAGGACCGCCATCATAACTGATGACAATGATTTCCTTGTCATTCGTCTGGAAATAGCTCTTGACCATTCCCGGCTTGACCGAGCCCCTGAAGTAAAGCCAGTTGCCTACGGCAATGCGGCTATTCCCGTACACGCGGGTATATTCGCCCGCATCTTCGGGGTGCGAAAAAGCAAACTCGTTCGAAAAAGCGACAAACGCCGTTTCGCACTTTTCACACACGCAAAGGAGCGGCACATGCGGTTTCATCCCGCCGTACGTAGAATAGGGTTCGCGCGCATACAGCCCATGAGCGGTAACCTTGCGGCACCGGCAGCAGAACAACCGCTGGGATTCGATTCTATGCGGGAACTGGTTGCGCATTTCTCTCGCGTGCTACTTCATCAAAGGCATTGCCACGTCGATGCGGCGGAGCACTTCTTCCTTGCCGATGATCTCGAACATTTCCCAAAGGCCCGGGCCGGCGGTAACGCCAGAGACGGCGAGACGCGGGGCACCCACGAGTTCACCGACCTTGTGGCCGCAACGTTCGGCGAGGTCGTAGAATCCCTTTTCGATGACCGGAGTCTTGAAGTCTTCGATGGAGGCGAGCATGTCGCGCACGAGCGTAGCGACTTCCTTGGAGCCTTCGCCGAAGTGCTTCTTCGCACCCTTTTCGTCGTAGGTCGTCGGAGCCACAAAGAAGTACACGGCCATCTCGGCCAAGTCCTGCACAAAGTGGGCGCGCGGCTTAAGCTGCTTCACGATTTCGTCGAGGCGGGCTTCCGGCTCGTTGGAAAGGTCGATACCCTTCGCGACAAGGCCTTCCTTCATGATGCCCTTGAGGAATGCATCGTCACACATATGGATGTGCTGGCCGTTCATCCACTGTAGCTTCTTCTCGTCGAAGCTCGCTGACTTCGGGTTGATGCGTTCGAGCGTGAAGCTTTCAACCATTTCCTTGATGGTCATGACTTCGCGGTCGTCGCCCGGGTTCCAGCCGAGGAGTGCGAGGTAGTTCACGAGCGTCTCGGGCAGGTAGCCGAGGTCACGGAAGTCACCCACAGAGGCGGCACCCTTACGCTTACTGAGCTTACCACCGTTCTTGTCGAGAATCACCGGCAGGTGGCACCATACAGGCGGCTGCCAGCCAAAGGCCTTGTAAAGGAGTTCATGCTTCGGCGTAGAGCTGATCCATTCGTCGCCACGGAGCACGTGCGTCGTACCCATCAGATGGTCATCGACGACGCTCGCAAAGTGGTAAGTCGGGTAACCATCGCGCTTGATGAGCACGAGGTCGTCCAAGAGTTCGTTCTGGTAGCTGATGTGGCCGCGAATCATATCGTCGAATTCGGTGACGCCCGTCTCGGGAACCTTGAAGCGGATGACAGCCTTTTCGCCGGCGGCAATGCGGGCTTCGGCTTCTTCGCGGCTAATATTACGGCAGTGGCGGTCGTAACCTGTGACCGGCACATGAGACTTTTCCTGTTCGGCGCGGACTTCCTGCAGGCGTTCTTCAGAGCAGAAGCAGTAGTAGGCATAGCCGGCATCCAAGAGTTTCTTGATTTCGCGGTGATAGATGTCCAGGCGTTCGCTCTGGAAATACGGACCGCAGTCGCCTTCGCAACCCGGACCTTCGTCCCACTGAAGTCCCAGCCACTTGAGGTCGCGCATCAAATCGTGCAGTGCCGTCTCGTTATAACGCTTGCGGTCGGTATCTTCGATGCGCAGGTAGAACGTGCCACCCATGTGCTTTGCAAAGAAGTAGTTGTAGATGGCCGTACGCGCACCGCCCACATGCAGGTAACCCGTGGGGCTAGGGGCAAAACGCACGCGGACAGGGGACTTAGAGCTATTGCAGTTATCGGACATAATGTGTTTTTATCCTTGTTTAAAATTTTTAGTCAATTTCCGTCAGTAAATATAGAAAAATGGTTCTCCCTACCCGAACGTGAAACTTTTTTCATAAAAAAAACGGCTTTTTTAAAGAAAAGACCAAACTTTTGGCAAAATCATGATATATATTGAGGTCATGCAGCCCCAAGCACTTAGACTTTCTGAAATTACTATTTCGAATCTGCGCTCCATCCAGCGGCAGACGTTTCCGTTGAGCGGTTTTACCGCACTCATTGGCTATAACAATGCAGGCAAAACCAACATTTTGATGGGCATCCGCTGGCTGCTTTCCAAGTTTTCTCTGGACATTTCCTTTTTTGACGACCCGAACAATCCCGTCGAAGTCGAAGGGCTTTTTGAAGGCATCACCGAAAACGTACTCAACCGCCTTGGCGAAGAGAAGGCCGCAGAGATTATCCCGTTTTTGAACTGCGGCGCACTGCGAATAAAAAAAGTCCAGCGCGTACCCGGCGAAGTGCCCGAGAACGTAGAAATCTGGGCTTACGTTCCGAACAACCGCAAATCAGACAAACGAAAGGACTGGGTGCGATGCAGCGATGCGTTCAGGCACGCTTTCAGCCGCATGTTCCCCTCGCCCATCGCCATCTGGGACTTCGAAGGCAACGAAGCCTTCACCAAGCTCCTTCACGAAATTTTCAAGCCGCTCGAAAGGCGCTTCGGAGACGAGTTCAATGAAATCCTGGGCAAGTTCAGCGACATGTTGAGCCCGCACAGCGAAAACCAGGCTGCTGAAATCCAGAGTTTCGACCACGACGTGAATGAAAAACTCAGGCCGCTGTTCCCGAGCGTCCGCGTAGAGCTCGACATTCCCATCCCGACACTGGAAACCTTCCTGAAGAAGGCGACCCTCAAGGTAATCGACGAAGACGACGGTTTCGAGCGCGACATCAACCGCATGGGAGCAGGGAGCCAGCGCGCCATCCAGATGGCACTCGTGCGCTACCTTTCCGAAGTCAAGAAGCACCACAACAACCATTACCTGAGCCGCACCATGCTACTCATCGACTCGCCGGAACTATTCCTGCACCCGCAGGCAGTGGAACTCGTGCGCGTCGCATTAAAGAACCTTTCAAACGAAGGCTACCAGGTAGTTTTCGCCACGCATTCCGCACAGATGGTCACCAGCGAAGATGTGAGCACATCGCTCCTCATCCGCAAGAACAAGGAACGTGGCACGTTCATGCGCAAGCGAATGGAAGATGCCGTGCACCAGGTGATTCAGGATGCGCCCAGCCAGTTGCAGATGCTGTTCAGCTTGTCGAACAGCAACGAACTACTTTTTGCGGACTACGTTCTGCTCACCGAAGGCAAAACGGAATGGCGCGTGCTGCCCGCACTTTTTGAACGCATCACCGGGCAAAGTTTTGCACTTATCAAGTGCGCCCTCGTCAGGCAAGGCGGCGTGAGCAACACCCGCAAGAGCATGCAGGTGCTCGATGCGATGGACATGCCCGCTCGCGCCATTGTCGACCTGGATTACGCATTCACTACGGCCACCCGCGACGGATTCCTCGAACCCAACGACCCCGATATAAAGTTCTGCACCAACCTGTTCCGCGAACTTGCGTTCCGCAACCACATGCGACTCGTGAACGGGCGCCCCGTAAACAAGCACAGCAATATTTCTGCTGCAAAGGCATACGCCATGATGGCGGCCATGCCCGAAGCCGAGCGCCCCATCAGGAACATCCACATGAAGCTCCGCAGCCAAGGAATTTGGGTGTGGACCCGTGGCGCCATCGAAGAGCACCTCGGGCTCGAAGGCAAGAACGAAAACGTGTGGAGCAATTTTATTGAACGGAGCAAGTCGCAGAATTTCGTCCGCAACCTGCCCGATTACGACAGCATAACCGAGCTTTGCCACTGGATTATCGACGGTAGCCGCGAAACTTAGAGAAACAGGCTCCCCACCTTTTTTCTATCTTTGTGCCCGATGAAAGATAAAGCGCGCAAACTCATTGAAAAGTACGAAGAACTGGAATCGGAACTCGGGAATCCCGATGTTTTGGCCGACCAGGCTCGTTACAACAAAATCCACAAGCAGTACAAGGGTATCGAAAAGGCCGTCTTGAAGGCTAAAGAATACCTGCAGACAATGGACAACCTTGAAGAATGCAAGGCTGCCCTCAGCGACAGCGACCCCGAGATGGTCGCCATGGCGAAAGAAGAGATTTCTGACATCGAGAAGAAGCTCCCCGCCCTCACCGACGAACTGCAGATTTTGATGGTCCCGAAAGATCCGTGGGATTTCCGCAATGCGACGCTCGAAATCCGCGGCGGTACTGGTGGCGACGAATCGGCACTCTTTGCAGGCGACCTGTTCCGCATGTACCGCGGCTACTGCGACAAGATGGGCTGGAAGATGACCATCCAGGACGCAAGCGAAGGTACCGTGGGCGGCTACAAGGAAATCCGTGTATTCATCGAAGGCGACAGCGTGTATGGCACGCTCAAGTTCGAAAGTGGCGTACACCGCGTGCAGCGCGTTCCCGAAACTGAAACTCAGGGCCGCGTGCATACCTCGGCAGCCACAGTAGCAATCCTCCCCGAAGCCGAAGAAGTCGACGTGGAAATCCGCGAAGCCGACATCCACATGGATACCTATCGTTCTTCGGGTGCGGGTGGCCAGTACATCAACAAGACGGACTCCGCCGTGCGACTCACCCATATTCCGACAGGCGTGGTGGTGAGCTGTCAGACCGAACGTAGCCAGTTGCAGAACCGCTTGCACGCTATGGAAATGTTGCGTTCCAAGATTCTTGACGCGGTCATCGCGAAAAAGGAAAAGGAAGAAGCCGCCAACCGCAAGGCCCTCGTGGGTACCGGCGACCGCAGTGCAAAAATTCGCACTTACAACTACCCGCAGAACCGCGTAACCGATCACCGCATCGGCCTTACGCTCTACAACCTGGACAAGGTAGTTACCGGCGACTTGGACGAAATCATCAACGGTCTCCAGATGGCCAACGCCCAGGAAAAGCTGGGCAAGTTCAACGCCTAGCCGCATTCATTTATATAGGTAGAGAAATGCCCGCAAAACCGCAGATGACCGTTCTCGAAATTCTGAACAGGACAAAAGTATTCTTCGAAAAGAAGGGCGTACCCGATGCACGCCTCGACGCAGAATACATCATCTGCTTCGGGCTCGGCATCAAGAAGCGCATGGACCTCTACCTGAATTTCGACAAGCCGCTTTCCGATGCGGAACTCGACACGCTCCGCCCGCTGGTAGCACGCCGCGCAAACCGCGAGCCCCTGCAACACATCGTAGGCGACACGAGCTTCCGCGGGCATACCATCAAGTGTGACCCGCGAGCACTAGTCCCGCGCCCGGAAACAGAAGAGCTTATCGACATGGCGAAGGAACGCCTGAAAGATAACGCAAGCCCGTTCATCGTTGAAGTCGGTACCGGGACAGGCGCCATCGCTATTGCCTGCGCAAAGGAAATTGAAGGTGCACGCGTGCTCGCGACGGATATTTCCGCAGATGCGCTGACACTTGCAAAAGATAACGCAGGCGCAAACGAAGTCACGATTGAATTTGCACAGGGCGACCTGCTGGGCGCCATCTCTGACGACGCTATCGCAAAGGCCGCAGGCAACGCCTCCACAAAAATCGACTGCCTTATCGCAAACCTCCCCTACATTCCCGATGGCGAAAAGGGCAAGTTGCAACCCGAAGTAGATAAGTTTGACCCGGCACTTGCCCTGTACGGCGGACCCGACGGCCTTTCGCTTGTCCGCAAAATGCTCCAGCAGACCGAAGGCAAGCTGAATGCAGGCGCCCCGATCCTCCTTGAAATCGGTTCGGAACAGGCAGAAGTGCTGCAAGCCGAAGCCGGCAACTACCCCTGGCTTGAATTTGCAGGCATCCACAAGGATTTCTGCGGAAACATCAGGTTCGTCAGCTACAAGGCGAAATAAGCCCTAAAAAGCCTACTCCACATTGTAATATTATAAGTTAGCATGGTAGTGTTTTCTTCGCTATCATGCTTTCGTTATATATTAATTATAATACGCCCGGAACAAACGCCAAACCTATAAGGAATAACAATATGCGGCTCTCATTTTCAAGGCTACCGACCCTCCTTATGGCTATCTCCAGCTCCCTCATCCTGCTCTCGGGATGTAGCGACAGTACATCCTCCTCTAACGAAGAGACCGAAAGTGGCCGCTGGAAGTACTGCAATGTTTCCGAAAAAAACTACGTATACTCATTCCTCACAGAAACAAGGCACGACACGCTTTTTGTCTGCGACCCGTATACTGGCACATGGAAAGACGCCAACACCATGGCGGAATGGGCCGTCGATATCGGCTGCAGCGATGGACCAAGGGAATTCGTCGTTTCAGACAGCCTTGTCTTCGTTTGTTCCAAAGGAGTATGGAGACCCAAGACGGATCTTGAACTTGACCTCGATCTCGTCTGCAACGAAGAAAACGAAGGCAGTACGAGTGAAAAATATCTACAATCCTGGCCATTTGAGGAATATTTTATGTGCATGGACGGCAACTGGGAAGAAATAGACGGATTGATATACAGGGCCGGCTTCTGCACCAAAGAATTCGAAGGAGGATTTTCGTATGAATGGGTCGACACGTATGATTCCTCCGGACGATCCACCAGAGAACAAAATTTCGTCTGCGAAGGCGAGAAATGGCGCCTAGCAGACGAAATGGAACTCATTCTCGAAGAAAGCTGTTCCGAAGCCAAACAAGGACTTAGGGCAACTCATAACGTCCTTAGCCGCAGACTCTTCAGCCCAGGCGAAGAAGACCGTTGCGAAGCAGATGATTACTACATCTGCGACAAGGGCAAGTGGAGGATGGCCAAGAATTCAGAACAAAGCATCAAAAAGAACGAGATTGAATGTTACAAGCCCTGTTATGCCCAAAGAAACGAAGGTTACTACGTCTGCATTCCCGAAGAGACCTTCGATGGCGATGAATACTACAATTGGATTAATGCCCCAACCCAAGACCTAGCTTACGACATTTTAAAAAGAGGGGCCTGCAACAGCGAAAGAGAAGGCGAAAGAGCCGGAAACAACTACCAGTGCCTTAATGGAAAATTCGTAGAATTAGATTCCCTAGAAAACCGACTGGGCGGAAAATGCACGCAAAAAAGGCAGAATGAAATCCGGAACGTTTCTGTCGGCTTTGACCCCCTTCATCCGGGTTCTCTCAATATGGATGTCGAATACTTTATATGCGTCGATACCAACTGGCGCGTCGCAACGGACCTAGAAATTCTCGAAAAGCAAAATTCCTGCGCAACGCACTTGGGGCAGTTCTTCTCCTACGACCGCCATTCCGGCAAGGGACTCACCGACGCCTCTTACGTGCCCAACCCCATTGACTACATCTGCGACTCCACCGGCTGGAGGTTAGCCGACGAATCAGAAAAGATTACCCAAATGCTATGCCATGAACCCAACGAATTCCTAGTCATACAGGGACACCTTTGCGAAAACGGCACGTGGCGCAAGCAAACCAAAGTCGAAGCAGAGTGCGGAATTTGCAACGACAGCAGATACACCGACTTCTGCCGCCCCGGACGGGCCGAAGACAGCGTCTATGTCTGCGAAAGCAATTCCTGGCGCCTCGCAACCGAACTCGAAAACGACCTAGGACTCTGCGGTGGCGACAGGGTTGACCTCGCCATGTACCACATTAATGAAGGATGTTTCTACATCTGCAAATCTGGAACATGGACAAGGATTTCCGATTTCCAAGATGCAATAGGTGAAAAATGCGGCTGGGAAGACGAAACCCAGTATTTTGACCAGGTCGAGGTCATGTGCAAGGACGGTGTCTGGAAGATAACGACCCCTGATCCGTAACAGGCCCTACATCCCGACGGCGCAGCCGAGGGCGCTGAGCACGTAGGTTTCGCTCTCCCCCATGCGGTAGAACGAAAGCAATTCCGAATCCTCGACAATATCGTCGGTAAAACCGCCCAGTTGAAGTTGTTCGCCTATACGGCGCTTGAACGAAGAGAACCCCGATTCCCACGGAAGGCGTTCCGGCACATTGATACTGTTATTATTAACGGTGCGGTTTGCATTACGAGTCATGTTTTACCTCTTTTTTCCAAAAAAGCCACACAAACAAGAAAGTGACTTTCTGAGCACCAAATATAAATTCACGAAATGACAGTATTTGTCATTTCGCGTTTTTTGAAAAATTTTCCAGAAAAAATTGCGGTTCGTTATTCCACTACGGTCGCGACGACCTTCGCATGGCCCGCCTTGTCGAGCCCAAGCTTTTTGCCCGCAGCGGCACTCAAGTCCAGAATACGGCCAGCCGCATAGGGCCCGCGGTCGTTCACCCGCACCACGACGCTCTCGCCGGTATCGACACGCACTACCTTGAGTTTCGTTCCGAAGGGCAAGCTCTTGTGTGCACAGGTGAAATCGTTCTGGTTAAAGATTTCCCCGCTGGCGGTCTTCTTCCCGTCAAATCCCGGGCCATAGTAACTCGCCTCGCCCGAAATTTCCATCCCGACTTTCGCCTTTTCCTTGGAGGAGTACTCCTTTTCCGGGAACCGCACATAGCCTTTACGGGCCGAAATAGATTCCTTGCCGGCGCAAGTACAGAGCACAGCCACAAGCGCAAAAACGCCCGCCAACCGGATTCCCCACCGCAGTTGTTTACTAATGTGCCTCACCGCATGCTCCCGGATTATTCAAAGTCGTACATGCTGTTGTACGTATTCTCGAGAACTTCGTCTTCCTTGCTCTTGACTTCAGCCTGCTTTTCTTCGGGCTTCTTGTTCAAGGATTCGTAATACTGCGCCGAAAGCTTGTCGATGTGTTCCAGGCTCTGCTTTACGCGCTTGCGCAAGCGTTCAATTTCCATTTCCGAGTTAGAGCCCCTATTGTTCAGCACCTTCACAGCATACTGCCCCCACGGGGTCCTGCCGTGCTTGTCGCGAAGCATCCTATATACTGCAGCCGCACTGTCGAGCCTTTCCGGATTCATCTGGAAATAAACGGCCTTCATGTAGAGCGCCTGTATGCCCGCCTCCGTGCCAGGGTACTGCTGGTACAGGCTATCAAAGACATAGAACGCGTTCGCATAGGCGCTGTCCACAAGGTCCATCTTATCGAGCGGCATTTCCGAAGCCGTGGTCCACAGGCTTTCGGCACGCATGTACATTTCGCGCGCTTCGTCGTCCGGAGTCTTGGCAGTCACCTTCATCCCGAGGTTCACCTGCGCCTGTTTCGCGTATTCGGTATTCGGGTACTTCTCGATGATTTCCTTATAGAGTTCTTCTGCGGTATCGGGGTCGCCCTTGAATTCGTCGTAGATAAACGCTCGCGCATAAGATGCCCGCAAGACCTTCAAGGAATCATCCGCATTCTCGATAATGCCGGTAAGGCGTGCAATCGCGCTGTCCACTTCGGAAAGCTTGAACAAGAAAAGTTCCGCAATCTGGAATTCCGTCCCGAAGAAACGATCCATGTTCGGAATAGAATCCTTCTTTACTTCTTCGTTCTTGTTGCGCATCGTAAGCAGCCTGCGCAGAGCATCCCTACGTTCGCGGCTAGTCTGCGCCCATTGGCAAATCGTTCGCGAAATAAAGCTACTATCGTAATAGACAATCGCCTGCTCGTAATTGAGCGTCTTGTTCTGCTCGTAATCACCCAGGTTATAGTAACTGCGCGAGGCAAACTGCGACTTGGGATACTCCGTGTTCACCTTCTGGAAAATCACGAACGCATCCGGGTAACGCCCACCCATCAACGTGGCCTCGCCAATGCGCACCAGGTATTCGGCCTGCTTTGTCTCGTACTCGGGATTCTTGTAGAGGGCCTTGTACTCGTCGGCGCCCTTCAGGTATTCCTTCTTGTTGATGAGGCATTCCGCAGCCTGTTCGCCAGAAGTCTGGCGTTCACGCACATTCAAGAGTTCAATTTCTTTTGCCGTGTAATGCTCACGAGCCTTGTCCCAGTTTTCCTTTTTGTAGTAAAGGCCTGCCAGGCGGAAATGCGCCTTGCCCTTCATGAACGGCGTGCCGGCGGTATCGGCAAGTACGGCCTCCAGGGCGTCAATGGCCTGGTCCGGATGTTCCGACTGTTCATCCAGGAGCGAAAGCAGATTCAATCCCTGGAAATAGTACGGGTGCTTCTTGTCGGCAATAACCGGTTCGAGAGCGAAACGGCTGATGTTGTATTCCAGATTCTTGTAAAGGCAGTAGGCACGCTGGTACTCAACCGTACGCATGGAATCGTGGTCGGCAAAGTAGCGTTCAAATTCATCGTACTTGATAATGGCCTTGCCCCATTCTCCCTTGTGGCGGAAAGATTCACCGATAAGGAATACCGCTTCTGCAGTGCGCTTACGATTCTTGGGGAAGCGTTCCAGCACACGGGAGCCCTTCTCGATGACCTTGTCGTACTTCATGCGCTCTTCAGTAGAGGCCGTCGAAGCTTCGGGGTCAGAGACGCTATCAAGGCGCGCAGTGCGCATCTCGGTGGCTTCGTCGTAAATGCGTTCGGCATTGAACATATGGTTCAAATACGCGCAGCACGTGCAACCTTCGAACACGAAGGCAGCAAAAACGAGCAGGGCATATGCCATGTAACGCATACGGAACATGGGAATAAAGATACAAAAAATAGCGCATCAAAAACACGCTTTAATCAGGAAATATATGATGTAAAATGTGTGGAGCGAGATGTGATGTGTGTAATTAGTCATTCCACATCACACATTCCACATTACACATTTTGTTCTAGAATTCTTTCAGGTACGGGATGTAGTCGCACAGCTTGAGGCCCGGCGGCAGCGCAGTCTTGTCAAAGCGCACCATGCGGACTTCAGAAGGCTTGCCTACTACGCGGGCAAGGATTTCAAAGTTATCCTGAGTTTCCCACACCGATGCATCCAGTACGGTACTGTCACCGCAGTCTGTTTCACCAGTGCTGCTGCCGATGCCCGAAATGCGGGAGTTCTGCTTCAGCAGGCGCGTAAATATTTCGGGAGCCATTCCCATGTGGTTCGACTTCGCCGAAGAATCAGAGACAACGACATGCACTTCGCGGAAATGGTTCAGCGAATCGAACACCACCGTGTAAGTATGCTTGTACGAACCTTCGTAGAAAGTCTCTTGCCATACGTTCGTGCGGATAGGCCTGAAGTTCCCGATGGCATACTTCTTGAAGAACTCGCCCGGAGTAGCGCCATAACGAACAAGGTAATGTCCGAGCATCGTCGTGAAGTCGTGTTCCTTTGTCGGGGCGTTTGCACCCTTGATGCTGTCGAGCGCGCGGTTCAGGTTCGCCGCAAGCCCGTCTGCAGCCGAGACCGGAGCAGGCTTCGTGACGTTTGCCTCCTGCAAGCGCAGGCGGATATCCGGATATTCCGGATCGCGGTTCAAAATTTCCTGGAACTGCACGCGGGCGCGGTCGAACTCGCGACCCTTCAAGTACGAAAGCCCGAGGGCCTCGCGAAGCGGCAAGTTTTCGGGATAGCGGTCTACGAGCGGGGCAAGGATATCCACCGCCATCTGTGCACGGTCACGCGGAGTAAGGTTCACTGCAGTTCCTGTTCCCGGAGGGGACTTTTCGCCAAGAGTCGCCTCGGCTTCGGTCGCCTTCTTGAAGTTCGGGTCCAGCGCAAGAATCCTCTGGTAAATCTTGTCCGCCGCGTCAAAATGCCCGCGGTATTCGGCGAGGTACCCCTGCAACAAGTGCAGTTCCATATTCACCGGGAACTGCGTGAGCGCATATTCCACCACGGCAGAGCAACTGTCCAGCAGGCCCTGGTCATGGTAGAGGCGCGCCATGATTTCGTAGGCGCGCGGGTCGGCGCCGGCAGAAAGGCTTATCGCCGTGCGGCATTCCGCGGCGGCCTGGGCAAGCCTGCCATCGCGCAACAGGAGCTTGGCAAACCAGAGGCGCGCATCGTAAAGTGCAGGCGCCTTTTCGGCAGCAGCCTGAGCCAACTGGATAGCAAGCGTAGTGTTTGAAGCGCGGGCAGCAAGGCGGCTTTCGATATACACGGCAGTTCCTCCCGGATAGCGCGCCTTGAGCATTTCGGCAAACTGCTTCATGCGATAATCTTCGCGTTCCGAAAGGGAGTCTTTTTCGAACAAAGTATTAAGTTCTTCCCACTGGACCTTGAGAATGTCCGGGTAAATCATTACAATGGATTCAAAAATTTCGATAGCGGCCTGGTAATTGCCACCATGAGAAAGTTCCACCGCGCGGCGGAGTTCGGCCTGCGTCTGCACCGGCAGCGAAGATACGCCCGCATTCAAATCGGGAGTATCGCCACGGGCGACAGAGCCCGCAGAAGGTAGCCCGAACGGCACAGCCTCGACCGAGACCTTCGATGGTCCGAATTCCTCGTATGCCTTGTAACCGCCCAAAGCAAGGAGGGCTCCGCAGCACACAGCCAGAAACCAATATGCGGCCTTACGGGCCGAAGCCGACGAATGGGACATTAAAGCTCCAGGAAGTCCGCGAGTTTTTCTTTGTGTTCCTTGCTCTTCTGCAAACGGCGCAAGGTCTTGTTCTTAATCTGGCGGACGCGCTCGCGGGAGAGGCGCAGGTCTTCACCGATATCCTTGAGAGTCGTATCTTCCACGGTATCGAGCCCGTAGAACATGCGCAAAATTTCTTCTTCGCGGCGCGGGAGAGAAGCAAGAGTCTCCTGGATGAGTTTCTTGCGTTCGTCCTTCTCCATATCGTCGTCCTGGTTGCCGTCGGACCCAAGAACATCCATGAGGGTGCTCACGGAATCAGAGCCGCTGCTGCCGACATCGTCACCGATAGGTGCATCAAGCGAAATGTCGACGATTTTTTCCATGACTTCCACGATATCGCGTTCAAACGGAGCAAATTCTTCCATCGAAATGGTCTTATCGTAGTCACCGCCATTGAGCATGAGCGCCCTCTTGAAGCGGTTGACCAAGGCAAGTTTGTTAGGCGGGATGCGGACTGCGCCGACCTGTTCAAACAGAGCCTTCTGGATAGATTGGCGAATCCACCACACGGCATAGCTGATGAACTTGACGTCCTTCTCCATGTCGAAGCGCTTGGCCGCCTTGAAAAGGCCCAGGTTCCCCTCATTGATGAGGTCGAGAAGGGCAAGCCCCCTACCCTGGTACTTACGAGCAACGCTGACTACAAAGCGAAGATTGCCGCGAATGAGCCGCTGCAGAGCGGACTTGCGGATTTCTTCACTCTCGTCGGACCGGATAATCGTCAACAGAGCCATCTCCTCTTGCGGAGAGAGAGTCGGGTAACGATTCAAGTCGCGAAAATAAAGCGCTTCGTTAAAATCACTCATAACCTTTACACCTATCAATCCACCTAGTAAAAAACTTCGGTCAAACAAATATGGCTTTTTACGCCTTTTCCGTCAATTCTCTCAATTTGTCGTAAGGGTAAATTCCCGAGTTGTGACCGTCGCTGAAGGTAAGTCCAGCAGCATATCGACCAATAGACTGCACCTTCAATAGTTTAATATCACATGGAATTGCAGATTCGTCCAGCAATTTTTCGCCTGTATGTTCATCGACACACAAAGCGCAGGGGCATGCCAACCTAAGTTCGCGAATCGCACACGCACCGCGAGTGCCATCATTCCACTCGAACCCGAGGCGCCCGTCCTTTGTCCTAAATATTTTCTTCGGCTGAATCATGCGTCCTCCACCGGAAGTTGTTCGAACTCGAAGTTAAAATTCTTGAGCACGCCATCACCTTCGGAAGCAAACGTCGAAAGCGTGCGCACCGTGGCATCGGCCGCCTGCATAAAGGCCTTCGCCGACTCGGAGTTCGGGTAACGCAGCACCGCAGGTGTACCTTCGTCACCGCAACCCGCCACCGCAGGTTCAAGCGGCACCTTCGCGATGAGCGGTACTCCCCAACTCTTCGCAATGCGTTCGCCACCGCCTTCACGGAAAATATTATGGTGCTTGCCGCACTGGTCGCAAATGAAGTAGCTCATGTTCTCGACAACGCCCACCACAGGAACGCCCACGGAATCAAACATCGCAAGCCCCTTGCGGCAGTCGGCGAGAGCCACCTCCTGCGGAGTCGTCACTACTACAGCGCCCGCCATCGGGCAATTCTGCGTAAGCGTAAGCTGGATGTCGCCCGTTCCTGGAGGGAAATCTACCAGCAGGTAGTCGAGTTTGCCCCAGCGCACATGATGAATAAAATGCTGAATCATCTGCGAAACCATCGGGCCACGCCAGATGGTCGCCTTGTCACTATCGGCGAACATGCACATGCTCACGATGCTGATGCCGCCCTTCGCTTCTACGGGCGCAATCGTATTGTCGTCAAAAACTTCCGGCGCCCTATCGATACCGAACATCAGGCCCATGCTCGGGCCGTAGATGTCGGCGTCAAGAATACCTACGCGGGCACCCGATAGGCTGAGCGCCATGGCGAGGTTCGCCGTCACCGTAGACTTGCCCACACCGCCCTTGCCGCTTGCAACCGCAACCACATGCGAGACTTCATTTATGTACGAAACTTTCGGAGCCTGCGCTGCCGTATTGGAGCTTTCCACGCGGCCCTGCGCAGTAAACGTCACCTGCACATCGCTTGCACCAAGAGACTTGACTATAGCAATGCACTGGTCTTTAAACTTGTCGCGGATCGGGCAAGCCGGAGTCGTAAGCCTAAGGTCAAAGCTCACCTTGTCGCCATCGATTTTCAAGTTCTGGACAAAGCCCAGTTCCACGATGTTCTTGTGCAAGTCCGGATCCTGAACTGCACGCAAAGCACTTAAAATATTCTGTTCAGTCAATTGCATATTAAGTCGGCGCGATGCGCCCTTGAACTACAGTATCGCTCGCAGGCTCGCATTGAGGTTTATTTTTCAAAACGAAAATTTAGACTTTTTCGCAAAACAAAAAAAGACACATACCGGCAGTACGCGTCTTTTATAGAACGAGTAACTTTTTTTGAAAAAAGTTTTCCCAATGGAGAGCTAAAATCAAATCTTAATTTTTGCACCCATGAGCTTCACGAACTCGCGGACAATCGCCGTATCGCCAGGCCATGCCGGAGCGGTAACCAAGTTGCGGTCTACGACAGCTTCATCTGCGTTCACTGCAACATACTTGCCGCCAGCAAGTGTGATGTCCGGGCCCACTGCAGGGTAAGCCGTGGCCTTGTAACCCTTCAGTACGCCAGCAGCAGCGAGCACCTGCGGGCCATGGCAAATGGCAGCCACGGGCTTTTTGGCCTTGAAGAATTCCTTCACAATCTTAAGCACGCGTTCGTTGAGACGGATGTATTCTGGAGCACGACCGCCAGTAATGAACAGGCCTTCGTAATCCTTCACCTTCACTGCATCGAAATCAGCCGTAAGGGCAAAGTTGTGCCCGCGGGATTCAGCATAGGTCTGCTCGCCAAGAAAATCGTGAATTGCAGTCGCCACAGTTTCGCCGGCCTTCTTGTCGGGGCACACCGCATCCACCTGATAGCCCAACATGGACATAGACTGGAACGGAACCATGGTTTCATAGTCTTCGGTAAAATCGCCACAGAGAAGCAAAACCTTCTTTGTCATTATACACTCCTGATAGGTAGTTTGTTTTGTTTTTTACAACCAACATAATTTGTTGGCTATAAAAAAAATACATCAATCGTTACCGGAATGTATGTATAAAATTTTTACCAAACTAATTATTGCACTAAGTTCCCGAGAATTTGGGCATGCGGAGGAGGTGCGTCATACAGGGTGGCCATTCCTCTTCGTAATGGCTCACCAAAATGATGGTCGTCTCCTTCGAAAGCAGTTGCAACAAGTTGAAAATCTTTTCGCGGTACTCGCCCTTGAGGCCCTGCGTAGGTTCATCGAGCAGCAGCACCTTTGGCGGGCGGATTGCGGCACGCGCCATGAGCACCACGCGCTTATCAATCGGCGATAAGTTACGGTAGCGTTCTTCCACGTCGTCAAAGCCCAGGTACGTAAGCCATTCCTTCGCCTTCGCGCGTTCTTCCCAGGTAGTATTCTCCGCCTTGCAGAGGTTTGCGGTAAAGCCCGTACACAGAACTTCAGACAAACTAAGGTCCTCGCGGTACTGGAGCGCAAGTTCCGGGGAGAAGAACCCGAGTTTCGCCTTGTGGTCCCAAATGTTCAGGCCATGGCCCGGGCGTTCTCCTAACAAAGTAATATCGTTCTTGTAAATCTGCGGGTGGTCTGCGGTAAGCATCCCGAGCAGCGTACTCTTGCCGGCACCGTTCTCGCCCATCACCGCCCAGTGTTCACCTTTGCGCACTGTCCAGTTCAGGTTCTTGAGTACCGTCGTATCGCCGAATTGCACGTTCACATTTTTGAGGTCGAAGAGAATTTCGCCTGCAGCGTCATTCGCGCGCAGTTTCACAATTTCGTAATCCTTCAGTTCCGCCTTCGTAAACTTGGGCTTAGCTGCGGCACTCGGCAACTCGCCTTCGTACTGCCTGAAGGTCTTATCCGCATACACGAACGCAGGGATTTCCGGCAGCAGTTCGTCTTCGCGGGCAAGGCGCACAGCGAGTTTCACGCCGGGGCGCTTCGACAAGTCCACCACGCTCATCGCCAGGTGGCTGCGGTATTCCGGGTCAAGCCCTCCGAACAAGTCGTTGAAATAAATCCACTCGGGCTTTTCCATCCACATGCGCGCCAGCAACACACGGCGCAGTTCACCATTCGAAAGGCTCAACAACTTGCGTTCCAAAATCTCCGGAGAAAGTTCCGCAATCGAAAGTGCATCGTCAAGTTTTTCGGGGTCAGTCTCGGGCCAGGCCATGTCATCAATATAGCGGTCCGTCTGCAAAAAGAACTTCTTGTTCAACAGCAGGTTCTTTACCAGCGGGGCTTCTTCGTCGTGCAAGCTAATGAATCGCTGCTGAAAGAACGGCGCCAGCGCATGCTGGATTTTCCGCTGCATCGCTTCCGACATCGTCGAAACATTTTTCTGCTGGTTCAAAAAATGAGTAATGACCCTATCCAGGTCCTCGCCTTCGGTGCTAAAAATCTGCACCTGCGGGAACATTTCAATCAGAGCTTCAAAACGCTTGAATTCCATGGGTACAAATGTAGAAACTTAAACGCAAAAAGTCCCCTCCTGGCTTGCGCCAAGAAGGGGCTGGGAGTGTGGATGAAATTACGTTAGAACTTGCTAAAGAAATCCCATGTGGTCTGCGGAACCCAGGACTGCTGCTGACCCGGATCCTTGTGGTCCCAGATGTGGCCGCCGCTCTGCGTACACCAGCGAACCGGGAAGCGTTCTTCAACGGTCGTGTAATCGTAGCACTTGTGGGCGGCATTACGTTGCGCTTCTTCGGCGCGTTCGTTCTTCGCCTTGCCGTTTTCGGAATTGAGGGTCAAGATAATGTCGCGAGCAGCACGACCCATTTCGGGAGTGCAGAGGTTATCATCAAGGCCGAGAACGCCCATCCAGCCAATGCCCTTGTTCTGGCGCTGCGGGAGCCAGATGTTGCGTTCGGCAGTTTCGTACACGGCCACGGCGCGGAGCACGTCCTGATGGTTCCAGGAGAGGCCATTGCTGAACATGGAACCGTAGCTGAAGCCAGTGGAGAACACGCGGCTAGAGTCAATGCAGAAATTGCCTTCGAGATAAGCGAGGAGTTCATCGAACAACAGGTAGTCATCCTGAGCCCAGGGTGCCTGGTTTCCGTTGCCTTCGGGCGCCACAAAGATAACCGACTCATCCTTATCGAACGGCTTCAGGCCATAGTAGCCTTCGTCCTGAACGCCGCCGGCCCAGCCGCCCATGCACTGCATGCCAAAGATGAGCTTGTACGGTTTATTCTTGTTGTAGCTCTTCGGGATATCGATACGCACGGTGCGCGTTCCCTTGCTCCACTTGAAATCGATATACGGCTTGTCGCCACGATACTTGTAGTCGAGCCTGGTATCCTTGCCGCAACCACGCGTCGGCACCGGATCGTTCTTGAGGCCCCAACCGTAGGCATACTGCGGTTCTACCTTGGTCTTCTTGAGCGTGAGCGTCAGGTTGGTATCAAGGTTCGTAAGCTTCACATTGAGCGTATCGAAACCATCGGCAATCACGCGCAGGTCATCGTTATCGCCCACCTTGAGCATTGCCTTGGCCGAAGTCTTCGCGCCAAAGGCCGCATTGAAACTGCCGTCAGCAGTGAAGCGGAAGTTCTGCTGGGCATTGCCAACACGGACGCGGGCAAAATACACGCCCTTCGCCTGCACGGAGGCCTTCATGTCGACCGTACCAGAACCATAGAGGGTTTCGTTGAGCAGGCGGTTACCGACCATGTCAAAAACCTGCACATGCACGGGAGAATTAGAACTCTGCGAAAAAGAAAGTACACCGTTGTTCACGGAGAGGTAACCCTGTACAGCTCGCTGTTGCACAATAGCATCCGAGCCGCCTTCGCAACCCGGTGTGCCAGCAACGCACGGTTCATCCTGGCCACCGCCCGGAGTAACGGGTTCATCCTGATGGATTGTGAATGCGCCCTGCGCATCGGTTTTTGTATTGAGACCCTTGGCAATGAGCGCCACGGAAGCATTCTGCACAGCCTTCCCGTTTTCGTCGTTCACCTTGCCTGTAAGGGTAAATGCATTTGCCGCAACGGCCGATAGAGCCACCACGACGCCAAAGGACACACTAGTCCATAGAGACGTTTTCATACCAAACACTCCTTTTGTGTTACACCTAGAAAGAAAAATACCTTCTTATAGGCGATGCAGCTCACGCCCAAAAGCACATCTCATGGATAATAAATCCACAATCAAATTTTTACAGATTGCGCAAATAAAGCGAAAAACCGCCTTTTGAGGCGGTCTTCTACTAAAAAGGCTAGTCTACGAACAACCTAGAACCTTATTATTTTCTTATTCAGCACACGCCCGCCGGCATCGATTCGGACAACATAATTCCCATGCGGCAAGCCATTCAGGTCTACCGATGTTGCATTTTCCGTAAACACTTTGGCAAGCATCAAGTGCCCCTGCACGTCAAACACGCGGGCAGTCTTCATGCCGGCAGCAGGCACATTCACGTAAACCACACCCGCCTCTACATGCAACGAGCCCTCAAGCGAAGCGATTTCGGGCAACACCGTCGTGCTGGAACTAGAGCGGAACGGCCAACTGAAGCCACTGCTGGAACGCGGACGAGCGCTACTGCTACTCGGCGGCAATACAGAGCTACTGCGGGGCTGCACCGCGGAGCTACTACTAGGCGGTACTACAGAACTGCTGCTAGGCGGCAAAATAGAACTGCTACTCGCCACTTCAGAAGAACTCGAAATCGGGTCCGGATTTTCCCATTCCACTTTGAAGGTCACCGACGAATCGTGCTCGGTAATATCGTATATGCGAAGTCCGATATCTTCGCCCGAAAAAGAGACAAAACCACTGAATTCCTTCACATTTTTGTAACCCGGGAACACATCACCTTTCAAGTTCGTATCTTCGTGCGTAGGGGCATAGTACGAGTACCAGCCCTGCCTGATCGTAGCGAGCCCCGCATCGTTATCGGCGCGGAAAAAGTTCATACGGTGTTCGGTGCCCGAAGTACCCGTATTCACCACGTTGGTATCCCAAGCGTCCTGATCGTAACTCACCCTCCAAATCATCAGGCCGCTATTCGGCAGCGGTGCAATATCATCGTACTTTGCACGGTAATCCAATATAAAGTATTCGTTCTTTTTCGACGTAGGGATAAGTATCGCCTCGTTCTGGTCAATGCTGCGCAGAGTAACTTCGCCATTCACCTTGCGCAAAAGCCTCGGAGTCAGCCACCCCAAAGAAAACCGTTCAAATCCGGTCAAGCGCGGAGGAGCGCTACCACTCCTATCCGTAGCATCCGGGTAGGTATTGTACTCCCCCATGTCCATCAAGCTCCAAATATAGGGAGTCGTATAGTTCTGGCCGGTTTCATCCTTGGTATCGTAAAAATCCGGGAGCCCGAGCACATGGCTATATTCGTGCACTACCACGCCAATTCCCGCCAGCACAGTAGAATTAGAATTGTACATCGCCAATACACCATTCAGTTCGCTGGAACAGGCATACCTCTTTACCCTATACCCACCGCCAACATCTATCCAAGTTTCGCTTGCATGCGGCCATATAGATTCTTCGACCTGCGTATCCGCTTCGCCTACGCCCGCATAAATCATGTACACGTAATCCACGACCTTGTCGCCATCGCGGTCGTACTTGCTAAAAGTGATATCGCCCCTTTGCTTTATCACATTGATGGCATCTTTTAAAGCGAGGTCACCTCTATCTCGGTTGCCGTAGTACGAGCGCCTTTGAGTCAGCGTCACCGGCGCAGCCACATCAAACGTCGGCTTGAGCTGCCCCATCGAATTCCGGACAAAATAATCCCGAACGCTCCAGCGCATTCCGTTTTCGGAATAGCCTTCCTTGTTCAAGTAATCCTGAAAAACTTTCTGCGGGTTCGAAGATTTGAACTTGACATCGGAAAACTCCACGAGCACCACAAGCACGCTGCCTTCACCCATCGTAATGTTGGTAGAAAACTCCGGCCGCGTCGCTACGGCAAGGACGCTGTCGGTTGGAGTAAGCGCCCCCGCACGGAGCGAAGCCGCCTTGCGGAGCGGCACCATGGCAGATGTCGTATCCGCCTTCTTCATTTTCGCTTTTTTCTCTTTCAAGAATTTGCGGAGAATATCCTTCGAGTTTCGCTTTTCCAGGAACTTCTTTTCTACATCCCCGCGTTCGCCACGTTTGTGCAACCGCACTCCCGTCGGCTTGCCCTTTTCGTCGGCATAATTCCAAAAACCGAGGCTGTCGCGCGCAAGGAGTTCCCCCTCTTCCGAAACCGTGTAGTGGAGTTTTTCGTCGCCAACTTTGCGGACAACCACCTCGGAGCCATCAGGATTTTTTACCGTAATCGGGTACGGATACGCCGGCACGGCAAAACTTTCCCCGACAAGAGACAAGGCAAGAATCAGAATCGGAGAAACAAACTTGATGCAACTCATACACAACCTCTATTCGATAAAATAAGCTATTCGCCCCGATATAGGACGCCTTTTTTTCCTTACAGCGAAAAGTTTCATTTCCAAAATGTTAAAAACGGCCCAAAACGGGAATTCCCGCCACAAAAAAAAGCAAAATGGCGACAAAAGAGGGACGAAATCCGCATTGTCATATTCTACGCTAAACATGCGTAGAATAAAAGACAAAAAAAGGCAAATTCGAGCAAAACCAGTCGAGAGAGGAGCCCCAGTTTCGCAGTCAGTTCGCAAAATCCAGTCAAAAGCGCCCCAATTTTCCCCTCATTTTAGCCATTTTGCCCGCATTCAACGCTATTTTTGCGTTAATTATAAAACTTTTTCAAGTATTTTTCTTCATCCTATTGTTCAAGCGCGACAAAGAACCTACATTTGCCGGCACAACAAAGGAATTAACCATGTACTACGAAAGCATCAAAGTCCTCGACTGCACCATCCGCGACGGCGGCCTCGTCAACAAGCACGACTTCTCCCTGGAATTCGTCCGCCGCCTCTATACCCTCCTTTCCGCAGCCGGCATCGACTACATGGAAATGGGCTACAAGAACTCCCCCGAACTTTTTGACCCGAAGGAATACGGCCCGTGGAAATTCTGCGAAGACGACCTGCTCTGGAAGGTGAAAGACGGCATCGAATCCAAGATGAAGATGGCCGTGATGGCCGACGTGGGCCGCGTGAACATGGACGCTGTGAAGCCCGCAAGCGAAAGCCCGTACCAAATGTTCCGCGTGGCAAGCTACGTGAAGAACATCGACAAGGGCATCAGCATGGTGAACGCATTCCATGACATGGGCTACGAAACCACGCTCAACATCATGGCCGTGAGCCGCGACCGCGGTCCGGAACTTGACGAAGCGCTCCACCAGGTGAACGAAGAATGCAAGGCCGACATCCTTTACCTCGTCGACAGCTTCGGCGCCTTCTACCAGGAAGACATCGACAAGGAACTCGCCCGCTACAAGGGCATCGTGAAGAACAAGCAGTTCGGCTTCCACGGCCACAACAACCAGCAGCTCGCCTTCAGCAACACGATCCAGGCCATCATCAACCACGTCGACTACCTCGACGGTTCTGTTTCTGGCATGGGCCGCGGCGCAGGCAACTGCACCACCGAACTTTTGCTCAGCTTCCTCAAGAACCCGAAGTACGACCTGCGCCCGGTTCTCGACGCCATCGAAGAGCTCTTCCTCCCGCTTCAGCAGAAGTACGAATGGGGCTACATCATCCCGCAGATGATTACGGGCATGCTCAACCGTCACCCGCAAGACGCCATCGCTGTCCGCAAGACGGAAGACAAGGACAAGTACCGCAAGTTCTACGAACGCATGATTAACGATTAACTAATCTCTATCAATTTAAACAACGAAAAACGCAGACTCAATCGAGCCTGCGTTTTAATTTTACCGGATGTCACCCTGGAGGAAGCCCGCAGGGCGACGATAGGGTCTATTACCGCACGACCTTGCGGTCTTCGGCAGTCATTTCGAGGAACTGGGCAACGGTCATCTGACCCTTATCTCCCTCTTTCCTCTTATTGACTGCGATAACGCCTTCGGCCTGTTCCTTTTCGCCGACGATGATCTTGTACGGGATCTTCTGCAGTTCGCACTGGCGGATCTTGTAGCCGAGCTTTTCGTTGGATTCGTCAACTTCCACACGGACGCCGGCGTTCACGAGTTCCTTTTCGACCTGCTTGGCGTAGTCGGCGAACTTTTCAGAAATCGGGAGCACGCGGGCCTGAACCGGAGCGAGCCACAGCGGGAAATCGCCCATGAATTCTTCGATAAGAATACCGAGGAAGCGTTCGATGGAACCCACGGCCGCACGGTGCAGCATCACCGGAACATGCTTCTGGTTGTCCTTACCGACATATTCAGCACCAAGGCGCATCGGCAAGTTGAAGTCCACCTGGATGGTACCGCACTGCCAGTCACGACCGAGGCTGTCCTTCAGCGTGAATTCGAGCTTCGG
>JBGUQN010000084.1:0-23598 GCA_045131085.1 Fibrobacter sp.
TTCGCTCGGCTTGCTGTACCAGTCGTCCACGATGTAGTATTCGGTTTCCGGATTCTTGGTCCAGCCGTAGACACCAATGTAACCGTACTGGGCGTTACCCGTCTTGGTATACTTGTAGTCGACAGCAAAACTCTTCGTCTTGTGGTCAATGCCGTTACCATTGTACTGGTAGCCCACGCGGGTCAGGTAGTCGCTGGAGCCACTCCAGTTGGCCTTGAACGTACCGTTGCTGTAGTAGGTCATCGAGGCGTTGCCACCCTGATACCACTGTTCAAAACCCCAGGGGGTTCCACTGATAGAACCAACTCTGTTGCCACTCACCTGAGTGCCGTTTCCAGAATGGCCCATATTGTCATTGCAAGCATCTGCAGCGAAGGCAGACGTCGCAAGACCCATAACTAAGGTTAGGCCCATAACAGCCAAATAACTTTTCTTCATAATAACTCCTATGAAGGAATCTACACGATCCCTTACCCCTAATTTATATCCGCAAAAACATTTTATGATACAACAAGCATACAATCCGTTGTTGTAAACATCAACGTCTAAATCAGCAAAAAAACGACGTTTTTTGTAAACTTACTTTACAATGTAGGAACCAGGCCTACCGAACTTTGCAAGGACAGCGCTATTGACGCTTGTCCCCGCGGGCACATGCACGTGGCCCAGAATGCGGCCCTGCAAATCGAAAACCATCAGGGTGCGGTCGAAGGTACTTACAAGGGCTTTCTGCGACAGGACGGTTGTCGAGCTGGAGGGTCCTTCGATAGAGGCGGATGATTCCGCCACAGAGCTGGAAGACCCGACCACGGAGCTAGAAGACTCGGCGTCAGAACCCGATTCCGGAGCCGCGGAACTGGAGGATTCGTCCACATACAAATCGCCAAAGCGCATATAGGCATAGTCGATGGAGCCCTTGCCATTGTCAAAGACCTCGACCGTGGCCATCAAGTCGGTCAAATTGCCGAATTTAAGCACGGAGTTCTTACGGACCCCGCGAGCATTCGGAATGGTGTCGGTTTGGCCCGTAAAGAGTTCGTCAAACTTGTCAAAATGGGCCGTAATATCCATATAACCGCACTCACGCGGAGTCTCACGGACGCTAGTGAACCGCACGCGGTGGGTGTATCCCCTCCAGGACTCCCCTTCATCGGTCATGAGGGCGTAAACGGCGTATTTCGAGCCGTCGACCTCATATTCACCAAATTTCCGCCCAACGTAGGCTTCATCAATCTGGGCAATCCAGTCATCTATAATAAAGAACTCGCCTGCCGGATCCACCGTCCAGCCATTGACTCCGATAAAGACAGATCCGGACTCCACGGTCTTTGTATAATTGTATTCCAAGGACAATTTCTTGTAATTGTGGGGCATTCCTTTGGTCGCCTCGTAGGTCAGCCCAACCCTAGCCCAGTAGTCCTGGGTATTTTGCCACTCGGCCTTGAAAAAGCCATTATCATAGTAGGTCAGGGAGTTGTTAGGGACACTGCCCTCGGCAAGCCACAGCTGGTATCCCATCGAGATTCCAGAGATGGCCCCCGTCTGGTTGCCAGTCACAAGGTGCGCTTCCCCCCGAAGGAGCGTATCTCGGATAGAGCACCCATCGGATGCATGGACAGAGGCAGCTAGCCCTAACGCGAAGGCAAGGCCCAAATTCATCATTCTGCTATTCATTTTCTACCGGCAGTTTCCTTTCTAGCCTATATAATATATACCACTAGGCCACCCAAGGGCAGGCTCCAGGAGAAAATGACGTTGTTTACAACAACAACGTAAAAAAGGCGATTTTGCCGGAAATAACGCAAAAAGGCGCCCGAAGGCGCCTTTTTTAATGCTATTTGCTAGAATTATTCTTCGGCAGGAGCTTCAGGAGATGCTTCGGCGGGTTCGACCTTCTCGACGGAATCGTCGTCCACTTCCACGCCCTGCACATGCTCGAAGGTTTCCTTCGCATCGGCGCTATCCTGCTCGATGTCTTCCACGCTCGGGAGCGCGGTGGCATCTTGCACCATGTCGCCGTCACGCAGGCTAATCGCCTTCACGCCCTGAGCATTGCGGCCCGTGAGGCGGATGGAATCGGCCTTGATGCGGATAACCTGGCCTTCCTTACTCGTGATAATCAAGTCGTAGTCATCGGCAACGCTGTCGACAAACACGGCCGGACCGATCTTGTCGGTAACGTTCAGGTTCTTCACGCCCTTGCTTCCACGGCGGGTAACGCGGTATGTACCCGGTTCGGAGCGCTTACCATAGCCCTTTTCGGTAATGGTGAGCACCTTGTTGCCTTCCTTGAGCCACAGGAGCGAAATCACCTCGTCGCCTTCGGCAAGCTTGATGCCACGCACGCCGTGAGTGCCACGACCCATCGGGCGGAAGCACGTAATCGGGAACGTGACGGCCTGGCCGTTGCGGGTAGCAAGCATAAGCAGGTCCTTCGCAATCGGGCGTGCTTCGAGATCGTCGGCATCATCGCCCTCGACTTCCGGAGCATCGGCAGCTTCGGTTTCGGGCACGTTGTCATCGCCCTCACCGGCGTTCAGGGAGGCCTTGTATTCCTCTTCGGACATGCCCACGAGCTGCACCTTCACGAGTTCGTCACCCTCGTCGAGGGTAATTGCGTTCACGCCAGCCTTGCGCGGGCGGCTGAACAGCGTGAGGTCCATCTTGTTGATGATACCCTTCTTGGTTGCAAACACGAGGCAGAAGTAACCGCCGAACTTGCGCACAGGCACAATCGCCTGAACCTTTTCGCCTTCAGTGAGGCCGACAAAGTTGACAATCGGGCGGCCCTTGCCGTTGCGCGTACCTTCGGGCAGGCGGTACACCTTAGTCCAGTAAGCACGGCCCTTGTTCGTGAACACCAGCAGGTAACTGTGCGTGCTCGCGGTAAAGATCTGGTCGACGTCGTCTTCTTCCTTGAGGCCGGCACCGATAATGCCCTTGCCGCCACGGCTCTGGGTCTTGAAGGTGTCGATAGGCAGGCGCTTGATGTAGCCTTCCTTGCTCAAGGTAATCACCTGTTCCTCTTCGGCAATCAGGTCTTCGTAATCGCTGTCATCGACGGATTCGCCGATGGTAGTGCGGCGTTCGTCGCCGAACTTGTCCACGATTTCGTCGAGGCGCTTGAGGATAATCGCAATGCGGCGTTCGCGCTTGGCAAGGATATCTTCCAAGTCGGCGACAGTCACGATGAGTTCGTTGTATTCCGCTTCCAACTTTTCGAGGTTGAGGCCCGTGAGCTGGGAGAGTCGCATGTCGACAATCGCCTGCGACTGGATTTCGTCGAGGCTGAAGCGTTCCTGCAAGTTCTGCTTTGCAATTTCGGTCGTCTTGCTCGACTTGATAATCTGAACGACTTCGTCGATGTTCTGGGTTGCGATGCGCAGGCCTTCGATAATGTGGAGGCGAGCCTTAGCCTTCTTCAAGTCGAACTGCGTAGCGCGAGTCACCACGTCGAGGCGGTGGTCAATGTAAATCTGAACCAAGTCCTTGAGGGTCAAGAGCTTAGGCAGGTTGTTCACGAGTGCCAGGTTGTAGATGCTGAACGTGGTCTGCAACTGCGTGTATTTGAACAAATTATTCAGGACAACTTCACCCACTGCATCGCGGCGCAGTTCAATCACGATGCGGATATCCTTCGCAGATTCGTCGCGGATATCGGTGATGCCGTCAACGCGCTTCTCGCGCACGAGTTCCGCAATCTTCTTGCAGAGTTCGGACTTGTTCACCATGTAGGGGATTTCGGTCACGATGATACGCGGCTTGCCCTTGGAATCGATTTCGATGTCGGTACGGGCGCGCACGCGGACGCGGCCGTGACCCGTGAGGTAAGCATCGCGGATGCCTGCACGCCCGCAAATGATGGCGCCGGTCGGGAAGTCAGGACCAGAAACGTACTGCAGGAGTTCTTCACCCGGAATTTCAGGATTTTCAGCCACGGCATGGATTGCGGCGGCAATTTCGCGCAGGTTGTGCGGAGCCATCGAGGTCGCCATACCCACGGCAATACCCGTAGTACCGTTCACCAGCATGTTCGGGAGCGCGGAAGGCAGCACCAGCGGTTCGTCGAGGGTTTCGTCGAAGTTCGGGCCCATATCGACGGTGTCCTTCTCGAGTTCTTCGAGCATCAGGGCACCCACGTTGTTCATCTTCGCTTCGGTGTAACGCATGGCGGCAGCGCCGTCACCGTCGATGTTACCGAAGTTACCCTGGCCAAATACCAGCGGGTAACGCAGCGAGAAATCCTGCGCCATACGCACGAGCGTTTCGTAGACCGCGGAGTCACCATGCGGGTGGTACTTACCGATGACGTCACCCACGATACGGGCGCTCTTCACAGTCGACTTGTTGGGAACAACGCCCAGCTTGTGCATACTGAACATCACACGACGATGCACCGGCTTGAAGCCGTCACGTGCATCGGGGAGAGCACGGGCGACAATCACGCTCATGGAATAGCGAAGGTAGCTATCCTGCATGTCCTGTTCAATCAGGCTCTTGAACTGCGATCCTGGAACCAATTCTTCTGACATTATTTTTCCTCTAATTATCCACCGGCGTTCCCGCCAGCATCTCGTTTATCATTTTCAAACTTTTTTCATCCGTCTGGTCGATGCGGTGCGGCGTAATCGTCGCATATCCCTGATGCAACAGGTAGTCGTCGCTATCGGCCGGCTGTTTTTCCCAAAGCTTATCGCCGTCGAGTTGCCACATCTCGCCATCGTGCGTATAGTGGTCGGTAAACATCCCGAGCGCCATGCGGGTTGCCCTAAAGCCCTTAAAGGCATCTACTGTAGACTTCGGGAAATTCACGTTCCAGAACACGCCCGCAGGGATTTTTTCATAAGAGCCATTTTGCACAACGCGCACTGCAAATTCAACCGCGACCAGGAACATTTCCTCGTTAGAACCATGCAAAGAAAGCGCGATTCCGGGGACACCCCAGAGGGCTGCCTCGCGGGCCCCGGCGACCGTGCCCGAGTAAAGCGAAGAGACACCGGAATTTTCGCCGGCGTTTATGCCCGAAAAACACACGTCAAAAGGTCCCGGACCAAGCCCCGAGGTATCGCCCAGCCCATATGCGGCATAATGCCCCAGGGCGAACTTGACGCAATCGGCAGGGGTCCCATCGAGCGAAAAGGACCGGTAGCCCCCGTCGCAGGGAACTTCGCGCACCCTCAAAGGGCGGCGTACCGTAAAGGCGTGAGAAACCCCACTCTGTTCGACTTCCGGGGCAAACACGAAAACCTCTCCCCACTGGGAGAGAACGCCTGCGAGGGCGTGCATTTTTGCGCTACCTACCCCATCGTCATTGGCGACAAGGATGCGTGGCTTTCGAGGGCTTTGCATATAGCCGAAATATAGAATAATCCTCAAAATTTTAAGGAAAAAAACAGATTACCGAACAGCGATTTTGGGCTATTTCCGAGCAGCCCTAAACAGCGAATCCAGGCGCGTCGAAAGTTGCCTTGTACCCTTGCGACTGAGGTGGTCCGTATTGTACGCCATGTCAGAATCGTAGTCGTGATTTCCCATCTTATTTTCGTCGAAGAAAAGCACATCCAGAGAACGGGCCCACTCTAGAAATTCCCGTGCCACCGAGCGGCGCACACCATAGATTCCGAACGATCCCGTTTTTGCATAGCCCGGGTTTTGCGGCGGCACCAGCAACACGACCTGCACGCCCCTTTCCCTTGCCAAATCGACAATCCTTTCAAGCATGGCCTTGTTTGTATTGACCGAAGGCGAATCAAGGGCAAATTCCATCGTATCTTTAGCTACACTGGCCTCACCCCAGCCATACGTAGGGAGCATGTATTCATCAAAAGTGTAAGGCAGGCTCGGGAGCGTCTTGTAAGATTTCTCAACCTGTGAGACAAAACCCTTCGGCACGGAATCTTCCCAAAAACCATGCGATTCATCGTACTTTATCCCAGGAGACGTCCAACACATCGGCCCCCAGGAGGAGAATATATTTACCCACATGAAATCAGGAGAAAGTTCGAGCACCAAGAACTTAAGCTTCGGCATAAGGCGAAATACATAGTTTATCGACAGGTATTCCATCCCATAGATATCCCCCGATGGGTAAGCCATATTCAACAGAGTTTCCGATTTGACAAAAGACTCGTTTACACCGAACATCACCCTCGAAGAACCCAGGACCACTGCAGTCGCAGAATCGCGCAACTTCCAGAATTTTTCCATCTTGACTCTAAAGTCAAGCGCATAAGAAACCATTTCTGGCGTGAAGTAGACCCCCGCACTATCGAGGTCCAGATCGGGGTCCACAAGCGCGCGGTCATGCGCATTGACCCACACGGCAGGGTGCCAGAGTTCCTCGCCACGCAACACGTTGAACAGTTCACCCGTATAGGCGTTCAATAGCACCACCTTGCGGTGCGCACCATCGGAATCTACCAGGGTAGCCACTACAAGCGAATCCTCCCCGACAACCCATTCCGTATGGTCGAAAGTATAACCCGCAGGAGCCTTCTGGAAACGCTCCAATGCACCAGCGCTATCGGCAAAAAGAATCACTTCGTGCGTCGCATAGTCCTCCCCCACGAACTTGTGGCCCGTTGCGCCGCCAAAGTCCAGGAAGAGCGTCTGCTTTGACCTGTCATTCGAAAGGCTCGCATTGCATGCCTGTTCGCCATTGTACCAGAGCGTATCGCGACCCGCTACACGGGCTCGCAAGAGGCGCGCACCACTCACGGCAAGGGAACCATCCCTACTTACGCCCCCGTGGTATGCACCGTCAAACAGTTTTTCGGGAGTACCGAACTTGCCATCAGCAAATTGCACCTGCCACGTACTTGCCTGCATAAAGGCGGCTTCATCCCTATTGTTCCCCGCATCCGTAACATAGACAATCACGGTATCGCCGGCTTCCGTTACACGCCAGCGCGGGATTGTCGCATTTTCTACATCGAGCTTTACTAGGCCAGAGCCAGCCGAATCAAGGGTACGCACGTACACCTCTGACTTACCGCTAACGCCTTCAAGGCCCGTGCAGAAGGCAACCTTGTTGCCATCAGGCGAAATATCCGGATGGTACACTTCAAGCGTATCGTCTATTTCTACCACGCTCGAAACATCTTCGGAATAGTCTACATAAGCGAGATTCCCGGTTTCGTCATCGCGGAAAGCAATCTTTACTTTGTTTGTATTCAGTTCATGTCGCATATCCATCGAACTTGCAAGTACCGAGATAACGATATTTTTCTGCCGACCATCCTCGTCGAGCCACATCGGGTTCCCTATCGCGCCAAACGCAAGTCTGAACCCCACATATTCCGCTTTCGAGACGGAGGTAACCGTATAGATATCCCCGCGGGTATATATATAGGTCGTTGCTGCAGAATTCCTGTAACTACCGCCCTTCACAACGCGTTCCCCGTGAACGCCTCCATCTACCCCGCCGACAAAGTCCGCAACAGGTTCCTTGCGGAATGTGACATACCAGTCGTTCACCCATTCCATCACGTTGCCGGCCATGTCGCAAAGGCCGCTACCGTCAATAAACGAACTGCACACTTCATGCGTACGGTAATCAGAATTGTCTGCATTCCAGCCCGAATCGGGAACCCAGCCCAGGCTTGCCGCATACACCCATTCCGCCTCCGTAGGCAGGCGATATGCATTCACCGTCGGCAAGAACACGAGGCCATCCAGGTTCACGCACGCGCCCTCGTTATCGAACGTGGCCCCGGTGTAAGTATACGCCGTATCAAAGCCTTCAGCAATGCTCCGCTTGTTGGCATACAGGATGGCGTCGAAATAGGTGACATTTACCGCAGGTAAGGAACCGCCGCACGAAAGCCCCATCTCGGCACACGTCACCTCGTGTTTTCCGATAAAATAATCATAATCGAAAGAGACTTTCATCGAAGGTTTGGCATGCGAACTCGCTTTATCGCTGTTCGTCCCCAGCGTCACATTCTCCCCGAACGAACGAATGGGAACCATGCCGTCCAAGTCAAGAGAATCTAGTAAAGAAGCGTGTCCATTTTCTGGCTTTTCATAGATTCCCGCTGAATTTGAGCAACCATTCAAATTCAACAGCAAAAAAAATAACGCTAGCGCACCAAATACCTTCATAGCCCACAATATACAATTAATTCGCAACGGAAAGCCACTCCACCCTCCTGGGAAACTGCGTCTACTCTAACGTGTTCAACAGCGAATCTAGGCGCCTCGAAAGCGTTCTCGCACCCCGGAAGCACAAGTGATCGTAATCGGTAGCGTCATTACCTGTGTAGTCGTGGTTTCCCATCCGGTTTTCGTCCATCAATACAAAGTTTTTATGCTCCGACGAAATCGAACCGAGCCTATCCATGAGCATTTGCGCAGTAGAACGGCGCATGCCGTGGCGGCCATAACTCCCCGTATTGCGGTAATACGGACTTATCGGGAAAACAATACCGACAACATATATTCCCTGCTCTTCGGCCAAGTTCAAAATCCGTTCCAGTTCCGCATAATTAGATTCGTAGCGCGTCGGGTCATCGCTCCAGGTACTATCGCCAACCACCTCGGCATAGCCATCCTCGCCCGCACCCCAGTCAGGAATGCAAAGGAAATATGCCCAGCCTCTGTTCTCCATAATATCGGGTGAATATCCGAGGGCGTTGCCTAGCTGGTCGACCCATTCTACAAAGGCTTTGTCAACACCGCCTTTCCAGAATTCGTGCGCAATATCGTACTGGTATCCGGGAGCATCCCCCATATTTAGGGCCATACTCATGCCGTCGTCGTATTCACCCCACAAATCAAGGTCTAGCCCAATGACCAAATACTTCAGTTGCTTCACGTGGTTGGTCACATAGTTTTCGTACATGTACCTTATGCAATGCATGTCGCACGGGGTCGTAGACAGATTAATTGCAAAATGCTTCATTTCGCCCGGGTACACGCCGGCCTGCATATGCGAATTGCCAAGGCAAACAACTTCTGCCGAATCGTGGTAATTCCAGAACAACGGCATCTTTTCGGCAAGATAATGCGTCACCTGGCCATTTGTGCTGTAATACATTCCAAGGCTATCCAGGGCCAAGGTGGAATCGAAGTCTTCGAATATCCAATATGCCGGATGCCAGAGTTCATCGCCCTCGGCAAGTTCAAACATCTTGCCCGTATAGGGATTCGCAAGCACAATTTTTTGGTGAGCCCCGTTTGCATTAACAAGTGTTGCGACAAACAGGGAATCGGAACCGACAACCCATTCCGTATGGTCAAAGGAGTAGCCATCCGGCGCACTCATCGACAAGGAAACCTTACCGGAAGAATCTGCCAAAAGAATGCGTTCATGCACCCCGTATGAAGAGTCCGCCTTCTTGGATCCGAAATCAAGGAAAATAGTTGTCCTGTTGTCACTGCGGTTCAGCGACGCATTGCAGGCCTGCTGCGCATCGTACCAGGTAGCATCTTCACCATCAAGCTGAGCACGCAGGAGTCTCGCGCCCGTCACCGCAAGGCGACCATCCCTAGAAACGCCATCATGGTACGCGCCTTCGTAGAGTTTCTCGGGCTTCCCGAATTCACCCCCTTCGAACTTCACCTGCCACGTGCTTGCCGCAAAGAAAGCGGAATCATTCCTGTTGTCGCCAGCATCCGTCACGTAGACAATCACCGTATCGCCATCTTCCGTCACGCGCCACCGCGGAATTGCCGCCGACGCCACCTCCAGTTTCACGGGGGGACCCGCCGTCCCGTCAAGACGGTACACGTAGAGTTCCGACTTACCCGAGACGCCCTCGAGGCCAGTACAGAACGCGACATACCTGCCGTCAAACGAAATATCCGGATGGTACGCCCGCACCCCTGTCTCTATTTCGGTGTAGGTAGCCTTGTCGCCCACAAACTTGACTTGCACCAGGCTGCCAGAAGCGTCATCCCAGAACAAGAACCTCGAAAAAGAGCGACCGAGGATTCCCTGTAGGGATTTAGCGCCCGCCAACAAGGAAAAGCTCAACTTTTCCTTGTTTCCCGAAACATCGAGGTAAACCGGCTCCGGAATCTTCCCGAACGCAAGCCTGAAACCTACATACGAAGACTTTGTCGAAGACGTCACCGTATAGACATCACCGCGCCTATACAATTGAATCGATTCCGGATTATTACGGAACGACCCTCCCTTCAAAACGCGTTCTTCAAGCCCGCCTTCCGAGAGGCCGCCCACAAAATTTTCTACAGTCGTTTTCTGGAACGGGACGCACAAATCTCCGACCCACTCCATGGCATTGCCAGCCATATCGCACAAGCCCAGAGAATCGACATGCGACGTGCAGACTTCGTGCAACTGGTCATTCGAATTTGCGCTGTGCCATGATTTTTCTGGATTCCAGCCATGGCTCGCCGCATATACCCATTCCGCTTCCGTCGGCAACCTAAACGCATCGACCTCAGGGTGAAAAACCAACCCGTCAAAGCCAACACAAGAACCCATTCCATCAAAGAAGGCCGCCGTATAGGAATACGCCGTATCGAACCCCGCAGCCTTACTCTGCTCATTCGCGTACAGCACGGCATCAAAAAAGGTCACGTTTGTCGCAGGCAGGTTACCCTCGCAGCCCAAATTCATCTCGCCACAAGTAACCTCGTGCTTGCCTATCCAAAAATCATAGTCAAAGGTCACAGTCATCGAAGGCTTGTCCTTAACCGACGCCTCTTCGTCATCCGTGCCAAGCGTGACTTTTTCCCCTTCGGCCTTGACAAAAACAAAATTCTTCGACAGTAGAGATTCGGTGCCCGAAGCAGGATCTTGTGAGTCAAAGGGCGTTTCTGAGTTTGAACAGCCACAAAAACTAAGGGCACTCAGTATCGCCAAAATGTATACTAAAAAAAGCATTTCTCGTAATATAAAAATTTCTGGTTTCAAAATGTAAAAATTTCTAATTTTATCCACGATGTACACAGAACCAAAATTTCTCGCGATGAAAGAGACCTCCAAGGCTAAACGCATGGCGGAGCTCCTGCGCGTCATCATTCTGCAGCTGGGTGACGATGTCCCGCGCGCCAAACGCGAATTCGAAACCTACGCCGGCTGGATGAAACTCCCCGAAAGCGAAACACTCTCGGGCAAGAACCAGGCGCAAATGATTGACCTCTACAAGACATTCCGCACGCGGGCGGGCCTCGGGTTCGAACGCGATGTTTACCTAGAGCAGGAACCGGGGGACCGCGAAACCCCAAACGAAAAACCTATCCCGTTTGCCGTACTGGTCCATAACCTGCGAAGCGCCTTCAACGTCGGTTCCATCATCAGGAGCACGGACTGCTTCGGGCTCGAAGGAGTCCACCTGAGCGGCTACAGCTGCAACCCCGACCACGTAACGGTAAAGAGCGCTGCACGCGGGTGCCAGGAATGGATACCCATCAAGCGCTGGGAAAGCCCCTTCGACTGCGTCAAGTGGCACAAGGAAAACGGCTACGAGATTATCGCGCTCGAAACCGGCGAAGACATTCCGGGTATCAACGAAGTTTCCTGGCCCGAAAAAGGCCTTATCATCCTCGGCAACGAGGAACTGGGAATCGCTCCCGAACTCATGGCGGAAGCGACAATGAAAGTAACCATTCCCATGGCCGGCCGCAAGGCAAGCATGAACGTCGCCGGTGCATTTGCCATCATGGCGTTCAAAATCCGTTCCGAATACAAGAATTAGTACAGGCACCTCATGAAAAAGCGCTTTTCTCTCTTGGCTTCTTTTTTCTTTTGGGCAAGTTGTTCAAACGTCGATACATACGTCTACCCCGAAATCATTCCAGAAAGCGCCGCTTTTTCTGCAGACTTCGTCAAGATAGAATCTAGCGGGAAGTCGGTAGACATCAAGGATGCCAAGTCAAAAGACGATGCCGACAAGAACAAGGCCATAACGGTCAACTTCACGTATAACTATTACATCGGGAAACACGAAGTCACATGCGGGGAATACAAGAGTATCAATAGCCAAAAGGACTGTGCCGGGGATTCCTTCCCTGTTGCTAACGTCACCTATATCGACGCCATCCTTTACGCCAACGCCAAAAGCAAGGCCGAAGGCTTTGACACGGCATACGTCTACTCGTCCAAGGCCTGCAACAAGGACAACTGCACCCAGCTCGAAGGGTTCTCCTTCAAGCCCAATGTTTCGGCATACCGACTCCCCACCGAAGCGGAATGGCTTTTTGCTGCAAAACAGGGTTGGAATACGGACAACAGCTGGAACGCAGACAACTCAGGAATCACAGCCCACACCATATGCAGCAAAAAGGCTAACAGCCTCAACATTTGCGACATGGAAGGCAATGTTTCGGAATGGGTAAACGATTGGCTCGGCAACATTTGGACCGTGACGACATCTAATTTTGCCGGCGCAGGCGACGGAGGCTCCCTTGGCGAGCGCGTCATCAAGGGCGGCAACTACCATAGCCCCACCAGTGCAATCAACATCTACAGCCGCGGTGACGTCTATACCGTTACATCGGCCACAACCAGCGACTACCTTGGTTTCAGACTCGCCTATGGCAGAATTCCGGACGCCATCTGGATGAACGGAAACGATTTATCTTCGCAAATTACAAGCACCTCCTGGGGTAGCGCAGGCAACGTCCGCAACAAGACGCATACCTTCAAGACAAAACTCGCCTTCCGCAACGACGATACCGAGAACCTCGTTTTCATCGACTACTCGACCACCGACTTTGCATCCATTGAAATTGTCGACACCATCAGCGTGTACCACCCGGAAATATCCCCCGACGGGGAGCGCGTTGCTTTCTGCACCAAGCCCGAAGGGGTGAACGCCCATTCCGATGTCTATGTCAGGGACCTAAACGGTTCCGGTTCCAACCTGGTAAAACTCGATGTCGAAAGTGCAGCCATCCCCCGCTGGAAAGTTCTTGATTCCGGCGATACGGTCATTGTTTACGTGTCTTCGGCAAAGAGCAATAAAGACCCTGAATTATTCAAAGACGAATCTACCTGGATGGTCCCCTTTGCAAACGGCGAATTCGGGACACCGCAAAAATTATTCGACGGCGCATACCACGGCGGAGTCGACGACAGTTTGACTTTTGCCGTAACAGGTTCCACCCTGCTCCGTGCACACATGCCTAATTCCGCAGACACCGTTTGGTACAACGGAGAACAGGCATGCAATGTAAGCCTTGCCAAGGATGGCAGCAAAAGGACTCTATTCCTGGACTTCGGCGGGGATACCGGCCATGATTTCGTCGGTAAAAAATACGGCATTCACGAACAAATTCTCGTTGTTGACAGCACCGGAAAACTCATCCAATCTATCGAAGCACCTGCAGGTTACTCGTTCGACCATACGGAATGGGCTTCCAGCAACCTGATTGTCGCATCGCTCACCAACCAAGATGGCGTTCACGAAAAGATTGTCCTGCTGGACATTTCCGACAATTCCCTCACGGAACTCGTCGCCGGGCACGAACTGTGGCACCCAAACCTCTGGATTAGCCCCTCAGCCGTAGCGCAGTCTTCGGCCGACATAGACAGCGTCGCCAACTACTGGGCTCAGCCTGCAGACCCGTTAATGCCGACAAAGATGAATGTATTCTGGACGATTAGCGATTCCGTCGAAGTCGTCGCTCTAGGGTCCTCCAGAGTCAGCATGGGTTTTGACCCTTATTCTTTCGAAAAATTGATGGTCTTCAATATGGCCACAGTCCCATCCGACATGGATGTTTCGCTATACCTCGCAAAGAACTACATCCTCCCGCACTGTAAAAACCTCAAGGCTCTTATCGTTTCACTTGATTTGGACCTGTGGTCCACTATGCCCGAAGTCACCCTTCAAAAGAACATATTGTCCTTCCCCGGATTCACCTATGACAAGAACCACAACTTCTGGAAAGACGAAAGCCCGGCCAAGGTCATCGAAATGAGCAAGCAGATTATTTCGGAACAGGCCTACCTGCATATTTTCAGAGAAGTTCTTGGCATGGTCCGAATCTACGAAAGAAATAGCTGGATTACAAATGGGTTCAACACCACCCCTCTAGAAAGCGATTCCATTTGGAGCGACTACCCGATTCCATACCAGATAGCCCAACAGGAATTTGAAGAAATCATCCAGCTCGCCCAAGAAAAAGGCGTGCTGGTTGTCGGAGTCGTTTTCCCGCAAAGCCCCTTCTATGCCCAGACAGGCTCCTTCGGCATGCACGGCATGAGGCGTAGCACGGCTACCAAAGTACTGGCGGAACTAAAAGCGCTGGAGTCGACTTACTCCAACTACATATTCATGGACGAAAATAAGATGGGCAAGCATGAATATCCAGATGACCAAGCCTATGACTATGATCATCTGAATTACTACGGCGGCAAGGTCATTGCAGGGCGCATCGACGCCGTCATTACTGAAGCGCTATCGAAATCGAAGCGCTAATCGCTTACTGCTTATTCTCGCTTGACAGAGCCTTCACGGCTTCCGTCAAGCGGTCGATTGCCTGGATGAGTTCATCCATCTTGGCTTCGCTTACGCCACCCTGCACAGCAACAGCGGCATTCGTAGCAGTCGCTGCAGCCTCGGCAACAGGCTTCGGAGTTTCTTTAACGGGGAGCTTGCCGAACCAAATATCCGGCCAGCGGTCGTTACCCGTGTGGTAAGTAATGCGGGTTGCCGTTTCAACCGGTTCGCCAATCTTCCAAATGTAAAGTTCGTAGTCGAACATGTCATGGTCATGGCCCTTGTCGGTCGCGCCCCACACAAGCCACTTGCCATCGGGAGAGAAGCGCGGGAAGTATTCGTGACTGCGGCGGCCCGGCAAATCCATCAGTTTCACGTTTTTCGGAATACCGAAGAAGCCAACCTTTTCAATCTGCTTGCCATCCTTGGCAGAGAACCACAAAATTTCACTCGGGGCAGCCGTACCGCCGTTACCCGTCGGGTTTACGCGATAGAGTTTGCTGCCGTCAAAGTTCCAGTCAATCTGGCAGCCGTCGCCGGACTTGGTCCACTGGGACTTTTCCAGGTCCCACACGCCCGTTTCGCGCATGGAACCGCGGAGCGTAATCGCAATGTGCTTTCCGTCGGGGCTCATGTTCGGTTCTTGCAGAATCACGCCGCTCTTGTTGAAAGCCTTTTCGCCATCGAGAACCATCTTCTCGGCCTTGCTCGAAAGGTCCATCGTAAAGACCTTACCAGCACGGCTAAACACGATGGACTTGCCGTCGGGCCTCCAGGTGCCCCATGTGGCATTGTCCACCACCTTGCGGGCGTTCTCGCCCGAAATATCGACCATCCACAGGTCCCACTTTTCAGGGTAGTTCGCATCGTTCTCGGGGACCCAGCCGCCCTTGCTGCGGTTAAACAGCACCGTAGAGCCATCCGGAGAAATGCGCGGGAACCAATCTACGTTGTCGCCGCTCGTGAGTGCACGGGCATTCGTGCCGTCGGCATTCATAATCCAGATATCATGGTGGGAATTCGCACGGCTCGTCGCCCAGACAATCGCGCCTTCAAGCTTGCCCTTGAGGGCCGAAAGCGCCTTCTGCTCGTCGGCAGTCGGGTCCACGGCGGCACCCGTGGGTGCGCCCTGCTGAGCAAAAACGGTAGACGCAGAAGCGACCAGCAACAAGCCAAACAACGGTTTAAGCAAATTCTTCATAATAATCCTCATTTATTGAAAACAATATAAAAAAAGTCTGCGTGGTCAACCCACACAGGCTTCTCTTATATAGTGAATTCTTAAATCTTTACCGCACGTTAATCTTACGCACAATAGTCTCGCCCAAAACTTTCGCCTTCACGACGTAGAGCCCGCTCGGGATTCCTTCGAGGGAAACCTTCACAGAACCGCCGGCCTTGCCTTCCCACAGGGTTCCAACGGCAGCCCCAGATACGGAGAACAAATCAATACGGGCAATTTCGGATCCGGCAATTTCGAGAGTGCGGCCATGCAGGGCAACAGCAGGTGCGGCGACTCGGCCCACATGGAGAGCGATGGTGGAACTAGAACTCTGTTCCGGGCCAACGACGCTGCTGGAGGACTGCGGCGGAACAACAGAAGAACTGGACTGCGGCGGATTCACGGCAGACGAACTCGATTCCACTGCAGAACTGGAACTCTGCGGTGCAGGAGGATCCATGAAGTTCGGCATGTTGCCCGAAACCAAAAGGCCACAAAGGATTTTCAAGGACTGTTCAAAATACGCTTCTTCACCCAGAGAAACGGCCTCACTCCAAAATTCGTCCAGCTTGCCCTGACGGGATGCATCCGTCACCAAGGAGGTCATCAGCGTCGCGACAAATGTGCTGTTATGAGCCGCCCAATTTTCGACACTGCCGTTACGATTGATATTGCCGCGAATATCCTTCGCAGCCTTGCTGCTCACCCAAGTACCGAGTTTATCGAGCATCGTCTTTGCTTTCGATTCGTCGAACCAGTAGAAATCCTGCGCCAGGCGCCACGGAGTACGGGCGGCATCGTAACCATAGTTTCCATCCAGCCCCTTTCCTTTGGAATCAGACCAGTTGTCAAAAAGACCCGTGGAGTATTCTGCAGAGTTTGCCTCCAGCAAGGCATAGTTGGCATCCATCGCCGTCGTATTCCAGAATGTGGCATTTTCCGTATCCACCTTGGCAAAGAGCCTGTAATAAGCCGGTGCAATATAGGAAGGATTCTTCTTGTCGTTCCAGGCATCGCCCGGCTTGTGGAGCCCGTTTTCTTCGAACTCATACTTCTTCACATTCTTCAGAAGCGTGCGAGCCTCGGTCAAGTACTTCTCGTCGCCAAACTGGTACGAAGCCATAATCAAGGCCGCAGCGACATCCATTTCGGCATCTGTAGCTGCGTTCGCATTGTTGTTGTACGGTTTCAAATCGCCAAACGCCCAGTTCATGAGTCCATGGTCATTAGAACCGGCCTTGTAGAACGCCCACAGCTTATCGAACTGGGCCTGATAGCTTGTCGTATTGTCGCTGAAGTAGACCATCATCAGCATGCCGTAACCGGTACCTTCCGAAACATAGCTGCCGGGGTCTTTTTCAATAGCGGCATACGAACCGCTTTCCTTATACTTGTTTTTCAAGTAGTAATCAAACGCAGCCTTCAACTGAGTAGCCGCTTCGGCCTGGTTCGAAAGAACGATGCCGTTCCCACCATAGTTGGTGCTCTGCGGGTACGGGAAATTAACCGCCGCCTGAGCAAGGCCAAACGCAAAGAGGCCAGCAAGCCCCATCTTCACCAAACTTTTCATACACATCTCCTTGTGCCACAAAGGCCGTTCTTTTTACAAAAAATAAATTAATTCCGAAAGAAAGCACTACTTCAACGTTTTTATCAAGGAATCCAGGCGAGTTGTCATCTGTATTGCCCCTATGTGGCTCAAATGATCGCGATTCTGGGCCATTTCATCCGTGTAGTCGTGTTCTCCCATCTTGTTTTCATCCATAAGCACAAAATAGGGGTTCGCCTTGGCTATAGAATCCAAATAGGCAATCTTCTTTTTTGCCACGCTGCGCTGCAACCCATACAAGCCGAGCGCACCCGTTTCGCGGTATTGCGGTGCCTGCGGGAAAATAATCCCGATTACATAAATCTGCTTTTCAGATGCGAGATTTACGACCTCCATCAAGTCTGCCAACCGGGCGTTCAGGCAGCCCATTTCCTCTTCAGAGAATACGGAATCCTTCAGAATCTCGATGGCGTCAGCCTCCCATCCACGCGATGGAGGGGTCAATCCTCCCCTATCAGAGAACTGTATCATTTCAGAAGCCGAAGCAGGGAAAGCATGTTCGGCAGCATCGATAAAGCCTTCGGGCAAGCCGTCTTTCCAGAAGCCGTGATTGGCATCGTATGTGTAGCCTACACCGCCAAAAAGCACAAGCCTGAGGTGGTCTTCGTCGCAATGCCAGCCATCCATATCTACAGAAAGGGCTATGGCCTTCATGTTCTTGGTATGGTTCAAAGCGTAATTTTTCACAAAGTAATAATCCCTGACAGGGTCAATTCCCGACACGCCCATATTGAACATCTGGCTTTCGGGGTAAAGGTCCGGATTCACCCCCATCTCCATCCTGGAACTGCCCGCCAAGTAAACCTGTATGGAATCAACTTTTTTCCAGAACAGTTCAAGCTTTATGCGGAAACGGCCCTGTTCCAGTTCATGCACTTCCGTCGTCAAGTACGCTCCGGCACTGTCCAGGCTCAACGACGGGTCGATATTCGTCAACTGGCGATTTTTTATCCACAGGTTCGGATGCCAAAGTTCATCGCCTTCCGCAAGGTCAATAATGCTGCCATCGGCCAAGTTCACCAGCGAAATAACCTGATGCATGCCGTTTGTATTTACAAGTGTCACGACCGCATAGTTATGATCCGCCACCCATTCGCTGTGATCGAAGGTATACCCCGCAGGGGCCGCAACAGACTGAATTAACTTTCCCGTGCTATCGACTATGAGCAGGCGTTCGTGAGTGTCATAGTCTTCCCCCACAAATTCACGGCCGGTCTTTCCTCCAAAATCCAAGAAAAGGGTACGCTTTGTACCGTCTTTCGAAAGCGAGGCGTTACAAGCCTGTTCGCCGTTGTACCAGACCGTATCGACAGCACTACTCATAACGGTAGAACCTTTTTCCGCAACGCGAGCGCGCAAAAGCCTTGCCCCTGTCACGGCGAGAGTCTCATCTTCACTGATTCCACCATGGAATGCGCCATCAAACAGTTTTTCGGGTTCGCCGAAGGCGCCGTCCTTGAAAACCACCTGCCAAGTAGACAACGCCCGGAACGCCGTTTCGTCCCTATTGTTCTCCGCACTGGTCACATAAACAATCGCCGTGTCGCCATTTTCAAGCACGCGCCAACGCGGAATGGCGGCATTTTCCACATCGAGTTTCACGATGTTCGTGCCCCACGGATTCAAGTCGCGTACATAAACAGAAGACTTACCGGAAACACCCTCAAGCCCAGTACAGAAAGCGACCTTCTCACCGTCCGGCGAAATCTCCGGATGGTAAACTTCCAGCGAATCGTTAATTTCGTACATCCACAACGATCCGCTCGCATAATCGATATAAGCAAGGTTCCCCGTAATATCGCTACGGAAAGCAAGCCTCATCTTAAATGTCTTCGTCAACGAATAGAGCGTCGACATCGTGGCCACTGGTTCAACACGCGTGAGTACAGCTGTTCCGTTAGATTCCAGCCAAGAGGCATTCGGGATACGCCCAAACGCAAGGCGGAACCCGACATAATCCGCTCGGGTAGCAGAAGTAACCGTATATACGTCTCCGCGGCCATACAAAGTAATCGAAGACGCCGCATTGCGGTAGCTGCCGCCTTTCACCACGCGTTCCCCGATTCCACCGCCATCGGGCGCACCGACATAGTTTTCTATAATCGTATCGCGGAAGTAACCCTTCCAGTCATTCGCCCACTCCATCGCATTGCCCGCCATATCGCAGGGCATATCCACTTCATTCGATGCAGAACAAACCTCATGGAGTCTGTAGTCCGAATTCTGTGAATTCCAGCCATCCTCAGGCTTCCAGTTTAATCCGGCAACAAGGACCCATTCTGCTTCTGTCGGCAGGCGGTAAGCATCTTTTTCGGGGTGGAACTCAAACCCATCGAGGTTCGTACAATGATTATCGGCATCCAGCACTACGCTGTTGTAGGAATATGCGGAATCAAAGCCTTCTTCGCGGCTACGCGCATTCGCATAAAGCACCGCATCAAAATAAGTCAAGTTCGTAGCGGGCATTTTTTTCCCGGAACAATCCAGAACAAGGCCCGTTTCCCCCTTCATCAACGCGTTGAACTCTTCGCAAGTCACCTCGTGTTGCCCAAGCGAAAAGGAGTAATTCATCAAGACCGTCATCTGCGGGCGTTCATTCAACCGGGCCTGTTCATCTTGAGTTCCCAAAACCACCTTGACTCTGCCGACCTTCACCCGAAGCATACCCGAGAGAGAATCCGCCTCGACATCCATATCGAGCGAACCTTTGCCCGAAGAGATTCCGTCTGCATTAGAACACGACAAAAGCAAGGAAACGCCTGCAAGAATCCCAAGCAGCAAAAACGTTGACTTGCATTTTTCCATCAGTTTCATAGTCATCACAAGCAATATAGCAACATCGCCTAAATAATATACGGCTTTCTCCCCCTGGAATTTGCTAAATTCAGGGGTACAAAAAGAGCCACAGGAGTCATTATGCCCGCACAAGGTGAACACAACAAATGGATAGCGCTAGCCCTCTGCATTCTGCTAGGGTATCTTGGACTGCACCGCTTCTACGAAGGCAAAATCTGGACAGGGATCCTCTGGCTCTGCACGGCAGGCCTCTGCGGCGTGGGCGTCGTCGTTGACGCCATCCTCATCGTCATGAAGCCGGAACACTACTAACAAATGTGAGATGTGGGATGTGGAATGTGGGATGAGAGACATCTAGAATGAAACACTTATTTGTTATTGCGACGGCAAGTGCCGGGAAAATCAGGGACTTCGCCCATATCCTCGGCACCGACCACTACGAATTCAAGACCCTCAAGGACATCGGATTCGACGAAGAAATCATCGAGAACGGCAACTCGTTCGCCGAAAACGCCATCATCAAGTCGAACACGACCGCTCTGTGGCTTGCCAAGCGCGGCATCGAGGCGACGGTACTTGCCGACGACTCCGGCCTGGAAGTTTTTGCGCTCGGCGGAGCTCCCGGAATCTACAGCGCCCGCTACAGTGGCGTCCACGGTGCAGACGACGACAACAACACGCTGCTCCTGAAGAACCTTGCCGGCATTGAAGACCGCAAGGCCCGCTACTTTTGCGCCCTCTCGTACCAAACGGTTAAGCCTTGCGACGCAGCATTAAACAATGCTGTATTAAACGGAGCCGGGACTCGGGTCGGTGACTTCGTCGTAAGCGAACCGCAGATTTTTGAAGGCGAATGTCGCGGAAACATCAACTACGCCCCCGTGGGCGACATGGGCTTCGGTTACGACCCGCTGTTCGTACCCGATGGCGAAACCCGCACCTTCGCGCAGATGGAACTCGAAGAGAAGAAGGCCATCAGCCACCGCGGAAACGCCATCCGCGCACTGAAAAAAGCCCTCGGAAAGTAACGGTTCTGTGGCGCAAAGTAAATTGTCTGATTCAAACTGCGCCAAATATATCGTTTGATTTAAACTGCGCTGGACTTGCGAAATGAAGAGCCTCTATATCGAAATCACGGACGCCTGCAACTTGCGTTGCAGTTTTTGCCCCAGCAGTGATTGCAGGTACGAGGCCGGTTCGGGCAGTCGCCAATTCATGTCGAGCACGCTATTCCGGCAGTGCATCGCAGGCGCAGTAGAAGCAGGTATCGAGAACGTCTACCTGCATGTGCTGGGCGAACCAACGCTACACCCGGGATTTGCACTGTTCCTCAAAGAAATCGAGACCGCAGGCCTTTCGCTCACGCTGGTCACAAACGGCACGACCATCTCGCGTACGGCGCGCCACATACTAGATTGCCCTGCCGTACGGCAAGTAAACTTCTCGACGCACGCCTATGCGGAACTCCCATTAGACGACGCCCGCGGGTATCTCGAAAACGTTCTGGATTTTTGCCGCATGGCGCTTGTCGCCCGCCCGGACATGTATATCAATTTGCGTCTGTGGAACATCGGAGACACTGCCGCCGGGGACTGGAATTCGTTTGCAATTTCACGTATAAACAAAACGTTCGGCACGCAGGTGGCTCCGGGGAATTTCTGCAGCAGGCACAAAAGCTTCCCCGTTACCGGAAGGCTGTACATCCACGAAGATACCCGCTTTGAATGGCCAGGAACGAGTTCGGGGGCGGAAAGCGCCCGCGACCCGCAACAAATTGTCCGCGGGACCTGCCATGCCCTCGATACGCACTCCGCCATACTGCACGACGGCCGGGTAGTCGCCTGCTGTCTCGATTACAGCGGGCAAATCACCCTCGGGAACATCGCCGACCAGAGTCTGCCCGAAATTCTCGGCTCGCCCACCGCCCGCAATTTACGCGAAGGTTTCGAAAAGCACGAACTCCGGCACCCGTTCTGCCAAAGCTGTCCCTATTGCAAACGATTCGGAATATAAAAAGCATTTTTTGCTATGTTGTTATTGACAAGTTAGGAGTTTAACCAATGAAGAAGCTTTTTTTGACAGCATTCACAAGCGCTTTTTTACTTACCGCATGCGGGGACTCGACTTCCGCCCCCAATACAGCAAATTCTTCCGAATCAAGAGAGCCCGAATCTAGTTCTTCCATAGTGCAAGATTCTAGTTTTATCAAACAAATTTTCATTGAAAACGATTCCGCCCAAGCTGTTTTAGAAGCACAGATTCGTGTAGAAATGGCGATAATGTTTTCGGACACCCTGTCTGACCCTCGCGATTGCGTAAACCTCGGAGAAGCAATCCAGGATCCAACCGAAAACGAGATTCTCGGCTGCGAACGAAGGGTCTGTTCACTACACCCCGAAATCAAGTGGGAAAACCAAGAACTTATGGAGCTTTGCAATAGCCTGCACTAAGACAATAGTCCAGGACTTCACGGGAGTCTATGCCGAGCAGCCCTTTATGCAGGAGCTGCGCGGGTACGATAATACCCGTTACATCGACTGCACCGACATTCCGGGCACGGACTGCTACTGCGACGACGAGGCCGTCGAAGCCATCCGCAGGCGCATTGCAGGCGCGGGCATTACGGATGCACGCGGCATCCACTTCTTCGACAACGGCAATTACCACTACATGAGTAAAATCTGGACCGACATGGTCCAAGAACCGTTTTCGCTTGTCGTTTTTGACCACCACCCCGACATGCAGGAACCGCGATTCGGGAACATTCTCAGTTGCGGCGGCTGGGTCAAGAAGGTGTTGGAAGAGAATAAGTTTGTGCAAAGCGTAACTCTCATTGGAGTTGCCGACCACCTGGCGGAGGAAATCCCGCCCCATGACAAGGTCATGATTATCCACGAAAGCGAAATTGTCACCCTGGAGGGGCGTAGCCCCGATAGGGTCCACGCATCTTCACACCCCCTTTACATCTCCATCGACAAGGACGCCCTCTCCCCGGACCATGCGGCCACAAACTGGGACCAGGGCTCGCTCAGCCTTGAACACATGAAGGCGATTATCGAAGCCCTTGCACAAGGCCACAAGATTATCGGCATAGACATCTGCGGGGAACGCGCGCGCGACTTTGCCGGCGACGAACATCATTCAGTCCAGGAAGCGGACGCACTGAACGACCGTACAAACCGCGAATTGGTCGAATTTTTGCAGAATTTTTAACAGCTCTTGAAAATTGCCAGCCAATAGTCTATATTTGGGCCGTTAGAATTCTGCGATGTTGCAGGATTTTTCCGGAAGTCATTGTCTAACCTTCCTAAAAAAACAACATGAAAAGCTATATCCAGCGCAAATGGCAGGATCTGGTTGTCCTCCTCCGCAATATTCCCTCCCTCGTCGTCAGTTTCTTCATTCTCTCCGTCGTGTGCATGAACTTGCTCGCGAACAAGGAACTGGTCTCCTTCGAATACATGGCCCTTGACTGCGGCTTTACGCTCAGCTGGTTCTCGTTCCTCTGCATGGACATGATATGCAAGCGGTTCGGGCCCAAGGCCGCCATGAAGGTC
>JBGUQN010000085.1:0-6137 GCA_045131085.1 Fibrobacter sp.
ACCTTCGTGAAGGTTTGCGCCTGGTACGATAACGAATGGGGCTACAGCAACAAGGTTTGCGAAATGGCCCGCGTCATCACCAAGTAATTGATTTCGGATAAGCGATAGTAGTGCGGACGCAACTGGATTTCCGCACTTCCGCTTGAAACTTTTACAAAGAAGCCCCGCTCAATCGAGCGGGGCTCTTTATTTGCAAAGGCAGGCGTAACCAAGAATAAGTTAGAACTTCATATTGAAATCTATGTTGGTACCGATCGGGGTGTGTCCTCCGAGGTGGTCTTTTTTGCCGAGTGTGGTGTTGGCGCTAGCCTCGATGTTAAACGATTCGTTGATGTTGAATTGCAGGCCTGCTATCGGGGTTACTAAAAGGTGTCCCGTATGGCTATTGCCGATGTGATGGCCGTCTTCAGAGTATTTGCCGATTTCCATCATAGCACCGGCTCCGATAAACGGAACGATCGGGAAGCCAAATTCGAATTTGGTTTCGAAGCCGAAATCAAGCCCCAGCGGCGGGCTGATTTGTTCGTCGCCATCGGTTTGTACCGATAGACCCACATACGCACCGAAGTTGACTATGCTAACTTTCTGGGAGTATTGGGCACCCAGGCAGAAGCCCCAGGCGGTTGAACTGTATAACGATTCCGTTGAGGGAATCCTTATGTCCAAGAACACGTTCATGGAAGGAATGAACTGGTAACGTGCCGTGAAAATGGGGTTTAATACGCCGTTGTCATTATTTCCGGTTAGGTTTATGAAGTAGGGGATGGCTAGCGCTAGTTCCAAGTTCGGTAAAATAGTGTATCGTGTACCGATGTAAGGAAAGAGTTCCATGTTTTTGCCCTGTTTCTCGAATGATACACCGGCACTTGTTTCTCCGTGGTGGTCTTCGAGTACTGGGAATACATCCCAGAATGCAAAAGAGGATGATGCGCACAGTGCCGCCGCACAAAGTAGTTTTTTGAACACGATGTTCTCCTTCTTTTATGGTTGAAACATAAATCTGTTTTTTTTTGTTTACGCTTGAAGGTATAAAAAAGGGGTGGCTTGAAAACATGACATTTTGTCTGTTCTTTGTAAAAGTTGATGACGAATTTGTGTAAAGTAAAAAAACCCGCTTTATAGGCGGGCCTTTTGAAAATCCAAAAAGGTTTGACTTTTCTAGTTACAGCTTCATGTCGCTACAGTTTCATATCACTCAGGCGGGTGTGTTCGACTTGGTCGAATTCTTCGATGATCTCTTTGCTGGGGGCCTTGGTGCAGAGGCTCACGATCACGATGGTCGCAAAGCTAAGCACGAAGCCGGGCACGAGTTCGTAAATCTGGAAGATTTCTGCGGAGAAACCGGAGAGGTAGAACTTCCAAACGAATGTCGTGATGCCGCCGACGAGCATGCCTGCGATGGCTGCCGGGAGCGTGGTGCGCTTCCAGAACAGGGCAAGGAGCATAATCGGGCCGAAGGTGGCGCCGAAGCCGCCCCAGGCGAAACTCACGAGGCTCATGACCACGTCGAGGAAACTCTTGCCTTGCTTGACGCCGTCGGCGCTCGGGGCGCCCTGCATGGCGACAATGACGGCGATAATCGTAATGAACACGACCACGCCGCGGCTCACCCACATGACTTCCTTGTTGCTCGCATTCTTGCGGAACAGGTGCTTGTAGAGGTCGTTACTGAAGGCAGATGCCGAAACCAGCAGCTGCGAGTCGGCCGTACTCATGATGGCGGCGAGGATGGCAGCCATGAGAATGGCGGCGACAGCCGGGTGGCAGAGCGTCTGGCAGAGAATCATGAAGATGCGTTCCGGGTCGGCGACGGTAATGCCGTTCGCTTCTACGTAGTAGCGGCCGAGGATTGCAATCATGATGGCGGCACCGAGGCAGATGGTGACCCAGGTCATGGCGACGCGGCGGGAGAACTTGATGTCTTCGGCGTTCTTGATGCTCATGAAGCGCACCAGAATATGCGGCATGCCAAAATAGCCGAGGCCCCACGCGAGGCTAGAAATCAACGCAATCAGGCCGATGGACTTGCCGGTGGTAGCGTTCGTGAACAGGCTCATCAGGTAGGGATTCTGCGCGTTCACCGCATCCATGGTGGCTGCAAAACCGCCCGAGCCAGCCATGATAATCGAGGGAATGGCGATGACGGCAATGAGCATCATGGTCGCCTGGATAAAGTCGGTCCAGCACACGGCGAAGAAACCGCCCATGAAGGTGTAGCTCACCACGACGACCGCACCGATGATAAGGCCCGTGGTGTAGTTCATGCCGAAGATGGTGCCGAAGAGTTTAGCGCTCGCCACAAAGCCCGAAACCGTATAGAACAGGAAGAACGCGAGAATGAAAATCGAGGCGATGACGCGGATGATTCCCTTGTTGTCGCGGAAGCGGTTCGCAAAGAAGTCGGGCAGCGTGATGGAGTCGCCGCAGAAGTGGCTGTACTTGCGGAGCCTGCGGCCCACGATTTTCCAGTTGAGGTACGTGCCAATGACAAGTCCGATGCCAATCCACGCTTCGGAGAAACCGCTCACGAAGATGGCGCCGGGGAGGCCCATCAAGAGCCAGCCGCTCATGTCGGAGGCCTGTGCGGACATGGCCACGACCCACTTATTCATGCCGCGGTTGCCCAGGTAGTAGGCGTTCAGGCTGTTCGCCTTCTTGGAAAAGTAGAATCCGATACCGAGCATCATCAGCAGGTACAGGATAAATACGGTAATGACCATTTTTACTCCTTTTTTTTGGAAAGATAAATAAAAATAGGTTAATCAAAAATTTACATCATGGGTTCAAATGTGATTAGGCTTACATGGATGAGAGCAATCCAATATTGGTGATGAGCAAAAGCGAAATTTGGATATATTTTAAAAGGATATTTTTTTATTATTTAATTGTGAAATAAGCTGAACGGTATGTCGCTCTACGTATCAATAAACACGCTTTGCGCTATAATGATCATCGTGTTGATGTTCATGGTGCATCGTGGCGTGATGCATGAAGCCGACCAGAAAGTTTTCTTTAGACTCTGTTTCCATACAGAACTGCTTTTTTTGCTCGATGTAATTTGGGAACTCCTGGATGGTTTGACCTTTTCTGGTGCATGGACTTTAAACCATTTCGTTAATGCGGCGTATTTTGCGCAGTGCGGTATATTGTGCTATTACTGGAGCCAGTATTCGCTGTTTCTCTCGGGGCGCAGCGAGCGCTTTTCGGGTACGGCTTTTAGGGTGCTGTTCGCCTTGCCGATGGTGCTCGAGGTAGTTCTTTCGATAGTTTCTATCTGGACGGGCTGGTATTTCACGATTGATTCGTTGAACCATTACCACCGCGGGGACTGGCTCTTTATTCAAGTCACCGTCATGTTCATTTACTTGGTGTACTCGCTGCTTGTTGCTGTTTTTACTATCAAGAACCAGCGAGACCTGTTGAACAGGAACAAACTTTATGCTATTTCAGCGCTTGGGTTCCTGCCATTTGCATCGCAGTGCCTACAGGCGCAGTTCCCTGGTGTGTCCGTTTTCTGCACGGGAGCAACCCTCGGGCTTCTCATTGTATTCCTTGAAATCCAGCGCGAGATGATTTCGCTGGACCCGCTGACGCGCCTCAACAACAGGAACCAGGCGAGTATCTACCTAAGTGCCCGGTTCAAGCAGGACATTCCGGGCAAGAGGCTTTACCAGTTTATTATTGATTTGGACAAGTTTAAAAGCATCAACGATACCTTCGGACACATTGAAGGCGACAACGCTCTTATTATTGTCGCTTCGGTTCTGAAAAACGTCTGTGGCCCGCGGGGGCACTTTATTTCGCGTTACGGGGGCGACGAATTCGTCGTGTTTGCAAATCTCCCGGACAATGATGCCGCCGATGAACTTTGCCATGTGCTCGAGGCGAAGCTCGAGGAACGCTCGAAAACGCTCCCGTACACGCTTGCGATGAGTGTGGGGTATGCCGCCCTCAGGGACGGCGAGACCGAAGAACACCTGTTGAGCAGGGCTGATGCCTCGCTTTACGAAATTAAGAAACGGAAACACGCAGAACGGTAGTGAATATGGATTTATTCAGTTACATAGAAACGAATTTGTTCTGCGTCGCCGTCTTGGTGGTGATGCTCGTTGCTCTCCGTACCAGCTTGAGCCGCCTTACGAATCAGACCATCCTTACGCACGTGTTCGTGATGATTTTCTTCATGCTCGTTCTTGATACGGTGAAGGTTGCGCTGAATGGCGTGGTTTTCTCTGGTTCGGATGTGGTGACTTCCATCATGGCATCTGCTTTCCACGTCATCAATGTGGTTTTGTATTTCCAGTGGCTGCGATTCGTTGGCTATAACATGCAGCTCCGTTTTTGGCGAGATAAACGCATGATATCCTTGTTCGCTCTTCCGGGCGTTTTTGCAATTGCGCTTGTGGCGGGTAGCATCAAGTTCGGGTGGGTGTGGAGCGTTGATGAGAACAACGTATTGTCTCGAGGCCCTTATTACCTTGTTTATGTTGCCTGTTGTGGAGTTTATATGGTATTCGCCTGTATTCTTGCGGGTTACAGAATACCGATGAAGCGCTATTTTGCGGATCGCGTCCTCTATATTTCGTTGGCCTTGTTCGGGCTTTTGCCGTTAATCGGGCTTGGTTGCGAATGTACGCCCAGTTCCCCTCCATATTCCGTGTATGCGATGGTGGTTTCGGTGTTGCTCGTTTTTATGGAAATGCAGTCCCGCATGATTTCGACGGACCCGCTTACCAAGCTCAATAACAGGAACCAACTCAATTCTTTCTTGGATTCAAAAATCGGGCAGTATACCGAGAACCGCAAGGTCTACTTGTTTGTGGTGGACTTGGATAAGTTTAAGGGTATAAATGATACGTACGGGCACAAGGAGGGCGATAGCGCACTCAACATGGTGGCCGATGTACTCAAGCGAGTTTGCGGACCCATGGGGTGCTTTATTTCGCGCTTCGGGGGCGATGAATTTAACTTGGTCGCCTTCTTGTCGAGCGATGAGGAAGCTGAATCCCTCTGCAAAACTCTGAAAGAGGATTTGGCGCGAACGTCTGCTTCGCTCCCGTATGCGCTTACGGCGAGTATCGGGTATGCGGCTAGCCGCGGCCGCTCAGAGACTGTGGTCGACTTGTTCTCGCGCGCCGATGACGCGCTATTTGCCGAGAAAAAGGCTAAGAAATAACCTGAATGTCATGCCGGGCTAGTCCCGGCATCACCGTATTTATTAAACGTCGCCGACTTCACCGGTCGCAACGAAGTTTCTTACTGCACGAGTAATTCTCATGCTGCAGAAATTAGGGCCGCACATGCTGCAGAAGTGGCTGCTCTTCGCCTGGCTGCCGGGGAGCGTCTTGTCGTGGAATTCCATGGCCTTTTCGGGGTCCAGGGAAAGCGCGAACTGGTCGTTCCAGCGGAAGTCGAAGCGGGCACGGGAAAGGGCGTCGTCGCGGAACTGGGCGGCAAAGTGCCCTTTCGCAAGGTCGGCCGCGTGAGCGGCGAGCTTGTAGGTGACCACACCGGCGCGCACGTCGTTGCGGTCGGGGAGCCCGAGGTGTTCCTTGGGCGTCACGTAACAGAGCATTGCGGTTCCGTACCAGCCAATCTGTGCCGCACCGATGGCTGACGTAATGTGGTCGTAGCCGGGGGCGATGTCGGTGGTGAGGGGGCCGAGCGTGTAGAACGGGGCTCCGTGGCATTTTTCGAGCTGGCGCGCCATGTTGTCTTGGATCTTGTGCATGGGCACGTGGCCCGGGCCTTCGATAATCACTTGCACGCCGTATTCCCAGGCAATCTTCGTGAGCTCGCCGAGCGTGTCCAGTTCTCCGAACTGGGCCGCGTCGTTGGCGTCTGCCAACGACCCCGGGCGAAGCCCGTCGCCGAGCGAAACCGCCACGTCGTATGCGGCGAGAATCTCGCAGATTTCGCGGAAGTGCGTGTACAAGAAGTTCTGCTGGTGGTGGCGCATCTGCCAGAGGGCAAGGATGGATCCTCCGCGGCTCACGATACCCGTGGTGCGCTTCGCGGTCAGCGGAATGTGCTCCAGCAATAGGCCCGCGTGAATCGTGAAGTAGTCCACGCCCTGTTCCGCCTGCTCGATGAGCGTGTCGCGGTACAGTTCCCACGTGAGTTCTTCGGCCTTGCCG
>JBGUQN010000086.1:0-8482 GCA_045131085.1 Fibrobacter sp.
TTTTTCATCCTTATAAAATATCTGTGCACGTATTTTTGCAGAATTGACGTCTATCCCATCAGAGGGCTTGCCAACAAAGCAATGAAAACCGTACCATATAGGATTCTCTTCCGATAAAACACACTTATCAACATCCGCTTCTGACACGACTGTGGCAACCAAAAAACGTCCAGTATCCTGACATATAATTTGCTCATAATAAACGCCCACGTCACCATAACATATGTGCTTTTCATTTAGGTACAATTGAATACTGTCAAACTCATCCGTTGTCAAGAAATTTAAACTAACAAACTGACTTGAACCATAACATTCCATTTCCCCGTCATAACACCCACAGAACAACCCGCAGATTGCGGTTGTTAAGACGAGGAATATTTTGGACATTTTCTGCATGTGAGTCCTCCCAAAAGTATTTATCAGTCCACCCCTGAGTTCCTTTGAATATATAATTTATGTGTAAAAATGGGCGCTATTTCTGCAAAAAACGGCAAAATGCGCAAAAACAAAAATCCCCCGACTTTCGCCGGAGGATCTTTGCAGCGGGAAGAGCGAGATTCGAACTCGCGATAGGATTAAGTCCTATACGTCCTTAGCAGGGACGCGCCTTCGGCCAACTCGGCCATCTTCCCATCTTGGGGACACTAATTTTACTTATTTTTGCGCCAATTTTCAAGGGGTCGGCCTCAAAAAATGCTAAATTCAAGCATATAAACAGACTCTGCGCAACCCGCAGGGCCCTTTTGGCGATTTTTATGGCACAGGCAAAAAGAAAACAGAAGAAATCCGGCTCCGTAGTAGTCAAACTTTTCAAGATCGTTGCGGCATTCGCCCTCGTAGGGCTCATCTGCTGCATCCCGGCATACATCTTCGTGTTCAAGATTCTCCCCGAGCGCGATCCGGACAACCAGTTCAACAGGGAAACCATCCTGCAGGTGCTCTCCGGCGAGACCCGCGTGTACTACAACGACGGCAACGAACTGCTCGGGGCATTCTTCGACGCAAACCACCGAATCTACGTGCCTTACGGCGATATCCCGCTGAACATCATTAATGCGCTCGTTGCGGCAGAAGACGCCAGCTACTGGAACCACAACGGTTTCAGCCTGCACGGGTTCCTCCGCGCGATGGCGGCCAACATCAAGAGCGGGCACATGCGCCAAGGCGGTTCCACCCTCACGCAGCAGACGGCAAAGAACGTGCTCGGGCGCGAGGAGAGGAGCATCAAGGCCAAGTGGAAGGAACTCATCAACGCACTGCGCCTCGAAACGCACTTTACCAAGGAAGAAATTCTCGAATTCTACCTGAACCAGTTCCACGTGTCGGGTACGGGCAAGGGCGTGGCCATCGCGGCCCAGTACTTCTTCGACAAGGAACTTAAGGACCTCTCGCTTGCCGAATGCGCATTCATCGCAGGCTCGGTGAAGGGCCCGTTCAACTACGACCCGTTTATCCAGCGCACCGAAGAACGCAAGGAAAAGGCGCTCAAGCGCGGCGAAGAACGCCTGCGCTACGTGCTCGGCCGCATGGTCGAGGAAGGTTATATCGACCAAGACCAGATGAACGAAGCGCTCGCAACACCGCTCCGCTTCAAGCATGGTAACTTCCGCTTCAGCGTCTCGACCACACTTGAACGCATCGACGAAAAACTCTCGAGCGATTTCTACCAGAAACTCTTTGAAGAAAAAGACATCGGCGACTGGCGAAAGGCGCAGCTCGAAATCGTGACGACGCTCGACGCAAAGAGCCAAGACGCGGCCAAGCGCGCATTGCAGACAAACATCAGCAACCTGCAGATGCAGCTCGGCGGTTTCGTGCTCCCGAAGGCGCAATACGCAAACAAGGCGGTTAGCGCACGCAAGGGCGACTACCTCTACGGCGCAGTCGATACCGTGCTCTACAACGAAAAGGGCGGCCTCAAGGCGCTACGCCTGAGTTTCGGGCAGCTCAAGGGTGAAGTTGGCGAAGAATCGCTCAAGGAATTCGGCAAGCAGATAGGCAAAGAGCCGGCGGCTGTCCTTGGCAACCAGATGAGGAAGGGCGCCATCCTTTTAGTGAGCATCCTCGACGAAAAAAAGGTGAACGGTTTCGCTCCGTGCAAAATTGAAACGGAACCCGTACTGCAGGGCGGCCTCGTGGCCATCAGGAACGGCATGGTCGTCGCAAGCCAGGGCGGTTTCCACAATACGGACTTCGACCGTAGTTTCAAGGCGCTGCGCCAGCTCGGAAGTAGCTGGAAGCCCATACTCTATGCACTTGCGCTCAAGCACAAGTGGAACTACATGAACATCCTCGAGAACGACTTCAACGTGTTCCAGCACGTGAACCAGTTCTACTACCCGCGCCCCGACCACAAGAACAAGGGCGACCTCGTGAGCATCGCATGGGCGGCAACACGATCTGAAAACATCGCTAGCATCTGGCTCCTGGACCACCTGCTCGACAAGCTCAGCCTCGAAGAATTCAATTCCATCGCACGCGAGAACGGGTTCGCACGCAACAGCGACGAAGATACCAAGGCGTATTTTGAAAGGCTGCGCGATTCGTTCGGGCTCACTATGAAAGACGGCGTGAAGCGCGAAATCGAATTCACGAGAGCGCAGTATGCACTCGCCGCACAGTACGAATCCGAAGAGAAGTACGAACGCGCCATTGACGTGCTCGACCTGCGTTACGGCACGTACAACGATGTCGCGATGAAGCAGGCAAAGAAAGACGAAAAGATTAGGGCATTTGTCGGCCACAACTTCAAGGATTATTCCGAAATGCTCCGCAAGCGCGAAGTGCAGGAACTCGACCCCGACCTTTCGGAAAACCTCCCGCACATCGATTCCGTGAAGTTGTTCAGGAACTTCACGCTGGGCGACGTAAAACGCCTCTCCGTGATGATGGCGCAAGTTGATCCCGAAACCGATTACCTCGACGAAGCGCATCTGCGCTACTGGCCGGATTTCCGCCGTTCGCTTTCCATGGCGGAATATGCTCGGTTCGCACACGAAATCGGCATCAACCAGAAACTGCAGAAAGTGTTCAGCATGCCGCTCGGCGTGAACGAAATTACGCTCGGCGAAATCAGCACCGCCTACCAGTCCATACTCACGGGTAAGGTTTTCAAGTGCAAGGACGGCGAATGGAACGAACCGTGCTTCATCAAGGAAATCAAAAAAGACGGGCAGACGATTTTCAGGAACTCCGTAGAATCGAAAGTGATTCTTGATTCGCTCATTACTTCGCAAATGGGTGCGATGCTGCGCTCCGTATTCGTAAACGGTACCGCACGCAGCCAGGTGAACGCCCTCACGGTGACAAGCCCCGACAGCCAGACGAAACTGCGCTACCCCGCACTCGGCAAGACGGGTACCACGAACGATTACAGGAACGTGGCGTTCATGGGCGCTATTCCGACATACGTCGTAGAGAAGGAAGGCATTGCGCTTGATTCCGTGGTGGCCATCGGAAGCTACGTAGGCTTCGACAACAACAAGCCGCTCAAGTCGGGCAAGACACGCATCGCCGGCGCATCGGGCGGCCTTCCGCAATGGGCCGCGTTCGCGAGGGAAGAAATCGAAATCCTCGGGACTCCGGAAAACATTGACTTCTTCGATATCTCGATGCTCGCCGAAGGCGAAGTCCCGCTCCACCTTGCAAACGAACGCGGGCAAATTACCGTCGACCCGATGTCGGGCTTCTACATCGCCGACGCATCGCAAGGTAGGCCACTCCCGTATATCGAAGCGCCGGGATTCGTGCCCCCGCAGGTGCAAGAGAAGGCGGCAGAAACGATTGCGGCAGAAGGCATCATGACCAGCATGCCTATGCCGATGGCAGGTGCCGCTGAAACGCAGCCCGCAGGCGAAACCGCGCAGGCGGTACAGCCGGGCGAACAGAACGCGCAGGCGGGCCAGGCGCCGGCCGGCAATGCCGATGCAGGCAATGCGCCGACTGCTGCTGCCCCGCAAGAACCCGCAACGCCTACCGCAGAACCTGCGCCGGCAGCAACACAGCCTGTTGTGCCTGCACAGACCGCAGAACAGCCCGCAACCGCACAACCGGCAGCCGCACCGAAGGCTGCCGCCATGCCGCAAGACGACGACTGGGATTTGCCTGCCGGAATGGACGGCGGCGCGTTCGTGCCTATCGAAGCGGAATGACGCTAGCGTCATCCTGAGCTAGATGCCGCAAGGCATCGCGGCGAAGGATCCGGACCAGAAGAAACTAAAAGCGCAAGAAACAGAAGAACTGATTATGAACACGAGATTTTTGAGCAAGACCCTTCTAATAGCGGCAGCAATGTTCGCGCTTGCCGCCTGTGCAGGCAACGCACCGAGCCCTGCGACCGACGCACAACCGCAAACTGCCGCCCAAGACGGTGCCGCAGCAAACCCGCAAGCAGGCGCCGACCAGCAGGCCGCAGCGCCCGCAGGCGAAACCAAGGCCAGTGAAAGCGCCACTACAAGCTCGGCAACAAGTTCTGCGGCCACCACAGAACACGCTGCCGCATTCGATTCGCAGGCACTTGATTCCTACCGCCTGAACACGCCCGAAAATACTCCCGTCGCAAGCGACGCGGGCACCGCCGACAATACACAGTCCAGTTCCGCAACCGCGCAAGTTCCGGACCCCTACACCGCTTTCCCGAAACTCATCGATGAAGTCTTCGCTCACGCAGCATCGCTGTACCAAGCGGGCTACACCGATTCCGCCACCGCCTATCTCGAAAAGTTCCGCATCCTCAAACCCATGTGGAAAGTATGGTTCGACAAAGCCGATACACTGCTGAATGAATTCGGCAAAGTCCGCGCCGAAAAGGCGAAGGCATTTGAACCGCTCGTGTTCCAAATCCAGAACATGAACCGCGCACAGACCGCCTACAGCATGGTGGCAGAAACCGCCGATAGCCTCATCGCGCTTGCGCCGGGCGATTCGCTCGTAGAATGGTCCAAGAACCAGAAAAAAATCGCCTACAAGAACACGCTCGCCAAGGCCAAGAAGGAATACGATTCCATAAAGGCGCTCGCCGACAACCAGGCGCAATTCGCCGAAGCGCAGAAAAAGGCAGCCGAACTGCAGATGCGTTACCGTGACTTCGAAAACGAGCTGCACATCCAGGCGCTCATCGACTACATCGCGGGCCTTGCCGCCACAACCAATTCCGAAGCCGCCAAGTACTGGGAATCGCACGACCCCGCGCAGGCGCTCGCGAAGGCCGACGAACTCATCAAGAATTCCAAGTACGCCGAAGCGAAAGGCATACTGAAGAAACTCTTGGCAAGCAAGCTCCGCAAGGAAGCAAACGACAAGTACCAAGAACTGGCCAACGTATTCTGCAACGCTCAGCGCAAAACTACTTCGCAGATTTTCACGAAGGCGCAAAAGCAGAAGGACGCCGCCAAGAAAAAGAAACTGCTCCAGGATGCCATCGCACCGCTCGACAAGTGCCTCGGCGAATATCCGGAATACGGACAAAAGCAGAAAGTGCTTGACAACAAGCAGTTCCTCGAAAAGGAAATCGCGAAATGATAGACGCCACGTGGTGGGAGTATGCGCAGTACCCCGCTTTCTTTGTGCTCGGCGCCGTCGTAAGCCTCATCAACAGCATCGCGGGCGGCGGCTCCACACTTAGCCTGCCCATCATGATTTTCCTCGGCATGCCCGCGACCGTCGCGAACGGCACCAACCGAATCGGGCTTATCATCGGGAACTGCAGCAGCGCCTTCAACCTGATGAAGCACGGCTACCTCAACAAGAAAATCTTCTTGCAGCTGATTATCCCCACTATTGTCGGGACGTGCATCGGCGTGTGCTTTCTCGTCCACATCGGCGACCGCGCCTTCCAGGCGATACTCGCCTGCGTAATCTGCCTCGTGGTGGTGATGAGCAACCTGCGCAAGGATATCCTCGGCAAGCCCCCTGCAACCCCGCCTGAAAAACTCACGTGGAAAGGCGCCCTCGGGTTCGCGATGATTTCTATATACGGCTGCATCGTGCAGGTGGGCGTGGGCTTCGTACAAATCTTTGCACTCACGCGCTACACCGGGCTTGAACCCATCCGCGTGAACGCCCTCAAGAACGCGCTCACCAACGTGTTCCTACTCGTGAGCACCACGGCACTCGGCATCGCGGGCAAAATCGACTGGCCCATCGCCATCGTGATGGCCGCGGGCGCATGGCTCGGCGGCTACTGCGGGAGCTTTTTACAGCGCAAAAAAGGCAACAAGTTCATCCAACATTTCGTGAGCGCATGTAGCATCGCGATGGCCATCTACCTCGTAGTCGACCTTATCGTCGGGTAAACAGAATATCGGTAAACAAAAGCCCCGTTTATAACTAGAACGAAATGTCTGTCTTTTGAGTGCAGACTGAGCTTTTCGTAAAACTAAAGGGGCCCAATACATAATTTGAAACATCCATTTCTAATGGGCAATCCTTGCACCATTCTTTTTTTTCTACATAGAAGAACATCTTCACATCTTTACCCCGTCCATTCAAAACGATCAGAGTGTCAGAAAAAATGATCTCATACGTAGTCCCCCAGACTGATGCCTTTCCTTCAAAATCTTTCGATATATTCAAGCTGTCGTAGCGCATTTGGGTGTAATATTTAGAATTGCAGAAGGATACCTGAAATACATTGTTATCCTTCAGATAAATATCCGGCTTGACTATGCAATTTCCATCAGAATCACACAGTTCCGTATCAGACGGATTCCGTAATGAATATATCGTTGTGTCGGGTTGACCGTTAAACAAAGAAGTACACCACTTATTCATTTTCATGTACTTATGCCATTCGGACTCAGGTATATCTAGAGATATTAACTCATATCGTTTATAATACTGATCTGCACAACTCTCTGGAATAGTCTGTAAATCAACAGTACTTCCATCAATCCGAACGACCTTGTTTATTATAAACCGATAGCCGTAATTTGGAACGGTGTCACCTTTTTCGCGATTAGAACAACCGCAAAAAATCAGGAAAAGACATATCGCAAGAAAAATTTTCCGCATAATCCCAGCACTCCAAACCTCAAGTTACTTTATAAATATACACAAAACTCAATACAAATTTGCATAACAAAAAAGCGGCCCGTATCAACGAGTCGCTTTGAGAATTTATACGTGTGCCAGATTATTCTGCAGGGCAAGCATCGACGAGCTGGCCTTCGAGCGTAGACTCGCACATCGCAGCGGCTTCAGCGGGGAGTTCTTCGCAGCCACCCATGACGCCCGGGACAACGCAGTAAACGACGTTGCCGCCAGCGGCCGGGGTTTCACCTGCACCCGGACCAGCCGGAGTTTCGCCTGCGCCCGGTTCGGCTGGGGCTTCACCTGCACCCGGTTCGGCCGGGGCTTCGCCTGCGCCCGGACCAGCCGGAGCTTCACCTGCACCCGGTTCGGCCGGTGCTTCACCCGCACCCGGTTCGGCCGGGGCTTCACCTGCGCCCGGTTCGGCCGGTGCTTCACCTGCGCCCGGTTCGGCCGGAGCTTCGCCTGCACCCGGACCAGCCGGGGCTTCACCTGCGCCCGGACCAGCCGGAGCGGCGGTTTCACAGCCTTCCACCGGCTTGCCAAGCATCATCGGAGTAAATTGCTTGCCATCGCACTGCACGGTATCGGCAAATTCTTCCACGAAAATCTTTGCGCAGAAGTTTTCGGTCGGCGTGCAAGTCTGGTTAATGGCGTCTTCAATCTTCTTGACGCTACTCGGGAGTTCCTTGGAGGAATTTGTCGGCGAGCTGGAACTGTCGTCACCACAACCTACCAGGCCAACCATAGCAAAAGCAGCAATGGGAAGAATCACCTTTTTCTTGAACATTTTGTCTCCTTGTTGATGTTGAATACTTGTTCAATATATATCCATTCCCAGCGAAAAAACAATAGCGGTGCGCTTTCTATTGTCTTACTTAACAACAGAAACAAAAAACGCGTTTTTTAGCAAAATTTCGCGGTTTTTCTGAATTGCAGCAATCTCTAATTAAGCGCGAACGGTCTCATTCGCGAACGGTCTTACGTGAGCAACAAAGCCCCTGTTATTAAACAGGGGCGGTTGCGAGAGTGAGCGCTTACCGGAGTAATTTAAATCCAGAATTAAGCGCGAACGGTCTTAAAAAAATACAGGCGGCCAACGCGGGTTCTTCGAAGACATATCGATCTTGTAGAAGTCCTTCTCGAAGCGGCCATCGTCCATGCCGTACATCTGCATCACGTGGCGAGCAATCCACTTGCCGAGCTTGAGCACGGTGAGCTTCTTGCGGAGGCGGCCCTGGCAGTCACGGTTCATGATATCCGGGAGCGTAGAGGTCGTGAGGATTTCGTCGATGGCCGGGCTGTTGAGCTTTTCGCGGGCTTCAGCACTGGTGTGGAAGTGCGTAACGCCGAAGCAAACACGGTTCGGGTTGCCCTTCTTGATGTGTTCGCAGCACTGCACGATCGTCGTACCGGTACGGACCATGTCGTCGAACACGATCACGTCCTTGCC
>JBGUQN010000087.1:0-7246 GCA_045131085.1 Fibrobacter sp.
AATGGCCGGAATCTTGTCTTCGAAGAAGGATTCGCCGGTGTAGTGGTCAAAGCCCACGCCCATCATGTCGTAGATGCGCATGAGTTCCTTGAGCGTTGCGGCGCGGAAGGCGGTCCAAAGCTTGCGGTAGAATTCGTCGCCCTGTTCGAGTTTGGTGAATGCGGCGCGCGCTTCGTCTTCGAGGCCCGGCTCTTCCTTAGATGCCTTGGAGAAGGCGGCGTAAAGGATGTTGAGTTCCTTCACGGTGAGGCTATCGAGCGTGGCGTCGTCCGTCGGGCGTTTTTCGCGCAGGTACATCACGATGAGCTTGCCGAAAGCGGTTCCCCAGTCGCCGAGGTGGTTGATGCGTTCCACCTTGTAACCGGCGGCCTTGTAGATGCGGGAAAGCGAGTTTCCGATCATCGTGGAGCGCAGGTGGTGGAAGGCGAGTTCCTTGCCGATGTTCGGGGAGCTGAAGTCGATGCACACGACCTTGCCATTCGGAGCGGCATGTCCGTATTCAAGTCCCTTTGCGGCGATTTCTTCGAGCGTCGACTTCGCGAGGAATCCGCGGTCGATGAAGAAGTTCAGGTAGCCGTTCACGGCTTCGACCTTCGAGAGTCCTGCGGGGAGCTTCACCTGTGCGGCGAGGTCTTCCGCAATCATCTTCGGGGCCTTGCGCATCACCTTCGCGAGTGAGAAGCACGGAATGGTGAAGTTGCCGTGGCTGGTGTCAGGCGGCACGGAGATAAGCTTTAAAGCGGCTTCCTTCTCGAAGGAACCGGTGGCGGCGAGCGCCTCTGCGATTTCTTGCTCAAACGAGTTCATCTTCACTGCTCTTCTTCTTGGTGGTCTTCTTCACAAAGTCATTTTCTTCGAGTTCCACAATCTTGCCGTCGGCGTACAGGCGGTCAAGCGAAATCTCGTTGCGCTTTTCTTCTTCGAACAGGTGGACCATCAGGTCTAATCCGGCATCGAACACGGCCCAGCGCACGCCTTCCTTGTATTCCACGCCCACGGACGGGAGCTTGTTGGCCTTGAACTCCTTGCGCAGTTCGTTCAGAATAGCCTGCATCTGGGCTTCGCTCTCGCAGGTGGCCACGAGGAAGTAGTCGGTCACGTCCTTGATGCCGCGCAGGTCAATCAACTGCACGTTCTGGGCGCGCAACTCAAACAGGATGCTTGCGCCAATCTGGACGGATTCTGGCAAATCTTGCTTATTCTTTGTCATTTGTTTCTCCCTGTTCGGGTTCTATTATTTGTTTAAAATCCTTGCCTATATACACGGCAGCATCTACATACGAACGCTTGCTTACGACGGTGAGGACATTCTTTGTCTGGAGTGTCTTGGCCAGTGCCTGAGCGCCTTCCCATTCCGGGTTGCGGAGCACCACGATGGTTTCGTCGTAGTTCTGCAACTTGTCGTTTCCGAAACTTACCACGTCAAAACCGTTCTTGCGCAGGAATGTGCGCATCTTGGCGGCAGCACCCGGTTCACCGCAGCTGTTCAGCACTTCGATGTCGCCCTTGTAGCTACGTACAATATGTTCGACCGGAGTCTTCTTTTCTTCTTCGCAGCCTAGCAAAAGGAACGCCGCACATGCGGCTCCAGCGATGAAAGAGTAGTGAGTTGACTTGGCGAATTTTCTGTACATTTTCTATCGCCAAATTTAGAAAAAATTTTTACCTGCACCAAATGGTTTCGCGCCATGGCGTACATGGCCCGTATAGACGGTAGGGGCCGTAAGCCCTTAACGCGTCTTTTTCGTTCAAGATTTCGAGCCTTATGTAACTGTTTTCGGTGGGCTTGTATTCTAGAGCCAGCGCAGGCAGCACAAATTGGGGCTTCCCTTGCCGCATGTCTTCCTTGCTGAACGGGCCGTCCTTGAACGTAGAGCGGAACGGCATCCACAGGCCCAGATCCGCATACAGGTGCAAATCGGGCGTGAATTCGTAGGCTAGGTGCGCAAGGAAACTGTTCTGGCTGATGCTCCCGAAGGGGGTTGAGAGGAAACTTACGGTATACGAGTAGGCGACTTTCAGCGCAGGGTCAAAGGTGTCATGGCGGACAAGGCGGTTCGGGTCGAATCGGTCGTGGTTCCAGGGAATGCCGTCATCGGGGAGGGCTTCTGTGGTGTCTGCGACGGAATCCTGCTTGGCGGTGTCGGCAACAATAGAATCAGCCTTTGCGGGGCTTTCCGCAAAGGCTAATGCTGTCGAGAGGGTTACGAGTAACAGCAAGAACCGCATGCTATGAATATAGCAATTTGGTCTTTGCTGGCTACTCCGCTATTTTTTGTTGGATTCCTGCGGGGTATCGGATTTGGCGACCCCTGCAAGCCTTGCACCGAACATGGAACCGAGTACCGTACGGAGGTCGATCCCGAGGGAATCTGTAAGCCCGTTCGTGACCTGCGTGAGCGTCTTGGTGATGTCCCCGGTGAGTTTGGCTGTATTACCTTCGCCATACATGGTAATGTTCCCGATCTTTTCCATGGGCTTTGCGATGGCGGAAGCGATACTCGGCATCTGCTCGAAGTACTTCTCGATGGTCTTCAGCTGCATTTCCTGGCGTGCGGCATCGCCATAGAGCTTCATCGCTTCGGCCTTCTTGTTGAGCGCTTCAGCTTCGGCAAGGCCCTGCGCCTTGATTGCTTCAGCTTCGGCGAGACCCTTCGCCTTGGTGGCTTCGGCTTCTGCCATGGCTTTCGCCTTTGTCGCTTCTGCTTCGGCGAAAGCCTTTTCCTTTTCGGCATCGGCTATCTGCTTGATGGCCTTGGCGCGCTGTTCTTCCTTGTAGCGTGCGGCTTCGGCGTCCTTTTGCTGCTGGAAGAGTTCCGCTTCGGAACGCTGGATTTGAGCCTGGCGGTCGGCTTCGGCCTTCTTCTCGATTTGTGCCTGGAGTTCCTTCTCGGTCACCGCGACCATGCGCTCGCGGATTTCGATTTCCTTTTCTTGCTTAGCGACTTCGGCTTCTGCCTGCGCCACGTTGATAGCCTTCTGTTGGGTCTGCTTCTGGATTTCGTAGGCCGCGTCGGCGATAGCCTTCTCGGTATCCGAAATCTTCTGCAGGTTGGCCTTTTTCACGGCGAGGTCGTTCTGCTTCTGGGCGATTTCAAGTTCTGCGGCGACTGCGGCGTCGTTCGCATCCTTCTTGGCCTGGGACTGCGCTACGCTGATATCCCTTTCGGCGTTAGCCTTGGAAATGGCGGCCGCCTTGCGGATGGCCGACGTCTTGTCGACACCGAGGTTCTCGATGACGCCGTTAGCATCTTCGAAGTTCTGGATGTTGAACGTCTGCACCACGATACCGAGTTTTTCGAGGTCGGGAATGGCGTTTTCGAGCACGAGTTCAGAAACCTGCTTGCGGTCGCCCACGAGGTCCACGAGCTGCATGCGGCCGACAATTTCACGCATGTTACCTTCGAGAATGTCGACAATCATCGCGCGGATGTCTTCGGGCTTCTTGTTCAAGAAGTTCTGGGCCGAAGATTTTAGACGCTCCGGATTATCCGAAATCTTGGCCGTCACGACGGCGTCAACAGAAACGTTGATGTAGTCTTTTGTGGGAACCGGGCTTCCCGTTTTTACATCAATCTGGATGAGCTGTAGCGAAAGGTGGTCCGCACGTTCAAAGAACGGGATCCTGAGACCCGCCCGGCCAATAATGACTTTCGGCAATTTGCGTAAGCCAGAAACGATGATGGCTTCGTCCGGAGCCGCTTTGATGTACGACATCACGAAAATAATTGAAAGAAAAGCAATCGCGCAGAGTGCGATTGTGACTATGATGCTAGTTTGCATGAATTAGAGCCTCCTTATTAGGTCTTTCGTAATATATAACAAAAAGCCTGCCAAGAAATGGCAGGCTGAAAATTTTTCGACAAAATGTGCAAAATGAGCGACTGGTTACACTATTTCGTTTTTCGCATTTACATGGACCACAGTGGGCTTCCATGTTTTCGCTTCTTCTTCGCTCATGGTGGCGTAGGCGACGATGATTACAAGGTCGCTGGGTTGCACCAGGCGGGCTGCTGCGCCGTTCAGGCAAATCACGCCAGAACCGGCAGGGCCTTCGATGACGTAGGTATCAAGGCGGTTGCCGTTGTTTACGTCAAGTACGCCGACTTTCTCGTAGGGGAGAATGTGGGCCGCATCCATCAAATCACGTGCGATGGTAATCGAACCTTCATAATTGAGGTTCGCATCTGTTACTGTTGCACGATGGATTTTCGATTTTAAAAGTTCAAGCTGCATAGTGCTTGTTTAGAACTTGACCTGGAATGCGCCGAGCACGCCCTTGTCGGGTGTGGGGAGGATTCCGAAGCTGAAACGGTTCGCGTCCGGGTTGCTGTCCCACTGCGTGCCGAAGAATGCATCGGCAAACGACCAAATGTGTGCACCCGCGACAAAAAGCAGGCCGTACCACCAGGCATTGCTACCGTCAACAGCGAGGTAGACTGTAGCGCCGACGCTAACGCCCCAAAGGACATCCATCCAGATGCCCTTCATGGACTGATTCGTTTTCCACTGGTAGAAACTCGGAAGCAGGAGCGAAACATAGGCGTACCCCTGATTGCCGGACTTGTTTCTGTAAGAACGGTCGATATCGGCATCTTCGAGGCCCTGAGAACGCTGGGAAAGCCAGTCTTCTTCGCTAACGCCGAGCTTGCTCCAGGGTTTCTGGAGGTATTCTGAAATGCGGACGCCGAGTTCAACGAGACGGGTCAACTTGTCCCTAGAAATCCCCTCTTCCTTGGCCTGCTGGAATTCCCACTGGGTAAGCCCGAGGTCCTCGTAACGGAAACCGTTCCACTGGTCTCCCGAAGCTTGGGCTTCGCCTGCGGTGGCTTCCGAATCGTCGGAGGATTCGTCGTCCCCGTACGAGTAGGATTGCTCGCTAGAATCGTCACTGGACGGTTCATCATCGAACTGCGCAAAAGACATTGCGCCGATAAGGAACACTGCTAAAATAATTTTGGTCCAAAGAGACATTAGGTACCTACTCCTATCCTATAGTGCCGGGGGAGGGAATCGAACCCTCACACTCTCGCGAGTACCGGATTTTGAGTCCGGCGCGTCTACCAATTTCACCACCCCGGCTTGGGGTAACACAAATATAGAACAATTTTTAGTTTTTTGTAGGGGAATTTGGGCAAAAATGGCTCATTTTGACGATTTTTTCAGAATCGCACGGAATTCCACATTGAGTGGCGCGAGTTTCTTTGCGCCAAAATCAATCGCTTTTTCCTTTGTCTCGAATTTGCCCGTCTGGACAAGATAAAGTGTCTTGGTTTCACCTACGCGTTCTTCGATGTAACCAATGATGCCCTGCTTTTTGAGGTTGTTTACCAAGAGGTCGGCATTGCTTTTCATGCCGAATGCACCGAGCTGAAGGATCCAGTATTCCTGCGTGTTGTTCGTGTTCACATTTTTTGCAGGTTGGACTGCCGGTGCCGGTGCTACGGCTGCAGAAGGTGCCGTTGGCTTAATTTCTTCGGCTTTTTTTGCCTGTTGGACGGTGTCTACTACTGGTTTCGGGGTAGATTGTTCCGTTTTTTCGGCGGTGGCGGGTGCCTGGACCGGTGCTGCCTGTGCGGCCGGAGCAGCGGCTGGCTCGGGTGCCGGTTCGACCTGTTCCGTAGGCTCGCTCAGGCGCTTGCATGTCTCGTCGAGTGTCGGGTTCTTGACCTTGGATTGCACGACGGTGCATACTTTCTGGAGAACGACGGCCTGGTGCGGCTGCGATGTTTCAATTGCATGAATCAGGGCTTCGGCGGCTTTTTCGTTGCGGCCCATGTACAGCTGGAACTGCGCCTTGGTCATCATGAGGTCGGCGTACACGTTTTTTTGCGGGTTCGTCTTGTTGATGAGGCTGTCGAGGCGCTTGCCTGCCTTGCTAAAGTCCTTTGCGGCGCCGATCTGCGAGAGCGCGAGTACGTTCCACAGGTAGCATTCCGTACGTACGGAATCGGGTTCGTTGGGGCAGGCCTGTTCGAAAAGTGCTGCGGCCTGTTTCCAGTTACCGGCCACGTAGGCCTTCTGGGCTTCGACAATGGTTGCTGGTGCCTGCAGTTCGGCGGGGGCGGTTGTTGCGGGCTGCGCAAATAAGTTTGTGCTTAAAAATGCGGATAAAATAACCGCAAGCGCACAAACCTTTTCGAACTTAACGTTTAATTCCACATTCCACATGTTAAATTCCACATTTCAAATTTAGGCCAGCTTTCCTCGAATTGTCCAGCCTCTAATATCATCCAATTTAACTTTCACGTAGTCGCCGGGCTTCACGATGCGGCCAACTTCGGGCTTGAAAACGACCTTCTTGAAGTTGTCGGTGCGGCCGCGCAGTTCCGTCTCGTCGCGCACGGAGTTCTTTTCCACCAGCAGTTCCTCGGTGCGGCCGAGCATCATCTGGTTCCTCTTGAGCGTGATGGCGTTCTGCAGTTCCACGAGGCGCGTGTGGCGTTCGTTCTTTTCCTGTTCGGTGAGCGTCTCCGCTTCCTTGTACGATTCCGTGCCCTTGCGCGGGCTGTAGATGAACATGAAGGCGCTGTCAAACTGGCATGTTTCAAATGCCTTGAGGGTCGCCTCGAAGTCTTCTTCGGTTTCGCCCACAAAACCGCAAATCACGTCCGTCGAAATCCCGTAAAACGGATCCTTGCTGCGCAGTTGCTCGATAATCGAGAGGTACTGCTCCATGTTGTGCTGGCGGCGCATCTTCTTGAGCATGGCGTCGGAGCCACTCTGGATAGGAATGTGCGCGTAGTGACAGACCTTCGGGTTGTTCAGCAACACGTCGATGAGCTCGTTCGTGTAGTGCCTCGGGTGTGGGCTCGTAAAGCGAATGCGGCGGATGCCGTCGATTTCGGAAACCTTCGTAAGGAGATCGGCGAAGTTCCCGCCTTCCGTCTTGTAGGCGTTCACGGTTTGGCCCAAGAGCGTCACTTCGGTAATGCCCTTGTCTGCAGCCTTCTTGACTTCGGCGAGCACGTCATTCATGTCGCGGTACTTTTCCGGCCCGCGGAGGTACGGTACGATGCAGTAGCTGCAGCGCTTATTGCAACCGCGCTGGATGGCGACGAAGGTGGTGAAGTCGTTCTGGAGCTTCGCGTATTCGCCCAGGTAGTTCTCGCTCAGGTCCTCGTCGATGAACATCTTGTGGTGCGTCAGGTGCAAGGGACTCTGGGCGTCGCCGAGCAGCAGTTCCGGGATTTTCTTGTACTGGTCCGGGCCCACGATGTAGCTCACGTTCGGGAGGCGCTTCAAA
>JBGUQN010000088.1:0-38783 GCA_045131085.1 Fibrobacter sp.
ATTGGAGTTGAACCAACGACACGCGGATTTTCAGTCCACTGCTCTACCAACTGAGCTACAGAACCATTTGGTAAGCCAAAGATAGAAGAAAAAGTGATGTTTGTCAAGGGTAAATAGAATATTACCGAAAAAATTTTGATTTTTACGCAAATTCTGCTAAATTTATGGATGGATGTTTGATTGGGTTCGGCAGAGGCGCTCGCGTCTCGTTGTGGTTAACTTCTTTATAGGCTGTTTTATGAGTCAAAAAAATCTAGTCCGGATCTTCGCGCTCGGGTCGTTGCTCCTCGGATTGTTTGCTTGCGATAGTGGTACTGATGTATTGGTTCCTGGCCCGGACTCCTCAGCCGGAACGAGTGATGGTGGAAAAGTTTCTAGCAGTGAAGAACCGGCCAAGCCGGGTTCTTCGAGTTCTTACGGTGATTCCATACGTACCATCGATGAACACGGTGATACGATATACATCTACGACACAATTCCTGCTCCTAAGGACACCACACCTCACTGGGTTGGCAAGTCTGCAATTGTCATAACGGAAATTTCTCCGCTCAACCTCTCCTGGCAGGATGAGGACGGCGATGACCCTGCTTGGGTCGAACTCTATAACGCAGGTGACGAGGCCGCGAACCTCAAGGGCTACTCCCTGGTGGAAAGCCGTGAAAAACCGCGCAAGTGGGTCTTCGGTGATGAAATCATTGCCGCAAAGTCTTTCCGCATTGTTTTCTGCGACAAGAAGAACGTAACTCAAATTCCGGATGGCGGTGAATCCGAGGGAAGGCATTTCCGCCTGCACACGAACTGGAAGATTGAAAAGGATGGCGGTACGGTTTATCTGTTCGATAAGCAGTACGGTATCCGCGACTCGGTCAATTACCCTGCAATTAGCGCAGGCGACGTGAGCTGGGGTATTACGGATGGCGGCATCTGGAAGTTCTTTGACAAGCCGACTCCGGAAGCGCCGAACACGAATTCCAAGGCCTACGATGGCATGGCTCCTGCGATTGACCTGAGCCAGATTAAGGGCGGCTTTTTCAACGATCAGGTGACTATCCCGGCGCCGTCTCTCCCGTCCGGGGTCAAACTCCGTTGCACGCAGGACGGCTCTGTCCCGACTTCGAATTCTCAGGAATTCAATAGCCCGATGACGTTTAACCAGAGCACCACGCTCCGTTGTGCCGTGTTCAAGGAAGGCGCGCTTACCAAGGAAGTGGTGACGAAGACGTTCTTTGTCAATCAGTCGGTCCGCATGCCGGTGGTGGCTATCAGCGTGGATCCGCAGTTCTTCCACAAGCATTACATTCAGCCGGAACCTGGCCATACGAACGCAAGTAACCCGGATGGTGCTCCGTCGGGCCTGTACGAAGATGTCGAATTCCCGGTTCACGTGGAATACTTCGAAAAGGGTAGTTCATCTGACAAGCCCGCCTGGGAAATCGAGGCCGGCATTTCGATGATGGGTAACTACAGCCGTCTGGAACGCAAGAAGTCTGTCGCTATCGTGATGCGCGAAGAATATCAGGATGGCTGGCTGCATTACTCTCTGTTCGATACCCGCAAGAGCGAGAACGACAAGTACAAGGCTTTCAACCTCCGCAACAACGGTAACCGCTTTGTGAGCGACTACTTTGCCGATGCTTTGGGTGGCGCAATTCTCGAAGGAAGCGGTGTCGATTACCAGCGCAGCCGCCAGGTGGTGGTTTACTACAACGGCAAGTATTTCGGCATCCATGACATGCGCGAACGCTTCAACAAGAACTACGTTGAATCGAATTACGGTATTGATGCCTCTACCGTGAACATGGTCAAGCACCTTACCGAAAAGGTTACGGCAAGCAACGGTACTCCCGACGATTACATCGCCCTGCTGGACTACGCTGCCGCCAACGATTTCAGCGGAGAGAATAACGACAAATACGAATTTATCAAGACGATGATGGATGTCGGCAATTTCGCAGACTACATGGCTGCCGAAATGTACATCCACAACGGTGACTGGCCGAACAACAACGTTCGCGCTTGGAGAACTCCGGATCAGACCTGGAAGTTCATGGTCTATGACTTGGACCATGGCTTTAAATGGGATTGGAACGTGGACGGGTTCGGAGAGAGCACGAACATGTTCAAGTGGGTCAAGCAGGGTGGCCGCCCTAACGGAAAGTGCCATACGGAGAGCGACAAGGATTTCACGGGCGACAAGGCTCACTGCTTCCATGTGCTTTACACCCGCCTGATCAAGAACCCGGATTTCAAGCGCTTGTTCATCAACCACTCTGCGGTGATGCTGAAGAATTACCTGAATGTCGATGTGGTTGAAAAGGTGCGTTCGAAGATGGCCGGTTCCATCGATGAAGCCGAAGCCGAAAGGGACCTTAAGGAGAACGGCCAGAAGGATCGCGGCTATAATGGATTCACCGTTTCCAACTCGGACATCACGGATTGGAGCAGGAACCGTGACGACGAAATTGTTCGCCAGTATCAGGAAGAGTTCGATATCGGTGGAATGGTCACTGTGACGATTAAGTCGAGCGGGAGCGGCATGGTGCTGATGGAAGGCATGAAGCTTCCGAAGTCTACGGAAAGCTCTACGGACTACTCGGGTAAGTTCTTTAGCGGTAACGAAATTGAACTGACTGCTGTGCCGTCTGGCGGAGCCGTATTCGATGGCTGGTCTGGCTGTACCGCTGTGGAAGGCAAGCCGGAAACCTGCCGTGCCTCGATTACCGATGGTCTGACGATTACAGCGAAGTTCAAGTAAGAACTGCAGTCGTCAAGGAATTTGCGCAGGCTATGAAACCTGCGCTTTTCTGTTTTTGCGGACGGCTTGCGCGAGGTATATTTCTAAATTTGTGCGCATGAAAAGCCCCGTGCGCAAGATGTTCGACGATATCGCCAACCGCTATGATTTCTTGAATCATGCGTTGAGCGGGTGTCAGGATATTCTGTGGCGCAGGAGCTGCTGCCGCGAACTGCGGAAGGTGAAGCCGGGCAAACGCCTGCTTGACTTGTGCGGGGGTACTGGAGACTTTGCCGCAACCTACGAAAAGCTCAACGGCAAACCCGATGTTGCCGTACTCGGAGATTTTTCCTATGGCATGCTGAAGGGCGCCGCGGGCAAGAAGACGATTGCGGTGCCCGTGCAACTCGATGCCATGAAGATGCCTTTTGCGGATGGCACGTTCGACGTAATCTTGAACGGGTTTGGGATGCGCAATCTGCCCGATGCGGAAGGTGGCCTGAAGGAATCCGCGCGTGTGCTTGCCGATGGCGGGTACCTGCAGGTGCTCGAATTTTTCTCCCCGCGCAATGTGTTCAACAAGTTCTTTTACAAGAGGCTTGCTCCCCTGTTCATCCCGGTGCTTGGGGCGTTCTTCAGCAAGCGCGATGCTTACGAGTATCTGGTGAATTCCATTATCCGTTTTTTGCCGGTGGCAGACTTTGTTACGCTTGCCGAAAAGAACGGCTTTGAACTTGTGCACGTGAAGCCCTGCTTTTTCGGGGTGGCGTACCGCGTACTGCTCAGGAGGCGTAAATGAGCCGCTATATCCTCGGGGTGACGGGCGCGAGCGGGGCGATCTATGCCTCGCGTACGGCGATGTACCTGAAGCGCCTTGGCCATGAAGTTTCGCTTGTAGTGACGGCGCCCGGCCGTGAAGTCGTGGAATACGAAGGCCAAACATCGCTTTTTGAATTTGCAGGTAAAGTATTTAACGTGGATGACTTTTTTGCGGAATGCGCGAGCGGTTCTGCCGACTATGCGGGCATGGCCGTGGTACCGTGCTCCATGGGGACGCTTGGCCGCATTGCGGCTGGGACTTCGGACAACCTGCTGGTGCGTTCTGCGGATGTTTGCCTCAAGGAACGCCGCCCGCTGGTGATTGTCCCGCGCGAGATGCCGTACAACTTGATCCACATCGAGAACATGGAACGCGTGACCCGCGCCGGTGCGGTTGTTGTGCCTGCCTCGCCGCAGTTCTACAGCAAGCCTGCAAGTATCGAGGAACTCGTAGATACCGTCGTGGCGAAGGTCCTGAAACACTTGGGCGCAGCTTCGGTGGAGGATTGCGCCAAGATAGTGAAGCCGTGGGATGGAACCAATGGCGTGGATTGCGGGTGGGAAAGCGCGCTCGGGGGTCCTGTATGTTGAAGAAAATATTAGAGTTCGGTCACTTGGTCCGTTTTAGCCATTCTCTTTTCGCGATGCCGTTTGCCATCGGTTCCATGTGGGTTGCCGCCAACGGTTTCCGCGGGATGGAAGTGGCGGCAGCCGCCAAGATGATTGCGCTTATCGTGGGCTGCATGGTGACCGCCCGCAACAGCGCCATGAGTTTTAACCGCATTGCAGACGCCGATATCGATGCGAAGAACCCGCGCACGGCAGGCCGCCACTTGCCGGCGGGCCGCCTTTCGAAAAAGTCGGTTGTTGCCTTCCTTGTGCTGAACGGCGTGCTCTTTGTGCTGTTCGCTTTCTTGTTGCAGCCTCTGGCGGGCGCGCTCGCTTTGCCCGTATGGCTTTTGCTGCTTTCTTATTCTTACTGGAAACGCTTCAGCTGGCTTTGCCACTGGTTTCTCGGGTTTGCGATAGGGATGAGCCCGCTGGGCGCCTGGATAGCCGTGCGCGGCGAGTTTGCCGTCTTCCCGATTTTCCTGCTTGTGATTCTCATGCTGTGGATGGGCGGTTTCGACATCATCTATGCCACGCAGGACGAAGAAATTGATCGCGCGATGGGGCTCAAGTCTGTGCCTGCGCGCTTTGGCCGCAAACGTGCCCTGCAGATAGCCTTTTGGAGCCATATCGCGATGCTCGCCCTGTGCGTCGCCTTCGGCTTTGTCTGGGGCGTTGGTGCCGCCTGGTGGGTGGTGACTGCCCTGATGGCCGCCGCGGTTCTTTACATTCACTTATTCCGCAAGTCCGATGACCTCGATGCCATGAACCGCGACTTCTTCTTGGCGAATGTCGCCATAAGTGTGCTCGTGATGGCTGGGCTCATCGTGTGGATTTGCCTGGGAGGCGATGTCAATGCCCTTTATTAAGAAGACGAACGGGAAGTTTACCCTCGAAGACAAAATCAAGATGTTCGAACGCATGGGTGGCACGGCTGCGGTTATCGCCCTGCTGATGATTATCATGATAGAGACAGGTGCTGCCGGGGAATACGAAGGCCTTGCCGACATGGGCCTGACCGCCATGATAGTGGTGCTCGCCGTTTCCCTTGGCGGGAGCATGTTCTTCAAAGGCAAGCGGAAATAGCTGGTATTTGGGGGATTGGTGAAAAAGAACCCTGGCCTTGCGGCTGGGGCTTTTTTGTGGGGTAGGGGTTGTATACAACGTTGTGTAAGAAATTTGTACGAAAAGAATCTTTTTGAATTGTTTTTTTATTTGTTTAAAAAGATATTTTTGTCTTCATGAGAAATAATGAACAACGAAGCAAATCCGGAAATAAAGGAAAAATGCACGAAATGGGTGCTTTGGCAAAAGGCATATGGACGGCAGTCTTGAGCCTTTTGTGTGTCGCAATAATTATATTCCTGCTTTGGGATCCTTTTTCTGGAATCCTTGTTGAAGACAAGTTTACATTCTCTTTCGGCAATGATTCCGTAGAGTCAACGTATAGGTATTTTGATTATTTCTATGCCTTGCAGTGGATTGCCTTGGGCTGCTTGGCTTTTATATTGTGGATGTGGCGTGGGAAATTGGGTATTGATGGTTTAGGACCTATTCATGGAAGTTCAGAACCGGAAATTGAACAGGATTTAACATCAGAACAAAATGATGCCCCTTTATCTGTTGGTGGAGGGATTATTTCTACTTCGGTCTTTTCAAAAGGAGATGCGAAATTATCAGTAGGTAGAAATGTCAAACTTAGTCCTCCAGAAGATAAGGTTGTTGGTGGAAGGGAGACGCCTAATCGTCAGAAAGATAGTAGTTTTGTAATAACTCAAACTTTTAGTGTAAAGGACCCTCAAAAAGAATTAACAAAAGAATTGGAGAACTTTGATAAAAAGGTTGCGGCTGTTTTTGATGTGTATAAGAGAATTAGTGTAGAAGACCTTGCGAAAAAAATAGGTCTTCGTCCAAGTTATGTACACCGAATGCTGCGACTGAGCAATAATTTGTATCGTCTGGATGGAAAGGGAATAAAGAGCGCCGTAACTATGTATAATAGTCCAGAAAACATGGTTTTGGACAGGATTTATGAAGATTTGTCGAAGAATGGTTATTTGCGGGAGTATAGAGAAGCTATTGTGAATGATTCTCGGGTAGATGCCATTTTCCGTTCGGATTCAGATATCTACTTGATTTCATTGAAGTCTGTTGGCGAAAGTATGAAAAAGAATGCTATAGCTAAGGAAGCTAGCAAGCTGAATAAAGTATCAATGAGTTTTAGTGATGTGAAAAGGCATCTTATGATTGTTTTTATTGGCCCGATAGATGATAACGAAAAGTCTAATCGTGCAAAGACTCTTTATAAACATTGTCGCAGCTTCCCAAATCTTGAAATAAAGTTTATGAATCCACGAGACTTGTTTCATGAATCAACGTAATTTTTCTACACTTCCAGATCGGCGGAGTAAACGACCTCAGTAGTTCCGTCGTCGCATTTGAACAGCAGGCTGCCATCGTCGCGCATATCGGCGATGCGGCCTGTTTTCTTTTGTACGCCTGTACCGCCGTCGCGGTTTTCGTCGGTGCAGCGGTTGTTCACGACGATGGTTCCGCGGGCCCCGATGAACTTGTCCATCTTGCGCCAGGCGGCAACCCATGGCGATATCCCGAAGGTGCGAAACTGCCCGATGGCGCGTTCCAGGTTTGCGATAAGTACCTGCAGTAATTTTTCGCGGTTGATTTTGCGGCCCGCGATTTCCTTGAGCGTCGTCACGGCCCTGCCTAGGGCAGCGTAATCGCTTGCATCGCTGTTCACGTTTATGCCCACGCCCATGCTGATTGCAGGTCTCGGCGCAGTTAAGGATGGCGCGGTTGTTGCTGGCGCGACATCTTGCCCCTCGCAGCCCTGCGGCGGTTTTATATAAACTAATTCCGCGAGAATCCCGCAAAACTTGCTCACACCGCAGAGGATGTCGTTGGGCCACTTGACGGTGACCTTGCCGATTTCCTTGTTGCCGATGCCGGCGCTTTCACCGGATTCCTGCAAATCGCGGAATGTTTCTGCGAAGGTAATCGCCGCAACCTGCGTAATCTGCGGAGCGCTTGACAAAGGGATTCCGTCGAGCGGGATAAGGATGTTGAAGTACAGGTTCTTGCCGGCGGGGGAAGTCCATGTGCGTTCGTGGCGCCCGCGGCCTGCGGTCTGTGTGTCAGCGACAAAGAGTGTCCCCGGCTCAATCTCGCCCGAGGAGGCGAGCGACTTCATGAGGCTGTGCGTGCTCTCGATTTTGTCGAAGAGTCGGACAGGCGCGTTGCCAAAGCCCGTAAGGTGCCAGTCCGTGAAATTTGGTTCAGGTGAAAACATTTTCAAAGATGCACTGGATCTTTCGACTTCGCCTGCGGCTTCGCTCGGGATGACAAAGCGGACTTATTCCTCGTCTTCCTTCTGCTCCTGCAGTTCCTTGAGCGCCTCTTCGGGGAATATCGCGAAGAAGTCGCGCTTGCGGTCTTCGAAGAGCTGCAACATGCGTTCCTGCTCGAACTGCTCGCGGTCGATGTTCTGCATGAAGAATTCGTCGCGGGCGAAATCGCGCGTGGTCATCATCTTCTTGATGTCTTCGGAGAGGTCGACGTTGTCCCACAGGATGTAGTACGACTGCACATCGAGGCTGCCGAAAATATCAACGTTCAGCTTGATGGAATTTGCCTTGCTGGAGTCGACGAGTTCGACCCTCGTTTCGCGCTTTTCCGGGCGGAATATCTGTGCGTCGCTGACGGGCTTGTTCACGTCGATGTCATCTGCGGGTGCGAACGTAAACAGGGTGCAGGCGAGCACTCCGGTACAGATAAGTATTTTACGCATTCCCGTAACCATGTCTATAATATAGCATCAGGAGGGTGAAAAGAAAAGAGTCACGCAAAAGTACGTGAGGAAAATCCCCTTTTTTGCGTCTAAATTAGCAGTTTAGGGGGCTAGTGGCATCCAGGGCTTTACCACGTCGATGGACTTGAGCATGCCTTGGCGTTCGCGGCGTATGGCTGCTGCGGCAATCATTGCGCCGTTGTCGGTGCTGAGGCTCCTGTCGGGCACGCAGAATCGTATCCCGTGCCGGCTGCAGTAGTCTTGCAACCTTGTCCTGAGCCAGGCGTTCGCGCTCACGCCGCCACCCATCACGAGCGTCTTCATGCGGGTTTTCTTGAGTGCGTTGATTGTCTTTTCTACAAGGCTATCCACGATGGCGTCTTCGAGGCTTGCGCAGATGTCGCCGATGTTCTGCTGGATGAATTCCGGGTCGTGCGTTTCGGTGTAGCGCAGTACCGCGGTCTTGAGCCCGCTGAACGAGAATTCGCAGTTTTCGCGGGTGTGCAGCGCTCTCGGGAATTCTACGAAGTTGCGGTTCTTGCCCTGCCCGAGCTTGCTGATGGTCGCCCCCGCGGGGTACTTGAGTCCAATCAGCTTCCCGCACTTGTCGAAGGCTTCGCCTGCGGCATCGTCACGGGTACGGCCGATGCTTGTGTACTTGAAGCCGGGTTCTTCCATCACGAGTTCCGTGTGCCCGCCAGAGACGGTGAGCGTGAGGAACGGGGGCTCGATATCCGGGTTGCTGAGCCATGCGGCGGCAAGGTGGCCTTCGAGATGGTTGATGCCGTATGCGGGTATGTTCAGGTCGCGTGCGAGGCCACGTGCAAAGCTTGCGCCTACGAGGAGCGGCCCCATGAGGCCCGGGCCCGTGGTGTAGGCGATAGCCTCGATATCCTTGAGTTCAATCCCTGCCTCTTTCACTGCGGCTTCTGCGATGGGCGCGATTTTCTGTAAGTGGGCGCGGGCAGCGATTTCGGGAACGACGCCGCCATACAGGGCGTGCTCGTCAATCTGGCTGTAAAGCGGGTTAGAAAGGACCTTGAGCGGGTCGCTTTGCAAAATGGCGCAGGCTGTTTCGTCGCAACTAGATTCGATTCCAAGCCAAATCATTCCAGTGTACCTTCGGTTTCTTCGTCCAGGGAATCAGCAACAGCCGGCGCGGCCTCCTTGATTTCGTGCAGGGCGACCTTGTCGGGAGTAAGCTGTATGGCCTTGATGGACATGCCGCGGTTCACGTTGGCGGGGAGAGTTAGCTTTACCGTCGGGGCGAGGCTGTCTACATCCTCGATCTGGAAGCGGTTGTATTCTACGAAGAGTTCGAGGTTTCCCTTGTCGATGGAATCGAGCGTGCGGTCACCGCCGGTGATTTCGACCGATACCTTGCTCGGCTTCAGTTCGGACGTCTTCTTGTCGAACAAGCCGATGAGTTGCACCGGGATATCGTTGAACGATTTCTTCGCGACCTTCTGGATGCTGACAGAAACGGTGGTGAAGGAATCTGCGGGCGCGACGTGTGCCGGGAACTGGCTAAAGTCCAGCGGGACGGAGAACTTTGCGTCGCCTGTGAGGGTGTCGAAGGCGAGGGTGTCCGTCGGGATTTCGAAAATGCGTGTGATGACGTTCCTTGCGCCGGCGATGGTGACGTAGTCCGGCTCGAGCTTCGGGGCGTCCGTCATTATGTATCCGGTGGCGGCATCAAAACTGACCATCGCATGCACGGGCACGCTCTTTTCGATTTTCGTGTCGAGATCGAGGTCTATGAACAGGCGCTGGTCGTCGGGTTCGATGAACTTGACGTTGGGGAACCCGGGCGCAGAAAAGTTCTTGTCGTTGACGACCTTGCGCGTCGGGCCGAGTTCTGCATCTTGCAGGTCGAGAATGATGGCGGCGATGGTCGTGTCCCCGCTCTTGATTCTGGAACGGAGTCGCATGAGATCGAAAGGTTCGCCCTCGAGAGTCACGTTCATGGTGCGAGGGGGCTTTGAAGCGATGGCGAGCATTTCGGGGAGGCGTACGAGGCGAACGGGAACGTCCATTTCCACCTTGAAGGTATTGAGCGAGACGACGTAGAGCCAGAGCGCTATCCCGAAGATGAATGCCGTAATCTTTAATGCGATATGTTTCATAGGAGTCCTACGGAGACCTTCTAAAATTTAGTTATATTCACGTCGTGTTCGGACAACTTAGGTATCTAATATCGGAATCTTTTCGTGGGTGGAAACAGCACCGTACGGTCATTCTGCCCTCGCTTTTGACGATTTTCCTGTGTTCGCTCCTTCTCGCGTCGTCGTTGACCGTCCTCGGGGGCGTATTCCGCGTACTTTCGGCGGAAGGCTCGCTCTATACGGTCGAGGCCTTTTTGCCCGAAGGCGTGCACCAGGATTCCGTTACCGCAATACAGTCCCGCATGGAACATTTCAGGGGCGTAGAGTCGGTTGAGTTTGTAAGCGCCGATTCCGCGCTGGCCGATTTCCGCAGGCATTTCCCAGGGGAGATGCTCGACCTTGTGGACGAAAACCCCATTCCGCCGTTTTTCCGCCTTACGCTTGTGAAGGAAATGCACAATCCGGCTGACCTCGAGGAATCCGTAGCCGCCATTATGCGCGAAGGGTATTTTGACGAGGTGCAGGCCCCGGTGGACTGGGCTACCCGCGTTTCGAAATGGAAGTTCAAGATGGTGTTCTGGCCGGTGTGCCTGAGCCTGCTTTTGCTGGTGACGCTTTCGCTCATTATCTGCAATTCGGTGCGCCTTTCTCTCATGTCGCGCAGGCTGCTTGTCGAGAACATGAAATACGCCGGCGGGAGCCCGTTCTTTATTGAGTTCCCCTTCGTGCTCGAGGGTGTGATGCAGGGGTTCCTCGGGAGCGGCCTTGCCGTCATCTTGCTCCTAGCCATTGTCGAATCTGTCTCGCAGGCAATCCCGATGGTTGCCGCGAATGTCGGCGGGCTCGGGTCGTTGCTTTGCCTGGTCGTACTGCTGGTGACGCTCATTTCGGCTTACTTCAGTTACCGCACCGTCCGGGATTTTCTGCTTGCTAAACGGAACGAACGGGATTAGTCGATGCGCCAGTTTGTCGCCTTGCTTTGCCTGCTTGTAGGGGTTGCCGTAGGGTTAGCCGACGCTGCCCCGAAAAAGACCGACGCGCAGATCAAGGAACAGCGGACCGCCCTCAAGAAACTCGAGTCGGACCTTGCGAAAAAGCGCGAGGAACTCGCCTTGCTTGAAACCGAAGAAAAGGGCGTGCTCAACACGCTTTCGCTGTTGGACCAGAACCTGAACCAGACCCGCGTCTATATCAACGAACTTTCGAAGAACGAAACGCTCGTGCAGAAGGCCGTGGAGCAGCTTTCCCGCGACATCGATTCACTGGACCAGAAAATCCTCGTGCGCAAGGAAGCGATGAAACTGCGAGTCCGCAAGCTTTACGTAAACGGGCGCTACAGCGATGCCGAGGTCCTGTACCAGCTGCTCACCCGCAAGGGCAATCCCGAGCGCCAGGCGTATTGGGTACACCATGTGCTGAACGAAGACCGCATACAGGTGGAAACGCTTACCCTGATGTTGCAGGAACGCGACGAGAAAAAGCGCAGCGAAGAGGAACACCTCGCAGAACTCAACCGCCTGCGCGAAAAGAAGGCTCGCGAAGAAAAGGGACTGGTAAGCCAGGTGGGCAACCAGGAAAAAATGCTCCTCTCCCTCAAGCACGACAAGGCGATGCAGCAGCGGGCGTTGCAGGAATTCGAACGCAACCAGAAGGTGATGCAGAAACTCATCGAGAAACTCGAGCAGAAGCGCAAAAAAGAAATCGAGGCCGCGCGCAAGGCCGAAGAAAAACGCAAGGCGGAAGCCGCCCGCAAGAAAAAGCAGAAAGAGAAAGAGCAGAAGGTTATCGAGAAACCGAAGAAGACAATCGCGGGCTCGGTCAAGGGGCCGAAGTGCATGCCGCTCGAAGGTCAAGTCATCAGCAATTACGGCCTGCAGGAACATCCTGTTTTGCATATCACCACGCGTAACCTCGGCGTAGAAATTCGTGGTAAGCGTGGCCAGGCAATACGTGCCGCCGCGGCGGGAACGGTCGCGATGGTTGCCGAAATCGATGGCCGCGGGCCTTCGGTGATTATCGAACACGAGGGCGGAACGTACTCCGTGTATGGGCACTTGCGTTCTATCCGTGTGCAGGAAGGCAAAGAAGTGCGTAATTGCGAAGAAATTGGCGAAGTGGGCGATATCGCGAGCCTAAATGGAATTAAATTGTACTTTCAAGTTAGCGAGGGCACCCAGACGGTGGACCCGCTTCAGTGGTTAAAGACTAAATGATTAATTATCGGTTAAAAGGTCCCGTGTCCCAGGAACGTCAGCGCATCCGCGTGATGGCGGCGCTCCGTGAGAACCGGTTTCCGCAGGCGATCCTCATCGATGGCCCCGGTGGCATAGGCAAGAAGGCCTTGGCCATGGAAATCGCGAAGGCGCTGCAGTGCACTGCCGAGGGCGAACGCCCGTGCGGCAACTGCTTCGGCTGCAAGATGGCCGCCGACCCGGGCGTGACCGACAACTGGTTGTTCCCGATGGAATCGAAGGAAGTGCAGGCGAGGAGCGACGACAGCGTTTCTGCCGGCAGCAAGGCGAAGACCATCCAGGATATCAAGCGGGAATACATTGAACAGATTGTGGCAAATCCGTACCGCACCGACATTTTCAGTGCTGCGGGCGAAATTTCGGTGAACCTCATCCGCACGATGACAGGTTCCTTTGCCATGAAGGGCGACCGCGTGCGCGTGGTAATTGTGGCCGAAGCCGACCGCATGAACGATTCCGCGGCGAACGCCTTCTTGAAGACTTTGGAAGAAGTCCCGCCCGATACATACTTCATTTTGACAGCATCTTCGCGCGACCGCCTGCTGCAGACAATCCGCTCGCGCTGCCTTGCCTTGCATTTGCTGACATTGAGCGATGCGGAAGTCCGCGAAGAGACTCTGCGCGTGCTCGGGCCCGATGCCGACGAAGACAGTGTTTCTGCCGACGTGATTGGGCTTGCAGAAGGATCGCCGGGCAAGGCGCTCTACTACGTGGACCGCGCTCCGGCTTTGTGCAGGCTTGCGTCGGATTTCCTCGTGCTTAGCCTCCGGAACGAGTACAGCGAACTCTTCGACAGGCTCGAAGATGCATCTGTTGCAGAAGTAGCAGAAGCGAACGGGTTCCTGGAAGTCCTCTCGTTCCTCATTTCCGACATCATGCGCAAGGAATCGGGCGCACCGCTTAGGCTCCCGGATACCATGGCGCAGCTGGATATGGACGCCTTCCCGCGTATCGATGCCACTGCACTCGAAATCGCGCTTGCGACCGTGCAGGAAACGATATCGAGAATTGCGAGCCGCCGCACATCGCCGACGGTGTGCCTGCAGGCACTCGCGATAAAACTTTTCGAGGGTTCCAAGTAATGCTGGATACCATCTCGTCTACACTTGCTCGGGAACTGAAGATTCCCCATCTGGTTGCAAGGTTCCTTGTTTCGAGGGGCGTGTGCAATGTTGTTGCTGCAAGCCGGATATTGAGCGAGGGCGACGAAGCCGAACTTTCGCCGTGGGGCATCAAGGGCATGGAAGACGCCGTGCGCTGGATTCTCGACGTTCGCGAAAAAAAGCAGAAGATCTTTATTTTCGGCGACTACGATTTGGACGGGATGACCTCGGTAACGCTCCTTTCGCGGAGCTTTGCGCAGATAGGAATCGAGACGGACTGGCGCTTGCCGAACAGGTTCGGTGACGGCTACGGCCTCTCTGTTTCTGCGGTCGACGAGATGTTTGAAGCCGGAGCACGTTACGTGGTGACGGTCGATACCGGCATTACGGCGAACGACGAAATCGCTCATGCCAGGGAACTCGGGATGCACGTGATGGTCATTGACCACCACCAGCCTTCGGGCGACGCGCTCCCTTCGAGCGACGTTCTCCTGGACCCGCACCAGGAAGGTGACTCTTACTCCAATCCCGAACTTTGCGGTGTAGGTGTTTCGTATAAGTTTATATGCGCGCTGTATGAACGGCTCGGGATGCCCTCTCCGGCAGAGATGCTTGACTTGGTGGCGCTTGGAACTTTGGCCGACCTTGTGCAGATGACTCCCGAGAACAGGATGTTTACCAAGAAGGGGCTGCGCCGCCTGCAAGAAAGCTGCTTGCCAGGGATTCAGGCTCTTTACACATCGCTCATGAAACCGGGAAGTTGCGTGGGCGGCATCGACGTGATGTACAAGATTGCGCCGCTCCTCAATGCTCCTGGCCGTATGGAAAAGCCAGACCCGGCGCTCAAGCTTTTGCTGTGCCCCGATAATACGAGCGCTCCGCAGTTGCTTGCCGAACTGAAGGACTGGAACACGAAGCGCAAGCAGAAAGAAGCTGAAATTACCGAGATGGCGATGAAGCGCGTCAAGGAAGTTTACGGTGACAAGATTCCGACAGTACTTGTCGTGGACGGCCACGACTGGCATGTGGGTGTCATCGGGATTGTTTCTGCAAAACTGGCGCAGGAATTTTCGCGCCCTGCCGCCGTCCTCTCGATAGTGGACGGCGTGGCGCATGCTAGCGCACGCGCGGTGCCAGGCTTCAACTGGCACAGGGCGCTCCACGAAAGCAGGGACTTGTTCGACCGCTGGGGCGGCCATGCGAACGCCGCCGGATTCTCGCTCCCTGCGGACAAGATTGAAGAATTGCGCGGGCGCCTGGACGCTTCTGCAAGGGAGCAGGGCTATACCGGCGATAGGCCCGCGGAATGCGAGACCCGCGGTTACGACATCGTGGTCGCCTTGCGCGAGCTCGTTGTCGAAGGCACGCGCACCCGCATATACAAGACCGTGCTCGATTATTTCGACCGCATGGAACCCTTTGGCGGGAACTTCCCGTACCCCGTGTTCAAGGCCGAAAATGTCACCGTCCACAAGGTCAAGGAACTGCGCGGTGGCCACCTCCAGCTTGAAATTTCGCAGGCAGGGAGCCCCGTATTTTCGGCAATCGCCTTCGGGCTCGGCAAGTGCAAGGAACGCCTCAAGGAAACCCGCAAGGCTTCTGTCGTGTTCGAGCCCACGTGGAATTATTTCAACAACAAGAAGACCTTGCAGCTCTGCATCAAGTCCATCGAGTAGATTTGCATGCGCAAGTTGTTACCTTACCTTTTCTCGTTCATTACGGTCGCCGCCCTGGCGGCTTATATCGTATATGAAGGCTACCGCGAACTCAGCAAGGTTACGCCCCCTCCGCCCAAGGAAGAAGTTGTCGAGGAAGCCGAACCCGAAGAACCGCAGCCGTTCCATGGCCGTGTCGTGTTCCCGCCGGTAGATGAAATTCTCGTGCTGTCGAACAGTGCCGACCGCGACATCGAAAAACTGGCCACGTATTTCGAAAGCAGGTCAGCAGGCCTGCACTGGATTGCGCAATCGTATTTCCGGTCGCACAAGCATTCCGACGATGTTGTGGTGGGGCTTCGGCTGGCAATCGATTCGCTGGGCAACGTCGCCTGCAACGAGATGGAATTCACGAACGCAGAAGATGAATCCCTGGGCGATGCGATGCGCCTGCATATCAAGGCCTACTGGCGGTACAGGAAGAGCGAAACAGGCACGACGGAGCTGTGGCTCCCTGTGCGTTTCAAATCAAATTGGGTGAGCGCTGTTCGCGCAGCCCGTTAGCCCTTCAGAATTTTCAGCAACTGTTCCGTGCGCTTCTCGATGAGGATGAACGCTTCGAACATGCGGGCTTCGCGCCACTTGGTCAGGTACTTTGCACGCCATTCCGCTGCAACCAGGTCGGGGGATTCTGGTGCGTCTTCGTTCCTGTACCAGACTTCCTTGGTGATTTCCTTGATCATGTCGCCCATTTCGGCGGCAGGCTGCAGGGAACCCTTGCACAGCAGCAGGGCGCGCAGGTTGTCGAGCAGGATTTCGTCGGTCGGGTTTTCTGAATCGTCGCGGGCACAGTCCCAAATTTCACCACGGTGGCGCTCGGTCCACCCCATCAGGTGCTTCTCGGTGCGTTCGAGTTCGCCCTTGGCGAGTTTCTCTTCTACCGCTTCGCGAGGGTAATAGATGCTGTTCGGGTAAAATTCGATCATTTCCGACCTCTTTAAAAACAATGCCCGGGGCGGGACTTGAACCCGCACGAGGTTGCCCCCAAGGGATTTTAAGTCCCCAGTGTCTACCATTCCACCACCCGGGCAGGTGTGCGTGGCAAATATACAAAAATTGGTGGCGAATATGCGAACAAATTGCTAGATTGTGGACATGAAACGTTTTGCATTGACACTTGCCATCCTCTTGGCTTCGGTCGGGTCCGTTTTTGCCGGCGATATTTACGATGAATTCAGGGAACAGCTCGCTTCCATCCGCGACAGCTATGTAACTAGCCTGAACATGGCCATTGAAGACGCCAACAGCAATGGCGATGCTTCCGGCTGGTTCTGGATGCGTGACCAGGGCCTTGCCGCCACCTGGAAGGATTTGGACTTCGAACCGCCCGAATCCCCCCTCACTGTCAAGGAAATCCCCTACGGCTTCCGCATCTCGGGCAGCATTAGCGGCTTCGGTATCGATATCGAAGTGTTCGTATGGACGCGCGATTCCGATGTCCAGTACACCGTCACATACCGTTCGAGTGCAAACGCGAGCATGAAGGAGGTGGTGAGGGAAGTGTTCGTGAACGAGCAGTCCGACTACCCCATGAAATGCGCGAAGGGCGCGGTGGCCTGCTATAACGGAAAGTCCACCTTCGGCAAGCTCAAAAAGAAGCGTTAGTACTGCCTAAATTGCCCAAATTCGCTTAAAAAAGGCAAAAAGGCCGTTTTTGGGCGACATTCCTCACATGGGTAAATAAAACTTTACCACTTTTACCTTTTTATATATATATTTCGGTTAGCAGGGGCGCCGAATGGCGCCTTATGCGTGTTTTGTCGTATATGGAAAAACCGGAAATTACTAACTTCATGTATGTCAATGAGTTACGAATTTCCGCTGGAGAGAGTGTATGTTGAATGCGTGTTCTGATAAGCGCGGTTTTACTTTGGTCGAAGCGCTCGTGGTGGTCGCCATCATGGGTATCCTCTCCGGTTTGGGGGTGGTGAGCCTACAGGGTGCCGTCGCGAACAGCCGCATTAAGGACGCAGGCATCAACGTGACCGCTTTCATGCAGCGCGCGGCGAACGAGGCGACGCGGTTGAACGAAAAATTGTGCGCGAAGGTGGAAAACGACCACAAGACGATTAAGTTGTACAAATGCCTCGCTGTGGATGAGGCCAGTGGAACCTGTACCTCTTTTGGCGACGTCGTTGACGAAATGGCTCTCGAAGCATCGAACGCCTTTGTAACGGATAAAAACTGCCCCGACATGACGGGCGCCAAGACGACCCCGGCAACCCAGATGACGTTGGTCCCAAAGATTGGCGTTTCTCCCATTCCTACAGGGTGCCTCATGGTGCGGTATGGCGGTACCGATAAGTATGCGGCATCCGTCAAGATGCCGAACAAGTTTGCGATGTACTATAAGTTGAATTATGATGGTGGCGCTGCGTCATCGTGGTTTGAATTCTAGGTGGTGCTATGGACAAGTTGTTTAAGTACAAAAAAGGGTTCGGCATAACGGAAGTGCTTATTTCCGCTGTCGTACTGGGTTTACTTTATATGGCCGTCCTCCATATGCAGACGGGTAACCGCGAGGCTGTTTTGCGTATACGCGGCCGTGACGGTGCCGTCGAGGTGGCACAGCAGGTCATTGATTCTCTGAACCGAATAGGGATAGCTGCTATTCCAGATCCGACAAGTGCTGCGGCTGGCGATGAAAATGTCAAGAATGGAAATTATGTGTGGGCGTGGAGCCCGATTACCCGTTCCTGGGACAGGGGTGACAAGGTTGGTGGAGGCGCTTCCACTATCCGGTATACTCCGACTGTGACTGTTATGCCGACAACGGTTTTCACTGCTACGAATGAGTCTAATCTTGAATCCGTGAGCCACGTTTTTGCAAAGCAGGTGAACGTGGAAGTCTCCTGGCAATTCAAGGGGTCTATGCAGTCTATCAACATGTCGACTGTTATACGGTAGGTTCATTTTTTGAGAATAGACGCGAAAGAGGAAAAGATGAAAAAGGCCAGTCACAACCAGGTATTACTCCGCAAGGCGGGCTTTACGCTCATCGAACTTTTGGTGTATATCGCCATCGTGGGTATAGTGGTCATCGTGGCGGGCCAGGCGTTCAGTAACTCGACCAAGATGCGCGTGCGCACGCAGAGCATGCTCAAGGCGTCCGAGGTGGCAGAAAATGTAGCGGCCCTCTTCAAGGCCGATATTGCGCAGACCGGTGCAAAGAGCTCGATGGAAGCGGGCGGTGTTACCGGCGGCGATAACTTCACCGCAGTGAATGATAGCGTCTATATGGATCCGGGTAATGCGGACGAAGACAAAAGGGATTTTTCGTCGTTCAGTTTGACGACTACGGATGTATATAGTGACTTGAAAGTCCGCCGCATTCATTATGACGAAAATGGTTACTACCAGTCTGTTGAAGAAGTCAACTGGTTTGTAGATGAAGGAACTCTCAAGCGTAGTTGCCGAACAATTGAAGGTACAGCGGACGAAGAAAACTGCAAGAGAAGTACGGCTGCCGAAGCCAGGGCGAATGCCGTTGAAATCGCAACAGGCCTTTCCAAGTTTAAGGTGAAGCCTGCCTTGCCGGGCGTGACTTCTGATAAAGTAGCACAGGTGTTCCCTCCTTGCGATGCATCCGGTGTTTGTGCCGAAGAATTCCGCCTGGTGCCTCGTACTGGGGAGGCAGATTACTTGATGTCTACGATTTCGCATACGGCGGATTATAAAATTGCAGAAATTTCTGGTTTCGGAACGAATTACGATAAGACTCATAATGCCGAAAATGCATCAGGGCAGCTTGTGAACCAGGTGCTTGTGATGGAGAATGCGGATAATGCTGCGACAGGTTGGAGGAACCTCTGTAAAGAAATTACGCTTGAACCTAGAACGGAATACGAACTTTCGTTCTCGTTGGCAGATGCTGGTGAAACAGAAAAAATGAGAATGTTCGTACCTGGCAGGGACCAGATGTCTGTTGGGTTCCGCTCGACTAAGGATGGTTCGAGGCCGCAAGGGTTGGACGATTTCTTCTTTTACCCGCCTGTAGATGAACATGCCACGGGCGTAAGGACGGCGCGCTTCAGTGTTTCGCAAAAAATGACGAGATTGTGCATCGCGTTTACCTTCGTGAGCTATTCCCCTGTGGCAGCCGACGGAAAGGTGACGCTTTCGGAATTGCGCTTGAAAAAGGTTGAATCGTCGAATTACAAGTTTGATTATCCTGAAGGTGCGTTGACCCTTAAGGACAAGGCGAACGTGAAGGCCCTGAGTCTTGCTTTTGGTGTAAAGCGGAATGGGGAAGAAGGTTCTGATTCTCTTGTTATCCATATCCCGAGCAATGGCCCGAGGGACTAGGAGGATATTATGAAATTAGACAGAAGATGGAAAGCTGGTGTCTCGCTTATTGCGGTCCTCCTCTTCATGCTTGTGGCGACCATTGCGGCAACCGCTACGTACAAGTGGCTTACCTCGGAAGGTAGGTCGTCTGGTTCTCGTTTGCAAAAGCAAGAAGCCTTCCAGAGTTCTATGGCCGGCCTAGAAAATATTCGTGCATGGATGACTTTCAATGCGAATGATGTCGGCGCACTTATTAAGCAGTACAAAGATACCGGAAAAAAGATTAAGCTGAATAACAGACTCACACAATGGAAAAGAGCAAACCAGGATTACGATGTATGGCTTGTTGGCGTGAATACGGGAGCGGCGCATAATTTTAAATTGAAAATCCTTTCTACGGGAAAGTCTAGGGGGAGTGCCGTTCATAACGAAGTCGCCATTTTCAATGTGGATGGCCTTTTCCAGGTGCAAATCCCGGAGGTGCTGGGTGGGTTGAACTATGACGATGCTTTTGCCGGTGGGTCGGATGGTTTGACCAATACGGATACTTTGGAATCGGGAAATGTCCATGGGAATTTTACGGACAAGAATAATACTCCTGTTTTGACGAAGGATTTTGTTGTTTCGGGAAATGCCGCTTTCGGCGGAACGTTGCATGCTTATGGCGATATGTTCGTGGCGGGCAATATCACATCTGAAAACGGTGGCTACGAATTTGGCCATGAAGGGGTTGATACGACTGTCGTCTATATCGGGGGTGATATTTCTTGCGCAGATAACCAGTCTCTGAAGGTTCATGGAGACTTGCAAGTTAATGGAAGAATTTTAGGGAAATGCGCTATCGAAGTCAGTAGAAATTTGACAGTTGGTGGGGGTATTGTTAGAGACAATGGTGGTACAAAAAAATTCACGGTAGGGAAAAATCTGGTCTTTAAGAAAGATGCTGTTTTTGAGTGGACCGATGCTGCCAGCGAAAACTCGTTTGGAACGGGTGGCAATTTTGGAACGGGTGTCGGTGAAAATACATATTTGTCGAATGTTGAAGGCCAATCGACGAATGATAAACGAAGGATGAACCTTGGCAGCAAGATATACCTTTATAATAACTTTTCGGCGAAAGCCTGCCAGAATGCTTGCACAAATGCAGCTCAGGATTTTAATTGTACTAACCGCTGTCCTAAAGATGATGGTCCTGGTGGTGCTGAATATTGTGAAGGCTTCTTCTCGGTCTGTCATTATAATACAGGAAACCTAGGTAATAAAGCAGATAGGTATTTCTCGTTTAAGGCGGCAGGAACGAATACCGCTGTTCAAAACAAAAAGATACTTGAGTGGTCTAAGACGGATGAGGTCTTGAAAAGCGTTGGTAGTAAGTATTGGGAACGCATTGCCGAGATGAATAATTATGCGAAAATAATTAGGAGTGATGGATCAATTCCGCAGGAACTCCTCCTTAAGAATGAAAACACATGGAAGGCATTGGCGCCAAGCAATAATACGTATTGCGGCATATCTAAGGATTGGATATGGAATGATGACGCTGTTCAGAATTTGAATGACTGCTATACAAAGGCAAAAAATGAAGGCAGACTGCACAATGGGTTCTTGGTTATTGAATGGCAATACAGTAGGGACCAGGAACCGAAAACAAAGAAACTGGATGGAAAATTTGTCATATATGCGTCTACCCCGGTGGGGGATACGTATTTGCCGGCGACGGAGTCTGACGCTGTTGTCATGTTCTATTTGGAAGATGGCGCTACGGGCCAGTTAAAGGGTAGGCATTCTGAGCATTCGGATTGGGTGTATAACTACTTCATTTATTCCGACGGCAATATTCATGAATTGCATGATTTCCACATTAAGGGTTCAGTATTCTTGTCTGAAGGAAACAAAATGGAACGGTTCCAGGGCGGAAACAGGCTGGACTTTGGTGAAAATGTTGTCAGGTCGTTAATTACGGCCGGTTTTATCAAGGAAAACCCGGTATATACGTCTCTTATATCGGGCGGCGCGCTGTTGCCAGGTGCGGATATTGCCGCGGCAGGTGGCAGCGATGAGTATTTCATTGCGGCAGCGCCCCAGTTGAAGATTACATTGGAATCCCAGTACGAAAATAACGAACCGAAACCGTCGGAAGATGACGAGGCGGAATTAGACCAGTCGTTTATTATTTTGCCGCGAATCGTGTACTTGCCGGCTAACCCTTATGGATACTTGAAGGATTACATAAACTTGGTGAACTTGAACGTGACGGGAACGCCTTTGACGATGGACGTTACGAAGGTGACGGGCTGTGCCGATATTCCGAAAACATCTGTGCTTTTTGACCATGCGAATTCGGCTACCGCAACGAAATTGCCTACAGGCCTGCACGAATGTAAGTATATGGATGCGGAGCAAACCATCCCGTTCTACATCTATGTGACTGGCGATGAAGTTGGCACAAAGCCGTTTGTACAATTTGACGACGTTAATAAAGAAATCGGCGCGAATTCTACGGAAAATGTAAAATTGGAATGCGAAGTTGGCTCTGGCGAAGAGTTCAAGGTCAAGGTGACAAAGCCGACAGATATGTCCACTGCCTGGACGATAACGCCCGTGGCGACAACTGAAGGTCCTTGTGACGATGCGTCTCCGTCGTGTACATTCAAGTTGCATTTCAATGCTACGGATTGTTCTACTCCGAAGTCGTTGTTCCAGGTGACAACGAATGATGCGGACAATGGCTCGGCTAATTTCCAGATAACGGAATGTGTCGGCTGCCAGATAGGTACGAAGTACCATACATCGATAGTTCTTTCAAGTTCGTTCAGGGTGAACCGCACGGGGCTCCTGGAATATTGCGCTGGTCCGGGTGCGGGAACTGATGAGTGCAATACGGATGGAACCTATTACCAAATGATGCAGTCAACTTGGCCGGATTGTGAAGCCGGGGATAATGCCTGGGTGGCTGCAGTAGGCTTTAACAGCTCTGTGACAAACAACTGCACTGCTTACGATGTCAATGAATCCTGGGATTGCGGAGTTTCTAGCGACTTAAAGCTTAGTGCAATTGCCAGCGGTGTTCCGACGGGCTGTGAAGCAATCGTTCCTCCTGAGTCGAACAACTATTTGGCTAAAGCGAGCTTGACTTCGGGTGGGGAAGCACCTTTGTATGCACAGCTGAAGGCCAAGAAGGTTCATGTGCGCGTGAAGTTTGCGGGTGAAAACTTGCATGCGAAAACGCTCTATGCGACATCGACCAGGTTCCCTGCCGATCGCTCTTGTATGTACTCGGATGAAGGGTGCGATTTCGAACTGTTTACGGGCGATGACTTCCATATAACGGTAAGCAACGGCGATAAGGCGGAATTCTCGTACTGGGAATGCGACCCTGCGACTAGTGCGAATTGCGAAGTGTCGGAGTCAAGGCTTACGGGGCAGACATTCTCTATTGAGAAGGTAAATGGAGATAATGAAATTGTCGCATGGTTCGGCCAGAAAGACAAGCATTGCTTCTTCGATGAATTTAAGACCTCTAGAGAATGTACAGGTTCTGGAGATGATTGGAAGTATTGCTTCAACTATTGCTCTGGTTCGGATGATTGCCGCCTTGGTAATGGTGTCGTAACGGATCACGCGAAATGGCTTGTCTTGGGTGATGAAACCTTGAGAAACAAGTTGCAGTATCAAGATGGAAAAGTCTGGCTTGATCGCACCTATAATCGTGATAAGAAAGAATCCGATTTTAACGCCTTGAGAGTCTTAAGTTCGGCGCTGGCTGGCCATTATGGCACAATGCGTGCGCAGTTCCGTGTTCCGCACCTTGGGCGTGGTGAAAATGAAGCTTCGGCCAAGGTGAATCTGTCCGGCTTCTTGCTGCGCTCAAATGATGACGCATCCTCTTACCTAATGCTCAACGTCTATGCAAATACAGAGGGCAGGCTTGCGGCTAGAGTGTGTGTCGGCGACAAATGCCGTACAGAAAACTTGCATGGCACTTTGGGAATGATTGGATTGGGGGCGACATCTGTTACTAGTACCGATATCGTCACGATGACCGCGGAATTGAAAAAAGAGGGCCTGAATGACGTATTAAAGGTGACCGTTGTGAAGGGTATATATGGCAACTATGCTACGGCGACAGCGACGTTCACCCTTTCGGAGCTTGAAGGTTATGTTTCCCTTACCGGAACTCCGAATGAATATGTCGGGTTCAGCTTGGCTGATCCGGATTTCAAATTGTACGATATCGGCTGGAAGAGCGAATCGTACGATGCTGAATGCTGGGATACTTATCCTACGCTCAAGTGTTCCTTCCGCGCTGCATACCTGGGTGGTATTGTGCCGCAGAATAAACATACTAGGCCGTGGATTGGTCTTTCTAGCTGGTTCGATGAAAAGGGTTGTGTTCCGGAATACTCCTACAATGGGGACGATGCCTGCGGGCATGGTGCAACAGACGGTTATAGATCGTGTACTGCTCCGGAATATTATAGGTTCACGGAAAGTGGTGTTCACGGAACGATAGAAAATGAAGTCGAAACCAAGATGGCCAAGGTGAAAATCAAGGAATGCCGTAATACATTCCTTTCCGAACAAGATAAGGGTCTCCTTTATGCCGAAGAAGCTCTCTGTGGCCAGTTCTGGGTTGGCGAACAAAAAGTTTGTAAAAACAACTACTTGTTCTTTAGCGATGATTATGGTCAGTCGCTTGCTCCGTATAGCCCAAGCCTCTCGTTTGATGAAATATTTGCCCTAGAATCGGGCAATGTGGCGAACCTCAGGTCTGCCTCTATCAGTATTTCTATGGATAACCCGAATGGCGAAGAACTGGAAGTTTACCTCCGTAGCGAGACGGGTTATTACAACTCGTCACCGAAATTCAGTGCCTCTGCGGTGACGAAGGCACGGTATTCCGCTACGATTAGCGTGGAAGAACTTGCGACCAGTTCTGGATTTGACCCGGAAAAGGTAACGGCGGTCATTATAAGGAACCATGGAACTTCTAGTGTAACCATTAAAGAAGTGAAGAGCATTTGCGACAACGTGACGAGTATCCAGTGCAAGGATGTCGTATATTCGGGCGGCAAGTTCAAGGTGAATGTCGTCGTGAAGCATTTTGAGGGTGTTAAGTCATATGAAATCACGGCGACTGAAAATGGCTCGCAGGCAACAAATCTTGGCAAAAAAATTACTTGCCCGGGATTGACCTGCCGTATGCCGGACCTTGCTGGGAGAATTGCTTTTGATACGGACCCGTATAACCCGTACCAGAATGGCATGCAGTCCGAAAACAAGTATGTGTTTACTGTGGAGGCGATTGGTGCAGATAACCAGCCGATAGAAGGCTCCCCGTGCACAACGCCGGAACTGACGCTGCGCCCGATTCAGGGAGAGTGCCGTTGGGGCGGTGATTTGGCCTCTGTCGTGGTAGAACCGGGCAAGGGCTTGCCGGACTTCCAGTACAGACTGCCGGATTGCGGTGGCGGTAATTGCAAGTGGGTCGTTTCGTTGGATAATTCGAGCGAACTCCAGCGTGGAACGGGAGTTGTGCCGGCGTTTTCTAGCCTTCCGATGATCAAGCGAAATAGTTTCAATACGCCGAATCGCCCCTTTACTGTAGGCAGCGAGCACAAGATATACTTCAAGAGCACGAATGACGCAACAACTAAGTTTACGGAATGCTACAAGGAATTCACGGTGTCGAGCAGTTCGACTGTGTCGAGTTCTAGTACGGCGCTGTCTTCGTCTTCGCTTGGAGTGTCGTCTTCTTCGCTTGGAGTATCGTCTTCTTCGACAGGGATTACGAGTAGTGCGACTGTAGACCCGAGCGTGATTACGATGGTTTGCCCCACTCCTATTGAAAAGTATCCGCAAGAAACAGTTGTATGGGGCATAACTACTTCTGGGAATACTGCGTTGGGCGATAACGATGTACTTACTAGGAAGCTTTATATTGGGACAACATACATCAGTTCCAAGAGTTGTTCAAAAACGGATTGCCCTGATGATATGGATTCGTATCCTGCCCCTGCTACGCCAGGTACATATGAATATGTTGTGAAAATTGGTAATACGGAAATGTGCAGAGGGGACCTTGTTGTGAATAATCCTCCGCCCAGTTCTAGTACCGTGGTGGAAAGTAGTTCCAGTGTTGCACCTGCTAGCAGCGCTTCTGGTCCAGTGGAATTTGAAATAACTGATGGAAATAATTTCCCGCAGGCGGAGAATGTTCCTGTGGGATCGTGCCTCTCCTTAACAGGAATTTGGTCAAATCAGTATTATTTACCGAAAATACTTGTGAGATGTGGAGGCTCAACAGGTATTGTTGTCACATACAATTCCAAACAATCGAAAGGAGATAACTCCTTGGAAGTGAAATTGAATGTTCCGATCTTTGTAACATCTACCAAAACAACATTTGTTAGCAATGTGTGTGTCAGTTCAACAAGTGGTGCGGAAACATTGGATTGTGTATTTGGTCCATATCAGTAGTAAAATTTTTCTCCTCTTCATAATAAGTGTATTCTTCTAACTTAAAGCATCAAAGCCCATGGATTTGCGCCCGTGGGCTTTCTTCTTCCAAAAAAGAGTGAAATTTTTTGACATTGTTATTGACTTTACAAAAATGCTAATATATCTTTACTTTTAGACACTTCCTTAAAGGAGTCGGTGTATGAAAAAGGCTTTCACTCTCGTAGAAGTAATGGTGGTAATCGTCATCTTGGGCGTACTCGCCGCGGTGGGGGTGCCAAAGATGTTTGGGGTTATCGCCAAGGCCAAGGCGGCTGAAGTTCCTGTTGCTGCAGGAACCTACATCAGTTTGCAGAACGCTTACTTGACCGAAAACAATGGTATCGGTAGTTGGCAGAATATCGGCTATGGCGCTCCGGATAATGGCCGGAGCGAATATTTCGAGTATAGCGGTTGCATCAACGGGACTATACATTTTGAAAACATGGAGCCGGATATGCCGGGCTGGTTTGCGTCGAACCTCTCAAATCTCAATTCCTGCAAGAGGGGAAGTTTGTGGAGCATTGTCATAGATCCGGCTGGCGAGCGTGAAATTGAATACCGGCGTTTAGTCTCTTCTGTAGATTGTGCTGCGCTGACCATTAGCTGGGATGTGGGTAAAATGGTCGAGGGTATGTGCGAATCAACGGGTGAATTGCATTTGGCGAAAAACGATGAGCCGGAGGAGGTCCCAGAATCGTCTTCTGCAGAAGAGGAGTCTTCTTCGTCTGTTGCGGGGTCTTCGCCGGCGAGCAGTTCTACTGCGCAGAGTTCGAGCCAGCAGGGTGACTGCGATGCTCTTGCAAAGGCTATCAAGAACGACAATGGAAACAAGTACGGTTGGGTTTGCGTTTCGGAATGTGGCATGTTCGCCCCTCCGGGCAAGGCCAAGAATGCCGGCTTTACGGGTAGCTACGAGAAAAAGAAGAATTCGCCGACTTGTGAAAAGGCCTCGTCTGACCAGCCGGGGAGCAGCGCTAGCCAGAGCGGCAACAGCAGTTCTTCTGCCAATGGAACGCAGCAGAGTTCTGGTGGCACGAGCGTTGCGGGCGGTAGTAGCTCCAGCACGACAGCCACTGTAAACAGTTCTGGTGGAACTCATGGACAGGGTGGTACTACTGTTGGAACATCTTCGCAGGCGGTAAGTTCGTCGGCTACGGCAACTTCTGCAACAAGTGGTAACAGCAGCTCTAGCCAAAGTGGTTATGTGGGGCTTGGTGAACCGCACGATTATAACGAAAGTATAGATTTCTGCTTTGAAGAACAAAATAATAAGGGCAAAAAGACTTGCGTGAAGTGGCGTCCCAAGGATGAATGTACGAATTGGCAAAATGCTAACAAATGCAATTCCTGGAGAAAGTCCAATTAGTTTATCCCTCCGCCAATAACAGAAAAGCCCATGGATTTTATCCGTGGGCTTTTAATTTGTATGCTGTACGCTCGGTTAGCGTGTGCGGTTGGCGAAAATCTCGAAGTCTTCGGGCGTGGTGAGTTTGTCGTTCGCGGCATTGCCTTTAACGATGTAGACGTTTTCGCCGAAGTGCTCGAGGATGCTGGCCTCGTCGGTGGGCGTGAAGTTTAGGGGCTCGGCGGCAATGCGGGCGTAGAGTTTTTTGAGGGTGTCGATGCGCGCGGCTTGCGGGGTCTGTGCAAGCCACACGGTGTTCCTGTCGATTGTCGTCTCGACTTTGCCGTCTTTTGCAATCTTGATGGTGTCCACTGCGGGTTTTGCCACAAGGCAGCTGCCTTTGGTTATAAGTGTTTCGCAGACGTCGCGGATGATTTCTTCGCTGATGAAGGGGCGCGCGACGTCGTGGACCAGCGCGTATTCAGCGCTGCTCGTGAGGGCGTTCACGCCATTTTCGACGGATTGCCAGCGCTCGGCTCCGCCCACAACGATTTTCATCTTGGCGCGGACGAGGTCGGTGATCCTGGGTTGCATGGAATCGCTGGGCGAGGATTCTGCAAAATCCGTGCCGAAGATTTCTTTTTCGAAATGATCCTTCCAGTCGGCGGGGACGGCCATCACGACTTCGGCGATTTCGTCCATCTTGAGGAAGGCCTCTAGGCAGTAGCGGTAGACGGGTTTGCCGCCCAGAAGCATGAGCTGCTTGGGGATGTTTCCGCCCATGCGCTTGCCGAGTCCACCTGCGGGGAGGACTGCCGCGAAACGGCCTTTGAGGGCGTCCGGAGTAGTTTTGCTGGTAGAATTGTCGCCTGCCATGCTTAAAAATGTAGAAAAAATGGGATTTTTGTGCTGGACCTCTTGACGGATAGCGTCTTTTTATCTAAATATGAAAATATGAATATGTGTTCATATATTAAAAAGGCGAAATTTGCCACGGCGGCGAGGTAGCTTATGCAGAACGTGAATCTGGATACCCTGTTCGAACTTTCGGAATTCTTCCGCATTTTCGGCGATACGACGCGAATCCGCATTATCCAACTTTTGATGGAGCACGACGTTTCGGTGAACGATATTGCCGACATGCTCGGGCTCGAACAGTCCGTGGTGAGCCACCAGTTGAGAATTCTGCGTACGGCGAACCTCGTGAAGCCGCGCCGTGAGGGTCGCAAGATGTTCTACGCCCTTGACGATGAACACATCGGTGAAATTTTTAACACGGGCCTGACCCACATTCTCCACAAGAAGAAGGGGAAGTAAACATGGAATCGTTTGGGAATATCTTTGGCGAATTCGTTCATGAATTTATTACGCTGTTTTCCGAGATGGCGCCGTTCCTGCTGCTCGGTTTTTTGCTTGCGGGTATTTTGCATGTGTGGGTGCCGAACCACCTGTATGTTCCGAAGATTTCGAAGTCGAATTTCATGTCGGTGCTGTGGGCGGCGCTTTTCGGCGTCCCGCTCCCGATTTGCAGTTGTGGAGTGATCCCTACGTCGATTGCGCTCCGCAAGGAAGGCGCAAGCAAGGGCGCGAGCGTAAGCTTCCTTATCTCGACTCCGGCGACGGGCGTGGATTCCATACTGGCAACGTATTCGCTGCTCGGCCTGCCTTTTGCGATACTGCGTCCGATTGCGGCTTTTGTGACGGCACTCTTTGGCGGCGTGTTTACGAACATCGCTACGCGAGGTGAATCTGAAAATGTTCATGTGCAGAATGAAACCGTCGATTTTGACGATTGCGATACCGACCATCACTGCGGTTGCGGGCATTGCGAAGAAGAGGACCACGACCATCATGAACATTGTGGTTGCGGTGAACATGGCTGTGGTTGCGAGTCGCGCGATGTTCACCAGATGAGCTTCGGCCAGAAGGTGGCCGAGACGTTCCGTTACGGGCTCGTGAACATGGTGGGCGATGTGAGCAAGTGGCTCTGCATCGGTCTTGTGCTGGGCGCCTTGATTTCGGCGTTTGTCCCGAATGAACTGTTCCTCACGTTGCGCGATTACCCGCTGCTCTGCATGCTGGCGGTTCTCGTGTTGGCGATGCCGATGTACACCTGCGCGACGGGCTCCATCCCGCTGGCGCTCGCTCTCGTGGCGAAGGGAATTACTCCTGGTGCGGCTCTGGTGCTTTTGATGGCCGGGCCTGCGACGAGCATCGCGAGCATGCTTGTGGTGGGGAAGGCATTCGGCAAGCGCACGCTTGCTGCCTACCTGGCATCTATTGCGGTGGGCGCTATCGGTTTCGGCCTGATAGTTGATACGTTCTTCATGGATACGTTCCTTTCGGCGATGCTCCCGCATGGTTCTGCCGAATGCCACGGTCATGGCGCTCTCGGCGTGTTCGACTACATCTGCGCTGGCTTGCTGGCGGCTTTCATGATCTATGCGAAGTTTGCGCACAAGGGCTGCGGCGGCCACTGCGGCTGTGGAGATGAAAGCTGCGGTTGTGGCGAACACCGTCACGAGCATGGCGAAGGTGAATGCCACTGCCATGATGGCCATGAACATGGCGATGCTCATTGTGACCACGACGAACCGGTGATGCGGACGTACCGCGTGAACGGCATGAGTTGCAGTCATTGCAAGGCGTGCGTCGAGAAGGCTGTGCGTGAATTGGATGACGTGTTGTTCGCAGAAGCCGACGTGAGCCGCAAGGAACTGGTTGTCAAGTGGCACGACGAAGACGACATTGACGAGGCTGCCCTGAAGAAGGCTGTTGACGAAGCCGGCTTCGAATTTGGCGGCGCCGTTTAATACAAACAATAAACTGCGCGGATTAAACTTCGCCGATTCTCACAAGTTTCAGTAGCGGCATTCCCGCTTCGCGGCTATCGCTCAAACTGATATCGAAATCGATGCTCCAGTCGTTGAATTCTTCTTCGTCCTGGAGCATTTGCTGTACATGCATCGTATCGCCTTCGTAGGTGACGATGGTGTGGGCAAGTGCGCGGCCTTCCACGTCCATACGGAACTTGTGGTGCTCGGCGGTGTAGCTGGCCATGATTTCGAGCAGGCGCTTTTCGGTCCACGGCGTGCCTTCTGCATCGGCGAGCAATTCGCCTTCGGCCAAGTCTTCGGCGAGGCTGTCGAGTACGTCTGCAAAATCCTGCTTGGCAAGGCTTCCCATAATCTGGAAAATGCGCTGGCGAACCATGTTGAGGAATCGCTTCTTGTCGTAGGTAATGTCGGCGGCGGCCTTGTCGGCACCGAATGCCTTCTCCGCTTCGTCTTCGGCGGTACCTGCTTCCAGACGCTTCTGGTAATCTTCGGGGTGCGCCATTTTTTCCCATTCTTCCAACAGGCTAGAGTCGGTACGGCGAATCATGTCGCCCAAGTAGTCCTGCATTTCGAGGAGTTCCTCGTTCTTGTAGCCATCGGGTACGGTCTGCGAGAGAACCTTGTACACGTAGTTCAGGTGGCGCAATAGAATTGCTTCCATGCGTTGCAGGTTGTACTGCTTCACGTAACCCGAGAAGGTGCTGAAGTTCTCGAACATCTCGCGCACGATGCTCTTGGGTTCTACGTTTACATCGACCCACGGGTGCACTTCCGCAAAAGCGTTGAAGGTGTCGTATATAAAGTCGCGCAGCGGCTTGGGGTATTCTACCTTGTCGAGTTCCTCGAGCCTTTGGTTGTATTCCATGCCTTGCGCCTTGAGTTCGTTCATGCGGGCATCGCGCGCCTTGCTTAACTGGATGCGCAGAATCGCTTCGGGATTTTCAACGATACTTTCGCACAAGGTAATTACGTCGAGCGCGTATTCCGGCGAGTCCTTGTCGAGTTTCGGGAGTGTATCCACCAGGTACAGCGAAAGCGGCTGGTTCATCGCGAAGTCGTCTTGCAAATCCATGTTCACGCGCAGGTGGCTGTAACCTGGAGCGACTGCGGGGACGAACTCCACGATTTTCTTTTCCACTAGGCTGCGGAACAGCATAAAGGCTCGGTGCTGCAGTTGCTTCTTGCTGGCGGCGCTCTCGTGGCAGTCCTTCAACAGGTTACGCATGGCGCGGCAACCGTCGGTCTCGCGGCTCAATATATTCAGGAGCATTCCGTGGTCCACGTGGAAACTCGATGTGAGTGGTTCGGGCTGGGCGTCGATTAGGCGCTTGTACGTGCTCTCGTCGAAAGGAACGTAGCCGTGTTCGGGCGGCTTCCTCTTCTGGAATTTCTTTCCGGTCTGGCGGCTCTTCGCCTCGAGTTTCATGTTTTCGATTACGTGCTCGGGAGCCTGTGCCACCACGTAGCCCACGTCGTCAAATCCCTTTCTTCCGGCACGGCCTGCAATCTGGTGGAAGTCGCGCGCGGTTAAAATCGCTGTCTTGTCGCCGCTGTACTTGCAGAGCTGCGTGAAGAGTACTGTGCGGATGGGGACGTTCACGCCCACGCCGAGCGTGTCGGTGCCGCAGATGACTTTCAGCAAGCCTTTTTGGGCGAGTTTTTCGCAGAGGATGCGGTACTTGGGTAAAAGTCCTGCGTGGTGCAGCCCGATTCCCTGCTTGAGCCAGCGCTTGACATCGGGGCCGTAGGGGCTGCTGAAACGTACTTCCTTGATGGCTTCGTTTATCGCCTGCTTTTCTTCTTTGCTGCAGAGGTCTAGGCTCATGAAGTTCTGCGCGTTGCTTGCGGCTGCGGCCTGCGTAAAGTGCACCACGTACACGGGCGCCTTGCCTTCGTTCACCAGCTTCTGCACTTCGGTCGAAATCTCGGAGGTGCTATAGCTGAAGTCGAGCGGTACGGGCCTCTGTGTGGAGCGTACGGTTACAGTTTCTTTGCCGGTATGTTTTGTCAAATCGCGTTCAAAGAAATCTGTCGCGCCGACGGTCGCGCTCATCAACAGGAATCTCGATTGCGGGAGCGTGAGGAGCGGCACCTGCCAGGCGACGCCACGCTCGCGGTCAGAATAGTAGTGGAACTCGTCCATCACCACGTCGAGGATTTCGAGTTTTTCGCCTTCGCAGAGCGCCATGTTGCTTAAAATTTCGGCAGTGCAGCACAGGATGGGCGCGTCGTGGTTCACGGTCGCGTCACCGGTAGAAAGGCCCACGTTCTCGGCGCCGAATTCCTTGCAGAGCGCCATCCATTTCTCGTTCACCAGCGCCTTGATGGGGCAGGTGTACACGCTCTTGCGCCCATGCACGATGCTGTCGAAGTGTAGCGCCAGCGCGACCATCGATTTGCCGCTCCCTGTGGGCGTGTTCAAGATGACGTTTTTGCCGTCCAATAGTTCGAGGATGGCTTCTTCTTGCGCAGGGTACAACGTTGTTCCGCGTGATTCCGCCCATTCCATGAATGCTTCCAGAATATCTTCGGGACTGGGCGCGTTGCGGCCTTCCGCAGGGTTTGCGGTGAGTTTCGCGATAAAATCCTTTAAAATGGGCTTATTTTGCTCTGCCATGATTTGCAAAGATAGTTATCTTTAATTCCATGAAAGGAATCGTACTCGCCGGAGGCTCCGGCACGCGCCTGTACCCGCTGACCATGGTCACGAGTAAACAGCTCCTGCCCGTTTACGACAAGCCGATGATTTATTATCCGCTGTCGACGTTGATGCTGGCAGGCATTCGGGATATTCTGATTATTTCGACCCCGACGGACTTGCCAAATTTCGAACGCCTGCTCGGTGACGGTTCCGCGATGGGCCTCAACCTGAGTTACAAGGTGCAGCCGAGCCCTGATGGCCTTGCGCAGGCTTTTATCCTGGGTGAGGAATTCATCGGCAACGACTGCTGCGCGATGGTCCTTGGCGACAACATCTTCTACGGGAACGGTTTTAGCCCGCTCTTGAAGGCCGCGGTGAAGAACGCCGAAGAAAACGGCCGTGCGAGCGTGTTCGGCTACTACGTCGAAGACCCGGAACGTTTCGGCGTGGTGGAATTCGACAAGAGTGGCAAGGTGATTTCGGTGGAAGAAAAGCCGAAGGAACCCAAGAGCAATTATGCCATCACCGGTCTGTACTTCTACGACAACCGCGTTGCCGGATTCGCGAAGGCACAGAAACCCAGCGCCCGCGGTGAACTGGAAATTACTGACCTCAACAAGACTTACCTGGACAAGGGCGAACTTGACGTGAAACTCCTTGGCCGCGGCTTTGCGTGGCTCGATACCGGCACCATGGACAGCCTTATCGAAGCAGGCGAATTCGTGAAGATGGTCGAGAACCGCCAGGGCATCCAGATTTCTGCCGTTGAAGAAATCGCTTACATCAACGGCTGGATTTCCAAGGAAAAGCTGCTGGAATCTGCAGCCAAGTATGGCAAGTCCCCTTACGGTCAGCACCTGCGCAAGGTCGCTGAAGGCAAAATTCATTACTAGGTTTAGGCCACTATGAAACGTTCCATCGTCATTACCGGCGGCGCTGGCTTTATCGGGAGCCACGTGGTTCGCCTTTTTGTGAACAAGTACCCGGAATACAAGATTATCAACCTCGACAAGCTTACGTATGCGGGCAACCTCGCGAACCTGAAGGACGTCGAAGGTAAGCCGAACTACAAGTTCGTGAAGATGGACATCTGCGACTTCGACGCGTTCTACAAGCTCATGCAAGATGAACAGGTCGACGGCATCATCCACCTCGCAGCTGAAAGCCACGTGGACCGCTCCATCAAGGACCCGTTCACCTTCGCGAAGACGAACGTGATGGGCACTTTGAGCCTGTTGCAGGCCGCGAAGCTCTACTGGGAAAGCCTCCCGGAAAAGTACGAGGGCAAGCGCTTCTACCACATCTCCACCGACGAAGTTTACGGTGCGCTCAAGATGAACCATCCCGAAGGCATCACGCCCCCGTTCACCACGACGGCGTCGAGCTCCGAGCATCACTTGGCATATGGTGACGACTTCTTCTACGAGACCACCAAGTACACGCCGCATAGCCCGTATTCCGCAAGCAAGGCGGGTTCCGACCACTTTGTGCGCGCGTTCCACGACACCTACGGCATGCCGACGATTGTTACGAACTGCAGCAACAACTACGGGCCGTACCAGTTCCCCGAAAAGCTCATTCCGCTCTTCATCAACAACATCCGCCACAAGAAGCCGCTGCCGGTTTACGGCAAGGGCGAGAACGTGCGCGACTGGCTCTTCGTAGAAGACCATGCCCGCGCCATCGACGTGATTTTCCATAACGGAAAGATTGCTGAGACGTACAACATCGGCGGCTTCAACGAATGGAAGAATATCGACATCATCAAGGTCGTCATCAAGACCGTTGACAGGCTGCTCGGCCGTGCGGAAGGCGAGGACATGAACCTCATCACCTACGTCACAGACCGCCTGGGCCACGACGCCCGCTACGCCATCGATTCCACCAAGCTCCAGAAGGAGTTGGGCTGGGAACCGAGCCTGCAGTTCGAGGAAGGCATCGAAAAGACTGTGCGCTGGTACCTCGACAACCAGGAATGGCTCGACAACATCACGAGCGGCGACTACGAAAAATATTACGAGACGATGTACAAGAATAGGTAATTGAAAAATGGGTAAGTTCAATTTCATCAAAACATCCATCGAAGGCGTGACGATTATCGAACCGACGGTTTTTGGTGACCATCGTGGTTATTTTATGGAAACCTACAACAAGGCGGAGTTCGATGCTGCCGGCTTGAATATGGTTTTTGTGCAAGATAACGAATCTCGTAGCAAGAAGGGCGTACTCCGCGGGTTGCACTTCCAGAAGAAAAATCCGCAGGGCAAACTCGTGCGTGTAATTGAAGGCGAAGTTTTCGATGTGGCGGTGGACCTGCGCAAGGGTAGCCCCACTTTCGGCAAGTGGGAAGGCGTAGTGCTTTCAGCCGAAAAGAAGAATCAGCTTTACATTCCCGAAGGCTTTGCCCATGGTTTCGTGGTGCTTAGCGAAACGGCAACTTTTGTATACAAATGCACCCGCCTTTACGACCCCAAGGACGAAGGCGGCCTCATGTGGAACGACCCTGCCATCGGTATTAAATGGCCTGTCGGGAACGGATTTGAACCCCTCCTTTCTGAGAAGGATACGAAGAACCCGCTCCTCAAGGACTTGGGCTTCGCTTTCGAACTGTAACCGGTGCGCAATTTTCTATTTTAGATAGTAATGAAGAACATTCTTGTTGTTTGTACGGGCAATATATGCCGTAGTCCTACAGGTGAATACCTGCTTAAAAAGGGGCTCGGCGAAGGTTTTAATGTGATGAGTGCCGGGCTGGGTGCTCTTGTTGACCATCCTGCCCATGAAATTAGCCAGAAAATTGCCATGGAACATGGCATAGATATGAGTGCGCATCGTGCACGTCAGATAAATCTGGATGTCTTGAAGTGGGCCGATTTGGTGCTCGTCATGGAAAATGGACACAAGAGGGAACTTTTACACCGGTACCCCTGGCTCGAAGGCAAGGTGTTCCGTTATGGCGAAGCGCAGCAGGTAGACGTGCCGGACCCGTACCGCCGTCCCGAAAATGCATTCGTGTTGGCCTGGAATTTTATTTCGAAACTTACTCCTTACTGGGTTGAAAAAATCAAACAGAGCGAGGGCAAATAATGAAAAAGTTTAATTGTTTGTTGGCGGCAATGTCCGTTGCGCTTGTCGGGTGTTCTTTAGGGCCTCATATGCGTATGAGCGTTCCGAGCGATGGCGGCGATTACAACGGAATCAAGGTCTACGTTCACTCCATTGAAAAGGGTGAATTTGCTGCTGGTTCTGCTTCTGCGGATTCGTCCGACAAGTCCGATCTCGGTGATTTGGCTGAGTTGGTTGTCGATTCCCTTCCGAGCTTGGAATACCGCATCGGTCCTCTGGACATGGTCCAGGTGGTGGTGTGGGAACACCCGGAACTTACCTCTCCGATGGGCCAGTACCAGCCGGCAGGTCAGCGCGTGACGACCGACGGTATGCTTTTCTACCCGTATGCAGGCGAAATTAAGGCGGCAGGCCTTACTGCGCAGGAACTCCGTGCCGAAATCACGAAGCGCCTTTCCGACAAGATTTTGAATGACCCGCAGGTCGACGTGCGCGTTACGGGTTACAACAGCCTCAAGGCGTTTATTTCCGGTGCGGTGAACAAGCCGGGATTTGTTTCCTTTGACGAAATGCCGATGACGATCCCGGCCGCTATTGCTGCCGTGGGTGGCTTTGCCGAAGAAGCGGACCCGTCTGCCATGCAATTGCGCCGTGGCGACAAGGTCTACAACATCAACTACTTGGAAGCCTTCAAGACGAACCTCCCGCTTAACCGCATGTTGCTCAAACCGGACGACCAGATTTTCATCCCGGCGCTTAGCGAAACGCAGAAAGAAAACCGCGTGTTTGTGCTGGGCGAAGTCGTAAGGACTGGTGCCGTGAACGTGAATCAGGGTAAGCTTTCCTTGACAGAAGCCCTCGCTTCTGCGGGTGGCCTGCAGACGACGAACGCTTCTTCTAGGTCTATCTATGTTATCCGCAATACTTCGGAAACACAGATTGACGTGTTCCAGTTGAATGCGAAGAATGCGATGGCCCTGGCCATGGGCGAAAGGTTCAACCTGAACGCGCGTGACGTCGTGTATGTCGATGCTTCTGATCTTGCAACTTGGAACCGTCTTATCAACTTGATCCTGCCCACTGCTCAGACTATCTACTACGGTGCTACGGTTACGCGTACCATCCAGACGATTTCTAGTAGCAAGTGGCGTTCGGTGGATACGTCGACGCAAACGCAGAAGAAATAAAGGCTAGCATATGATTAATCTGATTCTTTGCGGTGGCTCCGGAACACGCCTTTGGCCTGTGAGCCGCTCCCTGATGCCTAAGCAGTTCGCCCCGCTCTTTGACGGGCAGTCCCTCTTCCGCAAGACGGTGGTCACCAACTCCGCCGTGTGCGAGTCGCAGTTCATTGTCTCTAACGCCGACCAGTTCTTCCTCGCGAAGGACCAGCTTGAGGCGGAAGGCCACAAGGGCAGCAAGTTCCTCCTGGAACCCGTAGGCCGTAACACTGCGCCTGCGATTGCACTCGCCTGCCTTACCATGAAGCCCGACACCATCGTGCTTGTATCCCCTTCGGACCACGTGATCCGCAAGAAGGACGAGTACAAGAAGGTGTTGCTCCGTGCACAGGAACTCGCCGAGGCCGGCAACCTGGTGACCTTCGGCATCACGCCGACCAGCCCCGAGACCGGTTACGGCTACATCGAGGCCGACGGCGAGAACGTGAAGCGCTTTGTCGAAAAGCCCGACCTTGCAACCGCCGAGAAGTACCTGGTGGCAGGCAACTTCTACTGGAACAGCGGCATCTTCTGTTTCAAGGCCAAGACATTCCTCGAAGAACTCAAGAAGTATTCCCCGGACATTCTCGCCGCATCGAAGGCCGCCCTCGAAAAGGCCACCATTGAGGACGGAGAACCCATCCGCATCGACCGCGATGACATGCTCGCCATCCCGAGCAATTCCATCGACTACGCCGTGATGGAAAAGTCCAAGAAGGTGAAGGTCGTGCCGAGCGACATCGGCTGGAGCGACCTCGGTAGCTTTGATAGTTTGTACGGAGAATACCCGCACGACGAGAACGGCAACAACGTGAACCCGCGCCACATTGCGGTGGGTTCCAAGAACTCTCTCGTGCTGGGAACGCAGCGCGCCATCGCGACAATCGACCTCGATAAGATGCTCATCGTCGATACTCCGGACGCTCTCCTTGTGGCGCCGCTTAGCAGCAGCCAGAAGGTGAAGAAAGTCGTTGAAGAACTCAAGGCCCGCGGCTCCGACCTTATCAACGTTCCGCAGACTGTTAGCCGCCCGTGGGGTACGTACTCCGTGCTCGAATCCAGCGAACGTTACAAGATGAAGCGCATCGTGGTCAAGCCGGGCAAGCGCCTCAGCCTGCAGAAGCACCTGCACCGTTCCGAGCACTGGGTCGTGGTGAGCGGTACCGCAACCTGCACTGTCGGCGACAAGGTGTTCTACGTGCGCCCGAACGAATCGACCTACATCCCGGTGGGTGAAGTTCACCGCCTGCAGAACGAAGGCAAGCTCCCGCTCGTCATCGTTGAAGTTCAGGTGGGCGAATACACCGGCGAGGACGACATCATCCGCGTGGAAGACGACTTCCACCGCTGCAAGTGACGGAACGTCACACCGCCGCCCCGGAGGGGCAAGTGTGTCCACAAAAAAAGGCTGGTTCAAAACCAGCCTTTTGTAATTCTGTATTAAGCGCGTTCCTTAGAACTGGCTCAGGAATCTCTGATCGTTGCTCGTCAGCAAACCGATTTCCGGAATCGCGTGGCGCAGCATGGCGATACGGTCGAGACCGAAGCCGAATGCAAAGCCCGTGTACTTCTCGGAATCGATGCCGCAGTTCTTGAACACGTTCGGGTCCACAGAACCGCAACCGCCGATTTCCATCCAGCCGGTTCCCTTGCAGCGACGGCAACCCTTGCCACCGCAGAACACGCAGCTCACGTCCATTTCGGCGCTGGGCTCCGTGAACGGGAAGAAGCTCGGGCGGAAACG
>JBGUQN010000089.1:0-38794 GCA_045131085.1 Fibrobacter sp.
GAGGTATCCTGGAACTTGATCTTTTTCATAGTGTTTTCCTGTGGGATAAATCCCTTGTTTTACTGTACAATAAAATACGGGGGGAAAGATAGTAAAGTGGTTGGCGGCTTGTGGCTGGTGGCTATAACTTGCGGGGGAAAAAAGGGGTGAAAAGGCTATACGGGAAAGAGTATTTTCTATTACATCTTCTAGCGGGCGCGATCGGCGTACAGGAGTAGGTCGAGGTTCACAAACCACTCGAGCCCGTGAATGTCGAGTGTAGATTCCTCGATGTTTGAAACGCCGGCGCGGAGCCCGATTCCGAGTATCTTGTGTCTAGTCTCGCTCCCGAAAAAGTACTTGACGGCCGAAATTCCGGAGGTGCAGTCGTACGAGTAGCCGTTCTTCATGCCTTTCCCGTAAAATTCCTTGTAAATTTCGTCTTTGTTTTGGTTGAATTCAAAAGAGTGAATTCTCAAACCGCTAAAGACGGAGATTTCGAAGTCAAGTGTCGTAAAGAGTTTGGCCTTGAGCAGGAATTCGGCAGCTGTCAAGCTGATATCTTCTTTGGAGTAGGTGATGTTGGACTGTACCACGTCATCTTTGAGAGGTGCTGTGATGATGCCGCCGAGTTGAAATTCCCCGCAGAACATTCCTACGCAACCACCGAAACCCATGGAGAACAGTGGCCCCGGCGATACCATGTCTTGCGCCCCGTTAGAGAAGAAACTTGCCCCGAAGCCCATGATCATGTATATGGCATTGTTGCGCAGCGCATCACGAGTTTGCCTTATGTTGAAAAGGTTTTCTAGGTATTCCCGTTGCTTTTTGTCTTCGATTTGGTCGATTTGAATTTGTACGTATCGCTTGTCCGTTTGGATGAAGTAGTTGTAGACAATCACTTTAATAAACGGGGCGTCTTTCGGGTCGATTTTTTTGAGGTCGTTGTCCCAGGCATCGCTGGCCAGGTAGGCATAAACCTTGGGCAAGAGGTCAAGTGCTGAATCCGGTGCGAGGAATGTCATGAATACGCTGCCGTTCGCCTTGAGGGATCTTGTGAGGTAGTAGTTGATGGAATCCGTGTCGGCAATAAACTTGAAATCGCCATCGAGCAGATGCTTGGCGAGAACTTCGTCAAAAAAGGGAATCCTTGCCGGAGCCGGAGCGGGGGCCTCTTCTATGGCGCCCCAACCCCATTCTTCTTCCCCGGCGAAAGCCTGGAGAGCGGCCAGGGCGAGCATTATGATGCCTATGCGTAATTTGATAGCCATCTTATTCTCCGTAGGACTTTCTCACGACGTTGCGTTCTTGTATAATGAGGCTCAGCATCGCATAGAAATTTCCGTCGTCCGTTTTCAGCATGTGCGAATTGTTATAGATGTAACCGGCCTGTAGGCGCACCCCTAGACGCAATTTGCGGACATCCTTGCTCATTTGGAGCTTTTCATAGGACTCCCGGGTGTATATCTTGGGCTTTGTGAAGTAGAAGTCAAATGCGGTCGAGATATGGAACCCGCAGGTGGTTTCTTCATCGTCAACTTCGTCCTGTTTTTCATTGCGGATTTCGTTGAAAGCGATTGTCGGGCCAGCAAAGATGTAGTTCTCTACGTACGGGAAGGAGAATGTCCTGAACCCGATGGGAATGTCCATAAAGATGCCGTTGATGCTTGTCGAATCCGTGAGATCCGCACTGGCGAGGTTATGCATGAAGAAGGAGAATCCGAACCTTTTGTAGAAGAAATAGACCTGCATGCCGAAGGAGCCACCGGTGGGGTAGGTGTCCCGCATCTTGCCGAGAGGCACGTTGATGCCGCCGCCCATGGCAACCCCGACGACGAAATTGCTGAATGTCACGTCCTTGTAATAGGTGTTGACGATAAAATCACGCTGGTCCAGCTTTTTGATGCTGTCGGCATTCGCCGTTATGAGCGTGTTGATTTCGTTCTGGTCGGTGAGGGTGCTTGCCCCGATAAAAGTTCGCCAGAAGGCGCGGTCGCCGGACCCGAGTTTCGCCATGGATTTTTCAAAATCGCCGGATTTCTGGAGGGCTCTCAGCGAGTCTTGCAGCATCATGTACAGGGTACGTTCCGTTGACTCGTTGTATACTCCGGGTGCCGTGCATTCCATGTTGTCTTCGAAGGTCCCTAGATAGGCGTTCAGGAGCCGTCGGGTTGTGCATCCCAGCCCGACAACATTGCCGATGAATATTTTCCCGATGCTCTTGACCATGAACGAATCAAGGTTCGCGATGGAGTTGCGAATGGTTTCCTTGTCGCCCTTCACCAGGGCGTTCTTGATGCGCTCCTTGTAGACGGGGGACATATTTTTCCCGATTTCTGCGACGTAGTTCTGCGGGATGAATATCCCGTTACGGAAGGCGGGACCTTGCAGGGAATCTAGCTGGCTTTCATCGATAAGGGATGAATAGCCGTTGGCAAAGAAAATCCTTTGGGAGGCGACGTCGAACGAAATCTGGGAAATATTCGTGAACAATTTTGGCGGGTTCGTCTCGATGTAGACGCCCCTGCGGACGAGCATTTTCCGTGCTATTGTCGATTCTGAATCGGGTGGCGCCTTCCAGGTCTTTGTTGCCCTGTCGTAGACTTTATCCACATGGTAGTAAACTTTCAAAAAACTGTAGTCGATATCGTCCTTGAACTGGAGAAAAGCCTGCTTGAGGTCTGCCGGCACGGAATCTACTCGGGTGAGGATTTCCTTGGAATGCGGGATAGCCCATGAATCGAACTGTTTGCGGTCTTCGTTGGAAATGTCTTCGCTGTAATGGGTGTGTGAACTGGTTGTATAGGCGATGAAATCGTACGACTTGACGTTGCCCCAGAACACGAATGATGAATCCTTGTCGAAGCGCTCCTGCAGCGTGGTCTTGAGGGAATCGGGCAGGTTGTTGTATGTGATGGAATCGGCCCGCAAGACGCATTCGCGGTCTTTCCCGAACGAACAATATTCGGTTCCGCCAGCGGCAAACGACACTGCGGCAAGGCAGAAAACTGTTGCCAAAACCCGTGCCGCGTAAAAAATGGACGATTTCATGCTCCTGACCCTCCGCCATCAATAAACGACTAACAATAAACTACAAAATAAACGATAAAAAAGGAAACTGGCGCTATCTAATGGTTAGATGAACATCATTGTATTCAGCTTGGCGCGGTATTTCCACGTGAGTTCGTGCTTGGGCCCGAGCACACCGAACAGGGTGAGCATAGCCTTTTTGGCTGCGCCGTCGTTCCATTCGGGCGCTTCTACGAACAAGTTAAGGAACGCCTGGAGTGCGCTTTCGAATTCTTCGGCACAGGCGAGCTTGCAGGCCTCGTGGTACACGACTGCTTCCTTGCCCTGGACATCCTTCTTTGCTGCTTCGGCATGGAAGTCCAGGAGTTCCAGCAGGGATTTCGCCTCGCGGTACTGGTCGTCGGCCTCGTTGAATTTTTGGAGCACTTCCTTCGCCTTCTCGGTGTCGCCGAGTCCGAGGCTTGCCTTTGCCCACAGGAGCAGGAGCTTCTTGTCGTCGGGGGTCTTCGCGAGGGCCTCGTCGAGCATCGGGAGCGCCTGGTCAAAGTTCTTTTGGGCAATTGCGTCTTCGAGCGCCATCTGGAACCGGGCCTCGTCCGAGACGAAGAACTTCTCGAGTCGCTTTTTGAGGTCGGCTTCGGGCAGCACGCCCTGGATGACGTCTCCGATTTCGCCCTTGTCCACCACGTGAACTTCGGGCACGGACTGCACGCGGAACGCCTGGATGAGCCGCATGTTTTCGCGCTCGTCGCAGCTCACTACGCCGAGGGTGAAGTCCATGCTGGTCGAAAGCTGGCCCAGCAACTGGGAGTAGGGGCCGCAGTCGGGGTATTCTGCAGAGGAAAAAAGCACCGCGACGGCGCGGGTCTCGGAGGCCTGGATGACCTCGGTTTCAAAATTTTCAGCGGTAATCTGTACAACTTTTGCCATATGGTTAAATTTAGTTTAATACCTTCCGGGGCGCTTGTTGATGTAATAATTAAATAACTATATTCAATTATATGAGTATATGTCCATTTTGCAAATCGGAAGTGGTCCAGAAGAAAATCGGCCACCTCGACCTGCGTATTTGCCCCAAGTGCTTTTCGACTTTTTTCCCGTGCGACCAGACGATGGCGTTGCGCGGTGACATTCCGGATCGCTCTCGCGAAATGTGGTACAATGCCCTCAAGGCGAAGAATGTACCGGACCCCGACATGGCGGGCGCCTGCTGTATTGATCACGGACAACCTTTGATTGACGGGAACATTCCTGACTATGGAATGCCCGGTAAAGTGACGACCTGCTGCAAGATGTTCCACTTGCCGCCGTCACAGATGCTTGCCATTTTGAAGCGCACGCTGGATTCGCCTTTCCAGAAGCCTGCGTCTTCTTCGACGAAGCATCATTTCTTTTTTATTCGCGCGATTGATGCAATCGTGAATAAGTGGTTTGGGGAGAAAATGCCGGAGGTCGACCCTCTGGATGAAATACCGTACAACCTCCACTTAAAGAAGATTTTCGAATAACATGAAAAAAACATATGCCGTGCTCGCGATTGTCGCTGCTGCGATTCTCGTTGCCTATGCTCTACTTCCGGAAAGGTCGTTTTCCGAAGTAGTTTTCCCGCTCTCCGAAGGCGTAAGCCTGGAAAAGTACGATGACCGCCTTGACGGAGGCTCTTCGGAAGCATTCATGGAACTGCGCGATTCCTTGGCCGATTTCTCGTGCACGCTCGGTACGGACACTTCGAAGTTCGCATGGTGTGGCCTGCTCTGGAACTTTGACCCGAAGGGCGAGAAGGAATACCGCAACTGGACGTTCGTAGATTCGATTGTTTTCGATATCGACGTGAAGGGAACGGATGAAATCCTGGTAAAGGTATGGACGTACGACCCCGACGTGACGGATATCGAAAAGGCTGCGACCTTCAAGCTCCTGCTGAAGGAAATCCCCGTGAAGGCGGGGCGCCAGCGTATCGCCATCCCGATGGAACAGCTCTATACTCCGGATTTCTGGTACGGGACTGCGGGTGTGGACCCGAAGTACAACAAGCGCCATCAGGAGACGGTTGCCCGTTTCGAAATTACTCCGGGCTGGAACCACCCGCGTGGCAAGGTTTTCTCGGTTAAGGTGCTTTCTATTTCTGCGAATGGTGTGAGCAACTTCTACTTCGGGGCAGTGCTCATTGCATTCCTGATTATCACCATTATTGCAGTGGGGCGTCGCCACAAGGGTCATGATGAAGAGGAATAGACAAAGGGCCATCATTGCGGTAATTTTTTGCGGCCTGTTCCTTGCGTGGATCTGGTGCTTCTTTACCTGCAGGAAATCCTCGTATGAATTTTTCCCGAATTCCGTTTTCGAGATATTCGAATTGACGGATGCTTCCTTGGGAGGGAGTTCTACGGCCGTGTTAGACCATTCGGATTCCCTGCTAGGAGTGGAAATCAATGTGCGCTCGGGTGTTGCGTACCCGGCGGTTGGCATCGGGATTAACCTCAGGTCGGTCAATAACCGCCCTGTCGATTTCTTCAACTTTGCAAAGTTCGATTCCCTCGAAATTGTACTTGCCACAAAGCGCATGAATTCTGTTTCTTTGCGTATCTTGACCGATGACCCGGCGTACACGAAGCCAGGATTCCGCGAAACGCTTCGCCCTGTGGTGTACAATGTGCCGGCGACGCGCTCGTTTGAATCGGTGAAAATTCCGCTGACGGGCTTCAAGACTGCCGTATGGTGGCTTGCCGCGATGGGAATGGACGAAGATGACGGCCTTACGCACTTGCATAGGAGTACGTTGTTCGAAATTACGAATGGCGATGGGGTTATGCGTGGTATTCCCGACGAAATCAGCGTGAAAAAAGTGCGCGCATGGGGTGTCAACCATGATTTCGAGAAGACCATGTATGCTATTTTATTGTTGATGATGGTTACGTTCGTACTTGTTGAGACAGTCACTCTCAAAAACCGTTCGGACGACATCTCCAAAAAGTAGGGAAACATGTCTAGATACTGGAATCTTGACCGTGTTATGCGGTTTGTTCTTTGGAGTCTCGGAATCGGGCTCTCCTTGTTCCTTGTGTATTACCTGCGCGGGGTTCTCTTCCCGTTTTTTGCGGCGTTCTTGTTGGCCTATATCGTAGACCCGATTGTGAACTGGTTGCAAAAGAAGGTGAAGCATCGCGTGATTGCCGTTATCATCGTGCTAATCGCGGTACTCCTTATTCTATTCGGCGTAGGGAAGTTCTTTATTCCGCAGATTGTGCGTGAAGTGCAGACTCTAGGCGCATTGATAACGCGATTGTTTACGGACTCGGAATGGTCTTCGCGCTTGAACGAAATCTTGCCTGCGAACTTGCTGGATTCCGTGCGTTCGATGATATCTTGGGACAAGCTGGCTGGCGCTATGCAGCGACTCGACTTCTGGAGCGAAGTGCAGAGCATTGCGTCGAAGGTATTGCCCGGTGCGTGGGGCGTCCTTTCTTATACGGGTACGATTGCCGTGTGGTTCTCCAGTGGCGCGGTGATTTTTATGTACCTCGTGTTTATCATGCTCGACATGCACAAGTTGCGTGCTGGTGCGCTCAGTATGTTCCCGAAGCGCATGCGCAAGGATGCTAGTTTGTTCGCAAAAGAAACAGACAAGTTCATGGGAAACTATTTCCGTGCTCAGGCGTTGGTCGCTCTTATCGTCGGAATCCTTTACGCTGTGGGCTTCGGCGTGATGGGACTGCCTATGGGGGTTGCCTTTGGATTATTCTCTGGCGCACTCAACATGATCCCGTACATGCAGCTTACGACAATCCCGGTCGCACTGCTACTGGCGGTCGTCTACGCCCTTAACACGGGGCTTCCGTTCTGGGAGGTCGCTCTCATCATTGGCGCTATCTATTTAGTGGTGCAGGTCATCGAAGATTTTTTCTTGGTTCCGCGCATAGTTGGAAAGTCAATGGATCTGCCGCCTGTGGGCATTCTTCTCTCGATTTCTGTGTGGGGTAAGTTATTGGGATTCTTAGGGTTACTAGTTGCAATTCCCTTTACTTGCTTGTGTCTCGTGTATGTAAAGAAGTTCCACGAGAGGACTGGCGCACTCGAAGAAGAAAAAGTCGAACCACCACCCGAGGCTTGATTTTATAGGCTTTGGAATCATTTTTTTTCAAAAAAAATATTCCACATGCGAAAAAAAAAGGTATAATATCACCATACAATTAATCTCAACAACTCAAGGAGTTAAAAAATGAACAAACAAGAACTCATCGACGCCATCCTCGCTAACAAGGAAGCTGGCTTTGAATCCAAGGCTGCTGCTGGCCGCGCTGTTGACGCCGTTCTCGACGGTATCGCTGCTGGCATCAAGAAGGACGGCAACGTCCAGCTCATCGGCTTTGGTACTTTCTCTGTTAAGGCTCGCGCTGCCCGTACCGGCCGCAACCCGCAGACTGGCGCCACCATCAAGATCAAGGCTTCTAAGACCGTCGGCTTCAAGGCCGGTGCTGCTCTCAAGGCCGACGCTGCCAAGAGCAAGGCCAAGAAGTAATTTCTACTTCGGCTGAATTTAGGGAACCGCTCCGCTATGGAGCGGTTTTCTTTTTTGGATATCCAGGAATAAAAAAAGACCCCGCTTTCGCAGGGTCTTTTTCAGTGGTCGATACAGAACTCGAATCTGTGACCTCCACCATGTCAAGGTGGCGCTCTAACCAACTGAGCTAATCGACCATTAAGGTAGCCCAATAGTAGAAACTTGGGCGGGGTTTGTCAAGGGGAAATGCCCCCTTTTTTTAGCCGTTAACGGTCTTCTAGCGGTATCCAGTAGCGCAATCTGCCCGTGATATGGAGCTTGGGAATGTCTTCCCTGCACCAGCCGCTCCTGCAGTCTGTGGCGTACAGGTCCAGGTTGGCGGTCCAGGTAGAATCGTCTTTCTGGTCGAAATGGATGGTGCTGCTGTCGGCGTATATTGTCGCTTTTTCGTTGTTTTCGGTGACGAACCAGGAGTATTGCCCCTGTACGGGGGCGTTGTCTCCAAGGATGGGCCTGTTTACCATGATGGAAAACTGGTCGCCCCGTTTGCTTTCTTCGGGTCGGGTCTTCACGTACAGGTAATGGTGGCTATTGCGGATAAACGGGATTTCTACGTCATCTGCATCGAGCTCGATGGTGTAACTCGTGCCGCCATTGATTCTGTACTTGATGTAGCCGCCTCCCTTTACTTCCCAGCTGTCGTTGATGCCGCTACAGGCGATAAGCCCAAGCGACAGGGCGGCAGCTGCGGAGGCAATACGCATGTCCATTGGCTAGTTCCTTACTTCTCCGTTCGGGGAGGCGGAACCGGCCTGCTTTGCGCGCGGGTCTTCGAGAATGTACAGCGGGAGCGTCGCGATTTCTTCGTCATCGATAATCAGGCGCACGATGTACTTGTCGGGGCGGGCAATCTGCAGGCGCTGCATGTTCAGCACCAGGTTGATAGCCGCGGTATCGAGCCCTGTGGCGACCGGTTCAAAGGGAATGTTGGATTCCATCACCGGGACAATCGGGTGCCCGCAAACGTCTTCAATGGCAAGCGCAAGCTTGTGTGTGCCTGCTTCTGCCCTCAGGTAGCGGATGCGGAACGCCGCCGCGCACTGCGGAATGACAAATGGAAACTTTTGCGGAAAAACCCTGTCAAATGCTCCGAGAATATTGAGTCTACCGCCGGCCCCGTTTGCGGTGGCGGCGTCACAGATAGATGCTATTTCGATGTTCATTAATGTACCGTCCATGTATCGGCCACATACTTCATGATGATGGGGCCGAAGTTGTTCCCGCTACCGCCGGCGTTTTCCCATCCGAGCATGGAAATGTATGCCTTCCCGTCAGTCGTGAAGGTAATGCTCGGAACAGAACCGCGGAGGTAGTAGGAGTTCTTGTTGTAGAAGACTGTCTTGAAATAGGGCAGTTCGTTTTCGCCCAAGAGTTTCCATGTGTTTCCATCGAGATGGAATACGTGGCTCTGTGCGAGACTGGGCTTGCCCTTGTCGTCGACAATCACGTAAAGCTTTCCGTCGAAGGTGGTAATTTCGATATGGTAGGCGAGGAGGCCCGCGTGGATGGAAGCCCCATATACACCTGACGTATTCCACGAGATGGAAGATGTGCCCACATCTCCCTTGTACACGTACGGGCCGTAGTGCTCGGTGTCGCGGTTCAGGAATCCCATGTAGACCGTGTTACCGTCTACAGCGAGGTTGATGCCGTTCACGTTGCTTGCGAAGGCCTTGCCACCCTTCTTCTCGACATATTCATTATTGTAAAGTGTGTAGTATGCATTATAGGATGTCGTTGTATCGACGAGGACGAATGCCAGGGCCCCGTTCTGCAGGTAGGCTACTTTCTGTTCGCGAACTTTCCGGTCGACATATGTTGTGTCGCAGACTTGCTTACCGTGCGATGTGCGGCAGTTACTTGTAACAACCCCCTGCGGGGCCGTCATATTGGTTGCAACCCATGCGGAGCCGTTCCAGCGGCTGAATGCCGAGAACTTTGTCGAAGTCTTGATGTAGCTCACTAGCGGGTAGCCGGAAGTGGGGTGGCAGTCTAGGGCGATATTTGAAGCTTCTTCGCTGATAGTGCCCATGTTTGCCCATGGTGATGTTCCGCCAGCGGACTTGTACATGTTGAGCTTGCCTGCGCTGGTGAGAACGGCGAGGTAAGCATCCTTCCCGTTGTTGGCAAGTTTCAGCGAACTTACGGAATCGCTTACCGTAATAGCGCTTGTGCTGAGGGTTTTCCAAGTATTGCCGTCGAGGTACTTCGATACGACGGAGGTCTTTGTCTTGAGGTAGGCGACTACGGGCTTGGTACCCGCTGCGGTAATGACCGGCGGGGTCGTCATCTTGGAGTACTCGAGCACGGTATCGCTAGAAGCCTGGTTCCTCCATGCCTTGCGGAAGTATACCCTGCGGCAGACTACTTCGGCGCGGTGCTTGGAGTAGAATACCTGATTCGGGTGGGCCGTGGTACTGTCGCGGTAATCAAGACAAATCTTGATGGAGTTTTCTCTCGTGCTGCGGATGAACGCCGAGTTGAATTCCAGTATCGCGGTATCGAGAGTACCGTCCGAATTGCCCTGGTAGAAGTTTTCGTCGACGTTGGAGAACTGCCACCAGAAATCTTGCAGGTTGGCGTTACCGATGGTACCGAGTTCGGAATTCATGCCGCCCCAGGTGTCTTCGTAGAAGTAGACTGCTTCACCGCCAAACGATTCGTCACCACTCCACGGGTAGACGGTGTCTGCTGCGGTAATCACGCCAACGGGCATCTGGCTCATAAAGTGGACCTGGGTCGTGTCGGTGAATACCATCTTGGTGCTGGCTTCTTCGGCAGATACGACGCAGTACATGTCTTTACCGCTCATCGTGAATGCGCTGTCGCGGAAGTCGTAGAAACTAGACCCGTTCTTGTAGTAGTCGTATTTCGGGACGCTCGATTCGAGGGACTTCTTTGTCTTGGCGTCGAAGCATTCCCAGCTGAACCAGCTGATGCCCTGCCATACATTGTTCACGCTGGCGTTGAGTTCGAACGGTTCGCCTGTGGTGACGTAGATTTCTTCGTCCTTCACTGCGATAGACGGAATTTCTGTCGAGAAGATGACGTTCATGGTATCCATGGCGATATTGCCGTCATCGTCGGTAACGCGTGCGATGCAATAGAATATTGTCGTCGGTGCGGGCGCTTTCCATACGGTATCGAATTGAGAAACGGTCTTCCAGTTCTTGTTGATATCGGCCGGCGCAGCACAGCTCCATTCGCGCTTTTCGATATAACCCGGGAAGTCGGGGTAGTCGTTGGCAGTCGCATTCAGTACGATGTTGTAGCCTTCGCGTACAATCACAGAACTGGGGTTGACCTGTACGGAGGGCGGCGCAAGGATAATATCGATGAACGTCGTGTCGCGCGCAGTGTTGCCGTCGTCATCGGTGACGCGGATAATGCAACGGTAGCCGTTCTGGGCGGTCGAGGGCATTACGGCGGAGTAACTGGGCGAATTCGTGCTGGAGTAGGTAAAGCCGATGTTCTGGGCGCCTGCGGCACCGCAGCCCCATTCGTACAGTACGATTTCACCATAGTGGTCGTTGGCGATGGCGTCGAGCCTGATGGTATCCTTGGGAGTGACGGTGTAGTTGCCGAGCACCTGCACGGTCGGCGGGTCCTGCAATACGGTGAATGTCGCCGTGTCGCTTGCCTTGTTGTTGTCATCGTCGGTGACGCGGATGGCGCAATACCAGGTGCATGCCTCGGGCGGCATCGTGATAGTCGGCGTCGTGCCCTTGGCAAAGCTTGTCCAGTTGTTCTTCAGGTTGCTCTTGATGCTGTCGCAAGAAAGTTCGTAATCAACAAGCTGGCCCAAGGTATCTATGGCGATATAGCCGAGCCTGACTTGGTCCTTGATGGTGAGAGTCTGGCTTGCGATATTGAGGGAGATGTAGGGAAGGTCCTGCAATACCTTGAACGTTATGGTATCGTTAGCGGTTTCATTGTCGTCGTCGGTCGCCCTCACGATACACTTGTAGTTTTCGGTGGCGGTGCCCGGCATGATTACGGTGATGGGCTCGTTCGAAATGCTCTTCTTCGGCGTATCGAAAATCTTGTGGTTGTCGAAGCTGACCATGGAACCGTTCGTGCAGCCCCATTCAATCTGCTTGATGGTGCCGAATACGTCGCTTGCGCTCACCTGCAGGGTCACGGAAGAATTGATCTTGTGACGGTTGTCCAGGGATTCAGAGGTTACCGAGACCGTGGGCGGGTCGCTGATTACGTTCACGACGAGCGTATCCTTGCGCTTTTCGGTTGCGGAGTTGGCGATGGTCACGACGAATTTCTTGGTGCCAGCATCGCCCCAGAAAATTTCGCCATTCAGATTGTTGCCGGTCGGGCACGGGTAGCCGCCGTTGCAATCCCAGCTCAGCGTGAAGGTCTTGTCGGTCGGGTCAATGTTGTTGCCGTCGGCGAAGATGCTGTACTCGATGGTGTCGCCGATGGAAATGGTGGTGTCGTTTGTCGGCGTTTCGAAGTAGACTACCGGCCCGTTGTCGAAGAAGCCGAAGCGGACCTTGTTCGTCTGGATGTTGTCATCTGTCTTCGCAACCATCTCGTAGAATGTTCCCTGCTGGAAGTTTGCGGGCATCATCGTCAGGTCAATCATGAACGTTGCTGTACTGTCGGTCGGGTCTACCTTGCTGCGGAACGTCGGGCCGTTTTCGATGTTGCTCACCCAGTTCAGGGAGTCCGGCATCGGGAAGGCGTTCTCGACCTTTGCGGTGAAGGTTATCGACTGGTTGGAACTAACCATCTTAGATGCCTTGCCATCGATGGTGAGCGTAATCAGCGATGCCTTTACGGAGAATTCGATTTTGGCGGTATCGGAGACAAGCCCTGCGCTGTCCCGGACAACCAGTTTGAACACGTGGTCGCCATCGAGGAGCCCGGTATGGTTCCTGCTCCAGCTGTTGGCTGTAAAGTACGAGGGTTCTACTTCTTCGCCGTCGAGCCATGCCGTTGCCGTAGCTACCTGGGAACCGAAGTCGTAGAGCTTGAAATTGAACTGGAAGTCACGCGTGTTCAGGGTGCCGATATTGTCGAACGTGATAACGGGCTTCTGTGTGTCCTTGAGGATCATCGTATCGAGGAACAGCGTATCGTCGGGGAACATCTGGCGCTTCTTGAGAGAGGCGGAGGCGAACTTGTAGTTCGAGGTGTCCGTCGCCGTGATGTTGTAAAGGCCCGGCTTGAGGTTGATGTCGTACATGCCCTTTTCGTTCGTGTGCGTATAGAACTTGTTACCGAGGGTGTCTTCTACGGTGATGCGGATGGTGTTGTGCCTGTCGCTCCAACCCTGGTACTTGGCGTAACCCCAGAAGTTGCCGTCGATATCTTCGAGGCTCTGGGTGCCGCTGCTGCCCAGGTAGAACTTCCACGGCCTTTCCTTGCCGTTTTCCTTGATGTGCTTTGCGTATACGGTGTCGTATCCGTCGGTCACCCAGACATCCCAGTAGAGAATGCCTGCCAGCCCGACGACATTGCGTATGGTGGAATCCGGAGTGATTTCGATAATTTCGAAACTCTTCTCGATGATGTTCGATGCGATGAGGTTTTCTTCGGGGTCGGTAAAGATAGGCGGCGTGCGGCCGTCGGGGCTCTTGGCCATGCGAATGTAGTAACGCAGCGAACCCGGATTGTCGGCGTCTTCGGCACGGTAGTAGAGGGCCTGGCGCTTTTTGCTGTTGAGCGAGGCGTTGTCGACAGGCTGCAACATTTCAATGGTCGGCAACTGGTTGAAGTGCAGGTATACGGTGTCGGTCACTTCGTTGCCATCGTCGTCGACGACAATGACGTAGATGGTCTGGTTGCCCAGCGAATCCACGTTGGATTCCTTGTAAGGAATGGTTATAGAGAGGCTGTCGGAGCCTTTAACCTTTTTCGTTTCCCAGACTTTCGCAGTATCCTTGCCGTCGGCATCGATGTCGATTTTTACGTTCTCGATGGAACCGCAGGAATCTTTGGCCCAAATGGTAAAGGTTGCCGGTTTTTTGTGCCTGGCCTTTACCGTGTCCTTCGGGACGAACAGTTCAGGCGGTGTATCTATCACGCGGATGTACAGCGGGCGGCGGTGGATGCCTGCCGTGTCGATGGCGTTGTTACCGTCGACGGCGCGGAATATCGGGAAGTAGACGCCTTCCTTGTTGTAGGCCCAGCTCTGCACGGTAGTGTTGCCGCTGGTGATGACCGTGTCTACGGAGGCCTTCTTGTCTTTTTTCTTGGCCTGCAGGGTCTTATCGTCGGTCTTTTCGAAAATCCATTCAAAACGGTAAATCTTTTCGGCGTAGAGGGGCAGGTATCCCATGAAGTAGATGGAATCGCCCACAGTCACGGTGATCGTGTCTGAGAGGGTGTCGGCCGGAAGTTCGGACTGCGAAATGGATTCGGCGAACGATTCGGGGTCCTCGAAGGGTTGCGTGGACGCGAAGACTATGGAGTGGTTGTTTCGGAGTCGGGGGTTCTCCACGATGGAAGATTCCCTGGAGCAGGCGAACAGCGCTATAAGGCACGCCACTGCAGAAATAATCAGGCACGAGGTTCTCATTCGCATAAAGAATCCTTTTTAAACACAATACAACGGGGCGCCTTTTGGAAGCGTCCTATGAAATTAAATTTATCTTTTTAAACGGGAAAAGCAAAATATTATATTGCTCTTTATATATTCCTTTATGTAGTATAGACCGTTTTTGAGGCTTTTTATGGAAGAAATTCCCCTGTGGTACTGGCTTATCGTGTTTTTTGGGCTTGGCGCATGCGTCGGGAGCTTCTACAATGTGATTGTCTACCGCATGCCGCGGGGTATTTCGCTCATCAATCCGCCGAGCCACTGCCCGCTGTGCAAGAAGCATATCCCCATCCGTTATAACCTGCCGATTGTGGGCTGGCTCTGGTTGCGCGGCAAGAGCGCCTGCTGCCACCAGCCTATCAGCGTGATTTACCCGATCGGGGAGGCCCTGTGCGGGCTTCTGGGCGCGCTCGCCCTGTTTTCTGCCGTGGCGGTGAATGCGGGTTCGGTTTCGGCGGGGCTGTTTAGCGCGCCGGTGATGGAACCTGCGGTTTGGGCGTCGGCGTTTGCCATGTTCTGGCTTTTGCTCGGGGCATACCCGGTCTGTGCTGTCGACTGCAAGTATAAGTTGATTCCCGATTCCATCTCGGTGGGCGGGATTGTCGCAGGCTTATTGATTTCGATTGTTCCCGGCGGTATCACGCCGTTCCTGAGCCTGCTCGGGGCGGTTGTTGCCGGTGGTGGCCTCTACCTTGTGGGGTGGTGCGCTACCAAGTTGCTCAAGAAAGATGCCATGGGGTTTGGCGATGTAAAACTCCTTGCGGGCTATGGCGCCTTGATGGGCGTGACCGGTGCGGTCGAAACGCTGATTGTTGCCGCCCTGCTCGGGATTCTCGTGATGGTCCCTTACAGCAAGTTGCGCAAGAGCGATGACGGCACGGGACAAATCCCGTTCGGGCCTTTCCTTGCGGTTGCCGCTCCCTTCATGTACCTGTGGGGCGAGACACTGTTTGACTGGTATGTGTTTTTCGTTTTCGGCGAAATAGTGCACTAAAACGGCGTGGGCTAATTCACGTTACTTCACGCGGATTGCTTTTTGCATATGGCGTGAGCCATCGCGCTCCTGCAATATATAGATTCCGCGGGGGAGGCCTGCCGTGCTGATTGCTTCTCCGGTACTTTCACGCAACAGTTTGCCTGTCGTGCTGAAAAGTCGCACGTGTGTCGTGGGCGTGATTTGCATGCGGGGTTCCGCAACAATCCTGTCGGGGATTTCGTCTGCCTTCACGAGGGTGAGTTCCACTTGGTCCAGGTTCGGGCCATCGTTCCCGTCGACGGTGGCGAACGTGATGTAGCTTGCGCCTGCGGGGAGTTTGATGTCGGCTTCTTTCGTCACATAGGTGGTCCAGTTAGTGGTCGCCTCGAACGACATTTCCTGCGCGTCGCTCCCGTCAACCTTAAACGAAAGGCTGCGTGCGTTGCCGCTCCCGTTTGCGTACGTCATGGTCAGCTTGTATTCGCCTGCTACGTCGGCATAGACGGGGACCTTGACGGTTGACGTTCCCGTACCGAAGTTGATATAGCCTGTGCCGGCGAAGCCCGCATTGGTGCTCTCGTTGATGGCGTTCTCGATGATTCCCGTTTCGGCCTGGAACTTGGTGGTGCCCTTCGCTTCAAAGCTCGGAGTCAGTCCGATATCGCACTCTGCTGTAATTTCGAGCGTGGCGCTACTCCCATCGAGGCCCAAACCTGCGATGTTTGGGCCGCTTCCGGCGTCAAAAGTCCAGCCCGCGAAAGTCCAGCCTGCAAACGGCTGCGCGGTGAATGTCGCCTTCTTGCCTTCCATGACCTTGTCGCCAGCGATGTTCGAAATGACGGTTCCACCGATGGCTTCGCCGATGGTCACTTTATAATAGGTCGCGTTTGCTTCGACGGTCGTGACTTCGTTGGAATAGCTCCCGAGGCCGCCCATGCTATTTGCGGCACGCACTGTAATCTTGGAGCCGGTCGCAACGCCTTCGAGCGAGAAACTCGGTGTAATCACGTTCGCCTTGTACTTGCCGTTCACGAATATCACCCAGCAGCGGGCGCTTTCGTCATTGTTCCACACAATCTCTGCTCCCTGCTGCTCGATTTTCGGGGCGCTCACTTGTGCGGTCAGCTTGGTCGGGTCCCAGTTGTCACTGCCCTTGAGTACGTTCTGGAGCGTGTACTTTGCGGCATCGCTTGCGTTCCATACCGTCTTGAGCGTAGTTGCTGTCGAGCCGTCCTTGCCTCCATTGAAATACGTCTTGCGCTGGCTCGTGTTCACCGCGTTGCCATTGCCATCCTTGCTGTTGTATTCGCCAAAGACAACCGGTGCGGAATTCATGTCGGGGCCCCAGCCTTCGCCCTTGGGCTGAGCCACCATCTTGGTGTTCAAGAAGACTGTCTTCGCGTGGCCCCAGGAACGCCCTAGGTAGAACGTGCCGTTGAAACTGCTGTTGCTCACCGTGATGGTCGCATTGTTGAAGACGTAGCCCCAGTCTCCCGGATTCTGCGATGCGGTAATGTAGCCGCCGTTGCGCGTCATCACGAGCTTGGTGCCTTCAAAAAACACGTCGCCGCCACCGCAGATGAAGTCTACCGTGCCGTTGATTTCGCCGCCTTCCCAGTAGGTGCGGCCCTTCTTGGTGTAGTAAGTGTCTTGCCCGCTCAAAAGGCGCACGTTCTTGTAGATGAACTTGTCGCCTTCGTTCTGCTGCAGGGCCACTTGGCGCGCCGCATTGGATGTACTGTAGGTGCTCTTGTTCTTGAGCGTAATATCCTGCATGTACATCTCGTTGTTTTTCGGGAAGTATATTGTCGCCGTGAGGCCGATGCCTTCGGTGTCGGTCGTGTTTGCGATAATCGACTTTTCAAGACTCTGCCCGATAATTGAGAGGTACGAGGTGCTCACGGTAGATTTCCCGTGGCTGTCACCCGTAAGTTTGGTGATGTCGTATTCGCCATCGGGCACGAATATGACAAAGCGGTTGCTGGCGGATGCACCCGAGCTGCCGGCCTTCGAAACGGCCGCCTTGAAGTCGCCGTCTACACCGAGCACGAAGTCGATTTTCTTTTTGTCGACAGCGGATGCGCTTGCCGCAAGGGCGAGCGTTGCCAAAAGGAATTTGTACGTCCAGTTATTCTGCATATTTTTTTCCTTTGTCACCCTGGAGCCGAAGGTTGTCTTCCTGGAGCAGGGCGATAGGATCAGGTCCATGGATTTTATCGCTGCGCTCCAGAATGACGGCTCCCGTTCACGCGGAATGTCTTGCCGCCGCGCATCAGGTAAACGCCCGCGGCGCTGTTGTTGCTGCCGAAATTCACGAAGTAGCGTTCGTTCACTTGTGCCGGGGTGTTGCGCACGCCGCGCGTGCCGATGGCGGTCGTGGTGTCTCCGATGTCCTTTTCGCCGGCGTAGAGGTTTGTGTCCATCCAGCCGATGTAATCGATGTTTGCCATGCCGTCTTTCGAGAGGCTTGTAAACTTGAGTACACTGTAGCCCTTGTCGAGTTCAACTTCGACGGTTTGCGTTTTCCAGGTGGTCCAACCGCCGGTCGATTCCATGCTACCGTCGGCGATAAGCGTCTTGTCGCCCACGGTGACGGTGTACCCGCGTGCGGAGTTCCCGCCGTTCGCAAAACTGATGTACAACGTGTACTTGCCTGCGGTGGCGGCCGTTACGCCGTAGGTCACGTAGCTGCCGGTTTCGTTATCTACGTTCGCGTAGCCTTCGCCCGTGAACCCGATGTTGCTCGCTTCCTTCACGCCCTTGATGTCGATGAATCCAACGCCATCAATGGATACCTTGCAGGTATCGCTCCCGCACATCACTGCCGGCGGGGGGGGCTCTACGTAGGTTCCCTGCATCTTTTCGAGTGCGGCCAGGTATGCCGATTCCGTGTTCAGGAGCGCGGTGCCGTAGTCGCCCGCCCATTGGTAGCCCGTGCGGCGTTCTTCGCTAATCTTGGTAAAGTCCTGCGTCTTGGTGCTTGCGCCGTCGCGGTCGCAGAAGAAGTATTCGTCACTGTTCACTTCGTAAAAACGGTACCACAGCACGTTGCCCTCGCGCTGTTCGAATTTCCCTTCCCTCTTGTTGAAGTAAAGCCCTGTGACCTTCGTGCGTTTGTACCAGGCGATGGCACCCTTGATTGCCTTCTGGATGGCTTCGGTCTGTTCGGGCCAGTTCATCAGGAACCACACCACGCCGGCGGATTCGCTGCCCGACTTGGATTCCAGTTCGTAGGCGCGTGCGGGGCGGGGCTGGTAGTTGGCGGTGTCGTGCTGTGCGCACCATACCGTGGGCTGCCCGTTGTTCACTATCTGTGCCTTGAGCAGGTAGTCAATCGCCTTGTTTACGGCGGTCGCCATCTTTGCGCGGGTGGCATCGTCAATAATGTCGCTGTCGAAAGGCGATGTCTTGTTCGCGATGTCCATCATTGTGACCATCGCGCGCACCATCGCGTTGTCGTTGAGCGTGATGTGGTCGGAATAGGCGTTGCGCTTGGGCCATACCTGCGGGAGGCCGCCCGTAGAACGCTGCATGGTGAGCAAGAAGTTCACCGCCTTGTTGAAACTCGTCTTGAATGTCGACTTGTAGCTGGAATTCGTCGTTTCCTTGTAGCGCACCGCCAGCAGGCGCATTTCCTGGATGGTCGCGTCGTTGTCGATGGTGCCGATGTCGCCGCCGGTTGCGGAGCGCCAGCCGGATTTTTCACCGCCAGAATAGGGGTTCTTGTAGCTGTCGGCCATGGCCTTGTAGAAACCGCCGTTGTCGATTTGCCACGTGGTCATGTTGTAGGTGTACTTGTCGATATCCATGCCGCTTGCAGCACTCGTGAGTTCGGAGTAGCCGCGGTAGCTGTTGATTTTGGATACTGCAGTGGAAGGCGGAACGTAGTCCGCCGCCAAAGCGAGAGAGCCCCCGAAAAACAGGGGGAGTGTTACAAGAATTCCAAACCAGCGTTTTTCCATAACATCCTCAGTCAAGAAAACGATTCCATACATCGTTAATCTAACTTAATATGTGCCGGAAAAGCCGCCACGGGGCGTTTTTTCTATTTACATGTTGTCCATAGGACAACGTCAAAAGACGCGCAAATGCGCTTTTTGAACGTTTTTTACGCAATCGACATAGGTGCCTGCGCAAAAAGGCAGGGCTATTCTACGGTCACGCTCTTGGCGAGGTTTCTCGGCTGGTCCACGTCGTTCCCGCGCAGCACGGCAATGTGGTAGGCGAGCAACTGGAGCGGCACACATGTCACAATTGGCATGAGCATCGAAATGGTTTTTGGAACCTTGATGAGGTGGTCTGCGAATTCGTCGAGCGGCTTGCAGTCTTCGGTCGTGATTGCGATGACCTTGCCTCCGCGTGCCTTGATTTCGCGTACGTTGCTGATGACCTTGTCGAAGAGAGCATCCTTCGGTGCGATTACGACCACGGGCATGTTCTCGTCAATCAGGGCAATCGGGCCGTGCTTCATTTCGGCGGCGGGGTAGCCTTCTGCATGGATGTAGCTGATTTCCTTGAGCTTCAGTGCACCTTCCATGGCCACGGGGTAGTTGTAGTGGCGGCCCAGGTACAAGAAGTTGTTTGCGTTTACGTACTGGTGGGCGATACCTGCAATCTGGTCCGAAAGCTTGAGCGTCTGTTCCACAAGTTCGGGCAAGTCCTGCATGGCCTTCACGATGTCGGCGCCTGCTTCGAAGCTGAGCCTGCGCTGGCGGCCGAGCAACAGGGCAATCATGGCGAGCACGGTAACTTGCGAAGTGAAAGCCTTGGTACTTGCCACGCCGATTTCGGGGCCTGCGTGCAGGTACACGCCGCCGTCGCTCGTGCGGGCGATGGTGGAACCCACCCCGTTACAGATGGCAAGTGCGGTCGCGCCCTTCTGCTGGGCCTCCTTGAGGGCGGCAAGTGTGTCGGCGGTTTCACCGGACTGGCTAATGGCGAGTACCAGCGTACCCGGCTTGATGATGGGGTTCCTGTAGCGGAACTCCGAAGCGTATTCGACTTCGACGGGGACTCCGGCGAGGTCTTCGATCATGTATTCGCCGACCATGCCTGCGTAGTAGCTCGTGCCGCATGCGGTAATGATGATGCGGTTGATGTTACGGAGTTCCTTGATGTTCGTGTCAAGGCCTGCAAGCTTGGCGTTCCCTTCTGCACCGAGAAGGCGGCCGCGCATGGTGTTGCGGAGCACTTCGGGCTGTTCAAAAATTTCCTTGAGCATGAAGTGCGCAAACCCGCCCTTCGCGACGGCGTCTGCATCGAATTCGACGTCCTTGACTTCGCGCTGCACTTCGTGGCTGTTCATGTTCACGATGGAGTAGTCGCCGTTTTTCACCTGCACCACGTCGTTGTCGTCCAGGTACACGACCTTCTGCGTGTGGTTGATGATGGCGGAGACATCACTTGCGAGGAAAAAGTCGGAGTTGTTCCCGATGCCCAGGATGAGCGGGCTACCGCGGCGTGCGCCGATAAGCGTGTCGGGTTCGTCCTTGCATACGACGGCAAGGCCAAAAGTTCCTTCGACCAGGGCGAGTGCCTTGAGTACGGCGGCCTTCAGGTCGCCCTTGTAGTAGCGGGCAATGAGGTGTGCCACTACTTCGGTATCGGTTTCGGACTTGAACTGGATGCCTTCGGAAACGAGCTTGGCCTTCAGGTTCGCGTAGTTTTCGATAATGCCGTTGTGGACGATGGAGATTTTCCCGTCAAAGCTTGTGTGCGGGTGAGCGTTCTCGACGGTCGGGGCACCGTGGGTGGCCCAGCGTGTATGCGCGATGCCGGTATGCCCGTGGATGGTCTTGGTCTTGAGGCTGTCCTCGAGGGCCGATATCTTTCCGGATGCACGGACGACGCTTATGCTATCGTTGTCAATAACGGCGATTCCCGAACTGTCGTAACCTCGGTATTCAAGTTTCTTGAGGCCTCCGACCAGGATAGGCAAAGCTTCGTTTTGACCGATGTAACCGACTATACCGCACATAAAGTAATCCTTGAATGTGAACAAATAAAACGTTTCCGGGGGTCCTGACCGCGGAAAACGGTGATTTTTGCATAATATATCAAAAGAAATCGTAAAAAATATTTAGAGTGTGAGAAATATCACGTTTGATTTGCTATTTTACATATGTCTTTATAACTCAAAAAGAGGACTATATGAAAACTAAACTGATTGTTGCTGCCGGCGCTCTCGCTATGTTGATGACCGGCTGTGATCAATTGTGCCCCGGTGCAGCCCCGGCGAAGACTTCTCTGGTGACGGAGAAGGATTCGAACAGCTACGCCTTTGGTGCCCACTTTGCAAACCAGGTATATCAGCAGCTGATTGCACGTGATTCCCTTGATCTGGATGTCGATATTTTCGTCCAGGCCTTCAGGGATCGCTTCAGCCAGGATACCACCAAGGTGCTCCTGAACGATTCTACCGTGTTTGCTACTCTGATGGGCATCCAGCAGAAGAAGCAGGCCGAAATGATGAAGAAGGACAGCATTGCTAACGAAGAACGCAAGGCTGCCAACTCCGCATTCTTTGAAAAGAACAAGACCGCCGAAGGCGTCGTGACGACCGAGTCCGGCCTCCAGTACAAGGTCATTACCGAAGGTACCGGTGCTACTCCGGGCGATTCCGATGTCGTGAAGGTTCACTACACGGGTACGCTCCTCGACGGCACCAAGTTCGACAGCTCTGTCGACCGTGGCCAGCCGCTCGAATTCCCGATCAACGCCGTCATCCCGGGTTGGACGGAAATGCTCAAGCTCATGAAGGTCGGTGAAAAGGTTACCGCATGGATCCCGAGCGATCTCGCTTACGGTCAGTACGGTCGTCCTCCTCAGATTCCGGGCAACAGCATGCTGATTTTCGAAATGGAACTCATCGAAACTCATGCTGCCGAAGCTCCGAAGGCTGAAGAACCGAAGAAGGCTGTCAAGGCCGCCAAGCCCGCTGCAAAGCCGGCTGCCGCCCCGAAGGCCGAAGCTAAGCCTGCCGAAGCTGCTCCCGCAGCCGAAGCCGCGAACTAATTTCGGTTAAATCGAATTGAAAAAATCCCCGCCATCATGGCGGGGATTTTTTGTTGTATCAGACTTGCTGCCTTACTTGAACGGGAAAGGCTTCTGCAGTTTTTTGCGGATGACCTTGTAGGCGCCGCCGCGTTCAGGTGCCTTGGAGCTGGCGCGAGATTTCGCGAGCGTGAAATGCCCTGTATCCTTGCTGCCGTATTCCTTTGTACGGACGGCCTTCTTTTCCTTGGCGAGTTCAACAGCGATAGCCATCGCCTCGTCCGGGTCTCCTTCGACATAGTCGGGTTCGATTCCGTACCTGTGGTAAATTTTCCCGTTCTTGTCGATCATCCTCATGCTGGTAATGCCTGCGATGCCGCCTGCGTATGTTCCGACATAGCTCTGTCCGATTCCCTTGCCGTAAGTGGTAAGGCCCACCACGGGGGACTTCGTGTTGGAGGTGGCACCGACGAGCATGAGTTCGGCGCAGCTTGCACTTCCCGAGTCGGCGAGGAACACGTAGTAGCGGTCCTTGCCAAGGCCGTTTTCGCTTGCCGTCCACACGAGAGTGTCGATGATGAGTTCAAGAGTGTTGGTGTCAGGTTCGTGCGTAACCATGAATGCCATGGTGTCGTTCTTGCTGAGCAATTCTGCGGTCATGTCCATGCACTGGTCCACGCTTCCGCCGGGGTTCCCGCGCAGGTCGATGATGGTTGCTTCTGCCCCTTCGGTCTCCTTGAGGGCGTCCATGAATTCACCGTAGGTTCCGGTGTTCAGGTATGTCGTATCGATGAATTCCGTAATGGTGATAACCGGAATGCCGTCTTCGGTGTCTACGAAAACGCTCGGGGCGAGGTAGGCTTCAAGTACGGCCTTGAACGAAAGTTCTTCATCGCCGCGCTTGACGGCAATGTTGATTTTTTCATTCGCATCTCCGCTCGAAAGCTTCTGGAATGCAGATTCGTACTGGATTTCGATTCCGTCGACGCTTATGAGGGTATCGCCCTTCTTGATGCCAGCCTTTGCTGCCGGAGCTTCGGGGTACACGTGCTTGAACACGAGCACGGACTTTGTCTTTTCGCAGCTTTCTTTGCCTTCGCAATCGGGGACGGTGACCTCTTCGACATCTACACCGAGGTCCAGTTTTTCTTCGGAATAGGTGAGGGCGTTGAAAATCTGCTCAGCGTACATCGGGCTGAAGTAGTTCGTGAAGTTGTCACTTAAGGTGCCGTACATGTACGATACATCGGGGAACTCGTAGTATTTGGTGGGGTATCCGTTCTTTACGCCTTTGCCGTCGTAGTAGTCGAAATCTTCAAGTTCCTTGTCTGCGTTCACGTAGTACACGGAAAGCAGCCATCCGTTGAAGTAGAGTTCCTGCTGTGCATAGGTAAGGTTGTTCCATTCATCTTCATCGACATCGTGGTTGACAAGGGGGTTCTTCCCGTCGTCTGATTTGGTGGTACATCCCTGCAGGCCAAACAGCGCGAGGCAGGAGAGCGCTAAAATGGATTTGTGAAAAAAGTTCATAGTCATAATCTCCTTTTCTTACTTAAATAGCAAAATATCGTCGTATGCACCACCCTCGATGGCTTCGACGTGCCGGATATTTCGCAATATCGGGCGTTCTTCGACGGTATTTGAACCTTGGGTCTTCTTTAAACTCTTGCTTGAAGTTGTGCCGTAGTACTTTTTTGCGGCATTGATGGCGCATTGGATGCCCACGCCTTCGGTGCAGAGGTAGTCGGGGGTAATTCCCTTCTTGTGGTAGGAATTCCCCTTGGGAGTCTTGAATTCAAGCGTCGTGATGGTGGCCAGTCCTCCGTTCTGGGTTCTCCAGGACGATTGCCCGATGCCCTTCCCGTATGTCGTCATGCCGGCAAGGGGGATGTCTGTAAGTTCGTGTACTGCGGCGATAAAGATTTCTGCGCACGATGCGCTTCCGCCGTTTGCCAGCATGATGAACTTCCCTTTTTCGCCGGAGTCACCGGCTTTTGCCTTTACCGATGACTCGTGCCTTGTACGCTTGCCGTCGGCCGAGAAAATGTACCAGTTCCTGCTCGACAGCGTACCGCTTTCTACGAACAGGTCTGCCATCTTGAGGCATTGGTCTACGTGCCCGCCGGGGTTGTTCCTCAAGTCGAGAATGCGGACAAACTCGTTGTTTGCCGTGGTATCCAGGTGGCGTTTGAGTTCCATGTAGCTGCCGCTGTCGCGTTCAATGGTGTTGGGCTTGAATTCGCGGATGTTGATGACTTCGTAGCCCCCGAGGGTATCGACGAATACCGTGGGCGCATAGATAGTTTCGCGCTTCATTTCGAAGGAACTCGTCGAGTTCCCCTGGGCGATAACCAACGTGATGGTCTCGTTTACGTTGAATACCGATTGGTATTTGGTGTAGGCATCTTCGCCCGTGAGCAAGGTGCCGTTTATCGAAATGAGAATTCCGTCTTTGCGGATCCCGGCACGGTCGGCGGGGCTTTGGGGGTACACGTGGCGCACGGAGAGCGGGAATTCTTCATCGGGGTCGAACCAGAATTCAAGCCCGATATCGCCGTTGATGACGCTGGTGTTCCTGGATTCGATGACTTCATCGCTCTTAGCGGGTTCCGTATAGCGGGTGTACTTGTCCGATAGTGCGTTGTAGAGAACTTGTATGGAATCGCCTTCTTCGGGGAGGGCGTCTAGTTCATCTCCGTAGAGATACGTTTTTTGTAAAAGCCAGTAGTTGTAGGCGTATTCATCGGGCGCGGGCGTGCTTTCCACGGGCTCGAAAAAATCACTGCATGCGGTGAGCAATGCAACAAGCGGGAGGAAAATAATGTGAGATGTGAAATGTGGGATGTGGAGTGAGCTTCGTGTAATGATTGATTTTTCATTTGTCATTTCACACCTCACATTCTTCGAACCCCACATTCAACACTGCGCCAGGGGCGCTTACTGGTCTACCTTCAGTCCCTTCTTGTCGAGCAGAATGCGGGGCACGCCACCTTCCATCGGGTTTTCCACGACAGAGATGGTTTCGAGGGCGTCGCACTGCGAAAGCGATTCAGGGAGGGAGGAAAGCTGGTTTGCATCGAGCACGAGTTCGCGGAGCTTTTTGAGGTTGCCGAGCTCGGAGGGGACTGCACCGAGGCTGTTGCCCGACACCATGAGGATTTCAAGGTTTGCGAGCTGGCCGATGGAGCCGGGAATCGATGTCAGTTCGTTATTGTCGAGGTAGAGCTTTACAAGATTTTGCATTTTGCCGATGCTTGCCGGGATATCGGAAAGCATGTTATCGTGCAGGGAGAGTTTTACCACCTTCTTCCAGCAGCCGATTTCTTCCGGGAGGTCAAGCATCTGGTTTTTCGCGATGTTCACCGTGCGGAGATTTACGAGGTTGCCTACCGAGGCGGGCAGTTCAGAAAGGCTGTTGTAGCCCAGGTACAGGTGCTCGAGCTTTTTGAGTTCGCCAATGGTCTCGGGGAGTTCCATCAGGTCGTTTTCGCTGACGGAGAGGCTCTTCAGGTTCTTGAGCTTGCCGATTTCGTCCGGAATCTCGACGAGCTTGTTGCGGTCGAGGTTGAGTTCTTCGAGGGTCTCGATTTCAAAAAGTTCCGGAGGGAGAAGGCGGAGTTCCTTCTGGGAAAGGTCGAGCGAGGTGGCTTTTTCGGCCTTGGCTTTGGCAATAATTTCGAGCAGGTTCATAAAACTCTCCTAGACAATAGACTTACACTATAAATCATAGTATTTTTCCCCGTTTTTGCGGAAACGGACGTAAAAAAATACGAAAAAAACAAAAAATTGTGCAGATGAGCACTATTTTTGGCCTTTTAGGATGGTGTTTTTACAAAAGATTTGTTATTTTTTTACTCAAATTGGTGTTTTGAAACTATTTTTAATGTGCGAAATACCATGCTACATTCATATATGTATATATATGCTTTGTCGCAAGTATAATAATTGAGGAAAAAATGGAACTAACAAAATCGCAGGAACGCCGCTTGGCATTTGTCGCTAGCCTCTTGAGTCTCAACGCTAATGATCCTAACGACCGAATAAAGGCACTCCGGCATCTGAATCTAGACGAAAACGCCTGTTTCCACGGATTCCAGTATTCTCAGGGCTTCATGGAATTCTTTATCTTCCTGGATGAGGATACTCCGCTTGAAAAGGTTGTCGCACACCTGAATTCCGACCTGAAACAGTTGCAGATAGCGGTATTCCGCACTAGCGACCCCACAAACCCGTTTTTCCTGTCGCTCCGCGAAGAAGCCGACCCGTGGGACGTTAAAAAGATTTCTGACGGTGAAGAAGACGAAGACGAAGACGCTCCGGCTAGCCGCCCGTACATGGAAACCCTCCAGATCACCGTGCTCCGCACCAAGGCGAGCCGCGACCTGACCGACTCCGAACTGGAACGCACCCTCAAGGATATGCGCCGTAAGCTCGGTATCTGGAAGAACGAAGTGAAGGCCAAGCTCGAGATTGTCGCCGAACACGACGACCTTACCCGTGACCTCCGCAGCGCTGATGACAAGCTCGAAATTGTCATGGAATCCGAACCGCTCCACCTCACTAGCGATCATGGCGAACTTTTCCTCGGTTTCTGCCCGATTCGCACGATTTTCGATTACCACGTTGCCCTCGGTAAGCGCCTCAAGACGAAGCACAACATGGCTATCGTCAGTTCCAACATCCGTACTTACCTCGGTAACCTTACCCACACGAACGCGGCCCTCATCGATGCCTTCCAGACCATGGAAAGGAACGACGACGAGAACGTGAACGTGGACGATTTCCCGTTCCTGCACAACGGTATGACCCTCACGGGCGATGACCTGCGCGCCAAGGAACGCGACGGCAAGAAGGTGCTCGTGATTGAACGCCCGAAGATCATCAACGGCGCCCAGTCCCTGTTTACCTACGAACAGTATGCCAAGAAGAGCAAGAAGCCGGTGAACCCGATGGTGCTCGTGAAGGTCGTTGTGCCGTACCCCGGTGCCGACAACTTCTTGAACCAGGTGACCATGGCCAACAACCGCCAGAACCCGGTGTTCAGCTACCACCTGCGTGCCGCCGACGACCTGCAGTTCTTTATTTGGCAGCGTTACCAGGAAGAAGGCTTTACCTACGTTTACAAGGATGGCGTGCGCCTCAAGGCACGTACCCGTAAGCTCGAAGTGCGCATGCGCCCCGAACTCGCCAAGACCCTCTTTATGATGGACGGCAAGCTCAGCGAATGCCGCAGCAGCGACTGCATTTTCGATAAGGAAACCCTGTACCAGCGTTGCTTCGGTGCGTTCGTGCGCGTTTCCCCGGACAAGGAAAAGGATTTCGTCCGCAAGACCATCGCCTTCACGAAGGCATGGCAGCTCCTTAGCCGCCTCCCGATCAAGATCCGCAAGGTGACCCCGGGTAAGGGCGTTTCTATTGAAGCGAACGACGATAACCCGCTGACCAAGATTACCTGGAATGGCCGTCTTGAAGACAAATTCATCTTCCGTAGTGCCGTGAAGGACCTCGTCGTGGCTCTCGCCCTCAAGCACTGGCTTGTGTACGGTGACCCGATTCAGGACTTCGAATGGCTCGTGGAAAACGAACTGAACTTCAACGAATCCATCCTCAAGTACGCTTCCAAGATTTATACGGAAGACCTGAAGGGAATCCTGATAAACGAATTCAAGGACAACACGGCGTACTACGACACCATCACTACTATCGACAAGGATAGCGGCGAATCGGTGGAACGTCGCCTGTGGAAGGGCTTTGCGAACACCGCAACCTACGAAAAGATGATGGATCTCCTGGTGAAGAAGAACCCCGCATGGGCGAAGGTCCGTGGCGGCATCGAGATGTTCATCTAATCGGTTCCTTTAAAGTGTAAAAAACGCTCGCAGTATTAGGCTGCGGGCGTTTTTTTTGCCTGCCACATGATTTTTAAACCTTAATTTATAGTTATCCTGCATCTGCAACGTTAAAATTTGCTAATTTACCGCAAAATTCACTTTTTTGCTGAATTTGGCGTCGCCGAATTCTGTATTTTGTGACTGTTGCTTTTGAGAAGGTTCTTACATAGAACCCCGATGGGGTTCTTTGCCCTTTGCCTAACGGCATTCGGCATCGCGTGGTCTCAGGGAGATGCTCCCATGAGCGTCTCTGCAGATGCGGAATCTGCGGACTCGACGGCTGCCGACCCCGCGGAAACGGAATGGCAACCTACGCTTAATTACCTCCCGCTGCCGGCTTCGGCGACGCCGTTGAATAGCCTGCTCCCGTTTGGCGGTGTGGGTGCATCGCCCCGCCTGATGAAGGAGACAAAGGGCCAGGTGTTTACGCACGATATCAACATGGCGACTCGTGAACTCGACGTGAGCGAGAAGCGCGTGAACTCGGTATCGAGAGATACGACTACGCTTTGGTCTGCGCATTACCCGGAACTTACCGACTACGTGGCGGACATGTACGATGTGGGCCGCAAGAACTTGTGGCTGAATGGCCTTATCGGGCAGCGCGACGGCGGTTATGAAGCGCCCGAGACGGGCTCGATGTTTGATATCACTATCCCGGTGAACATGCCTGCGTGGATGAAGACCTTCGGTTTCGACAAGCCGAAACTCATGTTGCAGGGAACGATGAACGTGCGCCTCAAGGGCTATGGCGAACTCGATGATGCCGAAGGTAGCACCAACACGAGCCTCTGGCCTTCACCTTCGCTTGAATATGAACCGAGCTTCATGGTGAAGGGCAAAATCGGCCCCTACATCACGGTCGAAGTGAACAACGTGGAAAGCGGGCTTGGCGTGCAGAACCAGGTGCGCGTCGTTTACGAGGAATCGTTCAAGGGAGAATTCGAGGATTACATTCTGCAGCGCGTGGAAGCTGGTACCACATCGCTTTCGCTTACCGGTACGGAACTTACGGGTTACTCTGAAAACCACCAGGGCCTGTTCGGTATCAAGGCCGACTGGAAATTGGGCGACTGGAGGCTTACGACGATTGCCTCTCAGGATGGTGGAAGCCAGGAAGAATACACTATCAATGCGAGTGAGACCACGACTGAGTTCCAGGTGCTCGACAAGCAGTTCGTTTCTTACCGCTACTACTTCTTGAACCATGAGGCGAGGAATGCCTACATCAACGCAGCGATTGCAGGCCGCACCACCTCTAATTACCCGGCGTCGAACCTCAAGCTTTATAAGAGAAGCGCGCTGAACAATTCGAAGGATGTCATCGACAACATCACTGTGGTGTACACGACTCCGAGCGGCAAGCCTGTCGAGAAGAAAGTGGAACGCATGGTGGAAATCCCCAGTGGCGAATATACCTACGACCAGAAGACGGGTATCTTGAAGGTGAACGGCGTGACGCGTACGACCCTCTTGGCCGCCAGCTGGAGTGAAGACGGTTCGGGTAGAGGGAACACGACGACGATTAGCGATGGATCCCGCATGGTGCTTGTGCAGTGGGATGCAGAACTTGCTGAACTTACGGATATCGGCAAACTCATGCTCCGTAACGTGTATTCCATCGGTATTACCGATGCGAGCGCAAGTAGCTTTGTGCTGCGCATGAAGAACAAGTCCGGAGTCGCAGGTACGTACCTCAAGACCATTGGTGTTGCAGACACTTCGACGGGAAGTCCGCTGGTGAGCGACGCTACGATTTTCAAGAAGGATGCGAACGGTAGTTACACCGGCGAAATGTGGCTCCCCTGTAAGCCGCTCAAGGAATATTCCGGCTCGAATGCGACGGAACGTGCACGCGCGAACTGCTTGGAACCTTTGCGCCTGCTGGACTCGACAAACTCTGTTGCGCAACTCTATACGTTGCCGGTTTACAACCTGAGCCGCTATACGAGCCAGTTCCACTTTGAATCGGTGGGCAAGCGCCGCAATTCTACAATCAGTGTGCGTGACCCAAACTCGAGCTACTCCGTGAGCGGAAGCACCTGTATGGATATTTCGCCGGGCACTGAAAAGCTGACTGCCGGCTCTACTGTGCTTACCCGCGGGACCGACTACGAGGTGAACTACGAACTCGGCCAGATTGAACTTTTGAGCGAGCGCGCCCTTGACCCGAACAAGGAAATCAAGGTGACGTTCGAATGTGAACCCCTGTTCGAAATCGACAACAAACTGTTGTTGGGCGCGCGAGCGGAACTCCCGCTGGAACGTTACGGGTTCGGTGCCGGTTCTGTGTTTGGCGTTACTGCGCTTTACAAGAGCCAGAGCACGACGGCCAAGACCCCGACGCTCGGGAACGAACCCTTCTCCAGCTTCCTGTGGGGCATGAACCTGCGCCTGCAGGATACCGTCCAGGCGTTGACCAACCTCGTGAACATGATTCCGGGTATCGAAACCGAAGCCAAGTCCAGCTGGCGCTTCGAGGCGGAATTTGCGGGGAGCCGCCACAATGCAAATACGAGCGACGATGTCGAAGCGCTTGTGGAAGATTTCGAGGCGACGGCAAATGGCCTTACGTACCCGCTTTCAAGGCTATCTTGGTACCATGCTTCGCCTCCGGGCGGCGTGAGCGGGAGTACGTCAACGTACATTGAAAGCCAGGACTACAAGCACAAGGGTGAATTCATCTGGCATAGCAACAATACTGAACTTTACAAGTATATCTATCCGAATGTCGGCAACTCCGATGTGGATAACCAGCACTTGACCGTGCTCAAGATGACGCTCCGTGCAAACGACAACTTGGCGGGTAATTCCTGGGGTGGCGTGATGCGCCCGAACAGCGCTTACTACCAGGATATGAGCCAGATGAAGTACATTGAGGTGGTCGCTCGCGGTAACGTGGGTTCCATTTTCATTGACTTGGGCCAGGTGAGTGAAGACCTTTCCATTAACGGCCATGCGCCGAACGGCATTTACGACGGTGAAAACGATCTGGGTTCTACGACGGCGCTCCATGACAAGGGCCTTGATAAAGTGTCCGGAGATGCAGAAGAGCGCGTCGTGTGGGACTGCCGTATTTCGGGTTGTGAGAGCACGACTTGGAACTCGACGAATTCGGGTGCCGTGACCGATATTGCGCTGGATAACTTCGACGAGGACTTGGACGACGATAGCGACCCGCCGGTTACCATCAACGGTACGGAAAACAACTCCGGCGAACGCACGTACGATACCGAAGATATCAACAAGAACGGCTCGCTTGATACCGACATTAACTTCGTGCGTTACCGAATCGACCTTTCGGATACGGACAAGACGCATTTCGACGACCTCAAGAACGGATGGCGCAAGTGGCGTATCCCGCTGAATCAGTACGATACGGTTGTTTCTTCTACGGGAAGCGATTACAAGTCCATCTTGGCGCAGTCCCTGTATACCCGCTTGTGGATCGGTAAGCTGAACCCTGGTGTCGCAGAGTCGAAGGTCCAGATTGTCCACCTTGCAGTTCTCGGCAATGCGTGGGAAGAAACGACCGTTGCCTCCCTGTACAAGACGAGCTCTACCGAACATTCCCAGATTGTGAGTGTGAACGGGAACGAGTCTTCGATATCGGAGAATATTTCTTCTTCGGATACGACGTATGTGAGGGTTTCGACCATCAACAGCCGCGAAGATGCGAATACGTATTTCAAATCGCCGAATACAAAGACGGAACGTGACTCCGAAACAAACGCCCCCTTGAAAGAGACCTCGCTCGAACTTAAACACCAGAACCTGCGCCCGGGCCAGGAAGTCGGCGTGACGCGCATATTCGAGACCGACAAGAAGGACCTTTCTTCGTACAAGTCGCTCAAGATGGAAATCCATTACAAGACGGGTGCGAGCACGGTGCCTATCCGCTTTGCCCTGCAGTTCGGTTCCGGTTCTCTAGACGGTTCCAGCGATTACTACGAATGGAGTTTCCGCCCGGTAAAGTACGACGAGGATTGTGAACGTCGCGAGCGCCCGCAGGATTGCCACGAAGAAAACTGGCTTGCGAACGCATTCGCCATGAACGTTTCTGACTTCTCGGACTTGAAGCAGGGAAGGCGCCCGCCGTTTGTAGAACCCGTGGTGAAGGAACTCGGTGGTGACCGCGAAGAAAGACTCCGCCTGGTCGGTAACCCCACTGTAACGAACATCGACTGGATGCGCTTTGTGATTACTGCGGACTCGAGCGCCTCCCAGGCAGACCTCGATTCCGTGGGTACGTTCTGGATTGACGACTTGCGCCTTTCTGATATGGATACGGAATGGGGCTACGCTGCCCGTACGTCGGCGCAGGTGAATTTCGCGGACTTCCTCTCTATTTCTGGTGCGGTACGCTATCAGGATGGTAACTTTGCTACGCTCAAGACAACGGGCGGCTCGCCGAAGCCGAAACTTTCGCAGGCGGCATCGCAGTTGGATGTTTCGGGCGACGTGTCTATCAGCCTGAACAAGTTCTTGAACGACAGCCTCGGATTCCATATCCCGGTCAATCTCGGTTACAGAAGCTCTACGAAGCGCCCCTACATGAAGCCTTCTGACGACTTGACGCTTGACCATAGCGGATTTGGCGAACTCACGAAGGACATGTTCCAGAACGAACTTGCCGTGACATCGGATAAGAAGGAACAGGAACTTCGCGATAATTCCCAGTCCAAGGGTTACGAATCGTACACGCGCGAAAAGAACTTCAGCATCAGTTACAGCAAGAACTACAAGGCTTCTGATTCCAAGGTCGGCGAAGCGCTCTCGCAGATTTTCTTGGAACGACCGGCGGCAAGCTATTCTTACAGGCAGTCGGAAGGCCGCGCGACGACGACGGCGGACTCCACGTATTCTTACCACACGATGCTTGAATACAAGCTGGGTACCTTCAGCCTGTTCAAGTTGAAGCCCTTCGAAAAACTTTCGAAGTCCAGCAATTCGTTCCTCCAGGCGCTTGCCAAGACGGAACTCGAACCGTGGCCGCAGACATTCGATTTGACGCTGTTCGACTTCAATTACGTGCGCTATGTGAACCAGGTCCGCGACCCTGACTTTGTGGAACCGCAGGTCGACAAGGTTGTGACCTACACTGCAGACTTGACCCACAAGCTGAATATGCGTTGGAACATCCTTTCGTTCCTCTCTACGAGCTACTCCTTGAATATCAAGCGCGATATGTACGGCGGTGGCGATAGGGAAGGATTTGTAAAGGAGAACTTCTTCTCGCCCGATAAAGGCGGCCTGTTTGCGAGTGGCTACGTGTTTGACTTCGACCATACCGACAGGAAGGTCTACGTGTCGCACGATAGCGTGGTGGTTATCCCGACGGATACGATTGCGCGTACGAACAGGGACGGCGTTAAGCAGACGATTGACATGTCGAACCCGGAATCCTACGAGATCCGCTACGATACGACGATGTTCTATAAGGTCGATAGCGTGGGCCATCGCGAGTACGGCAGGTCTTACGGTATTCTCCGTAACGAACGCGCCAGGCAGCAACAGTTCAAGTTGAACTTCAACCCGCGTCTTTTGCCCTTCTTGCCGTTCAACATGGGCTTCACTTCTGATTTCAACCAGCAGAAGACTATTCCGGATGCCTTCGATTTCAGGGACCAGAACAGCCTGGAGAAGAACTACTGGACTATATCGCAGACGAACCGGTTTGAATTCTCTCCGACCTTCAAGATTATTGACTTCTTGAAACTCTTCGGCAAGGAATCCAAGGCGGTGAGCCTGTTCGAAAAACTCAAGTGGCGCGAAGTCCGCTTCAACTGGAATGCAAGTACTAATACAATCGGTGAAAACTTCACGCTTGCTCAGCTGTATGAAAATCAGGGCGTGACTCCGTTGCAGTACTACCTGTACGGTCTCGGCATCGGTAACGGCTACCGCAACCGCGGACTCTGGAATATTGTTTCGGGCGACATGGGGCTTACCTCGCGCGGAGACTTTGAAAGGTTTGGCCAGTACCGCAACAAGAATGTCGATACGCTTGTGTACCAGGGCAATTTCCGCCATGCGGTATCGCGCAACTTGCAGATAGGTACGGGCATTACGCTGCCGATTTGGGATATCGGCCTTACGGGTGATTTGCAGTGGAAGGAAGACTTCTCGCAGTCCCGTGAATACCCGCTGTACATCGATACGACCACGGTGTGGCCCAAGATTGGCATTGGCGTGACTGTGCCGAACTTTGCGCAGCGCATTTCGTTCTTGAATAGCTTCAGGAGCGTGAGCACGGTCCACAGGTTTGATTTCACGAAGACGACTACCGTAAAGCCGTTCCAGAGCGCAGAAGACTCCTGGAGTTACCAGTTGAACTTCAACCCGCTTGTGCGCATCACGTTCCTTACGCAGAAGAACCTGAAGATTGAAAATAGTGTCCGCTTCAAGATGGAAACAACGGACCGTCGCCCGAAGCAGGAAGTCATCGGGCTGCCCTGCTGGCCGGATTCCCTGGGGAACCCTGCCGACACGACGGAGCACTTCTTGGAAACGCCATGGATCTATACGGCGCTGTATAATGATTTCGCCATCAATATCGGTGATGACTTCTCGATTTCTTACCCGCTCAAGCTCAAGAAGGGCTTCCAACTTTGGAAATGGTACTTCAAGCTTGAAAATAACATTGACTTGAAGCTCACTGCCGGTTACGACTACAACCAGACTATCCGCAAGGAATACCAGCCGGTCAAGGGTAACCATTACAACATGTGGAACGAGGAAAGCGGTACCGACGGCGTGTACAAAGAATGGAAGTTTGATGCTGATGACCTCTCGAGGTACAACATGTCGAAGAACCCGGTGGCGTACAATCCGGAACTCAAGCTGACTGACCGCACGGTGCCTTCGCGCACGCACGAATGGTTCATCCGCCCGAGTGCGGGTTACCAGTTCAACAAGATGGCTTCGATGAGCGCTTACATCGAATACCGCCAGATTCACGAGAAACTGGATGACGAAACTCCGCACCTCCGCCAGATTCTGCAGTTCGAACTGGCCCTGATGCTGAAGTTCAACTAGCCGTTAGTTATTGCCAATGAATAAACCCCTGTCGTGTGACAGGGGCTGTTTTTGAATGTCTTGAATTGGGGAAGGATGCTCGTGATTATTTCACGATGCCTACTTCGGAGAGCTTTACGAAACCCTTGATTTTTTCGCCGAGGCGGATTTCGGCATAGTTCCCCTGCTCGGAAATGACTTCGAAGGTCGTGCCTTCGGAAAGCGTGTTGAGCGTCTGGGACTTGTCGTTCGGGGCGCTGGTCACGTCGGCATCGGCTGCGGTGACGACGCCGCAGATTTCTTTTTCAAGCACGAAAATCTTGTAGGCGGCACTGGAACCGATAACGCAGAAGATTGCAGTGAGCACGAAGATGGCTCCCGTGCAGATGTTCTTTGCGCGTTCGCCGATGAGGACCTTGCCGGCGATGCCGATGAGGGCGATGAACCAGAAGATGGCGAGCAGCGTGATAAGCTGCGCCTTCAGGGAAAGCGCGTGGTGAACCTTGAAGAGGCCCGAAAGGATGGGGTTTTCTTCTTCGTCTTCGTCCACCTTGTCGCGGGTCATGGCCTGCGCGAACTTCAGGTTGTGCTGGATATCGTCGTCACCCGGGCGAAGCCTCAGGGCCGAACGGTAATAGAAGATGGCAAAGCCGATTTTGCCACTCCTAAAATAGGCGTTCCCCAGGTTGTAAAGCAGGTCGGCATCGGGGGTGCCGTTATCGGCACAGGTGCGCCATTCGTCTATGGCGCGCTCGAAGTCGCCCCCGTTATAGGCTTTGGTGCCTGCGTCAATGCCCGCGCAGTCGGGGGCGGCTGCGGCCGATGCCGCAGAAATGCAAAGTGCCACAAAGAAATATTTCAAGAAATTCATAGGTCGAGATCCTCGCAAAGTTTTTCCACGTCGGCAAGCATCTGCTTTTGCTCGCTTTCGTTCGGGTTCACGGGTGCAAACCGCGCGAAGGCGCATTTTTCGAGCCAGCTGTCGATGGCGCTAATCAACTCTGCCTTCACGCCGAGTTCTTCGAGTTTCGATTTCATCTGCGGGCGGGTCATGCCCTTGAATTCCAGGTTGGTACGGTCGCTCAGGTAGCCGATGAGGCCGTTTTCGAGGGCTGCGTAGAGTGCCTTGGCGTCGCCCTTGTGCAATGCCTCGCGTGCGCTTGCAAAGCGTGCCTTGAGCATCTTGTTTGCCTTGCCCTTGCGTACCAGTGCCGAATCGCTGTTGTGCTTGCGGCGCTTGCGGATGGCCCATACCACGATGAAGTAGAAGGGGAGGGCCGCGAGCATCAGAGCCCAGTACACGATGCTCTTATAGGGGGCTGTGTTGCCTGTGCCCTTTACCTGGTGGATAAAGCGGATGTCGGAACCGAGGGATTCGATTTCCTGTTTCTGTACGGCGGCGGGGCCTGTGGCGGCAGCGGGGTTCTGGAATACCGCCTCGGGGGCGGCTTCGCCCTTCTCCACAACGATGTTCCACGGGCCTGCCGTTGCAGTCTCGTATTTCTTCTTGGCGGGGTTGAACCACGAGTAAGAAATCTCGGGGATGGTGAATTCGCCCTTCTTTTTGGGGTAGAGGAACACCTTGATGCTCTTGCTGGTAATGACCTTGCTGCCCACGATCTTCTTGCTGATGTTGTTTTCGGGCGGCACAGAGCGGAAGTCGCTGAAGTCGGGGAACTTCGGGTCGGTGAGCGTGCCCGGCGTTCCGTCGCCCTTGATTTCGACGGAGAGCGTGAGCGCTTCGCCCACCTTCAGGTTGGTACGGTCAAAGTCCGCGGTGAAGCTGTAGCTACCTACCATGCCGCTGAAGTCCGCGGGCCTGCCTTCTTCGGGCAGGGGCTTCACGGTAATGTTTATCGTGGGGGACTGCGCCTCGGCTTCGACGGATTCCTGCCGGATGCTCTGCGAATGGAACGACATGCCGCCCATCTGCTTGTTCTCTTCGATAATCTTCGGTTCGCCGCGCTTGGTGTACTTGAACTTGAACGGCGGAATTTGCAGGTTGCCGCTCTTGGTGGGGCTGAGCCATGCGAATTTTGCGTTCGCCTGCATTTCGCGGCGGCTGCCTTCCACGGGTTCGAATTTCAGGTTCGAGAGGTCGCTACGGTGGACGATGAAGTCGTTGCCCGTGTTCATGTCGGTCGCCTGCAGGTTGCCTTCGAAGTGCTCGTAGGTGTGGAGCCCGAGCGTCACGTAGAACTGCTCGCCTTCGTAGATGGTCTTTTTGCTTGCGGTAAGCGACACGGCAAGAGCGTCGTCGGTATAGGCCCGCTGGATGTTTACGGGAATATCGCCCGAGATGGGGTGCCGTTGCCCGTCAAATTCAATCATGATTTTGCCGGCGTTAAAGCGCCCGGTCTTTTTGGGGGCCCTTAGCTTGAAGGTATAGATGCGCGCCTTGTAGCCGCCACGGCTACCACCCCCGAAAAAGGAGTTGAACATGTCTTCCATGCTGGGGCGAATCACCTGGTCGGAACTATCCAGGCCCAGGAACGTGAATCCGTCCTGGGTGTCGATGGAAAATCCGCTCCTGTTTTCGGGCAAATCGCTTAACGGGTATATAAGCTGTAATCCAAAAGTCTTGCCCGCTTCGATCCTGTCCTTGTCAAGTTGCAGGGACGGCCGCGCGGACGCTCCGAGAGCGAGGGCAAGGCATATGAGTAGAATTCGTTTCATACCGCCAAAAATACCAAATTTTGCACGGCTAGACCATGACTTTGCCTGCATGGCCGCCTTTCTTTCGGAGAAAGCCCGGTCGGGGAGAGGGAAAATTTTAAATATATATAATTTTTACCCTTGCAGTGTTAGTAAAAAATTGTTAATATTGGCTCGCCGTTTAAAAAATGGCGATAAAATTGGAAAATTCAAGGATAAAAGGATAGACATGTACTGCATTCTCGCCGCCCTGCTGGTCAAGAGCTTCAAGAAATACGCCAAGCGCGCCTAATTTTTAGACGACTACGTTTTTTCAACTCTCTCTCTAGTGATTCCCGGTTACGCTGAACAGGCGGACCGGTTTTTTATTTTAAAACTTCGGCAAAACATAATGCCTGTTTTGGTTACATATAAATTTATATATTAAAACTAGAGAAAAAACCGGTATGCGAATAACCTTTCTAGCAATTTCTTTTGCCTTGTTCCTTGTTGCTTGTGATAGCAGCGGGACTTCGGGGCCTGCGGATTCTTCCTCTTCGGCGGTTGAATCGTCGGAGACGGTGTCGTCTGTAACAGAAAGTAGTTCTTCGGTTCAGCCTTTGTCAAGCGAGACGGTTTCTTCTAGCGAAGCTATGCCGGTTTCTAGTTCGTCAATTGCAAGTAGTTCCTCCGTTAAGAGGAGCAGTTCTTCTGTTGTTGCGGTTCCTTGCAAAACGGACTCGACTGATGATTGTGTATATGGCACTCTCGTCGATGAACGCGATGGACAAATATATAAGACAGTGAAGATAGGCAACCAAATATGGATGGCCGAGAATCTCAACTATGCGTATCTACAGCCGACGGAACTCCTTGATTCTTCCAGCTGGTGTTACGACAACGAACCTGCAAATTGTGACAAGTTTGGTCGACTGTACTTGTGGTCTGCGGCCATAGATAGTGCGGCTTTGTTCAGCAATGCGGGAAAAAGATTTGGAGATGGCACGTGTTATCTTATCCCGGAAGAACCTACTCCTTGCGAACCAAGCGGAATAGTTCGTGGGGTATGCCCTGCTGGGTGGCATTTGCCAAGATTTGATGAATGGTATACCCTATACCAAATGACTGGAAATGACGTGCGTTTTTTAAAGTCA
>JBGUQN010000090.1:0-4705 GCA_045131085.1 Fibrobacter sp.
AATGTCGTCACCGATGGTTTCGACCTTCCAGCCCGGGATAGTCGGGATGAGCATGGCGAGGTTCGTCTTACCGCAAGCAGACGGGAAGGCGCCAGTAACATACTTGACTTCACCCTTCGGGTTCGTGAGCTTGAGGATGAGCATGTGTTCGGCGAGCCAGCCTTCGTCGCGAGCGAGAACGGTAGCGATACGGAGAGCGAAGCACTTCTTGCCGAGGAGGGCGTTTCCACCGTAACCAGAACCGTAGGACCAAATGAGGCGTTCTTCCGGGAACTGGGTGATGTACTTGTGTTCGACGTCAGCGCAGGGCCAGATACCGCCGTCGGTTTCGCCGTTGTTGAGCGGCTTACCCACGGAGTGGAGGCAGGGCACGAATTCGGCAGCCTGGTCGGCATTGAAAATGTCGAGAACCTTCTTGCCGGCGCGGGTCATGATGTCCATGTTGAGCACGACGTATTCAGAGTCGGTCAGTTCGATACCGTTCTTGGAGATCGGAGAACCGAGCGGGCCCATGCAGAACGGAATCACGTACATGGTACGGCCGTGCATACAACCCTTGTAGAGGCCCTTCATGGTTTCCTTGAGTTCCTTCGGGTCGATCCAGTGGTTGGTCGGACCGGCATCTTCTTCCTTCACGGAAGAGATAAAGGTGCGGGATTCGACACGGGCCACGTCAGACGGGAGAGAACGGAACAGGAAGCAGTTTTCCTTGGCCTTAAGCGGAGTGGCGAGGCCGGCCTTCACGCACTTCTGCATGAGGGCGTCATATTCTTCCTTGGAACCGTCGACAACCACAACGTTGTCCGGTTCGCACATAGCGATGCATTCATCAACCCAAGCCTTGATCTTGCTGTGCTTGATGTCGTTGAGAGTAAGACTCATATAGAGCTCCTATTTGGTTTAACGTGTTTTTTCGATTTTTTCGAACGCGGTTAAATTTACAAAAAATCAAGTTTACCTTGCAGGGGTGGCATGAAAATTTTTGCTCAAAAAACACACGGCCATCCGCCACTACCGGTCTGCCCGAATTTGCACCTGAAAATGCCCCCAATGGTATTTGGCATTTTTTTTGACTTTTTAAGAAAAAAGTTTACATTTTCATGGAAAAAAAACGTAGATTACGCATGTATATGTTGAATAGGTAACTCCGAGTTACACAAGAGGTTATATGAGTTGGTCTTATTCTAGGGAACACCAGAAAAACATCCTTTGCATGATCATGGCCGGCGGCCAGGGAAGCCGCCTGCAGCCCCTCACCCGCGACCGCGCCAAACCTGCCGTCCATTTTGGCGGAACCTACCGCATTATCGACTTCGTTTTGAACAATTTCATCAATTCTGGCATCTTCAAGATCAAGGTTTTGACGCAGTTCAAGAGCGACTCGCTGAACAAGCACATCTCGGCCGCATGGAACCTGAACGCAAGCCTCGACCAGTACGTGGACCTGGTGCCTGCACAGATGCGCACCGGCGATGACTGGTACAAGGGTACTGCCGACGCCATCTTCCAGAACATCAACCTGATTACGGACGAACGCCCCGACCTGGTGGCGATTTTCGGCGGTGACCACATCTACAAGATGGACATCAACCAGATGATTGATTTCCACCTCTCCCGCGCAGCCCTTTTGACAATCGCCGCCATTCCGGTGCCGGTCTCTGAAGCACGCGAATTCGGCATTATCGAAGTGGACGCCGACAACCGCATGATCGGTTTCGAGGAAAAGCCCAAGAACCCCAAGGAAATGCCCGGCAACCCCGGCTACTGCCTTGCCAGCATGGGCAACTACATCTTTACGAGCAAGTTCCTGGTGCGCGAGCTCATGAAGGGTGCCGAGAGCGGCGCAACCGACTTCGGCAAGCATATCATTCCGAGTTTGTACAAGGACTACCCCGTTTACGTGTACGACTTCAACACGAACATCGTGCGCGGCGAGCAGGCTTCTACAAAGGGCTACTGGCGCGACGTGGGAACGCTCGACGCCTTCTTCGAAGCGAACATGGACCTGTGTTCCGAAAACCCGCCGTTTGATTTGTACAACAACTACTGGCCTATCCGCACATTCAACTGGAACCAGCCGCCTGCAAGATTCTTCGCGGGCGACGGCAGCGCCCACCAGGGTGCCGCCATTGATTCCATCGTGTCGTCGGGCTGCATTATCGGTGGCGGTACCGTGGTCAAGAGCATCCTTTCTCCGGGTGTGTCTATCCAGAAAGATGCTCTTGTCGAAGAATCGATTCTGTTCCCGAACGTGACGATTGGCCCGGGTGCCAAAGTCCGCAGGGCCATTATCGAGAAGGGCCTGCACATTCCGGCCGGCTTCCAGATTGGCTACGACTTGGAACGCGACAAGAAGCTCTTCCACGTGACAGAATCTGGCATCGTCGTCCTCGCGAAGGACACGATCATTAAGGCATAAAGAAAGAGTCGCGAGCGGTCAACCGCACGAACGGTTTAATAACAAGAAAAGGTCCGCGATATAATCGCGGGCCTTTTGGGTTGGTTATGAAAGAAACTTATTCGCCGGCAGCGCCACCACCGAAGTTGCCTCCGCCGAAGTTACCGCCACCGAAAGCAGAGCTGTCGCCCATGTTCCAGTTGCCGCCACCAGGCATCGTGAAGCTGGAATCACCCCAGTTGAAGTTTCCACCTCCAATGCTGTCGCCCATGTTCCAGTTGCCACCACCGGGCATCGTGAAACTAGAATCGCCCCAGTTGCCGCCGCCAAAGCTGGACATATCCATGGTCCACTGGCCGTCCTTGCAGACATAAGTCATTTCCATCATGCCCATCATGTCTTCGGTCTTCGTGGCACCTTCTTCGTCGCACTTGTTGGCTTCGGCAGTCGCCGTGGAGTCATATTCCCACTGGCCGTTCCTGCAAACCAACACGGCAGCACCCATCATGTTCTGGGTAGCGCCTTCTTCGTCACACTTCATCATGTCGGCGAAAGCAGTGGAGTCAAAAACGAAGGACGTATCCATTCCAGGGATTGTGCCAATGTCGGCGGAGCTTACGGGAGCCGTATCGGCAGAACTTGCGGGGACCCCGCCATCAGAACTTGCAGGAGCTGCATCACCGGAGCTTTCTGCCCCTGTGCCCTTGGACTCGCTGGACGTTGCAGGTGCACCGTCGTCGCCCTTAGATTCGCTAGACTTGACTGTATCGTCACCACCGGTCTTCGAATCGCTCGAAAGTACCGGCTGATCATTGCCGTCGTCGGACGGGGATGTAGAGGAATCGTCACACCCCACGTAGCAGAAGGCTGCTGTAAGGGAGAGAGCCAAAGCAAATTTCTTGAAGTTCATGTTTACTCCTTGTTTTGTTTGATTTCACCCATACGCTGAAAAAATTACATAGTAAAGGCGGAAACACCGCGTAATTAATGGTAAATTCTAGTTAGCCCGCCCAGAAAAAGCGGTGCATTTTGACCCATTTGGGGCAATTTTTCCCAAAAAAAATACCCCGCTCGGAAGCGGGGTAAAAAAACGTCAACAAGTGCCCTATTTGTGGACGACCGTGTTGCTCACCTTGCCGTTCGCAATCTTCACACCGTTCCACACAATGGAATCGCGGATTTCTACGCCGGAGATTTCACAATCGTCGCCAATGGAAACAAACGGGCCAATCTTGCTTGCGTGAATCTTGGCGTTCTTGCCGATAAAGCAAGGCGGAATGATTTCAACGCCCGGGACATTAATGTCCTTGGAGTTGTCGTTACGCTTGAGCACGTGGGCATTCGTTTCGAGGAGAGTTTCCACAAGGCCGCAGTCGAGCCAGCGCGAAACGGGAGCCGTCTTGAACTTGCAGCCCTGTTCAATCATCATCTCGAGGGCGTCGGTCAGCTGGAATTCACCCTTCGTGCGGATGTCGTTATCCATGATGTGCTTGAGGGCAGCCTTCAGGGCCTTCACGTCCTTGATATAGTAGATGCCGACAATAGCTTCGTCCGAGACAAATTCCTGCGGCTTTTCTACAAGGCGTTCGATACAGCCTCCCTCGCCTACCACGGCAACGCCAAAACGCTTCGGGTCATCCACCTTGTACGTGTAGAGGATGTTTTCCTGGGCATTGCTCAGAATGGAGAGGTCGGCCTCGAAAAGGGTATCGCCGAGGATAATCAGGAGCGGCTCATCATCGTTCACATATGGGAGAGAAAGGCTGATGGCCTCGCCAAGACCCTGCGGGTTGGACTGCAGCACCGTGCGCACTGCACCCCATTCGGGCTTGGTCTTCAGGTATTCGTCGACCTTTTCGGCCTTGTACCCGGTAATGAAGACAGTTTCCGTGGGCTTGAGAATGGCGGCGTCTTCGACAATCCAGTCAAGAATAGTCTTGCCGGCCAAGGGCAAAAGGCACTTGGGACGATCCTCCGTGTAAGGACGAAGGCGCAAACCATTTCCTGCAACTGGCAAAACTACTTTCATATCAAACCCTTATATTATACAAAAAATCTTTCCCCATTCACTATCGCACATCCCAACGTTAGAAAAAAATAGCAAATTTGTCTATATTCCGTATGCACTTGCCGCCACTAGTTGATACGCTTCACAAATGGCGTTTTTTGAGCAGAAAAAAGGCAAAGCTATAAAAAAAACCGCCTCGAGGCGAGACGGTTTAGTGGATGATGCAGGGGTCGAACCTGCGACCCGCTGATTAAGAGTCAGCTGCTCTACCAACTGAGCTAATCATCCATTGTCGCTTG
>JBGUQN010000091.1:0-12035 GCA_045131085.1 Fibrobacter sp.
GTTGTAATGCAGCATGTAGCTCTTGGAGCCTTCGCCCTGCAGGCTTTCGTAGCGCTGTTCGTCGGCCTTGGAGCCGAGCGTGCAGACAACGAGACCCTGGGTTTCGCCACGCTGGAAGATTGCAGAACCGTGAGCGCTCGGGAGAACGCCGAGTTCGATTTCAATCGGGCGGACTTCGGTAGTAAGACGGCCGTCGAGACGCACATCTTCGTTCAGGATCATTTCACGCATAGCGGTGCGTTCGTAATCGCTGAAGATAGCCTTCGCATCGGCGACGAGAGCAGGATCCTGTTCTTCGTCCTTGCCGATGATGGCGAGAATGCGTTCGTCTTCGAGCATCTTCGCGCAGAGGTCTGCCATAGCCGGATAAAAGTCGGTCTTCACCATGTTGGAGTGGACGTCCTTGTTCAGTTCGTCCCAAACGACTTCCTTCACAGTGGCGAGGAGCTTGTCGTGGGCTTCGCCAACGTGCTGCGGCTTGAGTTCCATCTTCGGCTTGGCACAGCGGTCCACCAGTTCCTGTTGGGCCTTGCACATAGCCTTGATAGCTTCGTGACCGGCGAGAATTGCGTTAATCATCGTGTCTTCGGACACTTCGTAGGCACCGCCTTCCACCATGCAGACGGAATCTTCGGTACCGGCGACCACCAGGTCCAGATCGGCGCAGGCCATCTGTTCGTAGGTGGGCATCACGATGTTCTGTCCATCGACCACGGCCACGCGTACGGCGGCAACCTGCTGTTCGAAGGGCAGTTCGGAAAGACCGATAGAAAGAGATGCTGCGGACACGCCGAGCACATCCGGTGCGAACTTGCGGTCAGCAGAAAGAACCTGCACGATCACCTGGACTTCGCGCGTGAAGTTCTCGGGGAACATCGGGCGAATCGGGCGGTCGATGATACGGGCAGAAAGAGTTTCTTCGTCGCTGGGGCGTCCGGCTTCGCGCTTGTTGTAGCCGCCCGGGAGGCGACCAGCAGCGTAGGCCTTTTCGCGATATTCGACAGTCAGCGGGAAGAAATCGCCTTCCTTCTCTTCGCCGTAGCAGACCGTAGAGAGCACAAATGCATCGCCCATCTTGGCGACTGCAGCTCCGCGAGCCTGCTTGGCAATACGGCCCGTCTCAAACGTGATGACACGGCCATCCGGAAGCGTAACGGACACTTCCTTCGGGTCGAGCATCTTGCCGTATTTTTGATGGTATGCGTCAATAGACATAGATTATCTCCAGTCCGCAGATTAGCCGCGGAGACCGAGTTCCTTGATGAGAGCACGCTGAGCGAGAATGTCCTGCTCACCGTAGTACTTGAGGAGGTTGCGGCGCTTGGCAACCATGGCAGACAAACCACGGAGGGAGTGGAAATCCTTCTTGTGGCTCTTGATGTGTTCCGTCAGATTCTTGATCTTTTCCGTGAGGATAGCGATCTGGACGCGGACGTTACCGGTGTCCTTTTCGTTTGCACCAAACTTGGCGGTGAGTTCTGCAGCTTTTTCCTTAGTGATAGTAGCCATTATAGCCATTCCTTTTTTTGATTGTTTAACTAATTACATGTTTGTACCCGAGTTTCCCTGCAAGCACCCAGTGGAATTTGGCGAAAACTGGTGCAGGACCAAGGTAAAATGCAATTTGGGGGGAAATATAACTAAAGGCGAGTGTCGCGGCAACCACGCTTGCGTGGATTGACATGACCGAGCCGTGTTATATGCGCGCCGAAGGCGCGCAATTAGTATATAGTTTGGCGGGCGATTGCACGAGGAAAGCGGAAATTGGGTGCAAAAACGGCCTAAAATGCGCCATTTCCTATAAAAGGGGGAAGCCTCCCCCTCGCTTCAGCTGCTTCGTCATGGCGGCCTTGAGCCGCCAACTCCTCGCATCTTCCACTACCCCCTCTGCGGGGCCACCCCGCAACGCCCCATAAATAACAAAAGCCTGCCCGCAGTTTTTTATTATATTCCCCGCAAAAAAAGGATTGAACATGACGATTGACGAATTCCTGAGCGAAGCGAAAACGGTGGCGATTTTTGGGCACGTGAGGCCGGACGGCGACTGCGTGGGCAGCACCACGGCAATCTACAACTACATCCGCGACAACTTCCCGGGAATCCGTGTTGATCTGTTCCTCGAAAAGTTCCCCGAGAGTTACAAGATTCTGCGCGGGGCAAGCGATGCGCGCGAAGCCTACACCGCAGATTGCAACGATGGGCAACCCTACGACCTCGCTTTCCTGATGGATACCCCAAGTTTCGAGCGCGTGGGCGCAAACGGAGCCGAATGTATCCGTGCGGCGAAAAAAACGATAAACATCGACCACCATATTTCTAACCCGCTCAACCTCTGCACGATGAACCTCGTGGAACCCGAAGCGAGTTCCGCATGCGAGGTGGTGTACGTGAACATCGACAAGGCGAAGGTGAGCCGCGAGACAGCGAATAGCCTGTACCTGGGAATCGTGCACGACACGGGAGCGTTCAAGTTCAGCAGCACCGGCAAGCGCACCATGCAGGTGGTCGGCGACCTCATCGAGAAGGGAATCGACTTCGCGAAAATCGTGAACGAGACTTACTACACGCGCACCTACAAGCAGACGCTCGTGACCGGGTTCGTGATGCAGAACTGCAAACTCGGGCTCGGCGATAAAGTGGTCTACGCCCACATCACCCCCGAAGACATGGACCGCTTTAGCGTCACACCCGTGGAACTCAGCAACGTCATCGACACCGTGCGTGAAGTCGGCGGCACCGAAGTGGCCCTGTTCCTATACCCGGTAAACGGCAAATACAAGATTAGCCTGCGCAGCAACTACATCGTAGACGTAAACGCGATTGCCCGCGAATTCGGCGGTGGGGGCCACACCCGTGCCGCCGGCGGGGACACCAGCGATGCGCCCGAAGTGGCGATTGAAAAGATCCTGAAGCTCATCGAAAAACAGCTCTAAAATAAATTTACGGCCAATCCTTCTCTTTTTTAGTTATATTAAAAGATAAGAAGAGAAGGAGGACCCCTAATGAAGGGCAAATTCATACACTGGCTATCAGCAACAATCGTCATCACGATAGGCATCCTTATAGGATGTTCAGACAACGTAAGCGACGTACCTAACGCGTCGAGTGAAATTTCCAGCGACCAAACCAACAGTTCTGCACTAGAATCTTCGGGTTCCGAGGTTTCAAGCTCCGAAATTTCTGGTTCTGCGCCATCGAGTTCCGCAAATCCGAATTCCGGCTCAGGCCCCTCCAGCTCCGCAGCCGCTTTATCCAGCCAGGCAGAAAACCCCACAAGTTCAGCAACAGACCCTTCAAGTTCGGCGAGAAATCCCTCCAGTTCAGCAGGGGCCAGTTCCGCAGGCAACAGCGCGAATTCATCTTCTTCCGGACCGATTGCGCGTTCGTCCAGCAGCTACAGTAAATTACTTGACGAGCCCCAAGATGAGCGCCACAAGATTTACCGTCTGCTCTACCCTGTCGAGAACGGGAAGCTCGACACAGGCTTTTTTGACCAGGGCAGCTGCGACATCAAGACAGACGGATCCTTTACGTGCAATCAAAAAAGTTGTATAGAATATGTCGGAGGGTACATTAGCTTCCATAGCGAAGCAATGTTCCCCAATGACGAGCACTACTCCAAGTATTTCCAAGGCAGCACCGACGAGACAAGGCTCATCGACATCAACTTGGGCGACAGCGCCCTCACATCGTACATTCCCTATGCCGACATCCCTGAATTCGACATAAATGACGTCAAAAGCAAACTCTCGACACTTCCGGCAGCCACTTGCACCACGCTGGTGCAGTTCGTCAGCAACTACAAAATGAGCGCAAGCGGGCTCCCCGAAGGTTTTGTCTTGCACCTAGACGCCAATTTCAATTTCGAGACACGAGAGCGTGTGACGGAGCCCTATTCCATGATATTCCCTAAAGAGGAACTGGACACCGTCAAGGCGAACATCGGCGAAAATGAAAAACGCATTGAACACGGCTACAAGTTATTTGACGAAAAATTTTATATCAAGCAATCCAGCTACTACGGCAAAAGTTCCATAGAATACAACACCTATGTAACCGATCAGGGTTGCGGCATTGTATCGCAGTCATATATTCCCATGCCAACAGGCGCCGCAGGCCTTTGCCAAGGCTGGCACATCCCCGAACTCGCCCAAACGTTCTCGGTACGCTTCATCAACACCTCGGACAAAACCCCGGCATCGTTCACGTGGAAGCTGACCTACATGGACCAGTTTGGCCGTGGCGGCACCATCGACATCACGACGCAGCTCAAGTAGCGTTAAAAAAGGAACAGCGCAATGGCGAGGGCGATAAACACGCAGCCGCTGAACCAGTTGAGGTTGCGGTTCGCCTTCGGGCTATTGAGCATGAACTTCTTCACGGCACCCGCAAGTAGCGCGATGGAGCCGAACACAATGAAGGTTGCCGTCACAAATTCCGCACCGAGAACAACCATCTGGAGCGACGGGCTCATGTCACGGCTCATGTCGACTGCCGGCGGAATAAACGAAAGCGCGAAAAGTACCGCCTTCGGGTTCGTGAGGTTCATGATGATACCGCGAAGGTAGAGCCTGCGGAACGAAAGGCCCGCGCCCTCCGGGCTTGCTCCAGAATGACTTTCGGGGGAATCCAGTTTCACCACTCCAGCACGCACCTGGAAACTCTTGTACGCGAGGTAAAGCAGGTACGCCGCCCCGCAGCACTGCAACACAAAAAAAGCAATCGGGCTTGCCGCAATCAGCGCGGACACCCCCACAATCAGGAGCACCGTCTGCACGCAGATGCCCGTGCACAGCCCGCAAATCACACAAAAGCCCGCCTTCGCGCCATGGGTCGCACTCTGGGCGAGTACGAACAGGTTGTCGGGGCCGGGGGCAAGCGCCACCACGAGGGCTGCAATGAAGAAATTAAGCATTAATTACATCTTTTCCAAGAAGCTGTCCACGTCGAGTTCGGCGAGGCCCTTCTGCAGGTCCGCCAGGGCATCTTCGGTAATGGGCGAAGATTCATGGTGCCGCTCGTCGGCACGGGCGTTCGATTCGTCTACAAGCTTCTTGAGGGAACCGGCAACCTCGCTTATGGCGCCGTCCTGCTTCATGACTGCGTTCAGGACCCTGTTCAGGCGTTCGCGGAGACGCGTAAATTCTTCACGGTCGAGTTCCGAGGTCACTCCGCCACAATACATCAGGGGCGTCTTGCACTTTGCACAGGCAAAAACCATCATGGACGACGGTTCACCGTCGAGCATAACGTTGAAAGACGAGCCACAATGGGGGCAATCGATACGCAATTCACTCATACCCCATAATGTAGAAATTTCGGGCCGTCCAATGCCAATTTCCGCGCAAAATTTTATCTTTGCAATGTAAAGAACCCCCTTGCCGGGCACCTAGCCCCGAGATTTTTATAACTATGCTCTGTCATTGGCTTTACCACATTACTAGCATGGACCTTTTTGATGGCCGTCTTTTCCGCGCAGGCACGGCCGCCATGCTCTCCATCATCCTCGTGCTGTTCTTCATGCCCAAATATATCCGCCTGTTGCAGGGGCTCGACGCCACCAGCGACTTCGACAAGGACGGCAAGACCAAGTCCCCACCGATTATGGGTGGGCTCCTTCTGGTGGTGGTAGTCGAAATCGTCTCGCTCCTCGTCTGCAAGATGAACGGCTATACGATTTCTACGCTCGTCATTCTCGCCATGTTCTCCGCCGTGGGCGCCATCGACGATATCGCGAAGGTCCGCGCCAAGCGCCTCATCAAACTCGGCAAGCTCAAGGCTGCCGACTACATGGACAAGGCCGACGGCATTTCCAGCAGCCTGCGCCTGTTCCTCTATTTCCTGTTCAGCCTCATCGTTGCGATTTTCTGCTATAAGTTCATCCCCGAGCTCAAAGGCGACCTGACCATCCCCTTCTGCCCCATCGACGTATTCCAGATTCACCTTCCCAACTGGATTTTTGTCGCCTTCATGACGTTTGTCATCGCGGCTAGCGCAAACGGAACGAACTTTACCGACGGTCTCGACAGCCTTGTCTCGGTGCCTATCCTTACCAGCATGATTTTCGTGGGTCTCGTCGCCTACGTGAGCGGCAACTTCATCTTCAGTACGTACCTGCACGTGCCGTACCTGCCCGGCTGCGACGAGCTCTTCCCCATCGCCATGTCCATCGCAGGCGCGCTGCTTGCCTACCTGTGGTTTAACAGCCCTCCGGCCGAAATCTACATGGGCGACGCGGGCTCCGTGGGCTTTGGCGCCACCATCGGCATCATGTTCATCCTGGTGCAGGCGGGGCTCTTCCTCCCCATCGTGTGCGTGATTATCATCGCCGAAGCCTGCTCCGTACTCCTCCAGATTCTCTGGTTCAAGTTCACCAAGAAGACTACCGGCACAGGCAAGCGCATATTCCTGTGCGCACCGCTCCACCACCACTACCAAAAGAAGTGGGAAGGCAAGTTCCCGAGCAAGCCCCTGATGAACTCGAAAATCGTGTGGCGCATGCACCTGATAAGCATCTTCGCGCTCATCGTGAGCATGGTGATATTCTTCGGCTTAAGGTAATCTGGGCCGCCTCACTGCGGTCACCTCACTGCTAGTTTTTAAGGCAACGGACGGAGAAAAAGTTTCTCGTTTTTTGGCTATGGCCATCAACCATTTTGTCACGTTTATCAAAGCATATATCGTACACGTCCAGCTCACTATAGGCATAATCTGTCGATGTCCAGAAAATCGCAGATTCATATAAATCCCTGAATCCACTACCATGCAGATCCCTGAAGGCTCCGGCAGGCAAAACGGAAAAGCCATAGTCGTCAGTTCCTTCAGCATCGAGATTCATCCAGCCGGAAGTCGCCCTAAGTTTCGAAGCAGACGTATAAATTCCTCCCGCATAGGTATACAGAATTTTCCATTCATCCAGACTCGGCAAATGCCAGCCAGAGGGACAAACTTCCATAGCATCTGCCCACGAGTAAAGACGACCATAAAGGTCGCAATATTCTAGACTATCGTTGTAGCATTTGCTGCTTTCTGAAGCATAGTTCAAGTTTTCCGCCATCCAGGTCTGCTCACCGATATCAACCGTGCGGTAACTCTGCCCGTCGCGTTCATCAGCCAAGATGCCGTACTTGCAGTTATCATCTTCTTCATCACGACACGGAGACACGTACGGAATGGTATCAAGCCATGCATCCGAACTTGACGAACTGCACTGTTCGCTGCTAGACGAGGAACGCGAAGAACTAGACGAAAGTTCGTCATCTTCTTCACTCGAATACGAGGCAGTGTCACCCCTCACGAGGAAGTTGTCCGAATCGTCGTCACCACAAGCAATGATGAATGCTGCAGTCAATAAAGAGATGTATGTGAATTTCATAAAACTAATCTTTTAGGCAGCGGATGTAAAGCATCTTCTCAAATGAGGTGTATCCCTCGTATGCACATGAGTATTTACTGTAGAAATAGACATTCTTTACATCATCCGAATCATACCACGTAGAAGTCCAAAGCCCCTCACCCTCACCCAAATCCCTAAAATCCGACGGAAGATATCCCCCGGGCAAAACACTAAAGCAATATCCGTCATCAACGGCTCTCTGGTTTTTCCAGCCATACGACGAAATAAGTTTCTCGCTCGCAAAATCTATGCCACCGACCGCATCAAACAAAACCTCCCACTCTTCCATACTCGGCAAATGCCAGCCGTCCGGACAAACTTTCTCAATCACATCAAATGAATACAGGCGCCCATACTTATCACAATATTCCAGCGAATCATTGTAGCACAGACTTGCTGAGTCAAAGGTACCAAGCGAATCAGGCTGCAAGTATGCATAGTTCAGATTCTCCGCCATCCACGTCTGCTCGCCAATAACAACAGTCTTATACACTTGGCCGTCACGCTTGTCGGTCAAGGAACCGTAATCGCAGTCCTCGTCGGAATTTTGTCTAAGCGGCTCTACCAAGGCGACATTACGCTTCGAGGAACTCGATGAATTCACTGAACTCGAGGAAAGCACTGAACTAGAAGAGCGCATGGAACTAGACGAGACGCGCTGTTCGCTGCTGGACGAGGATCGATGTTCGCTACTGGACGAGAATTGCGCGGAACTGGAGGAAAAATCGTCTTCGTCGTCCTGGTAAGACCTGTCATCACCCCTTACAAGGAATGTGTCCGAGTCGTCGTCACTGCAGGCGAAAAGGAATGCAAGCGACAATGCGAACAAAACGTAAAAAAAAGCCGAATGTTTCATAAATCTCCTCTCAAATTTTGTCATTGACACAGCGGACGGATAAGTAGAAAGGTTTGTATTCCTCACTCACAAAAGCATGGCCTTTATCTAGGTAAAAAAAGTACGCCTGGTTCTGGTAATAATCATCAAACTCTGTAGAACTCCAAAAACAGGTAAGATTATCGCTAAAGTACTCAGTATCAACGTTGTGGTACCTTTTTACGTTTCTCTTTCCTGCAGGAAGAGCAGAAAAACCATAAGCATCAGTGCCGTTTTCACCATCTTTCCAGCCGGTACTAGACCTAAGCACCGTAATAGCAACGGAATCGCCACCAACCATTTCAATAAGATTTTCAAATTCAGATTTTGTCGGCAAACGCCAATCCGTAGGGCAGTCAAACTTTGCACTAGCCCAAGTGTAAAGAGCTCCATACTTGGCACAATATTCTGCGGAATCGTTAAAACAGAGGCCAACATCATTGCTGAGATTTTCGGCCATCCACCACAGATTGCCTATTTTTACGGTCTTGTAAATTTTGCCACCACGATCCGTCACCGTTCCATATTCGCAATTGTCTTCGGTCTCCGTCTTGCAAGGTCCAAATTCTCTACTGCTCGATTCCGGCGAGACACTTGAAGACGAGATCTTTCCGTCCGGGCGCGAGATGAATTCGCTATCGCTGTCACCGCAGGCGACAAACATGGTCGCACACACCAACAAGGCGCATAATACTCGTTTCACATTTCCTCCTATATTTTCTTCACGCCCAAGATAGAAAATAAACGGGCAGAAGCGATATTTCTATATTAAAACACATGGATATTATCGAGACTCTGAACGCAGCCGGCCAGCAGGACCTGGCAGCGCACCTTGAAACACTCTCCGGGGAAGCCCGCAGGCTCCTCGAACGCGACATTTTAAGCCAGGACTGGGAAGAACTGAAGGCGCTCTACGCCGAAAAATCGAACGCGAGCAAGGCGGACAACGTTTCTGCCGACCTGAAGCCGATGCCATTCCGCATTGCCGAAGACGACCTCAAGTACAACTACTGGAAAGAAATCGGCGAGATGCTGCTCGGGCAGGGCAAGGTGGCGGCGTTCCTCGTCGCAGGCGGCCAGGGTTCACGTCTCGGCTTCGACGGCCCCAAGGGCATGTTCGACATCGGGCTTCCGAGCCACAAGAGCCTCTTCCAACTCCAGGCAGAACGCCTGCAGAACCTTTCCGCACAGGTCGGGCACCCGATTCCCTGGTGCATCATGACGAGCCCGCTGAACCACGAGGCGACCGTCAACTTCTTTACCGAACACAACTTCTTCGGGATGGACCGCGACAACATCCGCTTCTTTGAGCAGGGCACCATCTGCGCGCTCACTCCCGATGGCAAGGCCGTACTCGATGGCGACAGGCTCGCACTCGTACCCGACGGCAACGGCGGCTGCTTCCGCGCACTCGCCCAGAGCGGCTCGCTCGCATGGCTCGTAGAAAAGGGCGTGCAGTACGTGTTCCTCTATAGCGTCGACAACGCGCTCTGCCGCATCTGCGACCCCGCATTCATCGGGGCTCTCGCCGACAACGGGATGATGGCCAGCGCATCGAAGGTCGTTCACAAGGCGAACGCGCAGGAACGCGTGGGCATTTTCGCCTTCCAGAACAACAAACCCGGCGTGGTCGAATACAGCGACTTGCCCGAGGAATACCGCGACATGACTAACCCAGACGGAAGTCTCGTCTTTGACGGCGGCAACCTCGCGATTCACTTGTTCAAGGTGAGCGGGCTTCGCAAGCTGCAAACCAGCAAGCTCCCGTGGCACACGGCCCGCAAGACCGTCTGCGGCATCGAAAACTGCTTCAAGTTCGAGCAGTTCCTTTTCGACGCGTTCCCGCAGCTCGGCACTATGCTCCCCTTCGGCGTCATCCGCGAAGAGGAATTCTCCCCCGTCAAGAACGCGGAAGGCACGGACAGCCCGAAAACGGCCCGCACGATGATTGGCAAACTCCACCGCGAATGGCTCGTGAAGGCCCACATCGCCGTGAAGCCCAACAAACTCTACGAAGTCTCGCCCACCATCAGCTACGCCGGCGAAAACCTCTCGCGCAGGCTTTTCGAGCGAGAACTCGGAAGGAATATCCTGGAATTCGAGGAAGCGTAAATTCCTTGCAGTCAACGTCATTCCCGGCTTGACCGGGAATCTTCCTTTATTCTTGCATGTTTTTAGAATAAATGTTCCGGCCAAAAATCTTTACATATAAATTACTACTCAACATCCTGCTCCGTCTGCCGGACTTTTTCTACTCGTTCCTTTTCACCATCGCATTCCCCATATACAGGGTTCTCCACACCGAGCGCGCCTACGGGCGTGTCGTGAAGCATCTTGAGGTGGCAAAGGGATATTTTAAACAGAACGTGACTGCGCGCGACGTGTTCAAAGGCATCTATTGGAACGCGCTTGATTCGTACCGCGGCCTCGCCCGCTTCAGGAGCGTGGAACGCCGCATCGTCTTCGAGAACGAGGACATCATCAAGAATGCCGTCGCCAAATGCACAAAAATCGGGATGCCCATCGCAGGTATCAGCATCCACCAGGGTTCCTTCGAACTGATGCACCGCATCCTCTGCCGCTACAGCGAGCACGTCCACCTCATCACCGATTCCGTCGGGGACACCGCCTTCCGCGACGTGCTCAAGGAACTCCGCAGCGACCCGCACCTTACCGAATACCACCCCAAAGAAACCGGCAAACTCATCCGCGAACTCTTCCGCACCAAGGGTATTTTAGCGATGGTCTTTGACCAGGGCAAGAACACGAAGGGAAACACAGTCGAACTCTTCGGCCGGCAAACCACGCTCTACCTGCGACTCATCCAGAAAATCAACCATATGGGAGCGGGCATCGTCACCTTCCGCACCTGGACCGAAAACACGCCCGAGCGCCGCATCGTCATCCACTTCGAGACATTCTACCCGCCGAAATATTGTGCGCAGGGGCGCGACATCGTCAGCGACATCGCATGCGAAACCGAACGGTGGATAGCCGACCACCCCGACCAGTGGAGCTGGAATTACCATGGGAATTTTATTACCCGTCCCTAACGGGAAGGTATAAAATTCTTGCGGGCGATAATTGCCTATATTTGAGTTCGAGGAATTGAGATGCCCCTGAACGCGGAAGAAGAATTCCAGATGCAGTGGATAATGAACCACCGCATGGAAGACAAGGACGAGCAGATGCAAATGCAGGCGGAAGCAGAAGCCGCCGCGAAGCCCGTGCGCATGGCGCGCGGGCGCAAGATGCGCCGCAACCCTGCTGCCTGGGAACTCCCCATGCCCGAAGACGAGATTGACCTGCACGGCATGACCGCCGACGAAGCTGCAGAAGCCGTCGAACGGCGCATCGATGACCTCACCATCGCCGGACTCAAGGTGCTGAGGGTCATCCACGGCGGCGGAAACCCGAGCTACGGGAACGTAAAACGCATCATCGACCGCAAGGTCAGGTCCGAATGGAGCAACCGCATCCGCCTGTACAAAGTCGAACCCGATAACGCCGGATCGAGCATCCTGATTATCGGAAAACCCGCCAACAGCGACGCACCTGCACGCCCCACCCCCAAAAAGCCTGCAAAATCCTCCCGTAAAAGGTAAATTTTGCACAATTTTTCAAATTTTTCGCCCCTGACCCCTTTAAAATCTTTCACTTTTTATCTATAATTGTGCCCACCAAACCGGAATATAGCTCAGCCTGGTAGAGCGCTTGCTTCGGGAGCAAGAGGTCGTGAGTTCGAATCTCGCTATTCCGATAAAA
>JBGUQN010000092.1:0-96646 GCA_045131085.1 Fibrobacter sp.
GCTCGGCCCTCTAGGCGGGGGAACCGTGGGGTGACGCCACGGTTCCGTGCCGCGAGAGCCCGCCCCCGGCCTTGGCCGGGGAACGCCATTGCAAAAGTGAAAATAATTTACTCTATTTGTGCGTATGATGTATGTTGTCGTTTTTCTTCGCAGTATATATGATTTCGCTGGTGTGGCGGGCCTTGCCGAAGGAGGCGTGGATGTCGTCTGCGTCGACGTGGGCGGGAAGTGGGCCGAATGCATCCGGAAGGGGGAGTTCCCGGACTTCCTGCCGGGTCTCAGGGAGTCCATTCTTCGCAGTCAGCGCGAAGGCTCCCTGAGGTTCGTTGAGAACCTGAAGGGCGTCGACCGGGATAGGGTCCTGTGTATCCTGCGGGGGAAGCCCAATCCCTCCGCCGAGGAACGCGAGATCGCGGAGAAAGTTTTCAAAGAGCGTATATTTAAGAAGAAGGATATCCCCCTTATCAAGAAAAAATGATCTAGGCTATTGACAACCGCCCCGCGTTTGTGTATATTTAATAGTGAACAAATGTGTAGATGATGGTAAAGGGAGGCTTATGCCCAATCAAAATTCGCATGGCGGGGTGTTGCTGTACCAGACCGAAGATGGAAAAACGCAGATTGAGGTGACGCTAGAAAATGAAACGGTCTGGCTCTCGATAGACCAGATGGCGGAGCTATTCCAGCGTAACAAGTCTACGATATCCAGGCATATTAAGGGTGTTTTGGAAAGTGGGGAGCTAAATGCTGATTCAGTTGTTGCATTTTTTGCAACAACTGCCGCCGATGGCAAGCAGTATAATGTAGCATACTATAACCTTGATATGATTATCAGCGTGGGTTACCGCGTGAACTCGCACAGGGGCGTACAGTTCCGTATCTGGGCGACGCAGGTGCTAAAGGAGTACATAGTCAAGGGATTCGCCTTGAACGATCCTTTGCTGAAGAATGCCGGAGGGGGCAATTATTTCGATGAGCTGCTTGCCAGGATTCGCGACATCCGTTCTTCTGAGAAGGTCTTCTATCGCAAAATTCTGGAAATTTATGCTCTCAGCATTGATTACGACCCACGCACCGAAGAAACGAAGAAGTTTTTTGCTACGGTCCAGAACAAGATGCATTTTTCGGCCCATGGGCATACCGCTGCGGAGGTCATATACGAGCGTGCTGATGCCGAGAAGGATTTTATGGGGCTTACGTCTTGGATGGGAGCGATGCCGCGGCGATCCGATGCCGAAATTGCGAAAAACTACTTGTCGGAAAACGAGTTGGATACGCTGAACCGGATTGTCTCGCTGTACCTGGACTTTGCCGAATTGCAGGCGAAAAGTCATACTCCGATGTACATGAAGGACTGGATCCAGAAATTGGATGATTTCTTGAAGCTTTCGGGCAAGGCTTTGCTGAACCATGCCGGCAAGATTTCTGCAGAACTGGCGAAGGACAAGGCGGACGCCGAATATCATAAATTCCGTGAAAGGACTGCGTTGCAGCTTTCTCCGGTCGAGAAGGATTTCTTAGAGAATTTCGAAAGGATGCAAAAAAAGATAAAAGCGTAATGGTGGTTCGGAAATTCCGAATAACCACCCGACTAGCAGCTCGCTATAACTTGCCCTTCTATGTGGGAATGGACGATTTCTTCGTTATCCCACATAATGCAATCCATTATTGTCGCGTTCTTTAGTGTGCAATTGTTGCCGATGGTCACGTTCGGGCCGATGGTGCAATTCTCGATAGTGGCGTTCATGCCGATGATGGCGTCGTCGTTGTCAACTAATAGTTGCTAAATATTGCAGACTGAAAATGAAAAATGTATATTAGGAAGGTACTATGGCCTTAGCGATTAGTAACATCCCGATTTTGACGGGCGCGGCTGCGGAGTCTTTCGTGAAGAATGCGGAGATTGCCGAACAGAACCGTGGTTCCATCGACTTTTCCCGGCAGATCGCCGAGTGGAAAGGTTTCGAGGCGCGCAATGCGGAACGTATCGCTAAACTGAAGGCCGAAGGAAAATGGCGTTTCTAGACTATTGCTGTGTTAGAACGGCTCTTACGCCATCTATTCTTGCTCATAGCAATGCTTTTTCATGCGGAAACGAAGACCTTGATTCGTTCTGCCCTGCGCTAAACGGGTAGTGCGCTGTAGTTCTCAATAAAAATTCTGCTTACTTTGTGCGAAAAAATGTATATTAAGTAATATGCGCGTGTAAAAACACAAAGGAGGCAGTATGAATATCTATGCCCTTGCGTCGGACCCGTTCTATAATTCGACGTTCTTCAGTACGCTCATTTCGGGGGTCCTGTCCGTGCTGCTGGTCATCGCGACTATCCTGATTGCGTGGCGGCAGTACAGTTTCCAAAAGAGGAGTCACGAGCAGCAACTCCTGACTGCCCGCGAAGACCGGATTCTCGGGATATACAGGGCGTTCACGGAAAGCTTCTTTGTGCTGAGTCCGTTTTTCTCTTCGATAAACATAAACTTCTTCATTTTCCCGGAAGAATCGAAACTGAACAGGCTGCGGGAGCACCACCTGGCCCTGACGGCCGCGACGGACGAGGCCAAGTTGCTGTTCGAGGGCGACGTGCCGCTGGTGGAGAGGCTCTCGGAAATCCGCAACCAGTACGGCAAGCTGGTGAAGAAGATGTTCGAGGAGCGGATTGCCCAGCAGCCGAACATGCGGCAGGAAATCGTGAAGATTCAGGAGAAGTACGCGAGTGTCACGCTGGTGACGAAGGACGACTTTGTCGCGCACCCGTCTGCCTTCCAGGAACTGAAGGATGCCACGAAGTTCTCGGGGGTGATGGCGCTGGAGGGCTACATCAAGGGGTTCCTGAGCGATTCGCTCTCGGACGAAAACCTGGACGATTACTTTAAGCCCTATATCAACAGGATTCCGTTGAGCGAGGGTTAATCGCCTAGTATCTGCTGGTCGATCCAGGCGGTGCGTTTTTTGATCCACGCCTTCAGTTCGTCGATGGCGTCGCTGTACGTGGAGGTGAGTACGTCCCACCTTCGGTAGTTGTTGTCGGCGGCATCGGCGAGCGCCTTGCTGTATACGTCGATGGTGTCGAGCACTGCCTCGAACACCTGGCGGTTTTGTGCCCAGTAGCTGTTGAGGCGTTCCACGAAGGTGGAGTCCTTGAACAGGAAGTGGTTCCAGAGAAGGTCGCGCGCGAGCCAGCCTTCGGGCGCGTTGAGCGAGTCGTTCGTGTGGCCGCCGAAGGAGAGGTCGAAATCCCACACGGGCCCCATGCGGATGGGCTCGTTCTCTTTCCACGTGAAATAGATGCTGGAGTAGAAGGCGGCGTCGCTGTTGCGCGAGAATTCCTGAATCCAGAAGTGCTTGATGTAGTCGTCGACGGAGAGCCATTTGGCGAGGCCGAGGGAATCGCCGGGCCGCCTGTTGATGAGGTAGCTTTCGAAGCTGTCGATTTTCCTGGAGAACCTGGCGAGGACGGAATCGTCGGCGTTCTTGGGCGAGTGTATGCGGATGGGCATCTCGAGGCTGGTGATGACGAACGGCTCGTCGTCTTTGTGCTTGAAGTCGAGCTCGGCCAGGTACGAGTTGCCTTCTTTGGGAATGTTGATGCGGTTCTCGTCGACCTTGATGGTTTCGGTGAGCTGGTACACGCCGTAGTAGGAGCCGTTGATGAAGAGCTCTACGAAGGCGTTGCGCGGGGTGTAGTAGAGGCCGAGCGTGGAAGAGAGCTTGAACATCAGGAAGTTCTTGAGCATGCTCTTGTCGGCGTAGTTGGCGATGAGGGCCCAGTCCCTGTTGGCGGGCATGTTGAGGATGGTTTGTTTTTGGGCGAACTCGATTTTGTAGCTCTTTTTGGGCATGGACCACGACGTGTTGCCGCGCCCCCGGATGGTGAGGTCGACTTCTTCGGTTTCGGGGGCGGAGGGGCCCCAGATTTGCAGGCGCGCGGGGACTTCGGTTTCGCAGTCGTCGATGGCGCGGTGATTCGTCGTTTCGATGATGATGCGCGGCAGGCCTGCGTAGGGGTAGCTCGTGTCGTCGAGGGGGATGTATTCGGGGATGGGCGGGTCGTCGATGGGGTAGGGGAGCTCGCCGTTGCTGCAGGCGATGAAGAGCGCCGGCAGGAGGAATGCGAGCGCGGGGATGGCACGCAGGGCAAGCGCGGGTGCGCTGGCTGCGGGCGCCGGGATGCTTATTGCGGGCGCCGGGATGCTTAATGCAGGGGTCGGGACGCCGCGCGCTGGCGAGGATGTGTTGGCTGCTGGGGAGGGGATGCCGCGTGCAGGTGATAAAATGCCGCGCAGGTCGGGCTCGCTGGTTGATGGCGCCGGGATGCCCCGCGGGGTGGGCCCGCGCGTGAATAGCGGCGCGCACAGCGCGCCGAGTTTGCGCGCTGGAGCCAGGAGGCGGGTGAATATGTGGCGTGCCGCGGTCATACCATGGCTAAAAATAAGTAAATGTTAGCAAACGTGGGGTGGAGGCTCGCGAAAGTGTGTTAGATGCTTGTGGACGAGTGTTTGGTGCTTGCTGATGAGGGCTAAATGCTTGCTGATGAGGGCTAAGTGCTCGCGGACAAGTGTTAAATGCTCGAAAACAAGTGCCTGATGCTTGCAAACAAGTGTCGGGCGGGCGCTGGTGCTATTGTTTGGGCTGTTTAATGCTGGTTTTGCGCTGCTTTTGGGAGATTTTGTGTGTTTTGAGTCGCTTTTGAGGTGTTTTTTGGTCGCTTTTGGGTGGGGGCGACAGACTAAATGCAGGGGGGTGGCGATTTAGTCCGTAAATTTTTGGCTGTAGGTGTACCGCAGGGGTGCTTTTTAGCGCCCCTTTACGGACTGAAGTGCGAGGGGTTGCCGTTTAGTCCGTAAAAATCTCCGTCCACCGCTGCTAGTTTGTCTAAAATTTGCGAAAAATTACGGACTAAAACAAGAGGGGTCGGTTTTTAGTCCGTAAGCCCCTCTGTTTTTAGCGTTTAATTTGTGTGCAATCTGCCAAATTTTACGGACTAAAGAGCAGGGGGTCGTCTTTTAGTCCGTAAAGGGCGCACGCCGACCCCCGCCACATTGCCACCCAGCAGTTGCTTTCCCGCTTGCAACTGCTCCCGCATTCCGCGCCTGCAGTCGCATCGCTCCCGCCTGCCGAGCCTGCAGTCACATCGCCCCCGCCTGCCGAGCCTGTGGTCACATCGCCCCCGCACGCCGGACCTGCAGTCGCATCGCCCCCGCATTCCGCGCCTGCAGTCGCATCGCCCCCGCATTCCGCGCCTGCGGTCACATCGCCCCCGCCTGCCGAGCCTGTGGTCACATCGCCCCCGCACGCCGGACCTGCGGTCACATCGCCCCCGCATTCCGGACCCGCAGTCGCATCGCCTCCCGCACGCCGGACCCGCAGTCGCATCGCCCCCGCCTGCCGAGCCTGCAGTCGCATCGCCCCCGCCTGCCGAGCCTGTGGTCACATCGCCCCCGCATTCCGGACCCGCAGTCGCATCGCCCCCGCCTGCCGCGCCTGCAGTCGCATCGCCTCCCGCACGCCGCGCCCGCAGTCGTATCGCTCCCCGCAAACGCCCGCATCCTGCCGCCAGCAGCGCGCCCCCAGCAATCCTGCACCGCCCTGCGGGATCATCGCCCCGTATGCCGCGCACTCCATGCCACAAGGCGACGTTCCTCCTGCGACGAGTCGGCATCGCCCCCGCACGCCGGACTTGCAGTCGCATCGCCTCCCGCACGCCGGACTTGCGGTCACATCGCCCCCGCACGCCGGACCTGCAGTCACATCGCCCCCGCACGTCGGACTTGCAGTCACATCGCCCCCGCCTGCCGAGCCTGTGGTCACATCGCCCCCGCCTGCCGAGCCTGCAGTCGCATCGCCTCCCGCACGCCGGACCCGCAGTATCATTGCCTCCCGCCTGCCGAGCCTGCGGTCGCATCGCTCCTGCATGCCGCGCACTCCATGCCACAAGGCGGCGTTCCTCCTGCGACGAGTCGGCATCGCTCCTGCATGCTGTGCCTGCGGGTTATTTTGCCCGCGTCTTAAACAGCGTGTTGATGTACTCCTGCACCTGTTTGACGGAAAGCGGCGAAGCATTTGTCTCGAACGTTGCGATGAAATTCTTCCCGAGGGTGTAGCCGCTTGCGGCATAGCGCGCGATTTTTTGCACTGCCTTCTCGACGTAGTCGCGGTCGTGCATCAGGCCGAAATGCTCCCAGATGATTTCTTCGCGGGTGACTGTGTTGAGGCAAGTAAAATCCGGGTAGAGCGTTCCCCACCCTTTAACGCTTGTGGGGTATTCGTACCGGTAGGGAATTCCGGCGCGACTTAGCGCGTCCGCGATGATGATCTCTGATTTGGAGCGGACGCGCTCGCCCTTGCTCGTGATGAATTCAGGTGAGTTGATTTCGAAAGCCCGGCCGGTGTAGGGGAGGCGCTGCCAGTTGGCGATGAAGTCTGCGTCGGGTTCTCGCAAGGGCGCAACGAGCACGCGGCGGCCCGGATGCAACTTGGTGAAGGCCTTGTCGAGCGCCCCGGGGTGAAACTCGGCGAGGAATCGCTCGATAGCCCCGATGGCCTTCTTTAGGATGGCCGCCGCATCGCTGTTGTAGTCGCGCTGGGCGAGCGCCTTTGCCTTCTGGATTTCTGCTTTTGGCAGATAACGCCCGTTGATGGGCTCGTTTTTCCCGCGTGCCGAACCGCGCCCGTTGCTCGCGATGTAGTATTGCGGGCGCCCGTGGTTCATGCCGACGCGCAACTTTAGGCCGTTCATCTGTTTTGTTGCCTGAGGGATGCCTGCTAAAAGCGCCTTGAGTTCGAGGCAGCGGGTGGCCGCCGCCTGGACGAGAACGTCGTGTTTGTCGTTGTTCTTTTTCTTTGCCATTGAGCCTCCTTTTGGAAAAAACAAAAAAAGCGCTGATACCGCCTTTTGGCAGTGTATCAACGCTTATGTGCTTGTAATATACGAAAAGCGGTTTGCCGGAGACCAGTTTTTTTTGAAAAAAAATTTGGGTCGCGGTCGCTGCGGGTGTTTTGCAGGTGAAAATACTGAGTTGCTTTTAAGAACGTGATGGGTGGTTGCGGGGGGGATTGTGGCTCGGTTTGTGGTTGTTGTGTATGGGGCGAGAGTCGGGCGGGCGCTGGTGCTATTGTTTGGGCTGTTTAATGCTGACTTTGTTTTTTTTGATGCGCTTGAGCAAAAGCTTTTGACGGCCTTCGGGCGGTTATGAACTGCTTTGGGGAGATTTTGTGTGTTTTGAGTCGCTTTTGGGGTGTTTTTTGGTCGCTTTTGGGTGGGGGCGACAGACTAAATGCAGGGGGGTGGCGATTTAGTCCGTAAAATTTTGGCTGTTGATGGCCCGCGGGGGTGCTTTTTAGCGCCTCTTTACGGACTAAAGTGCGAGGGGTTGCCGTTTAGTCCGTAAAAATCTCCGTCCACCGCCGCTAGTTTGTCTGAAATTTGCGAAAAATTACGGACTAAAACAAGAGGGGTCGGTTTTTAGTCCGTAAGCCCCTCTGTTTTTAGCGTTTAATTTGTATGCAATCCGCCAAATTTTACGGACTAAAGTAGAGGGGGTCAGGATTTAGTCCGTAAAGCGGCGCCGCGCCATCCCCCGCATGCGGCGCCGCGCCATCCTCCGCCGCGCATCTCGCTCCCCGCAAACGCCCGCATCCTGCCGCCAGCAGCGCACCCCCAGCAAACCTGCACCGCCCTGCGCCCAAAAACCGCATCTCGCAGCCCAAAATCTCTCATTCCCGGCCATATGGCGCCCCTCACGGCCTCTTGGCGGCGCCCCGCCCTCCCAAATGCCCGTCACTATTCTATCTTTATGGCGAAAAAGGGTGCAGGGAAGGTCCTTGTGCTGCAATTTCGTATTTTAACAAGTAATCGACCTGCGGGCCGCCTCTCGGGGTTTCGCCTGCCGGGTCACAAAAAATGAAGGATATATGGCAAATCGTGTTGTAATCGGTTCCCAGTGGGGTGACGAAGGTAAGGCCAAGATTGTGGACTTCTTGACTCTGGACGCAGACATCATCGTGCGTTTCCAGGGCGGGGCGAACGCCGGCCATACTGTTGAGGTGGGCGATCAGAAGTTCGTGTTCCACCTGATCCCGTCGGGCATCATGCACGCTGACAAGATTTGTGTTATCGGCAACGGCGTCGTCCTCGACCCGATCCAGACTCTCGCGGAAATCGCGGACCTCCACACGAAGGGCATCAACCCGGAAGGCCGCCTCTTTATCGCTAACAACGCCCACGTGGTGCTCCCGTACCACTCCACGCTCGACAAGGCGAAGGAAAAGAAGGCTGGCAAGGCTGCCATCGGCACCACCGGCCGCGGTATCGGCCCGTGCTACAGCGACAAGGTGAACCGCATTGGCGTGCGCGTCGGCGACTTGATGGACGAACGTGAACTTCGCCCGCGCGTCGAGGCGATGGCCAAGGTGCACAACGAAGAATTCAAGGTGATGTACGACGTGCCGGAGATTGACCCGGAAGTGGTCATCAAGGACTACCTCGAACTCGGCCAGAAAATCAAGCCGTTCGTCACGGACGTGAGCGAAATGCTCTACAAGGCGGTGAAGGCCGGCAAGCGCCTGGTGTTCGAAGGCGCCCAGGGCACCATCCTCGACGTGGACCAGGGCACCTACCCGTTCGTGACCTCCAGCAACACGGTTTCGGGCTACGCCAGCTGCGGCGCGGGCATCGGTCCTACCGCTCTGGACGAAGTCTGGGGCGTGGTGAAGGCCTACACGACCCGCGTGGGCAACGGCCCCTTCCCGACGGAACTTTTGGACGAAACGGGCGATACGCTCCGCAAGATCGGTAACGAATACGGCGCCACGACGGGCCGCAACCGCCGCTGCGGCTGGTTCGACGCTCCGGTGGTGCGCAAGGCTGCCGTGGTGAATGGCCTCACGCACCTCGCCATCACCAAGCTCGACGTGCTCGACACGTTCGACACCGTGAAAATCTGCACGCACTACGAGTGCGACGGCGAAAAGCTCGACTTTATCCCGAACCAGCTTTCGAAGGTCGGACGCTGCACCCCGGTCTACGAGGAACTCCCGGGCTGGAAGCAGGACACGACCAAGTGCCGCACTTACGACGAACTGCCGGAAAATGCAAAGAAATATTTGCAGCGCATGGCCGAACTTCTCGACGTAAAAATTGGTATGATATCTATAGGCGCTAAGCGCGACCAGAGCATCGTGATTGATGCGGGCCTCGCGAAGGGCCTGGGGTTGTAAAAACACAATAAGGAGAACGGATATGGTGGACGCCAATATTCTTGGATTGCTGAAAGGAGTCGAACTCTTTTCGGAATTGAGCGAAGAACAGATCGGCATGCTTGCTGATTTGGTTGTGTCCCAGAACTTCAACCGTGACGAGACGGTCGTGCTCGAGGGCGACGATTCGGTGCAGGCCCTGTACCTTATCGCTTCGGGCTCGGTTCAGGTCTACATGACCGGCGTCGACGGTCGCGAGACGATCCTGAGTTTCTTGGAGCGCGGCGACTTCTTCGGCGAAATGTCGCTCATCGACGGCGAACCGAGGTCTGCCTCGGTGCGTACGGTGACGGACGCGCAAATGCTCATCATCCACCGAGAATCCTTCCTCAAGCTTATCCGCCAGTCCCCCGAAATCGCGATGGGCCTGCTGAGCGAACTCAGCAAGCGCCTGCGTAAGGCGAACCGCCAGATCGGGTCGCTTTCCACGATGTCTGTGAGCGGGCGCGTGGCGGGTACTCTCCTCAACCTCATGGAAGAGCGCGGCGTGCGCATCCATACCGACAACGGCAGCATGGTGACGGTCATCCACAACCGCCCCACGCAGCAGCAGCTGGCCGACATGTCGGGTACGACGCGCGAAACTGTGAGCCGTATCTGCTCGCTTTTGGTGAAGACGAACGCCATTGCCATGACCGGCAAGGACATCGTGATCTTTGACGAAGGCGCTCTGCAGGAAAAAGCTACCAAGGGTTAGTTTTGAATAAGATAAAGAATATCGCCTCGAAGCTCTGGAACTGGCTCAAGACTGCGGCTATCGTGAAGGCCGTAATCGTATGGGCGATAGGGCTTATTGTTCTCGCATTAGTCGTAGACAAGATTGTGATGCCCGTACTCGCGGGTGCGTTTACCAGCACGGGCACGGTGCCTTCGCTCGAAGGGCTTGCTCCGGATGTTGCCGAAAAGAAGCTCGACTCTGCCGGCTTCAAGTTCGAGTGGCTCGAAGAGGGCCGCTACAACTCGCAGGTGCCCGCGGGCATGGTGCTGGTGCAACTGCCTGCCGCAGGCCGTACTGCAAAGCTCGGGCGCACGGTTAAGCTCACGAGAAGCCTCGGTATTCGCGAAGTAGAAATCCCCGACCTGCGTGGCAAGAGCCAGAAGCAGGCCGAAATCTCGCTTACCCGCGCAGGCCTTGTGCAGGGCGAAATCGTGAAGGGCGCTCACGCGAGCATTCCGCGCGGTGTCGTTATCCGTACGGACCCGCTGGCGGGCAACAAGGTGCGCCTGGGCGACACGGTGAAGGTCGTGATTTCTGCCGGCGCCACTACGGGTAAAGTAATGCTGCCTTCGTTCGAAGGCGAGATGATTGATAACGTGTACCCGAAACTCGAAGCACTCGGATTCCGCGTTGGCAAAATCAAGCGCGTCAAGGCCCAGAACGGCGAGATGTCGGGCACGGTGCTCGAGACGGCCCCCAAGGAAGGCGATTACCTCAAGCCGGATTCCAAGATCGACTTTGTTGTAGTGGATTAATGCCATGGGGGTGTTCTTCAAGTTTGCAGTTGCCGATAAGCGCACCGCTGTTTGCGCTTTTGCGCGGATGCTTTTTTGCACCGCGCTTGTCGCTTGTTGCACTGCAATGGTGGCGTGCAGTTCTGCGCCCGCCAAGAAGGACGATGCCCTGGCGCAAGACTCGACTGCACAGCCTGCAGGTGACGAGAACATCAGCAAGGTAGACCCCGGGAATATCGACACGGCGCACGCTGCCTTTATACAGGCGCTCGACATGGAAATGCGCGGGCTTACGCACGAGGCGGATTCCTTGTGGATGCTGGCCTGGCGCTACGACCCGCAGAACCGTTACCTAGCATTTGGCGTTGCCAAGAAAATGCTTGTGGCGGGCGCCGATTCCATAGCGGCATCCATTGCAAAGCAGGCGAACAACATGCCGGGCAAGCACACGGTTGCCCAGTACGAAACGATGGCGCACGTTTACCTAAAAGAAGGGACCGCCGATTCCGCACGCAAGTATTTTTCGCTCGCCCTCGATTCTTCAAAGTATCAGGACATGAGGATTCTGTACGACTACAGCTTGTTCCTCGAACTTATCCGCGATAAAGAAGAACTGGTGCGCATATACGACTTGTTGCTCCCGCAGACAAACTATATCGAGTCTATGTTCGGGCGCCAGGTGAACCTGCTGGTGGAACTCGGGCGCGATTCTGCATTGGTGGACCTTTTTGAACGTGCGCACGATGCCACCGGGAGCAAGGAAAAGCTCGCGAAGATGGTGCAGGTGATGGCGATGCACGGGCGCTACCCCGAAGTGCGCGCGATAGCCGATACCATTACGTCTTCTACCGAAGAAGACGGGAAGATTATTGAAATAGCGTTGCTCACTTACGCGAAGTCGAAGCCCGAAGAAACGCTCGCGTTCTTGAAGAAAAAGTTTTATACGGACGGCGTGCGTGCCCCCGAACTGCTTTACCACCTGGGGCTCAACGAATACATTCAGCACGAGGTGGATAGCGCGAAGGTGCACCTCGAAGATGCCCACCTGAAGCTTGTGAACGACAAGGAAGCGGGCGCACATGCGTGCCGTACGCTTTCGGCGATAGCCTTTAGCCGTGGGCAGAACAAGGAAGGCGTCCGCTATGCGGAACAGGCAGATTCGCTGTTGCAGGGCGAAGGCAAAGTTTTCCTTGCGCTTGCGCTCGGGACGGCGCATGAATATGGCAAGGCCTATGCGCTTTTAGATTCCATGCTTGGCGTATGGAGCAACTGGCGCCCGATGGAAGGGATTGCTGATTCTGTACAAGTTAAAAAACTCATGATGCATGCGAAGGCAAAGTACAAGCGGCTGCAGCGTACCTATGCCGACGTGCTCATTATGCAGGCCCGTGACCTCGAAGGCAAACGTTTGTTTGCAAGTACCTTCAATGAATTCTTTGGGGGCAAACCGAAAGAGACGATGAGGGATTCCCTGAACCGCGCCGCTGCACGCGAGGCCCGCATGAAGGCGCAACTTTTTTGGGAAAGCATTTTGGCCGAAGACCCGAGCGATGTGGATTTGCGCTTTACGATGGCGCAGAACCTGGAACACTTGGGCCGCTTTGACGATATGTTCGTGATGTTCGAGAACATCCTCAAGTCTTCGCTGTTGCAAAAAGCCCGCTACCCCGAGATGGCGAACTACTACGGCTACACGCTCATCAACTTGAACCGCAACAAGGCCGAAGTGGAATACGGCTATTCGCTTGTACTTAAGGCTCTCGATGCAATACCGGGCGCAAAGCCCGACGCGATTATCGATTCCAAGGCATGGGGGCTCTACCGCCTGGGCCGCTTCCAGGAAGCGCTCGAGACGATAATGCTTGTGAACCCCGAAAAGTTCAAGGACGATGATGAGTATCTGGAACACCTGGCGGCAATCCAGGTGGCTGTCGGCAGAAAGTCCGAAGCTGCGGACACGTACCGCAGGCTCCTGAAAATCAGGCCCAAGCACCCGGCGGCACTGAACTTTTTGAAAGGGAAAAAGTAGGGCGCCATGCGTTTTAGCGGACGCACATTTGCATGCATGTGGGGGCTGTGCCTCGTTTTAATTTGTCTGTTGAGCGGCTGTGCAGGCAAGAAGCCCGCGACTGAACCGACCGCAAAGTGCGTGGCCGGCGCAGTAGATGGCTCAGCAGGCGTGGCCGGCGCAGTTAATGCCGGCGAGGCTGGCGCGGAAAGTATGGAGTGCGCGCCCGAAGTAAAGCCCGATAGCTTGCGCGCGAAGATGGCAATTACCCTGGTGGACGACAACGGGAAGGAACAGAATCTGGACGCCGTGCTGTTTTCGGTGCCGCATAAGCGCTACCGCATGGAATTCACGGGCCCGATGGGAATCGGCGTTGCCTCGATGCTCTGGACCGAAGAGGGCTGGACCATGACCTTCCCGACGGAAAAACTCTACATGAAGGGCCGCGGCTACATGGTGGGGCTTTTCAATGCGGCGAACATCCCGATGGTAAACATCCACCAGATTGCAGGATTCTTTAACGGAGAATACATGCCCGAGGGGGCGAAACTCGTGTCGGAGCGCGATTCTGCGGGCTTGAAGCTTGTAGAGGCGGACGACGCGATGGGGATTCGCCTGACGTATGCGGTACGTGACGGGCAGGTAGAATGGATCTCGAAGAAGGGGAGGGACGGCAAGCCCGAATTGCTGAAATTCTTGGATTACAGGCAGTTCGAAGGCAAAAACCTCGCCGGAAAAATCGTGTTCGAGCGTGATGGAAAGATGTTCCTGGAAATGCGCCTGAAGAAGGTGACCCACGGAAAATCGTTCAGCTTTGGAACTTGGCGGCTCAAGGTGCCGGCAAGTTACAAGTCTGTGATGTGATTTTTTTGTAAATTGTTAACCATGAAGTTTAATGCGGCCTTATTTGCATTGTTTTTGAGCGTGCTCGTTTTTGCACCGAAGTCTTTTGCCGTAGACACTCTGCAGGTGTTTGCGCTTCGCGTCCAGTTCCAGGAAGAGAAAAACGATAACTCGCTCACGACGGGTACGGGACTTTTCGATACCGACACTAAGAAAAAGGATTCCTACAGTCTCGACCCTCCGGGTCGCAGGGGCACGGCTCCTTACTGGCTCAAGCATTTTGAGTTCGCGAAAAATTACTACAGCACGGTGAGTGGCGGGAACGTGGTCATCGATGCGCGTATTTTCCCCGGCCCTTCGGCGGGTTCTTCGGCGTACACGCTCGACAAGCAGATTATCGATTACAACCGCACGGGTAAAAAGAAGGGCGAGAAGACTGCCGAGTTTGACGAGGCGCGTAGCCGCGACTACCTCACGTTCGTGTACGACGCGATTGCCGCCGCTGCGAAGGATTCCTCTGAAGAGGGACCGTTCCGCATTCCGCTCTCTAAAAACCCTAACGTGAAACGCGCCTACATGATTATACATGCGGGTTCAAGCCGCCTGCTCGATGGCGGTAGCATGGGCACGAAGGGCGCCGATACTCCGGGCGACTTTATGGATGTGTATATTGCCGGCGAGGACTGGCGCTACCTGCTGCCCGATTCTGCAAAGAGCAAGGTGGTGAAGCCTGTGGCCGGCATTATGAGCGATGGCGATACGGCAACGAGCTGCCTCTACATTCCGGGCGGTACTACCGATACGTTGCATTCGGTGATGGTGGTGAGCGAGACTGCCTCGCAAGATGGCCTCAACTGGGGTATCAACGGCATTGTGGTGAACCAGATTGGGCGCGAACTCGGTATGCCCAATACTTACGACGTCGCGAAGGGAATTAGCCGCCTCGGTTATTACGACGTGATGGATTTCGCGGGCTACAACGCGGGTAACGGGTTCATGCCTTCGATGCCTGCGGCGTGGGAACGCGCATACATGGGCTGGGGCAAGGTGAAGGAAGTTCGCCCTGTTGCAGGTAAGCCGGTGACGGTGGATATTGCTGCTGCGGGTACGGGCGGCGAAACCGAAATTGTGAAGGTGCCGCTGAACGCAAGCGAATACCTGCTGATTGAAAACCGCCAGCGCAGCTGGAACAAGGCGGGCGAGGTGAGCGTTATTCTGGACAAGCCCGTTGAAGATGCGGACACAAGCATCCGTACGGTGCCGGTAGATAGCCTGAGCCTTGTGTTCCAGGATAGTGTTTGTGTGAAGGGCAAGTGCACTGAGAACAATAAAAAGGCGCAGGGGCTTATTGTCGGGCTCGATTCCTACGATGCGGGGCTCCCGGCGAGCGGCATTGTGGTGTGGCGCGTGAACGACTGGTACTTGCGTGAAACCTTGGATTACGGCGTTGCAAACTTTTGGGGCGGCGATACGCTGCGTGACCACCAGTTCGGAATTGCGATGATCGAAGCCGACCAGGTGCTTTCTATTGGCAAGACGTTCAAGAACGCACTCGGCGAAGATACTTACGACTACGGAAGCGGTACGGATTTGCTGCCGCACATGCGCTATTCCGAGAAAAAGAAGTACGATACGGTGAAGAGCATCGGGCCTACGGGCTATGCGAACACGAAAACGACGCAGGGCGGCTACACCGGCATAAAGATTACGGCGAACGTGCCGAAAAAGGCCCGCAAGGAAAAGACGGCGAACGTGTTCATGGGCGATAGCGTGGTGAATTACGGCGCGTTGACGATTAGCGTGACTATTAGCATTGACGATGGCAGCATTGAAGGCGGGCACTTCCCGCGCAATGTGGGCCTTGCCAGTGCCGTGCGCGGCGCGGTGTTCGTAGACGACCCCGAAAACGAAGGCGAAAAGTTGCTTGTCGTGGGCGCCGAAGACGGTACGCTCCAGGTGTTCAACGCGTTGGGCGATACCTTGTTCGTGGCCGATACCGTGATAACGCAGAAGACGCTTACGCGTGACAATGCCACTGCCGAAATTCCGCTTTACCGCGTGGGGGCAAGCGATGGCCCGCTCGTAGGCCTTGCAAGCGATGGCAAGGATGTCTATAGTTTGCATGCCAACAAGCTCGTGAAGACTTCGTTTATTGGCGGCATCCCGGTGCAGAAATCTTACCCGGCAGATTCGGCTACGGCGGGCCCGCTCGTTTATGACGGGTATGTCTATTTTGCCGACAAGAATGGCGAAAGGAAGGTCAATGCCGACGAATTCGAAGACGCTCCTTCGGCGGGGGCGGCCAAAGTGCGCGTAACCGGCTCCGAGAAAATGGAAAACATCGTGGACATGGCCTACTGCGGCAGCGATGAACATGTCGGAACGCCGCAATTTGCCTATATAGCGGGCGACGGCACGATTTTTGTGAATGGGCTGAAATACAGGAAAGTCGACGGCAAGGCTCACGAAACATGGCGCATTGCCTGCACCGATTTGGACCGCGATAACGATGTGGATGTTGTTGTTGTGGGTAGCCGCGGGACGGTTGCCGCTGTCGCCCTCAGGAACTATACGAAGGCGTACAGCACGGATGCGACGAAGTGGACCAGGGTTTACAAGCGCGGTGCCGCAGGCACGAGCGGCCTCAAGGATGAAACTTCTGGCATTGCCATCGGCGACATAAACGGTGACGGCTACCCGGAGGCAGTGTTCCTGGGCGATAACCTGGTATATGCCATCGACCATTCGGGCCTGCCGATTGCAGGGTTCCCGGTGAAGATTTCCCGCGGGTCGCCCGTATACGGGTTCTTCAGCGACCCGGTGCTTGTTGATGTGAACGGTGACAAGACGCCTGAAATCTTGGTGCCGAGCAATGACGGGCTCGTGTATGCGTATACCGGCAAGGGCACAGAAGTGAAGGAATCCTTCCCGCTTGCGGCCGGCAGTTTTGAATATGTAGATTCGCTCAAGTACCTGCAACCGATGAGCATTTTTGTAGCGGATGCAGTGGCCGGCAAAAAATCTGCGGGGCCTGAATTGTACGCCCTGCATCGCAGTAGCCTTTCTGGTTTCCGCCTGCACAAGGCTTCGGCAGATGCGGCAAGTGCACCTACGGCATGGGCGCTCCCTGCCGGCGGCAATGAACGCACGGGATTCTTTGATGCCACAAAGCTCGGCCATATAGAAACAGAAGCCGAAAAGGATGAAATAAGCGAGTTCTTTATTTACCCGAACCCGGTGCGTGGCGGCAATGCGAAGGCGCGTTTTGAGATTGGTTCTGTGGCATTGAAGGCGGAACTGGAATTCTATGACATCACGGGCCTTTGCGTTTACAAGACGAAAATGGACGACGGGATTATTACCCGCGGGCGCAACGAGTTTGCACCGCTCGACCTGAAAAATCTCGGCTCTGCCGTATATACGGCCCGCCTGAAGGTGAAATTCAAGGACGGCAAAACGAAGCAGAAACTCTACCGCGTGGGCGTAATTAAATAATGTAGACTGTCATCGAGGGATTTAGGCATGAGCGGATTTGCATATAAACTAATATTTACAAGCGTGGTCGTCTCGCTCCTGTTTGAACTTTCTGCATGTACCGTTGACGGCGATCCGGTTGCGATAGAGCCGGTTTCGTTGAGCGGGTTATCTTCGTCCAGCGATGCGAGTTCTTCAAGCAGCTCCCCTGCAGATAGCTTGTCTTCGGGCGCGGAGCCTTCGGACAGTTTGTCTTCGAGTGCAGAACCTACGAGCAGTGCGGGTGAGGGCGATGTCGAACGCGATACCTCGGTTTACTCGATGCTTGATTTTGTAGGGGTCCCGGGCGGAAAGCTGAAGATGAACACCACCGAGTTTTTGATGGACAGCTTTTTAATTTCGGCTATCGAGGTGACGCAGGCGGCCTACAAGGGCGCCATGGGTAAACTGCCCAAACAGCCGCGCGAAGGCGACGACTACCCCGTGGTAAACGTCAACTGGTTCGATGCGGTGCTCTTCTGCAACGCCCTTTCGAAGATGCTTGGGCTCGATACGGCCTATGTTTATGCCTCGGTAGGCGACAAGAACTACTTGCAGAACCTGGAAATTGATTATACCAAGGCCTCTGTACGACTGCCGACAGAAATCGAGTGGGAAGTTGCCGCGCACGGTGCTGCCAGCGGGACTTACTACTGGGGTACGGACAAGGCCACGAAATACGCGTATTACGGACAAACTTTGGGGCCCGCAAAAGTGAAGGGCTATACCCCGAACGCGTTTGGACTTTACGACATGGCGGGTAATGTTGCTGAATGGGTGAACGACTGGTACGGCGCATACCCGAACAAGAATTCTGAAAATTATACAGGTGCATCGCAGGGGACGGCGCGCGTTGTGCGCGGTGGAGGCTGGAGCGACCCCATCAAGGACTGTGCTCCGGATGTCCGCGAGAAAAAGGACCCGCTGTACGCTTCAGATGCGCTCGGATTTCGTGTAGTTTTGACTGCAGGCTTCTAGGCCCATGCACGAAATTTTTTAGATTGTCGTTTATATGAATAAAACGATTTTTAAGGGCTTTGTTGCAAGCCTATTTTCGCTCGCTGTGCTCTCTGGATGCTCGCAAGAAAAGGAATCCGCGCCGCTGCCGGATTTGCCGAAGGTTGAGCTCCCCGAAGGCCTCGCCGGTTTGTATTCTGGCCGCCTCCCGTGCGATAACTGCAAAATGCGCATGGTGCGCATGGAACTTGCCGAAGACAGTACCGCCTCTGTGATAGAAACAGTGCTGACGGATACGTCGAAGGTGGATTCGCTGCAGGGCAAGTATTCGCAGGCCGATGGTACCGTCAAGGTGGAACTTGCGAACGGAGCGAAGTGGAACTTTAAGGTCGGAAAATCTGGTGCGCTTTCGCTGCTGACTGGCGCTGGCACCGTGTACAAAGATGAAAACGATTTGCCGGCCGACTTAATCAGGATTATTAACAAGCCGAAAACTGAAGGAGCAAAATAAAAATGCAGGCGAGAACCTTGATTATTGACGACGAGCCGCTCGCGCGCATGCGCCTCCGCTCGCTTTTAGAAAAGTATTCCGAAGACCTCGAGATTGTTGACGAGGCTGCCTCGGGCAACCAGGCGATTTCTAAGATAAACGAACTTGCTCCCGACGTGGTGTTCCTGGATATCCAGATGCCCGACATGGATGCGTTCGAAGTGTTGAAGAACATCGACGAAGACGTGATGCCGCTGATTATTTTCACTACGGCACACGAAAACTTTGCGCTCCGCGCCTTCGAAGAAAATACTGTCGATTACTTGCTGAAGCCGGTCGACCCCGAGCGTCTGGAAAGTGCGATGGAAAAATTGCGCAAGCGCCTGCCGGCCGTTGCCGAAAGCCAGCAGATGCCCGAAGATTTTTCTTGGGACAAATTCCGCTCGCTGATGGCTGCGATGGGCGACCAATACCTGCAGCGCATTCAGGTGAAAATTGGCGACCGCATTTTGCTGGTGAACGTAGACGAAATTATTCGATTCCACAGCGAAGAAAAGTACACGACCGTCTACACGCCCACGAACCAGTACATCATAGATACGCCGCTGGTGGACCTCGAAAAGAAACTCGACCCGCGCCAGTTTGTGCGCGTACACAGGGCGCACCTTGTAGCCATTGACTACATCGCCGAAATTCGCAAGTCGGACATGAGCCGCCTGAACGTGATTCTGCGCGACAAGGAACATACGCAGATCCTTGTGAGCAGGAACTTTGTGAAGAGTGTTCGCAATCTGTAATTCTGGATTTTTTATGGAAGACAAACCGAAAAAGTTTTCGATGGGCAAATTTCTCAAGGCTATCTCGCGAGAAATCATTGTCCCCATCGTGCTTGCACTTATCGTTATTCAGTACGTGATTCAGGCGTTCCAGATCCCGAGCGGGTCCATGGAACAGTCCTTGCATACCGGCGACTTTTTGCTGGGGCTCAAGTTTACCTACGGTTCGCCGATACCGTTTACGAACCAGCATTTCCCCGGCTATACTGAACCGAAGCCCGGCGACGTGGTGATATTCCGTTACCCGGGGGAACCTGAATACCCCGACAATAATCCGGCGCGCTATACGCACATGTTCAACGCGCTGATGTTCGGGAACTTTTACTGGGACCACGAACCCGAAGATGGCCAGCCGCACCTGGTGCACTATGCGGATGGCCCGAAGGATTACATTAAGCGCTGCGTGGCGGTGAGCGGTGATACTGTCGCTGTTCACGAAGGCCGCCTTTACATTAACGGCGTAAAGCAAGATAGCCTCCCGGGTCGTGGGCAATATACGGCTACGTTCCGCACAAAGTCTTCGCCGAGGGACGAACGCGAAAGCTTCGTGGTGCCGAGCGTTGGCGATACGTTTGCAATAGACACGATGCCGCTTGAAAAACTCTGGTGGTTGCGCTCCATTATCTTGCAAGAAAATCCGGATAGCCATGTAGAAATGGAAATCTCGCTTTTGCGTGACGGCGTAGAAGACAACAACTTTGAATTCAGTGACTTCAAGGTGCCGGTGGAAAGTGAACGCGGCATGCTCCTGAATGCGATGTTTACGCGCAACAGGACGGTTGTCCAGAAGAGGCTTACGCAGGGCGATACCGTGAGCGGTGCGATGAGTTTCTCGTACTTCCGCGAACTGACGAAAATCGGGTTCCTGCCGCTGCTCGACCCGCATGCGAAGGGCGGGTTCACGCGCCAGGTGAGTTATGTGGGGTTTGAAGGTTCCATTCTGCGCGACCTCGAAGGCAATGTCGCAATGCTCAATGCACCGGTAGTTGCTGATAGTGCTGCTGTAGATAGCGCTTCTGCTATGTCGGTGGATTCCGCTCAGGCCGCCTTGCAGGCAGATTCTGCACAGGTTGCAAGCGGAAGTGCTGCCGCCGAATCGCTGCCGCACTTTGAAATCCGTCGCAGGATTTTGGTGGACGGCAAGCCTATCGACAGCTACGTAATCCAGACGCCGCAGTTCTTTATGATGGGCGACAACCGCGACAATTCTGCGGATAGCCGCTACTGGGGCTTTGTGACGCTCAGGAATATCCGCGCGAAGGCGACGGTCATTTACTTCTCGTTCGACAATGACGACCAGGCGTTCAGTTTTGGAAACCCCTTTACCTGGTGGCGCATTCCGTTCCGTATTCGCTGGTCGCGCATAGGCAAGTTTATCCCTTTGATTTAACGGTTATTTTGTAATGAAGTTGCGCTCTCCTGCTATTGCCCTGTTGCTTGCCCCGATGCTTGTATGCATCGGGCTGCTGGCGTGTGCTACGCAGGTTGCGCCCAGCGGTGGGCCCGAAGACAAATTGCCTCCGCGTATTGCCGCCGTCTACCCCGCGCCGAACACGACGAACCACCCCGAAGAACTCTACGTGAAGTTGGAATTCGACGAATGGATTAATGCGTCGGTCCCGCGCGGAGCCGTTTCGATATCGCCGCCGATTGACGGGAAGATGAAATTCAAGGTCAGCGGCCGCTCCATGGAACTCACGTCGAGGGCGATACTCGATACGGGTACCACCTACACGGTTACGTTTGCGGGCGGCATCAAGGACCTGCATGGCAACGCGCTCGCCAAGCCGTTCCACGTGGTGTTTTCTACGGGCGACCATATAGATTCCCTGACCATCACGGGCCGCGTTCTGGTGAACGATTCGATGGCCCGCAAAAAGACGTTCCCGAGTATAGGCTTGTTCCTGATGGGCGCCGAGCGCGAAGGCCGCCGCTACCTGGAAAGGTTCCGCGATACGGCGACCAAGCAGCTGGATACCCTCCCGATGCTTACGAAGGAACCTCCGCTGTTCTTGACGCGCGCGGATAGTGCGGGTAACTTTACCTTGACCGGACTCAGGCCCGGGCGCTACCGTGTGGTGGCGTTCGTGGATGTAAACGGTAACCAGAAGATTGAGCCTGCAACAGAACTTGCGGGCGTGTGGACCAAGGACCTTATCCTTACCGAAGAGAGTACCGATACGCTTTGGGTGCCGCTGGCCGACCACGATACATCGGCACTGGAACTGGAATCGGTGTCGCAGCCCTTTGCCCGCGTGCTCGAAGCCAATTTCTCGCGTTCGGTGTTCTTTGATTCTGCGTTTGCCGACACGGCGAACTGCTCGCTTACTTACCCCGATGGGAATGTAGTGCACCCGCGCTATGTGTACATGGCTGCCTCGGGCAAGAATCCGCAGTTCTATTTTGATTCTATCCCCAAGCCGGAACTTACGTACAAGTTTGCCTGTAAGGTGGCGAAGGATTCCCTGTTCAGGGAACTTGACCCGAAACATGCCGAAGTGGAATGGAGCTGGGTAGAAAAGGCCGCCGACACGCTTGCGCCCGTAATTGCGAATACGAAGACGATTTCGATGGCAAAATCGGTTTTCCCGGGCGATACGCTGGTATTTGCCTTCAATAAGCCCGTTGATTCGCTCGAAAATACTTACCATATTGCGATAAACAAGGATACCGTCGCGGTAGAGGTAAAGCGCCTCGACCCCATCCGTTATATGGCCGTGCCTGCGCAGCCCTGGCCTACGGATGCCACGGTAGACTTCCTCGAAGGTTACAAGGATACGACCCTCGCCAAAGCCGACAGCAGCGGCATGAGGGATACAGTTATTGCGGTGAAATACAAACGCCTACTGCGTTTTGAAACTGTCCCGAAGATCAAGCTTGCGACGTTGAAGGGTACGCTATTGCACGCGAACCCGGGCGTTACCGTACGCCTTATTTCAACGGATACAAAACGGCCTTACTTCACGATGTGCAACATGAACGGACAGTTCGTGTTCGACAATCTGATGGAAGGCAAATACTTTATTGACTATTACTATGCGGAATCGGGGAAGAATACGCCGGATGGCGGGTCTCTTTCTCCTTTCCGGTTCGGCAAGCCCTGGCGCGCGCCTACCGATACGGTCAGAGTATCGAACGGCGAGAACGAGCTAGAAAAGCTTTTGCCGGATTTGCCTGCGTTGCCTTGATTCTATGAGGATGTTGTATGGAAAAGATGCCTGCATTTGTCGCGGTAGACCTTGAAACTACGGGTCTCGAATTCGACAAGGATGAAATCATTGAGGTTGCCCTCGTTCGCTTTGAAAACGGCGTGGCGACAGAAAATGTGGATTACCTTGTCAAGCCCAAGTCTGCCGTGTTGCGCCCGTTTATCGAAAGCCTTACAGGCATTACCAATGCGGATATCGCCGATGCTCCGGACTTTGCTTCGGTGGCGGGCAACATCTGTTCGTTTATCGGTGATTTGCCGATTGTGGCGCACAATGCTACGTTTGATTCCAAGTTTCTCAAGAATACGATGGAAAAGGTGGGTATCCCGTTTGACCATGCTGTCTGGGATTCGCTTACTTTGTCTAGGATAGCCTTCCAGGACGTGCCGAACCACCGCCTGGACACGCTTACGCAAGAACTGAACATCGAACGCAGCCGCGCCCACCGCGCCCTCCCGGACGCCGAGGCCTGCGGAAAGTTGTTCGTGATGTCTTATGAAAAGATTGCGAAGATGGATGCATGGTTGCTCTCTGCGCTGACCCGCGTTGCCGAAGGCTCCGACTGGGAAATGCTCTTTGGCGTGAGCGAAAAGGCGGCTGGCGACAAACCTGCAGAATTACCGGAGCCCACTTTTGCGATGCCCGAAAAGGCTACCTCCTCCGGTGCGCTTGCCCGCTCGAGAATGCCCCGCGTCGATGAGTTCTTCAAGGAAGGCGGCCTGCTTTCGCAGGTGGTCGAGAACTATACTCCGCGCAGGAACCAGCAGGAATTTGCACAGTGCGTAGAACGTAATATTCACAAGGGCGGGCTGAGCGTTATCGAAGCCCCGACCGGTTCGGGCAAGTCGCTTGCATACCTCGTGGCCGCGGCGAACAAGGCTGCCGATGGCGAACGCGTGATTATCAGTACGGCTACCCGCGCGCTGCAGGAACAGCTCTGGAATCACGATATCCCGCAGGTGAAGTCGCTTTACGGCGACAAGCTCAAACCTGCCATTCTGAAGGGGCGCGACAACTACATCTGCTTCCGCAAGTTTGTTGAAGTCCTGAAGGCGCCGCGCACGCTGCTTGCGCCCGAAGAGCGCGATTCCTTTATGGCGATTATCCCGTGGGCACTCTCCACCAAGAAGGGCGATATCAACGAGAGTTCTTCGTTCAGCCACAGCCGCAATCGCGTGCTCTGGTCTAAACTTTCGAGCAGCGCTTCGACTTGCGCAGGCGAAAAATGCCCGTTCTATTCGAGGTGCCCCGCACGCTGCGCGAAGCGGGCTGCGGTAGAGGCGAACCTGCTGCTGGTGAACCACGCGCTGTTCCTTTCGGACTTGTCGCTTGATTTTGCACTGCTCCCCACATACGAGCACGTGGTGTTCGACGAAGCGCACCGCCTTCCCGGAACGAGCAACCAGTGCTTTGGCCGCACGGTATCGTTCTTCGGTTTCAGGAACGTGGCCAAGACGCTCTTGCCGACAAAGGAAGGCCATGGCGGCCTGCTTAGCGAAATACTTGCGCGCATTCCGGAAGAAGACGAGGCCCCGCGCACGGAATGCATGCAACTCGTTACGGATATTTCTGAAACTGAGAAGGCGCTGCACCGCTTCTTCATGAAGATTGGGAAGAAGCTTTCGAAGCAAAAACTCACGAAGGATAGCCTCACGTATTCAAACGGAATCCTTGCGGAATACGATGCCGACCCGAAGCCGGTGCTGGACCAGTTTGAAATCGCGCGCAGCCGTGCGAATTCCCTGCTCGCTTTCCTTGCGGGTATCGATTCGCTCGAAGGCATACTGAAGGACCTTTCTGGCCGCATGGATGAACTGAACCGCTTTATCACGGATTTCGAATTCCTGGTGAAGGCGGGCCGTAGCGGCTGGGTGTTCTACATGGAAGAACCGTTCAACCCGCACACGCTCAAGATGCATGCGTATCCGCTGCATTCCGGCGATATCTGGAAAGAGAAATTCTACCCGTGGGTAAAGTCTGCAACGTTCGTGTCTGCGACGCTCGCCGTGCAGGGCGACCTCACGTACTTTGTAGACCGCATGGGGATGTCTTCGTTCGAACGCAAGCGCCCCTACCTGAAGGTGTTCCCCGAGAGCGCTACAAGCGGCGACCGTCGCTCCGTGATGGTGAGCCGTTATTTGCCCAAGCCCTCGCTCCCGGAATACGTGACCGAGTTGAACAACACGCTTGTGGAAGTGCTCCCCGACATCGAAGAGAATACGATGGTTCTTTTCACGAACGTCGCGACGATGATGAAGGCGCAGGCGGCGCTTGCCCCTGCATTCGCCGCGAAGGGTAAACTGCTCTTGTGCCAGCACGTAGATGGCGCTCTCGACGGCCTTATTGCCATGTTCCGCAAGTCCCGCGGCGCCTGCTTGCTCGGGTGCCAGAGCCTGTGGGAAGGCGTTGACTTCCCGGGCGATGCGCTTAAGCTGCTCGTGGTGACCAAGCTCCCGTTCCCGAACCCCTCTGACCCGCTTGTCGCAGGGATTTCTGCCGAGATGAAGTCGAAGGGCGAGAACGTGTTCAAGACGTACTACATTCCCGAGGCGTTCATGGAACTGCGCCAGGGTCTTGGCCGACTGTTGCGCTCCGAAACGGATAGCGGCAAGGTGCTGATTCTCGACAACCGCGTGGTGAACGAGCCCTACGGCAAGACGTTCGCCCGCATCTGGAACATGAAGCAGGTTGTCGCCAATACCGTCGATGACATCAAGAAGTTTACGACGTAATAGCCGCGGGAGCCCCCTCCCGCGAGCCTTTTATACCCGCGTATAAGCAATTCAATAAATAAGTCAAGAAAAAAATTTCTAAATTTGCATCCCTATTTGTAAGGTGGATGATGTTAGATTTATTCAGTTTTTTTGACGGCATGTCTAAGCCCCTCCTTCGCGATGTGCATGCGAAGGCATACGGCAAGAAAGGCCTCCTGAACAACGCCTTGATTCAGTCCGAAGTAATGTCCTTTTTCTCGGACAAGGCTCGCGCCGCAGCCCGTTTCGAAAAGATGGAACCGTGGCAGCGCCGCTGCATGAACCTTTTGTACCATAGCGGTTCACGTGGACTCACGTACAACGAACTGCGCCTTACCGTACCTGTTAGCAAGAACAAGGAACTCCGGTCGTTCTTGCTCGAGATGTGCCGCGAATTCTTGCTGTGGCGTTCCCAGGCGTCTGGTACCGCCGTCTACCTCGGCTTCGCCGACTTCGCACACTGCTTCGAAATCGAACCGCAGGAATCCGTCGATGCGTCCAAGACGTTTACGGAATACGGCTGCCTGCTGGACTGGCATGTGTGCCTCGTGCTCTCGCTGGCCAAGCGTGGCGAACTGCGCATCAACACGAACGGCACGCTCCACCGCCGCAGCTACCAGATTTGCACGGCCGCCTTCGTGACGGCATCCAAGATTTCTGCAAAGGCCGCCGAAAACGAGCTCGCGCTGATTTTCAGCTTCCTCACGCAGAAGGGCTGGCTCGAACAGGAAAACTCGCTTTTGTACCCCTCCGAGAAGGCGTACGAGTTCCTGAAGACGAGCGCGTTCCGCCTGCACCAGTACGTTTTGACGTGGTGGGTCGAAGAACGCTTCCGCAACGACAGCGCGCATTGCAGACAAATGCTCAAGTGCATCACTGATGCCCGCGGTGTGTCCGATGCTGCCTACATGTTCTGGGTGATGGACCCGTCTTACCGCATTCTGGAATCGAACCGCCACCTGGCCTGGGAATATCTGCCGCGCCCGCTGCGCGAACTGTGGCTGCTCGGGCTCGTGAAATTCCAGTTCCAGTCCGGCAAGGTTTCTGCCGTGATGCTGAGTGATGCTGGCCGTGAATGGACAACTACTTCTGTGTTCCCGCAGTACGAGGGCCAGGTTTCCATGTTGCCGAACTTCGACCTCGTGGTATCGGCTTCCACCTCGCCGCAACTCCTGTTTACTGTCGCCTGCCTGGCCCGCGTCAAGAACGACGAAGCCTTCCTGTGCTTCAACTTCGACAAGGACACTTACCTGGCCGGCCTCAAGAGTGGCATTCCTGAATCCGAGATGGAGCAGGTGTTCAGCTGGATCAAACCGCCCGAGAATGTGCTTTCGACCTTCCGCGAATGGAATTCCTCGTTCTACGGGGCGAAGGTGCGCACTGTTCGTTTGTTAAAAATCGACGACCTGAAGATTTTGACGGAACTTTCCCGCTTTTCGCAGTTCACCGAATGCACCGAAGAGTATATTCCGGGTTATGGCTTTGTGCTCGTGCCCGAGAAGGAACATCTTGCCTTTGAAATTCTCGAAAGTTTCGGCTTCTGCCCGTTTGTGGACCGCTCTGCGAAAATCCGCGACAAGGCTCCGACCGACGAATGGCGCAAGGATTTTACCATCGCATGGCCCGAGGCCGGTTCTCCGGATTACGAACTGAAAAACGAAGTGGACGAAGCGACGCTCCAGTCGGCGCTCAAGTCTACGAAGTACAGCGACGTGTACCAGAAGCTCGATACGTCGGACCTGGTGTATGTGCTGCGCTACGCGAAGACTACGGGCGTGTACCTCGCCGCAAAGGTCAGGGACCCGGCGAAGCGTGCAGAGAAGGAACGCGAAATCATGTTCTCCGTGCATGCGCTGCACTTGGCCAAGGCGCCGCTCAACGTGGATATCCAGGAAAAGGACTGCGAAGGGGTTGCTCCGCTGCAGCTTTCGTTTATCCAGGAAATCAAGGTGCTCCGCAAGGAAGCGTAAGAATCTAGTATATAATTTGTATGAAATACGCCTTTCGGGGCGTATTTTTTATTTAAGGCAAAGTCTGCGCGTAGCCCGCGATGTCTTTCATCTCGTCGAGAGTGATTTCGTCGTAGTAGGCTTCCATCCGGCGGTCTTCGTCACCGAAATTCATCTGGTACCAGAACGTGGGCATGTCGTCGCGTGCCCGCTGCCCGATGAAGGCGGGGTCACCCATCGGGTTGAAGTTTATGCGGTGGCCGTCTTCGCCATGGCACGGCCTGCAGTTCTGGTAAAAGAGCTTTGCGCCGCGCTTGAGGTTTGCTCCCTTGATTTTGCCCTTCTTGTCGAGCAGTTTATATACAAGGTAAGCCATGCGCTTGTCTTCGCGGGTGAGGGTGTCTCCCGGCGAGCCTGGCGCCGGCGCATCTTTAGCCGGCGTGGGCGGGGTATCTTCGGCAGCCGTCATAACGGCACTTCCGTAAAGAAGAGCCAAGACTGTCACGAAAATTGACGCTTTGCGCAATTTCATGCCCAGAATATAAAAAACGCACGGTCTGTGCAGTTTACGCCCCCGCGCCCTTGCTTGCCTGCACCAGAACTTTCTACCTTGTTGCTTATGAGGACAAGTATTTTCTTTTCGGCCGTCTTTGCATTGGCTGCCACCGCATTTGGAGGAAAACCTATGCTTTCTAGTCATATCGAGTCCCTTTACTTGAACGGCCGCTGGTCTGTGCAGGAATCCTGCCTGTGTGCAAGCGCCCCTGCCGTATCGGTTTCGTTCAAGGCTGTTACCAGCGAGGTCACTTTTGACATAGAAGGCGAGGCACGCTTCCTTTTTGAGATAGACGGCAAGCCCTCGAAGTACTTTACGGTAACCGACCGCAAAAAAGAAAAGCTTGTAACCCCGAAGGATAACCAGCCGCACAGTTACCGCCTCATCAAGGTGAGCGAAACCAACCCGGGCAAATTCTGCATCCACGATATCGACCTTGGCAAGAAGGGAGCTTTTGCCGGGAAGCCGAAATCGTCTAGCCGCCGCATTGAATTTATCGGTGATTCCTTTACCGTCGGGTACGGCGTGGAGGCCAATGGCGTAGAGGATGGCACTCCGTTCGAGAAGACGAACGCTTCCAAGAGCTATGCCTTCTTGCTGGCCGAAGGGTTCAAGGCCGATTACCAGGTGAACGCGGTGAGCGGTCGCGGGCTCGTGCGCAACTATGCAAACATTGTGCCGGAATGGACGCTTGAGACTTTGTACGAATACACGATGATGGGTATGCCCGAACAGGATTCCAGTACCGAACGCTGGGACTTCGACAAGTTCCATCCGCAGGTAGTGGTCGTATTCGTGGGTATAAACGATTTTCAGGGCGAGCCTCCGTATGCGGACGCTGCACAGTTCAAGGCAGCCTACGCAAAACTCCTGGATAGGCTACGTTCGCTCCATCCGGGCGTAAAGTTCCTGCTCGTGTCTACCAAAACGTGGCCAAACGACGCTCTTACGCCCGTGGTCGAGGAAATTTACAAGGAGCAGACCGAGGCCGGGCACAAGGACCTTTTGTATAAACTTGTTTACACGGACAATACTGCACTCCATGGTCACCCGAACGAAATGTCGCAAAAGGAGCTTGCGAACACTTTAAGGCCCATTGTAGGCCGTCTTGGAGGCTGGCTTTCCCGCTAAACAGCCCGTAATAAGTTATTTTTTATTCGGGTGCTTAGGAAGGAAAAGATTTTTTATGTCCAGGATTATGGAAAAAATATACGCTCTCTTCAGGATGAATATCCTGATTTTCGTGTTGCTGGCGGCGACGGTTATTGCGCTGTTCGCTTACCAGAATGGTTTGGATGAAATTGTCTTTTTGAACCTTTCCGATTACCCGTATGTTATTGCCGAAACAGATAGCGCCGATGGCGGTTCTTCGGCTGTCGCTATTACTCGCACCGATTCCTCTATTATTGTCGATTACGAACTGAAGGAAGGCTACGCATACCCGTATGCCGGTGTCAAGATTCTGTTGGGTGATGGTAAGACAAAAGGCCGCGATTTCTCTAAGTATGACAGCATTTTCGTGTGGGTCAAGCCGCGTGGCGAAGGTACGGTGCGTATCTACTTCCGCGCCTACGACCCGGCGTTCTACCGCGATGGCGACGAGGGCTCGCTCAAGTTCAACGAAGTCGAATTCTTCCCGCTCGAAGAGACTTACCCGGCCGTGTTCGTGCCGCAGGAATTCCGTGTGGCTAGCTGGTGGGTCGCCCAGAACGAAATCAGCGTGCACAAGGCCCGCGTAGACCTTTCCAACATCCCGCTCATTGAAATCCAAACGGGCACGAATGCTCCGCTTGGTTACGGCACCCTCGAAATCCGCGGGTTCTGCTTCAAGGGCAAGAAGATTGCAAAGCTCGACCTCGTGACTATCCTGGTCGCCCTCTGGTTCGTTACGTTCCTCATTATTCTCGTGATCCGCTTCTTCGACTACAACCGCGAACGCGCGGCTAACCGCAAAAAGCAGGAAGAACTCGAGAAGTACCTGGCCGCTCTCGAAATCGAGAAGACGGAATACGAAAAGACTAGCCGTACCGACCCGCTTACGGGTTGCCTCAACCGCGCCGGATTCAGTAGCGTGCTGTTGCGCGAACAGGAGAACCTGACCAAGAATGGTAGTCCGGTCTCGTTCGTGCTGCTCGACATCGACCATTTCAAAGAAGTTAACGATACTTACGGCCACAACGTGGGCGACGAAGTGCTCATCAACTTGACCAAGCTTATTCAGGGCAAGATCCGTAACAGCGACAGCCTGGTGCGCTGGGGTGGTGAAGAGTTCGTGATTCTCTGTGGCGAAACTCCTATCCAGAACGCACAGTTCCTGGCCGAAAAGCTCCGCGTGGCTATCGAGAAGGCCCAGCTTATCCCGCAGCAGCGGATTACCTGCTCCTTCGGTATTTCAGAGATGGTGCAGGGCGAAGACCCCAAGCGCTTGTTCGAACGTGCGGACAAGGCCCTGTATGCCTCCAAGGAAGGCGGACGCAACCGCGTGACGAGCGCGACCTACAGGCGTCAACGCTAAGCCATGAAACCCTTTGTACTTTTACTCCTGGTCGCGGTGCTGCTCGTGTCGTGCGCCCGCAAGGAGCCCGAGGTAGATTTCAAGCCCATCCAGTTGGGGTGGTCCGCCCTTTCCGAAGCCGCGGAGTCTCACCCGCAGAAGGATGCCTGCGTGATTGCTATCACGTCTTTTTTGATGCGCGACAAGCATGTTTCTGCCTCTAAAATGGAATCGCTAGACTACGTGGTGAAGTATGATGTCAAGGGCGAAAGCCTTGAATTTCAGGGAATTTGCGAAAATCCGGGATGTAAAGACTCGGTCGAGTGCCGCTGGACGGCGGTATGTTCCGGTGCCGAAAATGTCGTTGTAAAATTTCACAACGGAGACTGAGCGAAACAGGTGCTTTTTGGGGCTGCAGAGTTTTATTTTTAATCTGTTAGCCTGCAATACTTTGCGGGCGTTCTTATGGATTAAAATACAAGGATTTTTCTGTGAAGCCGATCTTTGAATATACAGACTATCGCGAATGGATAAGGGACGCTTTTGATGACTTCAAACAGCGTAAGACTGTCATATCCTGGCGATATATGGCTATGAAGCTCGGCGCGGACCCGGGCAACCTGCTCCGCGTATCCCAGGGGAAAATCCACCTGACGCTTTCGCTCGTGAAGCCGATGGCCGAGTTCTTCGAACTCAACGAGAAGGAAACCGCCTACTGGACGGAACTGGTTTGCTTCGGGCGCGCGAAGACGGATGCCGAGGCCCTGAACCACTACGAGAAGATGCAGATCCTCAAGGGAATCCCCCTCAAGAGGCTTGCGAAGAAGGAATTGGAGTTCTACAGGAACTGGTACTGCAACTCCATACGCTCGATTATCGGCATTTGCAAGTTCAAGGACGACTACGAGGGCCTTGCGGAGAGCTGTACGCCCCCAATTACGGTAGAAGAAGCAAAAAGTGCCGTAAAACTTTTGTATGATTTAAACATGATTTCGAAGGATCGGGACGGGTACTGGAAGGTGAACGACACCTTCGTGAGCACTGGTGGAAACTGGCGCTCCGAAGCCGTGCGTACATTCCAGAAAGAAACTATCCGCCTCGCGGGCGAATCGCTGGAACGCCATGCGCCTCCTCTGCGCGATATCAGCACCGTGACGATGACCTTCAACATGGATGACATTGCGCTCATCCGCGAAAAGATTAAAGAATTCCGAAGCGAACTCTTGCGCATGTCGCAGGAAGGCAACGGCGACGATACCGTGTTCCAGCTGAATGTGCAATTGTTCCCGATTGGCTTTGCTAAGAAGCTACAGGAGAAGGCAAAATGAAAAAGTTCCTTCTCCTAATACCGCTTGCGCTTGCGACGTGGTTCTGCTCATCGGCCCCCGACGGTTTCCCCGGAAACCTTTCCGGCGGTCCGGGTAGCGAGACTACGAACGGCCTTGCCCTTGTGGACGGCCGCCCGGCGCCCTATGCTTCTGTCGCGCTCCGTAAGGTCGACTACAGGGCAGACAGGGCTGTCGAAGAGAACGCGCTGGTGGTGGCTGACCAGTATGCCGACGAACGCGGCGTGTTCGAAATGAAGATTCCTGCCGAAGGCGAATACCGCCTGACGGTGGTCCACGACGGCGTGGCCTTCTCCAAGGTCGTAAAGCGCAGTGACTTCTCTGAATCGACTTCTGGTACTGACCCCGATACGGTACGCCTGAACGCTACCGCTTTGATGGCCGGTGTCGTAGATGTTCCGGAAGGTTCTTCTGCGGTATGGGTCGGCGTGCTCGGTACGGACGTGCTGGTGAAGACGGATTCGAACGGCTGGTTCGCGCTCCCGATTCTGCCGGCGAACGATTCCCTGCAGCTCTACTTTGTGAACGAGGACTACACGAAGGACCTCGGTGAAGAAAGCATATTCCTGAGCCCGCGTGAATCCCTGGTGAAGGATTACCGCAGCGCTCCTGCCGAAGACGGAAGCGTGGTGGTGCTCCTGAAGGACGATACGCCTGCGGCCTATGCGACTGTTGCACTCCGTAAAGCCGATGCGATGGTAGAAAATTACGTTGTTCAAAATTCCGTGGTGGAATCGGATATCCGTACCGATGCCGATGGCAAGTTTACCATGGATTGGCCCGAGAAGGGAGATTACCGCCTGACGGTTGTCTCTGAAGGGTTTGCGTTCTCGCAGGTGTATAGCGCCAAGGAACTCGCCGATATCGATACGATTCGCCTGTCCGCTACGGCTTCCATCTCGAGCAAGGTTACCCTCAGGTCTGGCGCCGATTTCGTCTGGGTGGGCGTCTATGGCCTTGATCTCCTGGTGAAGACGAACAACGTTGGCTCTTACGTGCTGCCGGGTGTCCCTGCCGGCGATTCGCTCTCCATCTACTTCGTGACGGCTGATTCTGCGAAGGAAGAACTCTATGCCGAATGGAAGACTGCCGCTGAACCTAACAGCACTCAGTTCTTGAGCCCCGTGATGGTCATGCAGGATTTCGAAGGCGATGCTGACGGCTGGTACCTGAATATCGATTCCCTCAAGAAGGGTACCGAATTCAAGACGGCAAATGTAGTGGCTGGCATCGAGAAGGATTCTACTCGTGGTTCGAACGTGTTCCACGGCAAGTACAAGCTGGCGAATGATGATTACGCCTGGGCGCTTATCGGAACTTCGTTCGAGCATTACATGAACCTTGCCGCAATCGATTCCATCGTGTTCTATGCGAAGGGTAACGGAAGCATCAGGCTTTCGCTCGAGAACTGGATTTCGCCGACGGTCAACCTGAAGGCGGCAACGGACTGGTACTCGCTTTCTTCGAAGTGGAAACGCATCAGCGTGAACCCGGCGGAACTTTGCGTGGGTAGCGCCAACGAAGAGACTTGCTTTGCCACATGGAGCGCGGTCAAGAGCGGTGTCAAGCAGTTCCACATATTCGTGGAAGGCGGCTCCGAGTTCTACATCGACGACGTGACGCTCTACGGCGCTTTGTTCTAGAGCACAGGAAAATGACCGAAAAGCCCCCGTCGGGGGCTTTTTTAATTGTTATTTGAGCAATGCCACCATTGTTTGTAAACCCGAATTTAAGTATCTTTGGACTATGGAAAATCTCGAAAAAGATTCGGCTATTGCCCAGGATTACCTCGCGCGTATTGCGAAAGAAGCGGAAGCGAAATTTGATGAACATCTGCCCCCAGTAAGCGACCGTCCGTGCCGCTTGCACGAGGCCATGCGTTATTCCATGTTTGCGGGCGGAAAGCGCCTGCGCCCTGGCCTTGCTAAGGCCGCATTCGATATGTTTGGCGGCAAGGGCGACAAGATTTGGCTTGCCACGAGCGCCCTCGAGATGCTCCACACGTTTAGCCTTATTCACGATGACCTGCCCTGCGTCGATAACGACGATTACCGCAGGGGCAAGCTCACGAGCCACAAGAAGTTTGGCGAGGCGACCGCCGTTATGGCTGGCGATGCCCTTTGCGTGCAGGCCTTTGAACTCATGGGCCGTGCGGGCGATGCCCGTGCCATCGAAGTGCTTGCCCACTTGCTGGGTACTTACGGCATGATCGGCGGCGAAATGACCGACATCGAGTGCGAAGGCAAGAAGGTCGATCTCGAAATTGTCGACTACATCCATTACCACAAGACGGCGGCGCTCATCGAGGCCTCGCTCCAGGTGGGTGCGATGCTTGCCGGCGCCGACGACAAGTCCATCGAGGCTATCCGCAATTACGGGCGCTCCATCGGGCTTGCGTTCCAGATTGTCGACGACATCCTGGACATTGTCTCCACGACGGAAGAACTCGGCAAGGATGCCGGTTCCGACATCGAGAAGGGCAAGGCGACTTACCCCTCTATCGTCGGGCTCGAAAATTCACGCACGAAGGCGAAGGAACTCTACAACGAATCCCTGAAGGCTCTCGACAGCCTCAAGTGCGATACGTCTATCCTGCGCTCGATTGCCGCATTTATCATTACCCGGGTTAAGTAATGGATTTAAAAGACGTAAAGTCTCCAAAGGATATCAAGCACTGTTCCGTGCAGGAACTGAACAAGCTTGCCTCGCAGGTGCGCGAGACAATCATTGGTCAGGTTTCCAAGCACGGCGGCCACTTGGCTTCTAGCCTGGGTGTCGTAGAACTTACGCTTGCGCTCCACTACGTGTACAACGCCCCCGATGACAAGATTGTGTGGGACGTGGGCCACCAGGCTTATGTGCACAAACTTTTGACTGGGCGCTACGACCGGTTCGGCACGCTACGCCAGCAGGGCGGTATTTCTGGCTTCCTCAAGCGTAACGAGAGCGAGTACGACTGCTTTGGCGCAGGCCATGCGACCACGTCCATTTCGGCGGCTCTCGGCTTTGCTGTGGCGCGCAACCATTTCGACCGCAAGAACAACGTGGTGGCCGTCATCGGTGACGGTTCCATGACTGGCGGTATGGCTTTCGAGGCCCTCAACAACGCGGGCATCTCGAAGCAGAACATGACCATCATCTTGAACGATAACAAGATGAGCATTGCGCCCAACGTGGGCGGGTTCAGCAAGTACTTAAACCGCGTGATTTCGGACCCGGTCTACAACAAGATGCGTTCTGACCTGGACCGCCTGATGAAGCGTGTGCCGGGTATTCTCGGGAGCCGTTTCCGTGACCTGTTCTTGCAGGTGGAATCCGCCGCGAAGAATGCGGTGAAGCCCGGTGCCTTCTTCGAAGACATGGGCATACGCTACTTTGGCCCCATCGACGGTCACGACATCAACGAACTTATCATGATTCTCGAGCGTGTGAAGTCGCAGCCTGGCCCGTGCATTGTGCACGTGCTTACCGAGAAGGGCCGCGGTCTCGATGCCGCCGAGAAGAACCCCTCGAAATTCCATGGTACGGGGCCGTTCGACCCTGAGAGCGGGCTCCCGCTTGCTCCGGGCAAGCCGAACCCTTCGCTCACGAGTGTATTCGGCAAGACTTTGCTCGAACTCGCGAAGAAGGACAACCGTATCATGGGAATCACGGCCGCCATGCCCACGGGCTGCGGTCTTGATATTGTTGCGAAGGAACTGCCCGACCGCGTGATAGACGTGGGCATCGCGGAAGAGCATGCGGTGACGTTTGCCGCGGGCCTTGCCTGCGACGGCGTGGTTCCGGTGGTCGCCATCTATTCAAGCTTCATGCAGCGCGCTTACGACCAGATTATGCACGATGTCGCGCTGCAGAACCTGCACGTGGTCTTTGTTCTTGACCGCGCGGGACTTGTCGGTGCCGACGGCCCCACGCACCACGGTGCATTCGACCTTTCGTTCTTGCGTACGGTGCCGGGCATGACTGTGCTTGCGCCCAGCAACGAGAACGAACTCAGGGACATGATTACCGCCTCCATCGACATGGAGGGGGCCGTCGCAATCCGTTACCCGCGCGGTACGGCGCTCGCCGAATCGCTCGCGCCCGCAAGCGACGCTCCCTTTGATGCGAAACTTCCGAAGGTCATCGAGCAGGGCAAGGACATCTTGCTGCTCGGTGCAGGGTTCATGACAAACGAACTGAAGAAGACGGCGGAAATCCTGAAGGCAAACGGCTACAGCCCCACGCTTGTAGACGCTCGCATCATCAAGCCGCTTGACGAGGAATGCTACCGCGGGCTTTTGGAAAGCCACAAGGTCATCGTCACGCTCGAAGACAACACGCGCATTGGCGGCTATGGCTCTGCGGTCATGGATCTCATGGCCGACCTGGGGATTACGGGAAAGAAGTTCTTCCGGTTTGGTCTGCCCGACCATTTCGTGGAACAGGGTGAAATCCAGAATCTGTACAAACTCTTGAAAATAGACGGCGAGTCTGTCGCCAAACAATTGATGGAAAGACTATGAGCGAAGAAAACAAGCGCACAGTGAGAAGCACTCTTACCCGCAAGTTCGGGGTGAGCGAAAAGAAAGACGAACGTCGCCCGCGTAGGGATGACGGCGAAGGCAAGAAGTTCGGCGACCGTCCCGTCTTTGGCGGGCGTCGCGATGGCGAACGCTTCCGTGATGGCCGCCCGCGTGGCTTGCGCGAAGATGGCAGCCGCAACGAGGATTCCGAAGGCCGCTTTGACCGCGAACGCCGCCCGCGCCGCTTTGGCGACCGCCCGTTTGGCCGTCGCGAAGGTGGCCGTTTCGGCGACCGCTTTGGCAAGCGCAGCGACCGTCCGTTCCGCGCTTTCGATGGCGCCTCCGAAAACAGCGCTCCGGTCTACCGCCAGCGCCCGGAACAGAAGTCCGAACGCATTGACGAAAACATTGACGAGGCCGCACTCGAAGCACGCGCCGCTCAGGTTGAAAAGTCCGAAGACAGCGTCGCCAATCCGCCTTGGTTCAAGAGGCTCCTCGCCGTTACCACTGAAAAGGGCCGCGACCGCGAAGGCCGTTTCTTGGGTGAAGGCGTTCACGTTGTGGACGAACTCATTACCAAGCACCGCGAAATCGTTATCGCAGTCTACATCATGGAAGGTTTCGAAAACGAAGCCCTCATCGAGAAGATTAACGAAGCCGACGTGACTATCCACGTGCTCACCGAAGACCAGATGAAGCAACTCTCTTCGACGGTTACCACGCAGGGCATTATCGCACACTGCCGTATTGCCAACACAAAGCCGGTGTACGAATCCAGCCGCAGCGTGATTACGCTCGTGGATGCCGTGCAGGATCCGGGCAACCTCGGTACGCTTTTCCGCACGAGCCTCGGTTTCGGTTCTAACGGCATGGTGCTCGGCCGCGGTACGGTGAGCCCGTTCAACCCGAAGGTCGTGCGCGGTTCCTCGGGAACGTTCCTCCGCGTGCCTTTTGAATTCGACATCGACATGGTGGACCACATCAACTTCTTGCGCAGCAAGGGTTACACCATCATCGCCACGGATTTGCATGCAAAGCAGACGTTGCGCGACATCCCGAAGCATAAGCTCCGCAAGATGGCGTTCCTCGTGGGTAACGAAGGTGCAGGCACGAACCCGTACTTCATTGAACTTGCCGACGAGACGGTGAAAATCCCGATGAGCAGTGAACTCGAATCTCTCAATGTTTCTGTGGCGCACGGCATCTTGAGCTACGAAGCCGCCCAGATTCAGGAGGAACTCAAGTAATGGCGAACTTCCACGAACGTCTTGAACAACGTATTGCAGCTTGCGGGAACCCGGTGTGCCTGGGTATGGACCCGGTCTTGAAGCTGATTCCCCTCGAAGGCAGTGCCGAAGAGAAAATCAAACGTTTTTACCTCGACATTCTGGAATGCGCCCTGAAGCGTAACGTGACGCCCGCAGTGGTGAAGCCGAACAGCGCTTACTACGAATGCGTGAGCGTGCAGGCGATGCTCGTGCTGCAGGAACTCATTGCCGCCTACAGGAGCGCGGGTATCCCGGTGGTGCTCGATGCAAAGCGCGGCGATATCGGCAAGTCGAGTGCGGCTTATGCCACGGCTGCCTACGATGTGTACAAGGCCGACGCGGTTACCGTTTCTCCTTGGATGGGCTCTGATTCCGTTGGCCCGTTCATTCGTGAAAATTCCGAAAATGGCGCCTACGTGCTGCTCCGTACGAGCAACAAGGGCGCCCACGATTTCCAGGACATGAACGTTGTCCGTAGCGATGACCCGCGCGACAATGCGCAGGCCTTCTACTCCGTTGCCGACAAGATCATGGAATGGGACGGCAATCTCGGTTACTTGGGCGCTGTCGTCGGTGCAACGCACCCCGAAGAACTCGAGCAGATTACCGCCTACACGGTTGCCAAGAAGCACGAAATTCCTTTCCTCATTCCGGGCGTCTCGATTCCGGGCGTTCCCGGCGGCCAGGGCGGCGACGCGGCCACCGTTCTCCGCGCTATCGCGAACGGTGGCGGCAAGCGCAAGTTCCACGTGCTCAACAGCTCTAGCGGACTCAACTTTGCCTGGCAGCGCAACAATACTCCGGCGAACTTCGCGAACGATTGCATCGACGCGCTGGAACGCCTTGCTGAGGCCTGCAACATTTAGAATGTGCAATGTGGAATGAGGAATGTGCAATGATTGATTTTCCATTTCACACTTCACATTTCACATTGTCTAATCACTGAGTATTTATGCGGTTCCTGGTTCCCATAGTTCTTGCCATCGCAGTGATTGCGCTTGCCTTTAACCTGGCGAAGCCGCTCCCTGGTACGAACTTCGATGAATCCTTCTTGCCGAAGGCTTCGTCGGTTAAGTACGTCGCCGCCGGGCATGATGCTTCTGTGGCAGGGCTTTTCTGGATCAAGGGACTTACCGAGCTGGGCGAAAGCTACCTTACCGGCAAGGAATACGCATACCTCGGTCACGTGGCAAACCTGTGCACTGAACTCGACAGCCTGTTCTACACGCCATATTACTTTATCAGTGGTGTTACGCCCATCGACGCTCCGGACACATCTGACCTGGTGGTGCTCCGCAGGGCCGTTCGCGTGTACCCCGATAAGTGGCGCATTGCCGTGAGCCTCGCGCTGCGACTTGCGAGGGGGCCATACCCCGACAAGCAGGCTGCTGCCGATGTGATGCGCCCTTATTTCACCAGCACCGACACGACCATGCCGGAACACATCCGCATGATGTACCGCTCGTTTGAACTGGACATGGAACAGACGGAAACGGCTGTCGAGATGATTTTGAACGACGTGATGCAGCCGCGCTTCAAAAAGTTCCGCAAGAGTTTCTGCAACAAGACTTTCCGCGCTCTCGGTTACGGCGGCTACGGCTCCGTGGGTGGGCCGGATTCTACCATCTATAAAGAAATCGAAAAGACTATCGATGCTTTTGCCGATGGCAAAGTGCCGCCGATGTACGCTTACTCGCACCTGCTTTCGCTGAAGAAGGTGGAACCCGCGAAGGTTGAAGAACCTGCCGCCGCAGAAGAGCCCGCCGCTGAAGCTGGCACGGAAAAGGCCGCCGAAATCGGCACAGAAAATTAAAAAGCCGGTTTTTACCGGCTTCTGTTTTTTAAGAATTTGAATTATTCCCCGCAGCGCTTTGCGTTGTTCGGGAGCCCCATCAGTTCGAAGGCGTTCTTGCAACGGAGCTTGAGGTCGTCTGCATCCTTCGCGCCCTTGAGCAGCGAACGATGGTAGAGGATTGTCGCCGTCATGTACGGGATGTTGTTTTTGATGGAGAGCGCCTCTGCTGCCTGGTAGAGCGAATCGGCTTCACCTTTGCCCTGCAGGTCTGCCATGCGGGCGGCCGTCCAGGCGTAGAATCCGCCTTTTTTGCTGGCGCGCTTGCCGACCATCTTGAGCGATTCTTCGGCGTCTTCGAGCCGGCCCTTGGCGGCCTGGGCGATGGCGCATTCGGAATAGAACGAAGCCTGGATTTGCTTGTCGGACTTGCCGACGGAATCGGCATCTGCGGAACTGCAAACTTTGTATGCCTCGTCAAAGTTGCCCTGAGCGTTGGCGAGTGCGGCCTTGCTCTGGAGGAGCATCAGGTTGGTGTTCCTGTCCAAAATTTCTGGGCGGACCTGTGCGAGCAACGTGTCGGCGAGCGCGAAGTCCAGACTCATGGTGCGGACTTGTGCCATTGCCATGAGCACGCGGCCTTCGGAGCGCAGGTCAGCTTCCTTGCGGCTTGCGAGCAAGGCGCGTTCCAGTTGGCCGTAACTCTTGGCGAACTTGCCTGCGTCGAGCGAACGCTGGGCGCGGGACGAAAGCATGCCCGATTCGGAGGCGCTTGCGATTGTGGCAAGCGAAAGCAGTGCAGCGATGCCGAACTTGCGCATTACCATAGCGTCTCCACCATGAAGGGTACGGAATCCTTGTTAGGCATGTTCCTGCGGATAATCCACACGTTGGAGATGCCCGTCATGAGGTCGTCGGCGTTCTGCAGCGTCTGTTCTGCGGATTCCATGAAGTCCGTAAGGCCCGAGGTTGCCTGGCCCACATCTTTCAGGAGCCCGTCAACCTTGCCGATTGTCGTGTCGAGGTTGTTCATCATGCCGTCGACGTTACCCATGATTCTGTCAAACTTGCCCGGCAGTGGCTTGAGTTCGGTCACCATGCCCGATACGTCGTCGGTAATGCCGTCGACTTTCCGCAATAGCGTGGGCACGTTGCTGTGCAGGGAGTCTAGCAGGTTCGACGTCTTGTATATGGCGGACTTGCCTGCATAAGTGATATCGTTGAGGCGGTGCAACTGCATTTCCAGGTTGTCGTACAGCCCGCGGGAACCGAACAGGGCGCCCACGGTGGTGCCGGTGTCCATTGCCATGGAGATGAGGGTGTCGGCTGCATCGATAAGCAGGTTTACACGCCCGAGAAGTTCGTTTGTAGTTTCGAGGACGGTTTCGATGTCCTGGGCCCTGCCGGGCGGGAGGTAGTCGCCGTCTTCAAGGATGCGGCCCTTGCCGCGGTTCACGTCGATGTTGATGACGCGTGCCGAAATCAGGTTCTGGTCGCGGATGGCGAAAACTTGTGCGCTGTCGGTAATCCAGTTCTGGAACTGCTTGCGGATGGTGAATTCGATATGCACGCCATTCGCTTCGATTTCCATGTCAGAAATCTGGCCCACGTCTACACCGCTGATCTGTACGCGGGTACCCGGGCGTAAACCGAGCGCTTTTTCAAAGTTACTGTGGAGCGTATATTCTTCGACACCGATAATGCCGCTAGTAAATAACTTGGTATAGAGGACAAACCCGAAAATCACGGCGGCAATCGTAAAGAGTACGCCGACCAGGAGGCCTGAAATTTCCATCCAGTTGATTTGTTTGACGGGCTTTAATATCATGGTAAGAAATATATAAATATTCTTTTTCAATGTGAAAAATTGATTTTATCTTTTTTATTTTGCAGTAAAAAGAGAGGTCTTTATGGAATTTCTTGATTTTTTGAACGTTTCGGTGACTCCGTACCACACTGTGGGGAGTGTAAAGGCGATTCTTGCGCAGTCCAAGGCGGGTGAGTTGAAATTGTGGGAACGCGGGGGTGCAATCATTGCGGCCCGCCTGCCCAAGGCAGCTTCTGCCGACTCCAAGTTCAGGATTGCGCTTGCCCATACTGATTTTCCGGCGCTCAAGGTTACCCCGAACCCGGATAGCCGTGCGGCAGGCGTCCAGACGCTGCACCCCGAAGTTTACGGCAGCCCGATATATACGAGCTGGCTTGACCGCGACCTGGGATATGCAGGAATCCTGGCGTACGAAATCGGTGGGAAAATCGAAACGAAGGTGTTCCGTTCAGACAAACTTGTTCGCATTCCTCAGTTGGCGGTCCACCTGAACCGCGGCGTGAACCAGGACGGCTTGAAGGTGAACCCGCAGACGGACCTGAACGCGCTCTGGACAAGCCGTGAAGGGGCGAAGTTTGTAGAAACGCTCCAGAAGGAATTGCCCGAGGGGGTGAACTTGCTCGATTTTGATGTGCAGTTCTTTGACGCGCAGCCGGCGCAGCTGGGCGGCCTCGATAATGAATGGATTTATTCTGGCAGGCTCGATAACCTGAGCAGCTGCCATGCGATTGCCGTTGCGATGGCAAGCGCGCCCGTGCCCGAGAAGGATTACCTGGTGGCATGCTTCTTCAACAACGAGGAGGTCGGCTCCGAAACGCGTGAAGGCGCCGCCGGCAACTTCCTCAAGAGCGTGCTGGATGAACTTGCCGGGAGTGCGGGCACCAGTTCCCTTGCATCGAGCCTTGCCCTTTCCATTGACATGGCGCATGCCGAGCACCCGAACTTTACGCAGAAGCACGACCAGAACCATGCCCCGATTTTGGGCGAGGGCGTCGTATTGAAGACAAATGCGCAAAAGCGCTATGCGAGCGACGTATTTTCGAATGCCCAGTTCAAGTTGCTCTGCAAGCAGGCGGGTGTCCCGTACCAGACATTCGTGATGCGCAATGACATGCCCTGTGGTTCCACCGTTGGCCCCGCTGTTTCCGCTTCGCTCGGGATTCCGACGGTCGATATTGGCGAACCCATGCTCAGCATGCACTCCATACGCGAAATGACGGCGGTCAAGGACCACGAAGATATGATACGGCTCGTGTCCGCGTTCTTCGGGTAGTCCTAATTCCCGTTACGCTGAAGCCCTGTAGGGGCAGGGGTTCCTTTTGGAACCCTTGTTCTATATGCTACAAAGTGTAGTATATAGAACAAAATTTTTGAAAATCCTGTAAAATATTTGGTAATTCGCTAAAAATAAGCATTTTTGTAGTGTAATAAATTTATATTTGCCTTGATGAAATCGGTTTTTGAGTTCTATGATTACCGCAAGTACATGCGCGAGTTCTATGAAGAACGCAAGCGCGTTTCCGCTTTTTCATGGCGGGAATTTTCGAGGCTTGCGGGGTTCTCTTCGCCGAATTACATGAAGGTCGTGTGTGACGGCAAAAGCCGCCTGAGCAAGGCCGGCGTAGACCGTGTCGCGACCGCAATGGAACTTGTCGACTACGAGAGGGAATACTTTACCCTGCTGGTCGATTACGCCGAGACTTTGGACGAAGGCAAAAAGAAATTGGCGCTCGCCCGTATCCGCGAACTTTCTCGGGAATACCGTGTCAAGATGCTTGACGGCGATTCGTACGCCTATTTTGAATCGTGGCTTAATCCGGTGATGCGCGAGCTTGCGCCGATGAATCCCGGGGCAAAACCGCTTGCGCTTGCGCGCATGTGCTACCCGGAGGCAAGCGCGACGGAGGTTCGCGAGTCGCTGGACTTCATGGTCCATGCGGGTATCCTTGAAAAGAAGGGCGAATACGAGTATGCGCAGGCCGAAAAGATAGTGTCTGGCTCTTCGGAAATCATGCCGCTCGCTATCCGTTCCATGCACCGCCAGATGGCCAAATTCGCAGGCGAGGCGCTGGATTTGATTCCGGTTTCAAAGCGCCATATTACGGGAGTGACTTTGTCTGTGACGAAGGCGGAATACGCCCGCATTGTCATGGAACTTGAACATTTTAGGCAGAAGATCCTGAATATTGCGAGGGGAGTCAAGAGGGGCGAGCAGGTTTATCGCCTCAATTTGCAGTTTTTCCCGCTAACGAAGCCAAAGGAGGAATTACATGAATAAGTTTGTGTTGCTATTGATGTCAATTCTTTGTGCTGCGGCTGTGCTTGTGTCGTGTTCGGAAGCCAGCAAGTTGAGCGGGGCCACTACGGAACCGAACGGAATGGCGAGTGGAGAATCTGAAACCGTGAATACATTGAGCTCGACTAGCGATAAACTTTCTAGCGGGATGGTTGAGGTGCCTTCTAGCTCTGCGACGACAGGCTCTTCTAATTCTGCGGTTACGGTGTCTTCCAGCTCTGCGAAGGCGGTATCCTCCAGCTCTGCAAATAGGCCGACTTCCAGTTCTATGAACGCGAGTATTTCTAGTTCTAGCGAATGGGGCATGATAATCGATACGCTGACCCCGCCTATGTCAGAAGAGGCGAAGAGACTGTGCGACAGTGTGCTTGCCGCATTTGAAAATACAACGGGCCAGGGTGTTTCCCGGACGGGGTTTGATTTCGAATCGGGAGGTGAATTGTTCTATACGACGCAATCTTGCAGCGTGAATATATACGAACAGGAATCTGGCGTGCGGATTCTTTACGGTGACGGTGGGCGCCTTGAAAACACCTCGCTGTATTACCAGGAAAAGGGTGTGCTGCTGCGCCTGCTGAACAATACATATGGCGGTGGCACCTGCGAGCAGGACCTCGTTGAATTCAAGAAGAATTGTAGAAAGGAATCCGGAGTGTTCAAGGATTACAACGACGGTGAAGGTTGTTCCTTGGGTAAACTGGAATTGGCATGCGTGTCGGTTGTGGATGCAAGTTCGACCCGCGCCATGCTTCAAAGGGAGGCGAATTTGTACAAGAAAGTATGTCAGGGTATTACGGTGCCGGGAGATCAGGAATGTAGCGCTACTTGCGAGTTTGTCGGCAACGAAATGGCTTGCGATACGGTCTGTCATTCATTGTAATTGCGTGATTGGGGTTTAATGTACGTGGCTGGCTTTAAAGCTGGCCGCGATAGGGGGCATTATGTCGAAACTTAAAATGTTGATAAAGCCGGAATGTTTGTGTGTTCTTGTATTGTTCTTTTCGTTGTGGGGGGCGCTGGCGTTCCATCCGCAAATAGAAAACGTTCGCCTTTTCCAGGGCATGGATGAGCAAGAGGGCTCGCTGCCTGTACTCAAGAAGATGGAGAAGGGGGAGCGTTTCCGCGTAGAATTCGATGTCGAAAGCAGGTCCGAGAGCTACGACCTAGCCATTATTCCGGATGACTGCGCCGAAGAGGTTGTCATTAACGGTCATGTGGTAGACTTGAGGGGTTTTGTAGACCGTTGCAACTTTTCGAAGGGGTTCGTTTTAAGCGATAGCCTGATTTCGCTCTATAGGGTAGGGAGCCGTACGCATTATTCGTTCAGTTTGATGAACGAAGGTGGCGATGCGGGGCTGAATGCCCGTGTGTCGCAAACGTCGCCGCTGCGGGTCTCCATGGGTGTGCTGGCCGTGCTTTCGCTTGGTCTGCTGTGCTTCTTTGTTGCACGCCGGTTTGGATTTGGGTGGGTGCCTGCCGTAATTATTTTGCTTGCGGTAGTTATCCGGGCAGTGTTCCTCATGAATGTATCGTATACGAACTTTACGTACGATGTCGATGGGCATGTGTCTTATGTGCAGTACATTATCGAGAACCATTCCGTGCCCAGTACCGACGATTGCTGGACGTGTTACCACCCGCCTGTATATTATGTGTCGGCGGTGCCGTCTTATTTGTTCGGGGAATGGCTCGGGCTTTCGGGTACAACGGGGCTGCAGGCGTATAGCCTGTTGCTTTCGATACTGACGGTCTTTTTGGGGATGTTTTTCTTGCGGAGTTTCCTTTCTGGGAAGGCGCTGAACATCGCTTCTGTGCTGTGGTCGTTCTGGCCCGTGATGATTCTCGTGTCGCCCCGCATTGGTAACGACCAACTGTTTTATATGCTGCACATGCTTTGCATGTGGGGCGGGGTGAACTACCTCAAGGGCGGTCGCGGGAAGTACCTGATTATCGCCGTAATCGCGACGGCGCTTGCCATGTGGACCAAGGCGACGGCCGTTGTGACGCTCGGGACGCTTATCGTGTTTATGGTTTCGGGCTATTGGGTGAACGCCCGTGGCCGCAAGTTAACTTGTTCTGAATGGGTGTCTGCGGGGTTGCTGCTGTCGTTGATTGTTGTCGTTGTGCTGCAGCGCTTGCTCGGGGATTCCACCCTAGTAGGCAATTCCAGCGGGCTTGCTGGCAGGCTGAAGGTCGGGAACGAGGCGTTCAACTACATTTTCTTCGACTTAAAATCTTTTGTGACGCACCCGTTTACGAGCGCATGGAACGATGGCTTTGGGCGTGAGTACTTCTGGAATTACGCATTCAAGACATCGCTGTTCGGCGAGTTCGAAATGGTGCGGAATGTGGTGGGCCGGAACCTCGCGACTGTCGTGAGCTGTACGTTCCTCGGGCTTATCGTCTATGCGGCGCGCTGCTTTTGGAAGACGAAGTTGCGGATGATTCACTGGTTCCTCTTGTTGCAGGGGGCGGCCTTCATTGCGGCACTCATGTTCTTGCGCATGAAGCACCCGTATTCCTGCAGCAACGATTTCCGCTACATACTGCCCGCTATTATCTGCTTTATCCCGTTTGTGGCGCAGGGAATAACGAGCGAAGGAGCCTCTATCAAGTGGAAAGTACTCGGATACGGCCTGGTTTTGGCTTTTGTCCTGTGTACAGCAGTATTGTTTATTCTTGCCATGTAGTGCGAAAGTGCTTTTTCGGCAAGATTTATTAAATTTACCCTGAATGCTATCGAATATTATCAAGAAGTTTCGAGACCGCTTCCCGCGCAAGTCGCTTGCCGGGCAGTTCTTCCGTTACCTGGTGACGGGTGGCCTCGCGTTTGTCGTAGATTTTGGTCTTTTTGCTTTGTGCCTGTACACCTTCGGGTGGCATTACCTGCTTGCGAACTTGGTGGGCCTTATCGCTGGCCTGGTGCTCAATTACGCGATGAGCATCGTGTGGGTGTTTACGGCGTGCAAGCGTACGCTCGAAAAGCAGAAGACGGTTGAGTTTTTCTTGTTTGCGCTGGTCGGGATTGCCGGTGTCGGCATTAACCAGCTGCTCATGTACCTGATGGTCGATGGCATTCACTTAAACGAGATGCTTTCGAAGATAGTTGCCGCTGCGCTTGTGCTGATGTGGAATTTCGGCGCACGGAAACTTTTGCTTTTTAAGAAAAAGAAGGAAGAGTAAGATGGCTCTGGAAAACGATTCAATGAAAAAAATCGCAGTCATCGCGGGCGCAGGCCCTGCGGGCCTTACGGCGGCGCTGGAATTGCTTCGCACGACAGGCGTGAAGCCCGTTATATTCGAAGCTGAAGACGTCATCGGCGGTATTTCCCGCACGGCGCGTTACAACGGCAACCGCATGGACATTGGCGGGCATCGATTCTTCAGCAAGAGCGATACCGTGATGGACTGGTGGCAGGGAATTCTGCCCCTGCAGGGTGTCGCGAGCAAGGACGACATCGCCATCGGGCGCAGCGTGCCGCTGGTGGCCGGCGGCCCCGACCCCGAGAAGACGGACTACGTGATGCTTTGCCGTAGCCGCCTCAGCCGCATCCTTTTCCTCCGCAAACTTTTCGATTACCCGGTGAGCCTGAACGGCGATACCATCCGTAACCTCGGGCTGTGGCGCATGTTCAAGATTGGCATGAGCTACATCAAGGTGCAGCTCTTGCCTGCCCGTAAGGAAAAGAGCCTTGAAGACTTCATGATCAACCGCTTTGGCGTGGAACTCTACCGCACGTTCTTCCGCGACTACACCGAGAAGGTGTGGGGCGTGCCGTGCAGCAAGATTAGCCCCGACTGGGGTGGCCAGCGCATCAAGGGGCTTTCCATCACGAAGACCGTGGTGCATGCCGTGAAGCAGATTTTTGCCAGCAAGAAGAAGGCCGAGGCTGGCGCCGCGAACGGTGCGGACATCCGCCAGAAGGATACCGAGACGAGCCTTATCGGCCAGTTCCTCTACCCGAAATTCGGGCCCGGCCAGCTGTGGGAAACGGTTGCCGAGAAGGTGCGTGAACTTGGCGGCGAAATCAACATGAACATGAAGGTCGTGGGCGTGAACCGTGATGAAAGCGGCAAGCGCGTCGAAAGCGTTGTCGTGGAAAGCATGGACAATACGGGCGTCCTTCTGCGCGAGACTGTCCAGTGTGATTACTTCCTCAGCACCATGCCGGTCAAGGAACTTGTCTCTGCGATGGACAGCGAAAAGAACCCCGTGCCCGCCGAAGTCAAGCGCGTCGCCGATGGCCTCGTGTACCGCGACTTCATCACCGTGGGCCTGCTCCTAGACAAACTGCTCATCAAGAATCCGGCGAAGCCCGGCACTCCCGAAAGCAAACTCAAGTTCGTTGCCGACAACTGGATTTACGTGCAGGAATCCGACGTGAAGCTCGGACGCATCCAGATCTTTAACAACTGGAGCCCCTACTTGGTGGCCGACCCCGAGAAGGTTTGGATTGGCCTTGAATACTTCGCTACCGAAGGCGACGACATGTGGCGCATGCCCGATAAGGACTTCATCAAGTTTGCGATTGAAGAACTCGACAAGATCGACGTGGCAAGGTCCGAAGACGTGCGCGACTCCGTGGTGTTCCATATCCGTAAGGCGTACCCGGCTTACTTCGGCACCTACGGCGAGTTCGGCAAGGTCCGTGAATACGTGGACCCGATTGAGAATTTGTTCCTGATGGGCCGTAACGGCATGCACAAGTACAACAACATGGACCACAGCATGCTTGCTGCCATGGAAGTCGTGAAGTGCATTCGCGAGAATTCTACCGACAAGACCGCCCTCTGGAACGTGAACAGCGAAGAAGAATATCACGAAGGCAAAAAGCAGTAAAGAGCGGCAGTGACGCAGATGAAGAAGTTGAGAAAGCTGATACGTGTTCCTGAACTGTACTTGGGCCTGCTCCTTGTCCTTTTCGGGATTTGGTCGAGTTCGGACAATGTCATCGGGAAAAATATTTCGATTACCCGCGATGGGAAAACGAAGGATACCGCATTCCCGATTATGGAGAACATGGCGAAGGGCGAACAGTTCCGCGTTTCGTTCGATGTCAGCGCTTCTGACGGCAATTACGACCTGCATGTCATTCCCGACGACTGCGTTCAAGAAATTATCGTGAACGGCCTGGTGGTGTCGCTTGATGGCTTGAATGGCCTGTGCAACTACTCGAGCGGATTTTTCTTGTATCACGACCATTTCCGCGGTACGGGCAAGGACCACTTTGAATTTGAACTTGTTAACAACGGCGGCCCGGGCGGATTGAATGTCGAAATCAGCCACCCTCTCGCCAGTTCGCATTCTGTAGTCACCGTGATTTTCTGGGTGGTGTTCTGCGCGCTGTGCTTCTGCCTCTTGCGCAGGTTCCGCGTTCCGGCGGTGCCCTTGGTCATCTTGATTTGCGGCATTGCGCTGCGAATCGCCTTTACGGAATCGCTCCCCTCTCCGAGCAAGTTCGGGCATGATGTGGATGGCCATGTCGCCTACGTGCAGTACATCGTAGAAAACGGTTCGCTCCCTGATGCCGAGGATTGCTGGACCTGCTACCACCCGCCGGTCTATTTTACGGCTGTCGCTCCGGCATGGAAGTTTGCCCACGTGTTGAACCTCACGGGCGATACCGCACTCCAGCTGGTGAGTTTGTTCCTTTCGTTTGCCATTTTGCTGATGGGGTTCTTTGTGCTCCAGAAATGGTTGAACGGGACGGCGCTGAATATCGCCACCCTCCTGTGGGCGTTCTGGCCGGTGATGATTATTTCGAGTTCCCGCATCGGTAACGACCAGCTCTTTTACCTCTTCCATATCGTGTGCCTCTGGGGTAGCGCAATGTACGCGAAGAATCGCAGCGGCAAGCACCTGCTGGTGGCGGCGGTTGCAAGCCTCCTTGCCATCTGGACAAAGACTACCGGCGCGATTTCGGTGGGCGTGTGCGTTCTCGGCTTTTTGCTGGGGTACTTTGGCCCTGTCGGCTGGGTCAAGCCCAAGAAGAGCGAAATTGTTGCGGCCGTGGTAATTCTTGTGACTATCGTGGGTTACCTTGTTCACATGATGACGGGTGATGGTAGCCTTGTCGCAAATGCCCATTCCCTGCACGGCGGCCTCAAGGTCGGCAAGAACTGGGTGAATTTCTTGTATGTCGACTTGCAGCAGATGATTGCCCACCCGTTCGTGAACGCCTGGGATGATGAACTCGGACGGCAGTATTTCTGGAACTACATGATGAAGACTTCGCTGTTCGGCGAGTTTGTTCTGCTCAAGAGGGGCGCCGGGGTCGTGTTTGCCGAAATCGTGAACATTTCGTTCCTCGTGCTGGTCGTGTATTGCCTCCGCGGGTTCTGGAAAAAGGAAATTTCGCGCAGGAGCCTGCTCTTTACGGCTCAGTTCCTCGCATTTGTGCTGGCACTTGCATTCCTCCGCTATAAGCACCCGTTCTCCTGCAGTAACGATTTCCGCTATATTGCACCGGTCCTCTTGTCGGTTATCCCGTTCATGTCGATGGGTATTACCGCACCCGGTTCTTCGGCGAAATCCAGGGCTTTGGGCATCACGGCAGCCGTCGTTTTCGCCGTTTGTTCGGTGGTGACGATGTTCTTCGTGATGGGTAGTTTCTAGAAAACCAATTTTGTATATTCTATACTCAGTTCAGAGATTTGGATATGCGATTATTTGTATTACTAGTATGTGTACTGTCGGCGGCCCTTTGGGCGCGCCCGATTAATGACGGCAATAAACTGTTTGCCAAGGGCGACTATGCCGGCGCTCTGGAAAAGTATATGAAGGCCCGCGAGGCCGAGCCCGCGAACCCGCTCCTGTTCTACAATATCGGTACGTGCCAGTACAGGCTCGGCAACTATGCCGAAGCCAAGAAGGAACTCGAAAGTGCCGTACGCATGCCCGATAAAAAGATGGCTGCGAAGGCCGCCTACAATTTGGCGAATACGCATTTCCGCATGGGCGAGCAGGCTGCCGAAGGCAGTGAACGCATTGCCGCGTGGCGTGAGTCGATTGCTTACCTTAAGAAGGCGATTGACCTCGACAACAATTTTGAAAATGCGAAGAAGAACGTCGAGATTGTGCAGCGCAAGCTGAAAGAAGAACTCGACAAGCAGAAAGAGAACAAGGACCAGAATCAGGATCAGAACAACGACCAGAAACAGCCGCCGCTTTCCGAGAAGGCGAAGGAGGTCCTGGCGCGCGCTCTCCAGCTTTGCAAGGACGGCAAGTACGCCGAAGCGAAGGAGATGCTCGAGAACCTGATTGCCGAAGACGAGACTGCAGGCCAGCTGAGTGGCCACGTGCAGCGCATTGACGACGTCATTGAAATCAAGGCGGGCCGCAAGCCCAAGGCCAAGATTGACGCAAGCAACACCGACAACGACCTGGAGGTAATCTAATGAAAAAGATTATGCCTATAGTCGCGGTGATGTTCCTTGCGGTGGCTGCCTTTGCCGCCCCGAAGTCGGCGAGCGCCTACTACAGCGATGCCGCCTTCCAGTACATCGAGAACCGTTTGCCCTCTGCCGAGATTACCTGCAACGAAGGCCTGCAATATTACCCGAACGACCAGAAGTTGCAAATGCTCCTTGACCGCATCAAGGAGGCCAAGGACGAGCAGAAGAACGAGAACAAGAAGAACGACAAGAACCAGGATAACAACCAGGACCAGAATCAAGATCAGAACCAAGATCAGAATCAGGACCAAAACAAGGACCAGCAGAACCAGGACCAGAACGGCGATGGCAATTCCAGCGGGTCCGAGAGTTCTTCGAGCCAGGGCGATGACCAGAATCAGAATGGCGGCGGCCAGTCCAGCAGCAGCCAGGGCGGTGAAAGTTCCGAAAGCAATGGCGGGCAGCAGCCCGAGCCGCAACAGCCCGAAGAGAATTCTAGCGACAGCGAAGGTGGCGAGGAACCCCAGGAACAGCCCGTGCAGATGGGCGAGATGAGCCCCGAAGAAGCGGCGCAGCTCCTGAAGGATTTCGACGAGCAGAACGGCGAACGCAAGCCCTGGAAACCTATCCGCGGGCAAGCGAGACCTGCAAAAGACTGGTAAGCCGAGAGTCGCGACGGCAAGCTTGCTTGCCGGCATGACCGAGGCGCAAAGTCTTGCGCTCGAAGAGCGCCAAGACTGGTAATTTTTCCCAAATAATATATATTCAAGGACATGAGACTTCATGCCCTTGTTTTTTTATGTGCGCTCTCGACTGCGGGTCTTGTTGCCTGCGGTGACGACTCGGGGCTTGCGAAGGCGGATGGTTCCCTGCCTTCCTCTTCCGAGATGTCTTCGGCGGGGACTTCGAGTTCTGCGCAGTCGCCTGAAAGTTCGTCTTCGAGTGTCGCGCCGGTATCGAGTTCAGCCGAAGAAAAACTGAGTTCGAGTTCTGCTGAGGTCGAGTCGTCGAGTTCGGAGACGCCGGCTTCTTCGGCAATCCCCGGCTCGTCCGAAAACATCGTAAGCTCTTCCAGCAGCGAAACGGTGCCGGCATCCTCCGAAGATGATGGTGATGACGGCAAGTGCACTGACTGCGACAGCTATACGGCAGCAGACCCGACTCTCACCGAAAATGGCGGCAAGGGTTCCGTTACTACCTACGGAAGCATCACGGCAAAAGAAACGAGCCTGGGTGGCGCCTGCAACTACGGACAAACAAACATACAGTATTACGCGGCGATTCACGTGAATGTTTCTCCGGGCGATAACAAGGGCCCGTGGCAGGGCGGAGCCGCATGCGGTGGCTGCGTCCGCGTGAAGGCGAAAACGCCTGATGGCTGGAAGCGCGTGACGGTACGCATTACCGACCGCTGCCCCGATGCCAACTGCGGTGTGGACTTGGGTGGAGCCCCTGCGGCCGACATCATGGGCAATCGCGTGGGCCGTTATTATGGTGAATGGGAGTTCGTGAGCTGCGAAGGCGTCGATGGCGTGTGGGGCGATTCTACGTCGCTCTGGGTCAAGGAAGGCGCGAGTACTTTCTGGAGTATTATCCAGGTGCGCAACCCGAAGGACATGGTGGATTCTATCACGATTTACGGTGTAGATACGCGCGACTTTTACGGGCTTGAGATGGTCGTGGGTACTGAGAATTTCTGGACCGTGCCTCAGGCCGTCTTGCAGACGGACAACCGCTACCGCGTTGTGGTGAAGTATCGCACCGGCAAGGATGACGAGTGGCATATCAAGGGTTCCGACCTTGCCGTGCCCGAGGCGAACCTGTACCTGTACGAACACAGGGAATAAGAATTTTCCATCATGGAATCGCGGACTTACGCAGCTATTGACCTCAAGTCGTTCTTTGCCTCGGTGGAATGTATCCTCCGGGGCTTGGATCCGTTGAAGGCGAAACTCGTTGTGGCCGACGAGAGCCGTACCGAGAAGACGATTTGCCTTGCGGTGACGCCTGCGCTCAAGGCCTACGGGATTTCTGGTCGTGCACGCCTTTTCGAGGTGAACCAGAAGGTGCGCGAGGTGAAACAGAGGACGGGTGAGACCATCGAGTTCATTATCGCGAAACCGCAGATGGCCAAATACGTGGAGTATTCCACGAGGGTCTACAATGTTTACCTCAAATACGTGAGCGCCGAAGATATTCACGCCTATTCCATCGACGAATGCTTCTTGGATTTGACACGTTACCTTAAGTTGTACAAAAAATCGGCAAGGGAACTGGTGAAGACGATTATCCAGGACGTTTTCACGACAACAGGGATTACGGCCACGGGCGGCATCGGCACGAACCTGTACCTTTGCAAGATTGCGATGGATATCATGGCGAAGCACGTGGATGCTGATGCAGATGGCGTGCGCATCGCGGAACTCGACGAGATGAGCTACCGCAGGCAACTGTGGTCGCACCAGCCGATAACGAGTTTTTGGCAGGTGGGCCGCGGTATTGCTGCGCGCCTTGAAAAGTGCTACCTGAATGGCGGGCGTGGAATCCGCACGATGGGTGACCTTGCGCGTGCGAGCGTGAAAAACCCTGATGCACTGTACAAGATGTTCGGAGTGAATGCGGAAATTTTGATTGACCATGCCTGGGGCTACGAACCTTGCACGATTGCCGACATCAAGAAGGCGAAGCCTCGGAGCCGCAGTACCGGCGAGGGCCAGGTGTTGCAGGATCCGTACAGTTTCGAGAAGGCGCGACTCGTGGTACGCGAGATGGTCGATACTGTCTCGATGTCGCTGGTTGAGCATAATTTGGTCGCGAAGGGCATGGTGCTTACAGTGGGGTATGACCGCGAGAATGTGGACAAGGGAATTTACCACGGCGAGACGGTGGTAGATTATTACGGGCGCACGATTCCGAAGCCTGCCCACGGTACGGCTTCCCTCGGGCATTATTCCAGTTCGCAGTCCGCTTTTGCCGATGTGGTGATGCAACTTTTTGACCGCATCGTGAACCCGGAATTGACGGTGCGCCGCTTGAACCTGGTGGCGATTGACGTGGTGGACGAAGGCAACGAAGGTTTTGACCTGTTCACCGACGTGAAAAAACAGGAACGCGAAAAGAAGCGCCTGAAGGCGGAACTCATGATAAAGAAGCGGTTCGGCAAGAACGCCATCGTGAAGGGCATGGACTTGCAGGAAGGCGCTACGACCGTGGAACGCAACGGACAGATTGGAGGTCACCGTGCGTGACGACTACAAGGACATAATCGACTTGCCGTACCCGCGGAACGACTGGAACTTCCTCATGAAGCACCCGCGTATGAACGTTGCGGACCGTGCTAAGATATTCCACCCGTTTGCGGCGTTGCGTGGGCATTCTGAGGCTCTGGACGCGACTGCGGAACGCAAACGGGATGCGGTAGAAAACGAGTTTAACCTAGACGACCAGGATTTTGGCGCGTAATTCTGTAAATGGTGAAAATTTACCGCTGTTATAGTTAAAATTTATAACGCTGTATAAGAAAGTAGTATTGCTGCGGGCCTTGTAATGCAGGGGGCGCATTTCTATTTTTGCGCCGTCTTTAGAACCTCGCGGAGGTGTATCATGGAAAAACGTACAGGTCTGTTTTCGAATGGAATTATCTGGTTCGGTGTCGCCATCTCGGTTTCCGAAATCGAGGCGGGTATCGAAATCGGCGCTGCGTCGGCGCCAGGTTCTCTTTGGCTCCCGCTAATCCTCGGGCATGTGCTGGGCGGCATCCTGCTCTTTTTCGTGGGCCTTATCGGTGCCCGCGTGCGCCTGAACGCGATGGAGACTACGGCTTCTTCGTTTGGCAAGTACGGCTCCAAGTTCTTTGCCGCCTTGAACGTTTTCCAGCTGCTCGCCTGGGTGGCGGTGCTGAACGCGCAGGGAGCTTCCGCCTTGGCGGGCCTCAACTTGCCCATTTCTTTCCCGCTCACTTGCGTTATCCTTGCGGTGCTGATTGCCATCTGGGTTTTCGTGGGCCTCAAGCGTTCTGCGAACGTGACGACGGTCGTGATGGCGGCGCTTGCCATTCTGCTCGCTGTGCTGACGGTTAAGTTGTTCGGTGTCGGTGCATCTGGCGCGCTTACTGCAGGGGCTGCAACTTCTGCCGCACTGCTTGGCTTCTGGAACATCTTCGAGATTTCGATTGCGATGCCTATCTCCTGGCTCCCGGTGATTTCGGACTACACGAAGGACGTTGAAAATCCGGTGAAGGCAACGGCGGTTTCTGCGGCGGCCTACACGTTCGCGAGCCTCTGGATGTACATTCTCGGTATCGAGATTGCTGGCATCGGCGCCGGCAACAACATCGCGCAGGCCATCCTCCTTGCAGGCCTCGGGATTCCGGGCATTATCATCGTGGTGCTCTCCACCGTCACGACGAACTTCCTTGCGGCAAACTCCGCAGGCGAATCCTCCAAGGCAATCTGGGGCAAAATCAACCCGAAGGTTGCGGGCGTTGTCGTAGCCCTTTTGAGCGCCGCCCTTGCCATCTCGGGAATCATGGAACACTACATCAGTTTCCTGTACTTGATTGCCTCGGTATTTGCGCCCATGGCTGCTGTATTGCTCGTCTCGTTCTACTTCGGGAAGGGTGATGCGGATACACGCGGCGGATCTCTCGGATTCTGGCTCTGGAACCTTTTCTCTTGGCTTGCGGGCTTTATTGTGTATCAGGTGGCCGCGCACCAGGAATCCGTTTTCTTCGGGCCCACGCTCCTTGCCGTTATCGTGTCTGTTGCTTTTGCTTACGGCCGCGTGCTCGTCCTGTCGAGCCGCAACTCGTAATTAATTTCTAGATTTAGACTGCTATGCCACAGAAAAAGATTGCGCTTATCAACGACATTACCGGATTCGGCCGCTGCTCGGTCGCCGTCATGGCACCCGTCATCTCGGCCATGAAAATCCAGGCGGTCGCGGTGCCTACGGCAATACTTTCCACGCATACGCAGTTCCCCAAGTATTTCTTTGACGATTACACACCCAAGATGCGCGACTACATCCAGACGTACAAAGATCTGGACATGAGTTTCGACGCCATCGCCACGGGGTTCCTCGGCTCCGAAGAACAGGTGGACATCGTTATCGACTTTATCAAGACGTTCAAGAAAAATGGCGTGTTCACGCTGGTCGACCCGGTGATGGGCGACTACGGCCGGCTCTATACCACCTATACGCCGGAACTTTGCGAAAAGATGCGCGCGCTCGTGCATTACGCCGACCTCTTGACGCCGAACCTCACCGAACTCTGCTCGCTCACAGGTTGCGACTACCGCGACGGGAACCTCACCCTCTCCGAAATCGAGAACATGTGCAAGACGCTTGCTGAACAGGGCCCCGAACACATCGTGGTCACGGGCATCCACTACAGCAAAACGCAGATCATGAACTACGTGTACAGCAAGGGCGAGGAACCGAAAATCGTCATGGCCGACCGCATCGGTGGCGACCGCAGCGGAACGGGCGATGTGATTAGCGCGGTAATCGCCGGCATGTACCTGAACGGCCACGACTTCTACGAGTCGGTAAAGAAGGCCGCCGAATTCGCATCCAAGTGCATCCGCTACTGCGAAGACAACAACGTTCCCGATCACTGGGGCCTGAGCGTCGAAATGTACCTTCGCGACCTCATCGAAGACTAAGGGGGCCTAATGATAGTTTATACTGTAACTGGGACCGTCGGGCAGGCGGGCTATTTGGATATCGCCAACAGTGGCGACATTACCGGCAAGAACATCTACGTGAACATGACGAACCGTTGCCCGTGCAACTGCGTTTTTTGCCTGCGCCAGACGAAGAAGATGATGGAAGGCAATACGCTTTGGCTCAAGGGCGGTGACCCGAGTGTCGACCAGGTGATGGAAATTTTTGACGCGTACGACCTCAACGTTATCAACGAACTGATTTTCTGCGGATACGGCGAACCGCTTGAACGCCTTTACGACGTGTGCAGCGTGATTGACAAGCTCAAGGCGAAGTACCCGAACTTGAAGGTGCGCCTCAACACGAACGGCCTTGCGAACCTGATTCACGGCAAGGATATCACGCCCGAACTCGAAGGCCGCTTCGATACCGTCTCGATTTCGTTGAATGCCCCTGACGCCGAGGAATTTTTGGCGCTCACGCGTTCCAAGTTTGGCATCAAGTCTTATGACGCCCTCAAGGAATTCGCCGTGCTTGCGAAGGCTCATGTGAAGAACGTGGTCATGACGGTTGTCGAGAAGGTGATGCCCGAAGAAAAAATCGAGATTTGCCGCAAGCTGTGCGAAGAACTCGGCGTTACGTTGCGTGTAAGACCTTTTGAATCGTAAATGTTGACCTGGTGCGGAGAATGACGATGCTGCGTTTGATTGTGATGTGCTTGGCGGTGTTGCTCGCCTGCACGAACTCGTTTGCGGCGAAGTCCGGCGCAAAATCTAAAGCTGCAAAAACTAAACCGGCGAAGTCCAAGACGCTCGAGTTCAAGGACCCGCGTGACAAGCAGACTTACCGCCTCGTAAAAATCGGGGAGCGCACCTGGTTCGGCGACAATTTGAATTTTAAGTCCGAAGGCAGTTATTGCCTCGATGATGACGAGAACAACTGCATGGCCTATGGCCGCCTGTATACATGGGATGCCGCCCGCAGTGCGTGCCCTTCCGGTTTCCGCCTGCCGAAACACGAAGATTTCGAGAGCCTCTGGAATGCCGCGGGTGCCGACTACAATGCGGGCTACCTGCTCAAGACGACTTACGGCTGGAAGGGCGATACCAACGGCAACGATACGCTCAAGTTTGGCGCCATGCCGGCAGGTAACCGTTTTGACGATGCTACCTACGGCAACCTTGCCAAGTTCGCCTTTTTCTGGAGTGCTGACGATGCGCTGGAAGATATCGGGCAGGGTGAAGCCCGCGTCTGGTACCTGACAAACAAGTCGATGGCCTTCGGTTATACGTCCAAACCGAAGATTTTTGGCTTTTCAGTACGCTGCGTGAAGTAGATCAAGTATTTTATTGCTATCTTGAATTTTAGATGTTTCAAGGAGATTCTATGAATAGCAAATTGTTGACACTTGGCTTCGGCCTTCTGCTTTGCACTGCTTGCGAAGTGACCGTGGTAGATAATACGGATCACGGCGAACCTATGGGCGAACCCTTCAGGGTTGGCGATGTTCAGAGGACCCGTCACCTTCCGACGGATTACTACATCAAGGACGTGATGGCGTACACCTGGAACAGCTCTTCGGAACAGGCCAAGGTCTATTCTTCTATTTGTGAAGAACAAAACTACAAGTTGGTCTGGAAGCCCGACTATAATTACGAATATACGCTCACGTTCTACGAATACTATGAGCGCGATTCTATTTACATGTACGTGAACAGCCTCGGTATGGAGATGTTCTACGATGCTGATCCGGATCTTCCGTATCCGGCGGGTTTCCTTTACCAGGCTGACCAGGCTCGCGAGGCTTCTATCAACGGCTTTGTCGTTGGCACAAGTACCTACACTAATGTCGGCTTCATCAACACGGACTGCCTTGTCGACGACCTTGACTTTGCCGACGAGATTCTCAACTTCCTCGAAATCAACGAAAGGGACCGCGTCGTTTACAGCTGCAATAGCGTGAATGCTGCCGGTGTCGAAATCAAGCTCACTTCCAACAAGCCCACGTCTGTTTCGTACAACCTCTCTTACGAAGGTATCAAGTGCGACATAACCGAAAAGCTCCGCTTCGCGTACTACGAAGACGATTGCAAGGCTGCCTACGACGACTTCTTGATTGATGCTGACAAGGATCCGACGCTTAAGTTCGACATGAATGATTACAGCTACGCTCTCAGCACAAGCGACATCGAATGCATCGACGACCTCATGGACGAATTCTACATGAACGCCCCGCTCTTCAAGACTCAGGGTGCAAAGAAAAAGAAGAGCGGCAGGGATATGGCCAAGTTCCTTGCCAGTATGTCCAAGAAGATACGCAAGTAATTTCGAACGACAACGTTTAAAAAGGAATTCCTCAAAAAGGGAATTCCTTTTTTGTTAGATTTGAGAATATGCCGCAATCTGTCCGCAACATAGCGATTCTCGCGCACGTCGATGCCGGAAAGACGACCCTTTCCGAGCGCATCTTGTTTGCGGCGGGTGAAGTCCGCAGGCCAGGGAAGGTCGAAGAAGGCCTTGCCACGATGGACTACATGCCCGAAGAAAAGGAACGCGGCATTACGATTGAAAGCGGTGTCGCGCATTTCGAGTGGAAGAACACCTGGTTCAACTTTATCGATACGCCGGGTCATGTGGATTTCGGTGCCGAAGTCGATATGGCGCTTACGGCGGTCGAGGGCGCGGTACTCGTGGTGAGCGCGGCAAGCGGTGTCGAAACGCAGACGGTTGCCGCCTACAAGAAACTCCGTGAAGCGGGCGTGCGAACCATCTTGTATGTGAACAAACTCGACAATCCCGACTATTCGCTTGACGAAACCCTCATCAACATAGAAGAAGTTCTGGGCGTACGTCCGGTGCTGATGACGCTCCCTGAATATCAGGATGGGCGCATGACGGGCGTACTCGATGTATTGAGCCAGAGCAGGCTTGCGCATTCGGAATCGGGAGCCGAAGAAATTGACGACGGCTGGAACGTGGAAGACGGCTGGGATAATTCTCGCGAACTCAAGAAGCACTATGCCGAGGCCGTTGAATTTGCGAGCAGTTTCGATGACGAAATTTTGCAGCTGGCGATGGAAGGCAAGCGCGTGCCTCCGAAGATGCTTTTACGCGGGCTGCGCGAACTGGTGAAGAGCGACGATTACGCGCTCTGCTATGCGGGCTCCGCGATGGAAGGCTACGGCGTGCGCAGCCTGATTACGGCGCTCACGTTCTTCTTGCCCGAACCGCCCCAGTTTGCGGAAGGTGAACTTGGCCAGGTGATACGCCTGCGGCATTTCAAGGGCGTGGGCGAAATCTCGCTTTTCCGTAGCCATACCGACATGGAGCGCAAGGCGTGGCCCGCAGGCTTTGAGTTCTCGCGCCTCAAGGCTAACCTGTTACAGCCTGTCGACGAAATCCGTTCGGGCGACATCTACGCGATGCGTACCCCGTTCGAGACGGAACTCGGCCAGGTGATTTACACGGATGGAACTTCGCCGTCGTTGCAGGCCGAAGAGTCGCCCAGCGACAATGCCCAACCGTCTATCCGTGACAATTACAAGCCGCTCCTGCAGACCCGCGTGGAATGCATCGGTGCCGAAGACTACGCGCATATCGAAAAGAGCTTGAATACGCTTTCCCGCATGGACCCGTCTTTCCGGGTGCAGCACGACCTGGATGGCGGTTTCTGGTACTTGCATACCGTAGGGGAGGTGCAGCTGGATGTTTTGCTTGCACGCCTCAAGCGCGAATTCGGGTGCGAAGTGCGGGCCGGTAGCCCGGAGGTGCGTTGGCAAGAACGCCTCTGCCATGCGGTAGGGCCTGTCGAGAATACCTTCCAGCTCGGCCCCCATAAGATTTCTATTAAGTTGTCTGCAACACCGCTCGAAGGTGACGCTCACGATATTCGGCTTTCTGCCGAATTCCTCGAAACGGCTCCGCGCGAAATCCTCGCGGGCGTGCGTTCCGCCCTTTTGGAATCTACCGAGGTGGGCGTTCTGGGCAAGGGCGCGCTTGTCGGCGTTTGCTTCGAAGTTCATGAATTCACGTGGACCGAAGGGGCGCTGCCTCCCATGATCAAGAAGGCTTGTGGCGATGCCGTCATCAAGCTCGTGAAGCCCGCGGACGTGCAGCTGTACGAACCCGTCATGGAACTTTCGGTGGAATGCCCCGTGAACTTTGCGGGCCTCGTGACGGGCGATATCCAGTCCCGCGAAGGCAAGGTGAAAGAAATCGCGGGCGACGGCAAGACGCATTTTTTGAAGGCGGACGTCCCCCTGCGTAAAATCTTCGGCTATGCCACAGGCGTGCGTAGCATCAGCAAGGGCACGGCTCTTTACAGCATGAAGTTGCTCGGTTACCGCTCTGCGGCTGTTTGACGGTTGCCTGCCAGGCGGTTTATTTGTAAAAAAGAGAATTCATTTGTCTTTTTTTCTTTCCGTTGTATATATTTTTCTTACATTTCGTTTAAACCCCTGGAGGTAAAATGAGTATCATGAGTTTTTTCAAGACGCTTTTCGGAATGGCCAAGTCGGATGTCGCTTCGAAAGTGGAACAACAGCAAACGGCGACGGACCGAATTGAAGTCGACTCTATCAAGGTCATTGACCCCTTTGTTTTTGACCTTGTTGATCCGGGGAGCGTAATTACCTTGAAAAAGAATGCGAACTTCCGTCTTGAGATAAGGCGCTTTACGCAATTTGGCAAGGGGAACAAGAGGTGGCATAAAGCCACGATGAATGTGCACTTCGATGCGGGCTTCAAGACGAACGGTACGTCGGCCCCTAAAGCGTTTAATTTGCAGGTGCCGTCCTATATCGCAATGAACGAAAAGAACGCCGATATATACAATGCGGCGGCCTTCATCCACGATGGCCTCTATGCGTGTCAGGGCGTAATCGAAGAAGAAGGCGTTCCGAATAGCAAGAACACCAAGAGGCGCTATACGCTTTCAAGGAAGGAATGCGACAACATCCTCAGCGAAATATGGAGAAAGTCGAAATTCGTCGATTCCATAACGGCAAAAATCGGCGAACTGGGAGTCAATCTATTTGCTGGCGGTCCGGATCATTGGAACAACGACGATCTCGGTTGCAAGTCCGCGTTTTCTGTGAAAATCAAATACAAGTAATTAAAAAGCGATACCGTTGAATTTTGCAATTTCGGCGACAAGATCGAGCCCTGGGATGTCCTTTTCCAGGGTTTTTGCTTGGGTAATGGCTTTTTGAGCGAAACTTGCCGACGCGGGCGAACGCGTGTCAGATACCCTGTGATTCGCCATCTTCATGAACTTTTCGACGCGGACAATATTTGTGCGGGTCTTTTCGTCGCAGTAGGCCTCGACCATGCGCTCAAAGATGTATTCCTCGGCGGTTTTGGACAAGTGGACCATGTCGCTATCGTAGAAGCGGTAGTCGCGCAGTTCGTCCATCACGATTTCGTAACTCGGGAAGTATTCTGCGATGTCATTGCGCGGAGCGCATGACTGCTGCGTCTCGCAAATGCGTGAGTAAACTCCCGCGCTTGCTCGACTTGCTTTGTCATTCTGGAGGCTCGTAGAGCCGATAGAATCCATTGCTTTTTGTTTGATACTATTTATCGCGAGCAGTAGCGTCGCCTTCGATAGCGTGTTGTTGTGCGCGCCGTCGGCCATGTGGCGTAGCGGCGATACGGTAAACACGATGCGGATGTCGGTGCGGATTTTTCGCAGGTCGCGCTCGATCTCCCGAAGCGCCCGTGCCGCTTCCTCGACCGTAATCATCCTGCGTTCAAAAAGTGCTGGGTCTTGCCGGTGGCAGTTTGCGACAGCGCGGCCATCTTTCAAAAAATACACGAACGCAGTCCCGAGCGTGATGAACACGACATCTGCCTGCTTTAGAAATTCCCGTGTGCGGGTTGCCGCGTTGTTCAGTTTTTCGATGCACTCTTCGCGTGTTGCGCCCGAGAGCGAACCGTGCGCATCCCAGCTGTACCAGGGCCCGCAGGCATCTTGGAAAACGTCGCTCTCCCCAAAAACTTTCCCGTCGGCAATCGCCTTAATCTGCCCGGCGATAGATACCGGGTTGTACACCGTACCGAACGGGTTCGCGAGCACGCCAAACTTGCGCGCTGTAAACTGTGCCGATATGTTGTCTGCAAAGCACGACCCGAAAAACGCGATGCGGCTCGTGTAATCGATGCGAATGCTCGATGCGGGAATGTCGATTTTGGTGAAAAGTTCCATGCCGTAAATATAGGTAAAGGCGGACTCCTTGAAAATAAGCGTGTCGTTGCATTATAGAAAAATGCATATTTTTTATGATTTTAAAAATAACTGTTGAAAATTGAATAAAAACGCGATTTTTGTATTGTAAAATAAGTTGACTTTTGCGGAATAAGAGGTATATTTAGAGCGTAACCCACCCAGTGACTGGGAATCGGTTAGGAGGAAAAATGAAAGATGTCTTTGAATATACGGGCTACCGCCAGTACATCGCGGACTTTTACGCCGAAAGGAAGGTGAAGTCTGCGTTTACCTGGCGGGAGTTCGCAAGGATGGCGGGGTTCTCCTCGTCGGTCCACTTGAAGTATGTGAGCGAGGGGCGTTTCAACCTGGGCGAAGATGCCGTCGAGCGTGTGGCAAAGGCCATGGGGTTAAGCGGGAACCGGCTGGAATATTTCCGCGCGATGGTGGAGTTTGACCATGCCGTTACGGACAACATAAAGAAGGAAATCTTTGACAGGATGCTTTCCATTGCAAAGCAGAGCAATGCCAAGGTTATCGAGGGTGACGCTTTCCGCTATTTCGACAGTTGGAGGAATCCGGTGCTTCGCGAACTTGCTCCCGCTATGCCCGGGGCAAAACCGCTTGCGCTGGCAAAGGCGTGCCGCCCGAAGGTCACTGCCGCCGAAGTAAGCGAGTCGCTGAATTTCTTGGTCAAGGCGAACCTGCTCAAGAAAGATGCCGCCGGCAATTACAAACAGTCCGATAAGATTGTGACAGCTGGGCCGATGGAAGCTGCACCTGTTGCCATTCGCGGACTGCACCGCCAGATGGGCGAAATTGCGCTTGACGCCATCGAGGGTGTGCCGCAAAATGAACGCCATTTTTCGGGCGTGACCTTGGGTATCACGCGCAGCGCTTACGACGAAATTGTCGCGGTGATTAATGATTGCCGCAGAAAAATTATTGAAATCGCTACTCGGGATGACGCAACAGACGAGGTGTATCGCCTGAACATGCAGTTCTTCCCAATGACGAATAAGAAAGGTTTTAAAAAAGGGTAGGAGGATAATATCATGAAACGAATCATTCGAAACACGCTGTTAAGCGATTTTATCAGTGCGGCAGTCTGCCTGGTTGTGGGCTTTGCTCTTGTTTTGATGTACACGGGCTGCTCCGAAGATAAGCCTGTATCGGGCGGCGCTTCCGAAGAGCCGAGCGTTTATGCCCTGAAAGATATTACAATTGCCGGTCGCGCCTTGAACTTGTTTGTGAGTACGCAAACACAGGGCTCGGAGAAAAACCAACAATTGGATGTATTGACGGGGGCGGGCTATGCAGAAGGCGCGCAGGTAAGCTTCTATAGCGTTGATTCCGTGACATTCGAAAGGGAGGAAGAGCCGTTTGCCCAGGCAGAAACGGATGCGGATGGAAACTTTGAGATAGGCGAAGTTTCGGTCAAAAGTCCTTATGCCGTAGTGGAAATTACAGGGCATATCGTGCTTGATACAGAAAACCCGTATCTCAGTCCTCATGAAAAAGAATCGATTTCAAGGTTGCATGGAGAGGGCTGGGATGAAACCTGGGCGACTTACCGCACTGTTGTAGACCTGCGTGAGACAAGGGACGTAAAAATAAATGTCCTTACGACATTGGCTGCGTATCGGATCTTGAACCTTGCGAAATCGGGACTCCCGTTTGCGCAGGCGGCTGAGCTGGGTGAATTGGATGCCTTACATTCGTTTGGCATATATGAGGCTGTGGCGCCTTTTGACTCGGTAGATTTTTCGCAAAGGTCAAACTCCGTATTCCCGGTGTTTGTCGCGGTCAGCTACATTTTCAGCGGTTATCCCAAAGATGTTGAATATGCTGCTGATAAGATTGGTGCGGGCGAAAGCTGGAAATCAAAAGTGCTTGCAACTTCTCTTGGTTCGGGGGAGGCTGAACGTGACTATCATCTGCTTCGTGAAACGGAATTCCTTGTTCAGCTGGGCCTAGATTCGAGCGATATGCAAATCGCCGAGCAGATAGAAAAATATTTCTTCAATGCGGTGGCGATAAATGGTTTTGAGAAGGATCGTTGTACTGCCGACAATCAGGGAGAGCAAGTTGCTTTTGGTGGGGCGCATTATCTGGTTTGTGAACCTGATTACTGGGTGCTGCGCAACAGGGAAATCCCGAAAACGCTTGGGACGGTGACGGACGAGCGCGATGGGCAGACGTACAGTACATTCTCTTTTGAATACGAAGGCAGAACTTGGACGTGGATGGCAGAGAACCTGAACTACGAAGTTCTGGACTCTCGGTGCTATGGCAATAATTCTGCCTACTGCGAAACTTATGGCCGCGAGTATACGATTGAGACGATGTTCGGTATAGAAAGGGATTCTGTGTATAACAATGCAAAAGCAACCAAAGATTCTCTTCGTGGAGCCAGCGATTCTCTGTGGCTGGCTTATAGAGAATCGCACGGTGACGACAGCGTGGCGTATGCCGAGATGATTCGTGCGAATAGGCTTGCTGTTCGTGAAGCGGATTCAACATATTATAGCGTATTTGATGCTTCTGTGGGTCGAGATGTTTGCATGGATGGTTGGCATGTGGCTACGTCGGATGATTGGGAGAATCTGTATAATTTCTTGATTGATTCCGGTTTCCCCTATAAAGAAGAAAGCCTTAAATCTACATCCTGGACAAAAGGGAAGGACGGGTTGGATGTGATTGGTTTCAATGTGTTGATGCCGCCTGAGCCGGCTCAGTTTATTGATTATTTCATACTGGGTAAAAACGGAGAAGTAGGTTTAAAGACGAAGGTATGGTCTTTCAAGGCTACCGGTAATTATTCTATGGTAGGATTCGGTAACTATATATGGGTTGACCCCGATGAGGAATTGGATCCTGACTATACTCCTTCGGAGTACTCAAAGTTAGAGCGTGCAGCTTCTGTCCGCTGCGTCATGGATTAAACGCCTTAAATTGCAAAAATAGGAGGGGAATACCCTAAAAAGGAGGAATAGGGCTAGGAGGGGAAGGAAGATAGGCTTGCGCCTATCTTCTTTTTTTTTGCGCTAAATTCAGTTTTCGAGTTGCTTCGCTTTTTTTTAGGGGGGGGGGTAACATTGGGAAAATATGATGATTTTTTAGAAATTTATTTAAAAATGGCGAAATTTTAATAAAATCGCTAATTTTACATTGTAGAAAAAAGTGATTTTTCTTATTTCAGAGGTTATATTTAGAATGCTAGGAGGAACAATGAAGGGAATACTTGAATACACGAGCTACCGCCGGTATATTGCCGACTACTACGCCGAAAAAAAGGCCAAGTCGGCTTTCACCTGGCAGGACTTCACAAAGGCGGCAGGATTCACGTCGACTGTCTACCTTAAGTATGTGAGCGACGGATATTTCAACTTGAGCGATGCCGCCACGAAACGCGTGGCCGCGGCCATGAATCTGACGGAATTCGAACAGGAATACTTCTATGAGATGGTCCGGTTTGACCGCGCAAAGACGGATGCCGAGAAAAAGGCAATCTTCAAGAAGATGCTCTCTATCGCGGAATCGCACAAGGCGAAAATTCTGGAAGGGGACTCGTTCCGCTATTTCGACAGTTGGAAAAATCCTGTCATTCGCGAACTTGCTCCCGCTATGCCGGGCGCAAAGCCGCTAGCTCTCGCGCATGCGTGCCGCCCTAAAATTACCGCAGCCGAAGTGAGCGAAACTCTCAACTTTCTTGTCAAGGCGAACCTGCTCCAAAAGGACAAAGACGGGAAATATGCACAGACCGAAATAGGCGTGTCTACGGGTCCCATGGATGCGACTCCGGTAGCGGTTCGCGAAATGCATCGCCAGATGGGTGAATTTGCTCTCGGGGCCATAGAAGGTGTACCGCAAAATGAACGCCATTTTTCGGGCTTGACGCTTGGCGTCACACATGATGCCTACGATGAAATTGTTCAAGAAATTGCAGAATTCCGCAAAAGAATTATTGCGATTGCGACGAGAACGAATGATACGGACGAAGTATATCGTTTGAATGTTCAGTTCTTTCCGATGACAAAAAAGTGTGTAAAAAAGGATTAGGAGGATATCATGAAAATTTCAAAACAAAACACGCTGCTGCATGATTTTGTCGGGCCTGCATTCTGCCTGATGATGACGGTTGTTCCTCTCGTGATTTTCTCGGGTTGTTCTGGAGATGACGGTAAATCGCCGTTGGTGCACGAAGGTGGCTACACTGAAGAAACCGCTTCGCTTGAAAACATTACGGTGGCTGGTCACGCATTGAGCTTGTATGTGAAGGCGCAGGAGGTGGAATCCGACGATGAAGAATCGGTTGCGGTTATCTCGGGATCTGCTTATGCCGAGGGAGCCCGGGTAAAGTTCTTCGGAGTCGATACGGCGACATTTGAAATTTCCGAAGAACCATTTGCACAGGCGCAATCGGATAATGACGGTAATTTCGAAGTGAAGGATGTTTCTCCCGAGAGCCCGTTCGCTGTTGTCGAGGTTACTGGAAATATTGCTTTGAATGTGAAGAATCCTGGCGGTATGTTGTCGTATTATCCGGACGATTCGCTGGCCGAGACTACTTATAGGACCGTTGTGGATTTGCGCAAGACAAAAGATGTGAAGGTTAATATACTGACGACCTTGGCGACAGGCCGCGTGTTTAACCTCGCAAAATCGGGGCTAACCTTTGCGGAGGCGAAGGACTCGGCCGAAACGGACGTGCTGCATGCGCTTGGAATACGCGAAACTTTAGACGCGTTCGACAAGGTGGATTACTCAAAAAAATCGAGCTCCATTTTCCCTGTGTTCATTATGACCAGTTATCTGTTTGAAGGTTCCCTTGCGGCGGTAGACCTTGCGGCGGAGGACATTGCTGAGGATGGCGTCTGGAGGACACTTACTTACAACCGTTATCTTGACCAGAAACATGCGGAGATGATGTTCCATTTGCTACGTGAGCCGGAATTCCTTGTACTTTTGGGGCTTGATTCAACGGATACCCTTGTTGCGGAATTGGCAGAAAAGTATTTCTTTAATGTTGTAATAAAGATTGCGTACAGAATGGGCGATTGTACCGAGAGTCGTCAGGGAGAATCATTTGATCATGGTTATTATGTCTATGTGGTATGTGAAGACGATTATTGGAGAGTTCGTGAAAAGGAGTTGCAAAAAAATCTTGGAACGATGACGGACGAACGCGATGGTAAGGAGTATAAGACATTTTCGTTTACATATAAGGACACGACATGGACATGGTTTGCGGAAAACCTGAATTATGCTGTTGACAACTCCTGGTGCTATGGCGATGATCCGGATAATTGCGAAACCTACGGGCGCCTGTATTCGATGTGGGCAACATTCAATGTTCCTAGGGATACTGCGTTTATTGCGAAGGAGTGGGCGTACCTTTATGCGATACATCAGCAGGATGATGATTATAAGGAATTTCGCGAAGACTTTGAAGAAGCGAGAGATCGAGTCTTTGATGCTTTCGATTCAGCGGATGTTCAAGGTGTTTGCCCGGAGGGTTGGCATGTTGCAACTCCAGATGATTGGGCGAATTTGATTGATTACGCGTTTGATGAAATCGGTTACGCCGATGATGTATCTGCTGCTTTTAAAACAACGACATGGACTGCCGAATCTGATGGAAGAGATGCCTTTGGGTTCAATATGTTGCCGGCTGGCCGTGTCGACCGTCGGGATCTTCCGGAATGGTATGAAATTGAAGAATCCGATTACGGCTCTAATCCGGTGGGCATACCTGGAGACTATGGATTAGGACGGTATGGCTGTTTTTCTGCATGGGGCGACGGTCATAGGTCTCCGTTTAAAATAAGGATTAGAGAAAATGGCAAAAGTCATCTTCCCTATTGTGTGAACCTTGCTGAATCTTCTGGAAGAATTGTTCAAATTACAAACTTTGAGTACGGACATTCTGTCCGTTGCGTGAAGGACTGATATGCTGTGATTCTGTTAGGGGGAAAGGGGGAACCCAGATAGGGGGAGCAGGAAGGCGGGCTTAGGCCCGCCTTCTTTTTATAATCGCTCGTTCGTCGTGGTCACGGAGTGCATTGTTTATATTGTGAAAAATTACAATTTTTATAAAATGTCTAAAAATATGTGAAAAATTAAAGAAAAATTGAAAAATATATTGTAAAACTATTGACTTTTGAAAAAATAGTGTTTATATTTAACCTCGGAACGGCCCGCAAGGGCATAAACCTGAGGTGAATCAGGAGGGGAGCAGTTGATGCGGTCGTTTTCGGGAGGATCGATGAAAGATATTCTTGAATATACGGACTACCGCCAGTATATTGCGGATTATTACGCCGACAGGAAGGCAAAATCCGTTTTTACCTGGCAAGAGTTCGCCAAGATGGCAGGTTTCACCTCGCCGGTATACCTTAAATATGTAAGTGAGGGTAAGTTCAACCTGAGCGGCGAAGCTGCCTCTCGTGTGGCGCAGGCCATGCACCTTACGGGTTACGAACAGGAATATTTTTGCGAGATGGTCAAGTTTGACCATGCGAAAAAGGATGCCGAAAAGAAGGCGGCGTTCAACAGGATGCTCGCGATTGCCGATGCGCACAAGGTAAAAATCCTAGAAGGGGATTCCTTCCGGTTCTTTAGCGACTGGAAAAATCCGGTTGTCCGTGAGCTTGCTCCTGCCATGCCGGGGGCAAAGCCGCTGGCGCTCGCGCATGCTTGCCGCCCGAAGGTGAGTGCAGCCGAGGTGAGTGAAACGCTCAAGTTCCTCGTGAGTGCGGAACTGCTCAAGAAAGACGAAGCCGGTAATTACAAGCAGACTGAAAAGTCCGTGACGACGGGCCCGATGGGTGTGACCCCGGTGGCCGTGCGCGGGCTGCATCGCCAGATGGGCGAAATTGCTCTCGAGGCCATTGAGAACGTGCCGCAGGATGAACGCAACTTTTCGGGCCTTACGCTTGGTATTACGCGCAACGCCTACGAAGAAATTGTCAAGGAAATCGCAGAATTCCGCAAGAGGGTTGTCGCGATTGCCACGCGTGAAGACGAAACGGATGAAGTCTACCGTATGAACATCCAGTTCTTCCCGATGACGAACAAGAGTGTTGATAAGAAGGGTTAGGAGGATGCCATGAAGTATTTTGAAATGAACCGTAGGTTTATATACAGTGTGGTGATGCCGCTCGCCCTGATGTTCGCGGCGTGTTCTACTGACGACAAGCCGATAGCGGGTGGTTCTGCCGAAGAGACTGGTGTAATGGCGGAACTCGAAAATATCACGGTCGCAGGACGTGCGCTGACTCTGTATGTATCTGCCCAAGCGAAAGATGGAACTGGAAATCAGTTGCAGTCTGTTATTGCCGGGACGGCCTTTGCGGAAGGGGCGCAGGTCAAGATCTATGGCGTCGATACCACGACTTTTGAAGTGTCCGAGAATCCGTTTATCCAAACGAAATCCGATGTGGACGGGCGCTTCGAAGTGAATGACGTTACTGCGGAAAGTCCTTTTGCCTATGTCGAAGTATCCGGAGATATCGCTTTTAATACTTATGACCCTTATAAAGGGTGGCATTATGGCGATAACGAAAGAGATACCTTGAGCCAGACCTGGGCGACGTATAGCACGGTTATAGATTTGCGCAAGACAAAGGACGTGAAGGTCAACATCCTTACGACCTTGGCAGCGGGCCGCGTGTTTAACCTCGCAAAATCGGGACTTGCCTTTGCGGAGGCGAAGGACTCGGCCGAAAAGGATGTGCTGCATGCGTTCGGGATTCGTGACTCCCTGGATGCGTTTGACAAGGTGGACTATTCCCAGAAAACGAGTTCCATTTTCCCCGTGTTTATCATGGCGAGTTACATGTTCAATGGCTACCCCGCTGCGGTAGACCGTGCCGCCAAGGATATTGCTGCGGAAGGAGTGTGGAAATCACTTTCCTATGAACGGTATTTCGATGGCAAGTGGATGGAGTTGAATTACCGCTTGCTTCGTGACCCGGGATTCCTTGTGCAATTGGGCCTGGATTCGGGTGATACCCACATTGCGGAATTGGCGGAAAAGTATTTCTTCAATGTCGTAGCGAAAATTGGTTTTAGAAAGGGGGATTGCGCCGACAATAACCAGGGTGAAGAATTGAAGTATGGCGATTTCCATTTCCTTGTCTGCGATTCCGGCTATTGGACATTGCGTGAAAGGGAAATTCCCAAGACGCTCGGGACGATGACGGATGAGCGTGATGGTAAGGTCTACAAGACATTCAGCATAAAGGTTGAGGGTGAGACCTACACTTGGCTGGCGGAGAACTTAAATTACGCCGTTGACGATTCCTGGTGTTACGAGGACGATCCTGCCAACTGCGAAAAGTACGGGCGCCTATATTCGACGTGGGCCACTTTCAATATTCCTCATGATACCCAGTATGTTGCCAAGTTTAAGGAACTGGACTCTATATGGTACTATGAAAGCGAGAACACGGATGAATATACAGAAGCTTATCGTGTGTCGCATGAACGTTTAATGCAAACCATTGATTCCGCAGACAGTCAGGGCGTTTGCCCAGATGGATGGCATGTTGCGACAATCGATGATTGGGCGAAATTGTTCGATGCTGTTCGCGAAATAGGTTATTCGTATGACGATATTAATTCCTTCCAGCTGTTAAAATCAAGAACTTGGACTGATGGCGTTGACGGAATGGATGTTGTCGGGTTCAATATGTTGCCGTCTGGTTTTGCCGACCGCACGGAATATCCAGACTGGTTCTTGGAACAAAATGAAAAAGCAGAACCTGACTATAGGGTCAAGACGGGTGACCATGATTTGGGTGAGTCTTCTTGCTACGTAGTGTTGGGAAAAGGAGGGAAAATCGTTTTTAATTCGAAGGTAATTATATATGATTCGGATCAGCCTAGGGGGTGCTTTGGTGTTATCTCGGGTGAAAGACTAGGCCCTCTCCATATCATTGGTATGGATATTGGAGCTCCTGTCCGCTGCGTGAAGAACTGATATGCTGTGGATCTGTTAGGGGGAAAGGAGAGGACCCACAAACGGGGGGAGCAGGAAGGCGGGCTGAGGCCCGCCTTCTTTTTATGACCACTCGTTCGACGTATGGGGTATAAAAAATCCGGATTCGTGAAGCGTATCACGTGTGGGCGTTGCTTTGGGCAAATTGCGTTCCAAGTTGGAATAAAAACGGGCTCGCAAGCGGGATCGCCCTATACTATATTGAATAGATTAGGGCTCGCCTATGAATCGAATCAAACTTACCGCGTTTTCGCTTGTCGCATTGCTCGCGTCTGCCGCCTTCGCGCAGGACGTGTTCATTACCGTCGACCAGTTCGGGTATCGTCCCGATGCAAAGAAGGTCGCCGTGCTGCGTAGCCCCGAGTTGGGTTACGATGCTTCGCTCTCGTACACTCCGGGCGATGTGATGGAGGTCGTGGATAGTGCGACCACGGAGGTCGTATTCTCTGGCGCACCGGTCGCCTTCCAGGAAGGTGCAGTCGATACCGCCTCGGGCGATAAAATCTGGTGGTTTGATTTCTCCTCGGTGAATACGCCGGGTACTTACTTTATCCGTGACAAGGCGGATAATCTGAAGCAGTCGTTCTACTTCCGCATCCGGGATGATATTTACAATGACATCCTGAAAGCGGCGATGCGCATGATGTTCTACCAGCGCGTAGGCATGGCGAAGGAAGAAAAGTATGCGGGCAAGGATTGGGTCGACGGAGTGAACCACGCGCAGGACAAGGCCGCCCGCCTGTTTACCGACAGCACGAATGCCGCAACGGAACGTGACGTGAGCGGCGGGTGGTTCGATGCGGGCGACTTCAACAAGTATACTGTATGGAACGGCAACTACATCGAGACGCTCCTGCGTGCCTACATGGATACGCCCAAGGCATTTACCGACGACTACAACATCCCCGAATCGGGCAATGGGATTCCTGACGTTCTTGACGAGGTGAAGTGGGGTATGGATCATCTGCTCCGTATGCAGAACGCGGACGGCTCCGTGCTCTCGGTAGTCGACGAGGACCATGTATCGCCCCCATCGGCAGCGACGGGCCGCAGTTACTATGGTGCTCCCAACGCGATGTCCGCCTACTCTGCGGCGAAGGCTTTCGCGCTCGGTTCCATAGTTGCCGACAAGCGCGGGAACACCGAATATGCGGCGACGCTCAAGGATGCCGCCCAGCGTGCCTTCAAGTGGGCGGAGGCTCACCCCGATTCCATGTTCTACAACAACAAGGCGGAATACGGCACCAAGGACCTTGCGGCAGGCCAGCAGGAAATCGATACCAACTACACGACGGGTGCGCGCTTTGCGGTGAAGGTGGCTGCTGACTTCGCGATGTACGAACTCACCGGCGACGCGAATTACCTCAAGCGTTTCTCGGCGACTCCCGATAGCCTGCCCCTGATGCGTCAGTATGGCAACTGGGCGCTCGACCAGTACCGCGTTGCCCACAGCCTGCTCTACTTGCTTTATCTGGGCTACAAGGATGCGGATGCCGACGTGAAAAGCGTTGTGCAGGAACGTTTTGTGGCGCAGTTCAGGCAGAGCAAGTATTTTGTGAACGGTCTGGAACACGACGGGTACCGCTCCTACATCCGCGACTACAACTGGGGCTCCAATTCGGCGAAGGCTTCGAGCGGGCTTTTGTTCGGCAAGATGGCGGCCTACGAAGGCGCGACCTCTGCAGAGGCGCTCACGTGGCGCGATGCCGCGGAAGAATACCTGCACTACCTGCATGGCGTGAACCCGTTCGGCATGGTCTACCTTTCGAACATGGGTAGTTATGGCGCAAGCAAGAGCGTCACGAAGTTCTATCACGGATGGTTTACGGGCGACAATCCCGCTCCGGGCTACGTGACGGGCGGTGCGAACTCCCGCTATGCGTGGGCGGACTGCTGCAAGCAATACGATGCCGACAACTCTGCGAAGGGCTGCGGGAGCGCAAATAACAATGCGCTCTGCTATGCGGTTTCGATTCCGGTCGGGGAACCGCACGCGAAGATGTATGCGAACATCAATGACGGCTGGCCCATCGATTCCTGGGAACTCACCGAGCCGAGTCTCGGGTACCAGACGGCGTATATCCGGCTGATTTCGCAGTTCGTGAAGGAGAAGGGCGTGGATATCGGCGAAAAGTTCGGCCCGGGCTCGGATGCCGTGAAGCCCGTTACCGCGCCGGCTTTGAATCTGAACGTTGCACTCGCGGGTAATAGCCTCGAGGCCGTAAGCTCGGGTGACATTCGCGAAATCCGCCTTTTCGATGTGAACAACCGCGAGACCCTGCGCTGGAACGGCAATGCCCGCCGCGTTTCGCTGGATATTTCTGCCTTGAAGCCGGGTGTGTATGCGGTTCGTGCCGTTTCGGGCCAAAAAACGATGACACGTCTGGTAGTGAAGAGGTAGGCGTGCCGAATATATTGTATTTTTATACGACATGTTCCGTTTAGGAACGAAGGATTTATTATGAAACCAGGTAAGACCGAACTCCGCTTGAATGCTGAAATCGAAGAGCGCGGTGCCCTTTTTGCGGTGCTGCTCGACCCCGATACTTCGGACGAGGCCGCATTCGTTAAGGCGGGTTCGATGGCCGCCGAGAACGGCGCCGACCTCTTGCTCGTGGGCGGTTCGTACCTCGGGAACTTCACGCTCCCCAAGCAGGTGGCAGCCCTCAAGGCGGCGGTGGACCTGCCCGTGGTTCTTTTCCCGGGTGGCGCCTCGCAGGTCGTTCCCGGTTTCGATGCGATGCTTTTCATGACTCTCGTGAGTGGCCGCAATCCGAACTACCTGATTGACGAACAGGTGCGCGGTGGCGCGCTCGTTCGTGCGCTCAATATGGAAGCCATCCCGACGGCCTACCAGCTCATCAACAGCGGCAAGCGAACGACGGTGGAATACATCAGCGGTACCATGCCTGTGCCCGCGAACAAGCCCAAGCTCAGCATGGTGAACTCCATTGCGGCAGAACTCATGGGCATGCGTTACGTGTACCTGGAAGCAGGCAGCGGCGCCGAAGAGCCCGTGCCCGTGGAGCACATCGCCTATACCCGCCGTGCGACCGAGATGACGATTATTACCGGCGGTGGAATCAAGGACCCGCAGACGGCCGCCATCCGCGTGGCTGCAGGCGCGAACATCATCGTGACCGGCACGCTGTGGGAAAAGGTGGAAGACCCGGCGCTTTTGAAAGAATTTGCCGCCGCCATCCACGTGAAAGGCTGAAAAGCTTCGTAATACTTCGTTGCCCCCGACCTCACGTACGCTTAGTACGCTACGGTCGGTAAGGCGCCTCGTCTTACTCGCTTTTGAGCTTTTCAGAAACATTAATGCCACGTCGTTTTACGCCTTCTTCTGCTCGTTTTTGCAAAGCTTCGTCTGTGAGCAATATGCGCCTCGTATAAACGAGGCGTGTTTGCGAGAGTGAGGCGATGCCATCTTTTTTTATGTTGAAATAGAGCCGAACGGTCTGTAAGTTCGTTGCCCCCGACTTTAAATGCTGTCATCCTCGGAGCGTAGCGGAGGGGATCCATACATTTTATACCCTCACTTTTTCTCCCTAGCGCGGGCTACGCAAACTCTGCCCGGATTTTGTATATTCTATCTGTTGTATGCAAATATCGGAAAAAATATTTAAAGCGGTCGAGTTTTTTAAAAAGAAGGATTTGTGGGCGAAAATCGCCTTTACCATAATCTTTCTTTCGTATTTGTTTTTGATTCGCGCATGCCATAATCCGGTTGAGGGGGATACGTTTCCTATTTATGAATATGGAGATAAAAATCTAAAGCAATGTGAATTGGAAGGCAGGAAACTTTTTCTTGTACGAGAGGCTCTGAACGAATCCTTTTGGTATTATTTCTTTGTTGATTCTAGGAATCTTGATGTTTGGCATCTCCAATACCTAGATAATGATAATGTCAGGAAAAATATTTTGACCTATCAGTTTGCGTCTGGTGGTGGCATTGGGGCTGTTGTTCCAGGGACGGGTATTGGGATTGATGAACGGCAAGATTCTATCGTAATTATCTATGATAACGAACCATTAGATGGTTTTACAATAGAGCCTGGCCCGTTTAGCGATAAAGTTGTAATCCAGGATGCGCACCACCCTCGGGGAGTTGACACGGCACGCTGTTTTATGAGGTGGTCCAATTGATTAAGAAATTGATGGATAAGTTCTTTACTTTGACTGCATTTGTTTCTGCGGCGTGCTTGACCGTTCATTATACGCCGGCAGCCTTGATAAAAGGGACCTATAGCTTTTGGTCGGACAACGCTGTATATTTGTTATTCCCTTTAATGACGTTGATTTCGGCTATTTTGTTGTTGCTTGATTTGTTCTCGCTGAAAATAGAGATTGTCCAAAGAAAGGTTTGGATGATTTTTGCGGCAGTTGGTGTTATTCCGATTTTGCCTTTTGCCTTGTTTGGATTCTGCGCTTTTATATTAGACTTAGGTTATTCTTTTATACACCGCTTGTTTTAGGAAATTTTTCCCTCCATGTCCATCTTCACAAAATACATCCAGAACGAGGAACACTACTCCGAGGTGATTTCGCGCATCGCGAAGGTCCGCAATACGCTGTGGATCGGTACCGCCGATATCAAGGATGTCTATGTGAAGCAGGATGGCGACGCGATTCCCCTGCTGGGGCAAATTGCCGGCCTCCTGAAGCGCGGGGTAGGCGTGCGTTTGATTCATGCGAAGGAGCCGGGGCCGAATTTCCGTGAAGATTTTGACCGGTTCAAGATTCTTGCGACTGACTTGGAACGCGTGATGTGCCCGCGGGTGCATTTCAAGATGATGATTTTCGACCTAGAGACGGCCTACATCGGGTCCGCGAACCTGACGGGTGCGGGTATCGGCATGAAGAGTTCCCTGCGCCGCAACTTCGAGGCGGGAATCCTTACGAACGACCCGGCAATCGTCGAGCCTGCCATTGAGCAGTTCGATACGCTTTGGATGGGCTCGCACTGCAAAAAATGCGGCCGTCAGGAATTCTGCGGCGACCGCATCAAGTAGATACCCACCTTTTTTGCATTTTTCCTGCAAGGCGGGCGTTCTTTTTCGCCCGTAATTGTGTATTTTTCATAAAAAAAGACGCTGCACCGCGAGGTGCGGTTTTTGAGGTATATATGCAAAAACTGATTATTACGACTTTCGTGCTCCGCGTGCTGGGCCTCGCCCTGATTGTCCTTGGCCTTTCGGGCTTCGGGCACAACCTGATTTACAATACATTCCCCGGACTCGAAGGCTATTCTCTCAATCCGGTCTGTTACGCGGGCATCGTGATTTATATCGCGGGTGCGCTCATCTATTTCTTTGTGAACAAGAAGCGCCGCGCCGATCGCCGCCGCGAAGAGATTGAAGAGGCTGAGGAACGTGCTTTCCAGAGTTCGAACAAGGACTCCGGTAGCGACGCATAGGGTGAATCTATGGGTGATTTGATGATTAAGATCGAGCATTTGCACAAGACCTATCGCAGTGGGTTCTTGATGAAGCCGAAGCTGGCGCTCAAGGATGTGAGTTTCAGTGTGGAACCGGGACAGGTCTACGGTTTTATCGGCCCGAACGGTGCCGGAAAGTCGACTACCATCAAGGTGTTGACGGGCCTGTTGAACTATGAATCGGGCACGGTGTTGGTGAACGGCATCAGCCCGCGCGACGTGAAGAGCCGCCGCTTCATAGGCTATTCTCCGGAGCAGCCGTATTTTTACGATTACCTCACTGGCCGCGAACTGCTGCGTTTTTACGGCAAGCTCGTCGGGCTCGATGGTGCGGAACTGGACAAACGTATCGGCTGGGCACTCGACCTGCTGCATGCGAACAAGGACTGGATTGACCGCCGCCTGCGTTCGTACTCCAAGGGCATGATGCAGCGCGTAGGCATTGCGCAGGCAATTCTCGGCAAGCCGAAGCTGTTGATTCTCGACGAACCGATGAGCGGTCTTGACCCGATGGGGCGCCGTGACGTGCGCGAAGCCATCATGGAACTCAACCGCGACGGTGTTACGATTTTCTATTCAAGCCACCTGCTGAGCGACGTGGAAAGCATTAGCCACAAGGTCGCGATGATTGTGGATGGCAAGATTGTTCGCGAAGGGACGGTCGACGAGATTACGGAATCGTGCGGCGTAGAATACCATGTACGTACGCGCAAGGCGATTCTCGAGAGCGACTTGCCGCAGGGAATTTCGCTTGCAGGGCATCCGATGGAATTTATATGCGAAGACGATGCCGCCCGCGACAGGTTGCTCGGCTACTGCCTCTCTAATGGAATCGCTGTCGAAAAGATGGACCACAAGCGTCCGAGCCTTGAAGACATTTTGACGGAGGAAATTGCCCGTGCAGATGCTTAAGCATATCGGCATTATTGCCCACAATACGTTCCGCGAATCGATCCGTGACAAGATCCTCTACAACATCGTGTTCCTGGCGATTGCGCTTACGCTTTTCAGTATCGTGCTTGGTGAATGGTCTGTGTTTGACCGTGCTTACGTAATCAAGTCGACTACGCTTTCGGTGATGAGCCTTTCGGGCCTCCTGATTTCCATCTTCGTGGGCATCAGCCTTGTGCAGAAAGAAATCCAGCGCCGTACCGTACTCACGTTGCTTTCGAAGCCGATTAGCCGCGTGACGTTTATCGTAGGCAAGTATTTCGGCCTCCTGGCCGTGGTGGCGGTCCACCTCGCGATTCTCACGTGTATTTTCTACGTGATGTTGTTCGTCATCGGTGCGGGGCCGACGGCAAACCTGCTCCTGGCCATCTACCTTATCTTCTGCGAGATGGCGGTGGTGATTGCGGTGGCGCTTTTGTTCAGCAGCTTCAGCAGCACGGTGCTTTCGGCTTTGTTTACGCTCGGAGTCTATTTTGCGGGCCACCTGAGCAACCAGCTTTTGGAACAGGTTCGCTTCGCAAGCCGCATGGGCGAGATGGGCGATACTTCGACGGCGCTGTTCGAAAAAGCCGCTGTCGTGATACACGCTGTTTTCCCGGGACTCTACCGTTACAACGTTACGGGCTATGTGGTGCATGGCGTTGCTCTCCCGGATATGTACCTGTTCTGGAATACAGTTTATGCGGTGGGATACGTGGGTGTATTCCTCGGTGTGGCAAGTTGGTGGTTTAGCCGGAGGGATTTCTTATGAGAAACCAGTATATGGCGAAGGTCCTGGTCCACAACAAGGTGGTTACCGAGGACCAGGTAAATGCGCATTGGGGTGAAATTACAGACCAGCAGGACATTGGCCAGGCTCTCGTGCGTGCTGGTATTTTGCAGCCGGCGATGTACGACAAGGTCCTTGCATTTGTCAAGAACCTGGAAGCGAAGAATGGGGCTGCCCAGCCTGCCGCCCCTGCCCCTGCAGCGGCTCCCGCTCCTGCACCTGCTGCTCCGGCAAAGCCCGCCGTGCAGGCGAAACCCGCCGCGCCGGCTCCCGAGCCCGAGGCCGAGCCCGCGCTTCAGATTGAAGGCAACAACATCTATGGCGAAGCTTCTTCTTCGAACATGGTGGTAGAGAAGGTCTCTGGATTAGAAACCACGAGCATTTCGAGCATTGGCATTTCTTCGGAAGACGATTCGGAAGAATCGGATAAAGAGAATGGCGAACTGCCTTCGCGCTTTGCGATTGTTTCGGGCGAAGGTTCCGAAGTCATGGCGCCCGATACGCTGTTGCCGACGATGAACCTGAAGAAGGTTATCGCGTTCGCCCGCAAGTTCGGCGCGACGGATATCTACTTGTTTGCTGACCGCCAGATTATGATGCGCCAGTCCGGCGTGATTTTCCCGGCGACGGAACAGATTGTCGATAGGACGCGAGTTGCGGAACTGCTTGCCGAAGCTTCCGAAGGTTTTGCTGACGGGTACAAAGTTGTCGCGGGCAAGAATTTTAGCAAGACGTTCGGCCTCCCTGGTGTGGGCCGTGCGCGCATTTCTGTCACATGGGACGATGTAAACCCGAGTGTTTCTATCCGCGTTATCCAGAGTGAATCTGTTTCGTTCGATAACTTGTTCTTGCCGGATTTCTGCCAGTCGTTTGCGAACTTGACAAGCGGCCTTGTGCTTGTTGCCGGGCCTTCGACGAGCGGGCGCTCTACGACGGTCACGACGTTTGCCGAAATGATTGCGACAAGCCGCCCGTGCTATATCCATACGATTGAACGCCCCATCGAACGCTTGCTCAAGAACCCGAATGGCGCGATGGCGCAGAAAGAAGTCGGGCTCCACGTGAAGAGCGGCATTGCAGGCATTGAACTTGCCATGCGCGATGGCGCCGACGTGATTTGTTTTGACCACCTGGAATCGATGGAAGAACTGAACCTGCTGTTGCAGGCGGCGAATGCCGGCGCGCTCGTGTTTGCGGTAACCGGCGGCAACAACATCCATGCTCTGCTTTCGAAGCTTCTGTTGTCTGTGCCCGAGGCGAACCGCAGTGCGTTTGCCTGCACGCTTGCCGACCAGCTCAAGGGAGTTATTGTACAGCACTTGATACCTGTGGTGCAGAACCAGGGCTTGGTGCTTGCGGTTGAGGCTATGCGCGTAACATCGACGGTTGCGAACATGATTCGCCGTTGCGACATTTCGCAGTTGGTGGCCGCAATTAGCAGCCAGAAGGACCAGGGCGTGACACTTGACGATTCGCTGCAGAAGTGCGTGGAATCTGGTTACATTGATGGCGCAGAAGCCTGGAAGCGCGCATACGACAGCCGTCGCTTTGCGGCGTACAGGCCGGCATAAGGAGGTGTTTCGATGGCTACAGAAATAGAATCCCTTTTGGAATATGTGGTGAATGTCGGCGGTAGCGAACTTATCGTTACCGAAGGCGCGCCTTCTGCCGTTCGCCTTGCTGGCAAGGTGTGTGCTGTTCCTGATGCCCCTGCAGTTGAGTTCGGGGCTTTGCGCGAATTTCTCGGTTCGATGGAAGGCGATGACGGCTCCATGCTTTGCGGACCGTGGGCTGGCATCAAGTGGCGCGTTCGTTATTTCCGCGAAGCGCTCGGCAATGCTGCCGTATTCCGCCCGCTAATGGCTGAATGCCCGTCGTTCGATTCCTTGGGCGCTCCCGGTTCTGTCATGGGCCTTCTGGGTCTGAGTTCCGGGCTTGTCGTTTTTGCAGGCCCTGCGTGCTCCGGCAAGACGACGACCGCATCTGCTTATGTCAAGGCCATGTGCGAATCGAAGGTCATGCGCGTAAGCCTCCTCGATGCGAATGTGGAAATACCTATAACGGTCGGGAACAGCCTTGTGCTCAAGGATTCCGTCGGGTCGGTGGAAGCCCGCATGTCGCAGGCGCTCCGCAGTGGCTGCGACCTTATATGGTTAGGTGATTTCAAGGGCGATACGCTCCTCCCGATGTTGCGTGCTGCCGAGGCGGGCGCCTTGGTGGTTTGCTGTGTTACCGCAGGCAATTCTGCAGGTGTGCTGGATTCGCTGCTCGCTTCTGTCCCTGCGCAGGACCGAGACTTGTGCCGCACCATGCTTGCTGCCTACCTTAAGTCGGTTGTGGTGCAGCGCCTGCTCCCCGGCGCAAGCGAAGAGACTGGTGCGGTTCCCGCGTGGGAGGTTTTGTTCGGCACGCAGAATGCGTCTACTCTTATTCGCAGTGGCGAATTTTTCAAGTTGCCTTCTATTATCGCGGCGTCGGCCTCGGAAGGAATGCTTTTGATGGATGATTGCCTGGTGGAACTTGTGAAGTCCGGTTATGTAGCACGTGAAGAAGCGGAGAGGTATGTTTCCAGTACGGTTCGCTTTGGCTAGTCTTTCGCGTCTAGTTTTCCCGGCTGCCGTCCTGGCGGCCTTTTCGGCTTTGCATGCGGAACCTGCGCAAGAAAATGCCTTGGACATGTTGCAGAACCTTTCGGCCGTGCCGGATTCTGTCGCCGTCCAGGATTCCGCGCAGGCTCCATCCGATAGTGTTGTTCAGTCGCCTTCTGCACTTGATTCTGCTGTAGCTTCTGTTTCTTTGCCGCCAACGAAAAAGTCGGTGCTGTATCTTGGTGGCGGCGAAAATTCCCCGTGGTTCCATCTGGGTGTCCTCTATGCTATCGAAACGTACTCCGTCCCTGTCGATTCCGTTGTCGGAACATCTTGGGGTGCATACATCGGCGCCTTGTGGGCGAACGGAGTCGCTCCCGACGATATCCAGCGAATCCTCTTGGATTCCGACATGGATGCGATTATGCCCTCTGGCACAAAAGAACCCGAGCAAAACGAGCGCTTCGCCGTTCCCGTTTCGGAAGATGGAATTCCGAGCCTGCGCCAGCGTTTTTCTATCCATGTGGATTCCTCGGGCTCGTTGCACCGTCGTCTAAAGAAGCTTTCTCCGGATTCGACTTTCATCGAAACGTCTCTTGCCTACTTGCGCCTGCAGGAATCGCTCCTGCGCCATAAGGAAGGCTACCGCATTCCGTTTGCGGTACTAGGCTGCGATAGCGTTGTTGCGGGCACTTACGAGAATATCATTGCAAGTATCCCCGCTGCGGGCAATGCGCCATCGGGTGAACGTGCCTCGGGTGAACTTTGCCCGTACCTTGCTCTCCCTGCAGAAGATTCTCCGGATGAATTTGCCATCATCGCTGTCGCGGACCCGCTGCGCGGTGAATATTTCGGGCCCGCGTGGAAGCGTTCCATCAGGAACGGCGTGCTCAAGAATCTCGGGAGCCAGCCCGGGCTTATCGTGCGCCCGCATACGGTTGCTGATTCTACCCGCAATGGCTGGATTCAGGCGGGGTTCTCGGCGCTGGAATCGAAGGTGTCGCAGATGACGGCGCTGGGCAAGCGCGATGTTGACTACGCGTCTACCCGCGTGCCCTCTGTTCCCTGGTTTAAGTTCAAGCCGACATACGACAGCCTCCCTTCCGAAACGCACAATCCGGTGAAGTCTTACTGGAATGCTTCCGATACCGGGATTGTCGCTCCCAAGAATTTTGCCTACAGCCTGTCGCAGTCTCCGTCATGTGATTCGGTCTCGTTCAACATGCTTCACGATGGCGATGTGCTTGTAGATGCGAACATCGAGCCGACCTTCGATGTCGCTGCCGGCGGTTTCGGCTCCAACGTACTGGGCCCGAATGCCTATGCCGAGCTTTCGTTCTATTACATCGACCAGATGGAAATCGCGCTTACCCTTGCGGGCTTCTATGGCGGGAATACTTACGGGTTCACTCCGCGCCTTTTGATAGACAGGCTCTGGAGCAAGAACTGGGGGCTTGCCGTCGACTTTGACTGGATGCATCTGCGCCCCTTGAAGTCTTATACAAATCAAATCGTTGCCTACAAGCGCATTTACGAAGAACAGAAGAGCGATATCTTGGTTTCGCTTTACTACAAGTTTGATGCGCACATGACTGTTTTTGCGGATTTTCTTTTTGCCGACAGAACGTACGAAATTGAACCGAGGGTATACGGCAGGGATTCTTACGATGTGTACCCTGCATCGCAGAAGGTGCGTGCCGAATTCCTCTCGGGTGATGGCGATCCGTGGTTCTCCCGTGGCGGAATTTCTGCGCACATGGAATTCGGGCTCACTTCCATCGGGTTCGACTTTGGGTTCGATGAAATTATCCCGACATTCGTGACGGCTTATGCCGACGTGCAGTATTCGCTTTCTCCCAAGCCGTTTGTCTCGTTGACGGCGGCAGCGGCTTATGCGATGGACAAGTACCACAAGCATGGCTTCGGGTATGTCCACCCGGAGTCCTTCGAAGTCGCCGCTCTCGACAATACAATCCGCCCGAGGGTCAAGGCGACGCCGTGGCGCTCCGAATGGATTGAATCAGACCTCGCTTCGCACGAGTATGCCCTGCTCCGCCTTTCGGGCGGGCTGCATTACCACGGGACTGGCTTATGGCTGTTCTCCGCATACGTATGCGACTTCGAAGAAAATCCGCTTGCGGAACTGGGCAAGCACAAGTTCGTGCTGGAACCGGCGTTGCGCTTCTCTTACAAGTCTGTCAGCATTTATGCAGGCCTTTCGCGTATAGTAGATAGCGATACATTTGCCGACCTCAAGAAGTTCAGTGATTACGACTTCTTTATCCGCGTCGGCAACTATGACCTGTTCTAAAAGTGTGAAGTGTGTAACATCTCACTCCACACAGCTTTCTATTCTCCGCGGTTCTTGGCGGCGACATCCTTATACTTGTTGTGGTCGGCAAGCGTGTTGCTGAAAAAGTGCGTCATGCTGCCGTCGTCTTTTGCCACGAAGTATAACGCCTTCGTCGTGGCGGGGTGGAGTGTCGCTTCGATGGCCTTGCGCCCCGGGTTCGAAATCGGGCCGGGCATGAGGCCCTTGAACTTGCGGGTGTTGTAGGGGCTGTCGCTGTTGAGCTGGCTCTTGTAGATGGGGCCGGTCAGGTTCTTGAAGATGAACCGCACCGTCGGGTCTGCCCCGAGCGGCATGCCGATTTCGAGCCTGTTATGGAACACGCCGGCAATGAGCGGGCGCTCTTCGGGGATTCCGGTTTCTTCTTCGACGACGCTTGCGAGCGTGAGCACCTTGTGCCAGCTGCCGAGAGTTTTCCACTTGGAGGGCCTCGGGTCCTTTTCCAGCTGGTCACGCAGCCTTAAGTTGGCCTCGACCATCTGCTTTAAGATGCTCTCCTCGTCGGAATCGATGGCGAACGGGTAGGTGTCGGGCAGCAGGTAGCCTTCGAGCGAGTTGGCGTCGACTCCCAGACTGCGGGCGAACTTCGGGTCCTGGACGAGCTTGTTCCAGCGCTTCTCGTCGATGTTCGGGAAGGCCTTTTGCAGGTAGGCGGGCATTTCCCAGGAGGCGCGACCTTCGGGGATGGTCACCTTGCGGGTGGCTGTCTTCCCGCTCCCGAGGATTGCGGCGATTTGGTCGAGGGTCTGGTGCGGCGGGATCTCGTACCACCCCTTCTGGATGGAAGGCTGTTTCAGCTTGTTCCATACCTTGTAGGCGAGTTCGTCGGTCCAGATACCCTTCTCTTTTAGGAGGTCTCCGAGTTTTGCCGCAGGGAGCCCTGCAGGTATCTCGACAAGGACAATTTGGCCATTTTCGGACGTCGCATTGATACGATTTTTAGCCTGGAAATAGCAAAAACCGCCCGCGAGGACCAAAAAAACGAAAAAAAACACAAAAATCTTCTTCATGATGTAAAAATTTAAAAGAAAATGCAACGGATTGCAAAAATAAAAGGTATATTCCTATTGCATTGTTGAAAATTTACTTTCCTTCTGAGGAACTATATGAAAAAGTTTTTCTTTGTTGCGCTCGCATTGATGGTTGCTTCCGCCTTTGCTGCGCCGAATAAGGTCAAGTCTAAGCTCGGGGACATCGAACTCACCAAGGAAAAGGGTGGTGGAAATGTGGTTTGCACCGCTGGGTTCAACGACGAGCTCACAATCGTTAAGGACGGCGATACCGACGTTCTGGTCAAGGGTAGCTGCGGCCAGGGCTGGGTGCCGAAGTCCAAGGTTGAATACGTTGCCGCTCTCGCTGGTGACAAGTCCATGAAACTCGATGGCGTGGACGTGGTTGGCTGGCTCGATAACCCGAGCGCCGTGTTCGTGTTGGAAGATAACGACATGGACTTCGACGGTGTGAACATCGACCGTGACTTCAAGGAATACTTGCAGCACACGATGGACCGCGAACAGATGGAAATGCACAACAACGAAAACTAGTTGTTGGCTCTTCCGGTCGAATTTTGAATCCCGCTCTGCGCGGGGTTCTTTTTTTACAATCGAAAAATTGGAACGCTAGGTTCCCCTTTCGCCTAAAAGAGCCTTCTCCGTTTACCTTGGTAACCGGAAAGATTTTTTTGTGCTTTGAATCACGTGGAAAAATGGAAGGTAAAATCTAAATTAGGGGTGGGCTTGGGCGAATCTGTGAGAGGATGTTTATGAAGAAACTCTGTGTGTGGGTAGTGGCCGCTTTGGCGGTGTTGTCGTTCGGGCGAGTGGGCCCGGTGAGCCAGTACGGCCAGTTGCAGGCTGGCAAGAATTCTAGCGGCAAGGGGCAGATTTACGGCGCGTGCAAGGGCGTCACTAGCGGCAACGAGGTGGCAGTGCAGGGCATGAGCCTTTTCTGGAGTATCTCGAGCGACGTGGGCGCTCCCTTCTGGACTGCTGATTACGTGAGCGGACTTGTGGAAAGGCAGAACATCCAGCTGATTCGTGCCCCGATGGGTGTGGATGAAGACTGGTACGCTGGTAACTATTTCACCAAGACGAGTTATTATCAGGGTTTGATGAATACGGTGGTGCAAGCCGCCATCGATAACGACATCTATGTGATTATCGACTACCATAGCCACCATGCTGCCGACAGCCTGAACAAAGCAAAGACCTTCTTTAGCTATATGGCTCAGAAGTGGGGCAAGTACGATAACGTCATCTTTGAAATTTTCAACGAACCTTTGCAGAATCAGTCCTGGGGGTCCATCAAGACTTACGCCGACGAAGTGGTGAAGACTATCCGCCAGTATTCGGACAACCTGATTGTCGTGGGTAACCGCAGCTGGGACCAGTATCCGAACGAAGCGGCAAGCAACCCTGTTTCGGATTCCAAGAACAACATCGCCTACACGTTCCATTACTATGCAGGCTCGCATTACACCGATAGGGAAGGTTCCAATGCGGTTTCGGCGATGAACAGCGGACTTTCTGTATTCGTGACCGAATGGGGTACTGTCGATGCTTCGGGTAATGGCGGATATAATGCTTCTAATAGCAAGACCTGGCTTGATTGGATGAAAACGCACAAGCTTTCCGGTGCGAACTGGTCCGTGTCCAACAAGGACGAATCGGCATCGTACTTTAGCGGAAGTGCCTGGAATTATTCTACGAGCGGCCAGTGGGTGAATGCCAATGTGTTCGCTTCGCTCCCCAAGTCCTACTCGGCATGTGACGGTGCTCCGTCTTCCAGCAGCTCTATCGCAAGTTCCTCCAGTTCGCTTCCGGCGGGCTACACCGACTACATCGACGACCTGGAAGACGGTGACGGCTTTGCGTTCACTGGCGGTGAATGGTACGCCTATACCGATGCGGGCGACAAGGGCGCCTCGACGATTTCTAATGGCCCCGGCAGGAACGACGGTTACAACGTGGTCATCGCTGGTTCCACGGCGGGCAATTCTACCAAGTACGTGGCGGGCGTGACCGGCGTGAAGCTTTCGCAGGGCAACAACCCGTACGATCCTTATGTGGCTCTCGGTGTGGCCCTGAACGAGACGCAGACCGCCTATGACCTTTCTGCCTGTAACGAAATCAGCTACAAGTACAAGGGTGCCGCGCATAACTTCAAGGCCGAAGATACCGACGTGACGGATTACGGCTACCACATGATTACGAAGCCCGCTTCGAATTCGTGGACTACGGCGACGGTTCCCTGGGATATGCTGTCGCAGGAATCCTGGGCAAAGCCCGTGACGCTTTCCAAGAAGCGCGTTGCCAAGTTCACTTGGGAAATCAAGGGAACGCAGCCGAGCATGAACTACCTGTACATAGACGATGTGCGCTGTTCCGGAATGGCGTTCAAGCCGGTGCCGTCTCCGGCATCGAGCAGTTCTTCTGTGAAGAGCAGTTCGAGCGTCGCTTCTTCTAGCAGCGTGATGTCCTCCTCCAGTAGTGTTCCGTCGTCTTCTAGCATGTCTTCAAGTTCTTCCAAGGTCCAGACGGTGTTCCAGCTTACGAGCGGTAATGCAGAACAGACGGTGACTGCGGGCAATGCCATCAAGTCGATTGTCTATAGCATCAAGAACGTGACGAAGGTGACCGTGACCGGACTCCCCTCCGGATTGAATGGTGCAGTAAACAAGAGCAATACGAACTTCACGATTTCGGGAACTGTCGCTGACAGTCTGAAGGACAAGGAATATGTCTATTCGATTCAGGTAATCGGTGTTGATTCCAATACGACGGCGACGGGCAAGATCACCGTGAAGCATAAGCCGGTGACGACGACTGTGTCGGTGAAGAGCAATTCGACGCAGACGGTTACCGCGGGCGATTCCATCAAGCCCATCGTGTTCAGCTATGCAAATATGGATTCTGTCAAGGTGGCGGGAGTTCCGCAGGGAACGTTCTCGGTGCTTCAGGACAAGAATGCAAAAACTTTGACGATTGCCGGCGCCGTGGACGAGAACCTTTCCGATAAGGAATATACGGCAACGGTGACGGTGTATGGCCCGGACAACAACGCATCTGCCAATGCGAAGATTTCGGTGAAGCACAAGCCGCTGGTAACCCTGATTGAGCTTGTCAGCGGGAGTGCCGCACAGACGGTGACTGCGGGCAACGCCATCGAACCGATTGTCTACAGGTACGAAAACATCAAGGAAATTGTTTTGACTGGAATTCCTTCGGGCTTGACCGGCACTAAGGATGAAAATGCAAAGACCTACACGATTTCGGGTACGGTTGCCGACAGCCTGACCGATTACGTGTACGACTACACGATTGCTGTGACTGGTATAGACAACAACACGTCTGCAACGGGCAGGATTACCGTGAAGCAGTCTTCCAGCAGCGTCGCTTCTTCGAGTTCCGTTGAGTCTTCTTCCAGCATCGAGCCGCCGAGTTCCTCCAGCGAAGAATCGAGCAGTAGCGAAGTCCCGCCCTCGAGCAGCAGTGAGGAATCTTCTTCGAGCGAAGAAAGCTCGAGTAGCAGCGAAGAGCCTTCGTCTAGTTCCGAGGTGCCGAGCAGTTCTTCCGAGAAGAGCAGTTCGAGCGTCGAATCCTCTAGCTCTGAACAGTCTTCTTCTAGTGTGGAATCAAGCAGCAGTGTGGTTCCGTCTTCTAGCAGCGTAGTGCCGTCTTCCAGCAGCAATATGCAGGTCGTTGTTACGGGTAGTCTGGAACAGACTGTCGAACGTGGCGCCGCATTCGAAACCATTACGTTCAGCAATGTGCAGACATTCGAACGCAATAGCTGGAATCTCTGGTTCATGGAATTCAAGAGGACAGGAGACGTGGTAACGGTCGAAGGCTCCGTGCATGTGGGCTTCACGCCGGGTACAGCCGTGGAAACGGTGACGGTGAATGGGCAGAAGTTCAACATAACGTTTGAAGTGGTGTTGCCTGCAAGCAGTTCTTCGTCTTCCAGCGAAACTCCGGCATCTTCTTCGAGCGAAGCTTCGTCGTCCAGCGCCGAACCCACATCCTCTTCGAGCGAAATGCAGCAGGAATCTTCTTCTAGCGAAGGCTCCACGTTCGTAACGTCGCGTTCCGTGTCTGCCCTCTCGCTGAATGTTGCTGGCCGTACGCTCCATGTGGCGGGCGCCCCCGACATGTCTGTCGAGATTTTCGATATGCAGGGTACGCCGGTCGCATCCTTCGGTCACGTGTCGGGCTCCGTGAGCCTTGACGCTCTCTGCCAGGGAAGTTATGTCGTGCGTCTCCGCTCGGGTTCGTTCAGCATAATTCGCCGCATTCTGGTGAAGTAATCAAGAATTTCTCCTCCTAAGGTCCCCGTCATGCATTATGTATGGCGGGGATTTTTTTTGCGCCTGCGCACATAAAATGCATGAATTTGCATATTTGCATACATTTGTGATAGATTTTTCCTATATTTGAGCGCATGAAATTTTCAAAAGGTGTAAAAGACGGCCTTCCCATCGGTCTCGGCTACTTCGCCGTGTCGTTCTCGTTCGGGATTGCGGGCTCGAAGTTCTTGAGCTGGCCGCTGGTCACATTCATCTCGATGACGAACCTTACTTCGGCGGGTCAGTTCGCCGGCTTGCAGATTATGGCCGATGCTGCGGGCACCTTTATCGAGATGGCGATTGCCACGTTCTTTATCAATTTGCGTTACAGCCTCATGGCGATTTCCCTGTCGCAGAAGGTCGCTCCCAGTTTTGGAACTTTCAAGCGCCTGCTTCTCGCAACGGGCATTACCGACGAAATCTACGCGCTGTCGGTAAGCCAGACGGAACCGGTAACTGCTCGTTACTTCGCTGGCCTCATGGTGCTGCCCTACATCGGGTGGTCTTCGGGTACGCTGTGCGGTGCTGTGTGTGGCGAAATCCTTCCGTCCATCGTGACGAACGCTTTAGGGGTTGCGCTCTACGGGATGTTTGTCGCTATCGTCGTTCCGCAAATGAAGGCGCATTGCCCCACGCTTATCGCCGTATTGATTGCCATCGCCTGCAGTGCCGCGTTCAAGTTTGTGCCCGCATTGAGTGGTGTGACGGTCGGTTTCGCGATTATCATCTGCGCGCTGGTTGCATCGCTCATCGGTGCGGCACTCTTCCCGGTCAAGGATGAACCGGCCGATGATGACGAAAGCGCTACGTCGGGTAAGGAGGGTGCAGCATGATCGCAACTCACGATTACATCGTATTCCTGCTCGTGATGGCGGGCGTGACTTACTTGCTTCGCGCTGTCCCGTTCGTGCTCCTCAAGGGCAAAATCAAGAGCCGCTTCTGGCGTTCGTTCCTCGCGTATGTGCCCTACACGGTTCTTGCCGCGATGACGGTGCCGGCCATTTTCTATTCTACGAATAGCATGCTTTCGGGTGCGTGTGCGCTCGTTGCCGCGGTCATCGCATCGCTCCTCGGGCGTGGCCTCGTGGGTGTTGCCGTGGTTGCCTGCATTACGGTGTTGGGCGTTGACGGCATCATGCTGTTGCTATAAACATCAAGTGAATTGCAAATAAAAAAGCGCTCCGTGCTGGAGCGCTTAATACCCATGTCCGGAATCGAACCGGAATAACCTCCTTCGGAGGGAGGGACACTATCCATTGTGATACACGGGCCCGGCCAATGCAATCCCGCAGTGTGCGGAATCCATCCGGTTTTGCGAATGCAAATATAGTAAAAGGCTAGCGTCATGGCGAACTTGATTCGCCATCTCCCTGCATAATGAGCATCGTCATGGCGAACTTGATTCGCCATCTCACAGCATTGACTAATCGATTATCTTGACGATCAGTTCGTGCGGTTCAGCGTCCACCACCAGCGCATTGTAGAAACCGCCCACGTCGGCATCGCCTTCCAGCACTTTCACGATGTCGTCGTTCTCCATCGAGTTGCCTTCGGTGCGCCCGTAGAAGTGGTATTCGCTTTCTTCTGCTATCTGGTCAACGATGATGCGGACGGTTTTTCCGATCATCGATTCGGCATGTTCCGCATCGAGTTCTTCTTGCAGGTCGGTTACCGCATCGAGCCTTGCGCGGGCTTCGCTCTCGTCTACAGTGGGCAAGTCCATCTCCATCACGGGAGTGCCTTCTTCGGGGCTGAATACGAACCCGCCCAGGTGGTCGAACTGGATGTCTTCTAAAAGTTCCATCAGCTCTTCAAAGTCTTCGTGCGTCTCGCCGGGGAACCCGACAAGGACGGTTGTGCGCAATGTAACGCCCGGGATGCGTTCGCGAATCTTGTGCAGAATGTCGACGAGTTCTTTTTTGCGGTAGTTGCGCTTCATGTTCTTGAGTACGTTGTCGCTTGCATGCTGTATGGGCATGTCCACGTACTTCACGAGGCGCGGTTCATTTGCCATCAGGTCTAAAAGTTCGTCGTCTACGAACATCGGGTACCAATAAAGCGTGCGTATCCACGGGATGTTCGTGTTGTCGAGAATCGCCTTCAGAAGCTGGGCGAGCGTGCCGCCCTTCTTGCCCTTCTCGCGCCCGAAGTAAGTTGTGTCCTGCGCGATGAGGGTGATTTCTTGAACGCCTTGCGCTTCGAGTTCCTTCGCTTCGGCGACGATGTCTTCAATAGAGCGGGAAACCTGCTTGCCGCGGATGAGCGGGATGGCGCAGTAGGCGCAACGGCGGTTGCAGCCTTCAGCAATCTTTAAGTAGGCGTGGTGCTTGAACCCGCCGAGATTCATGCGGGGGAGGTTTTCGGCATCGCAGGTCTGCGGTGCGACGATTCCCATCTTCTTCAAAAGTTCGCCCGGCTTGTACGTGCCTACCCAGTAATCGACTTCGGGGATTTCCTTTTCGAGTTCTTCACCGTAGCGGCCCGAAAGGCAGCCCGAGACAATCAGTTTCTGCTTTGCCTTTTTGCCTTTGACCTGCGCGAGGATGGCGTTGATGGATTCTTCCTTCGCGGCTTCGATGAACCCGCAGGTGTTCACCAGGATGTAGTCCGCCTTGGCGGCGCTGTCGCAGGTCGCAAAGCCTGAGTGCAGCATTTCGCCGACGAGGTTTTCCGCGTCGACCTGGTTCTTGGCGCATCCTAAATGGACTACGAAAACTTTGGGCTTTTTTGTAGGCATGTTGCCAAATTTAGAAAATAGAATTTGCTTTGCAATGAATTATTAGGGTATGAAATTCATGCGGGAGGGGCCCCAGCAAAATGAATGAATAAAAAAAGAACTCCGGTCGGAGTTCTTTTTGAAAGGTCTTGTGAACCGCTTATTCCCAGTCGTCCACGAAGTCTTCTGCAGGCGGGGCCGGAGGTGCGGAAGGTGCTGCCTGTGCAGGAGCGGGGGTAGGTGCCGGTTCCGGTGCGGGAGCAGGTGCCGGTGCAGGTTCGGGTGCCGGAGCAGGAGCAGGCGCGGGTTCCGGTTCCGGTGCCGGTGCGGGAGCGGGTTCAGGCTCCGGTGCAGGTGCCGGTTCGGGTTCCGATGCGGTTTCCTGGTTGTCCTGCGGGGGCGCGTAGTAAGAACTGGATTCTCCGCCTTCACCGGCAGGGTTACCGACTTCGTCGTTCTTGCTATTGTCAACCCACCACTGGAAGTTCAGTGCGGAAAGGACCTGCTTGCCGTATTCCTGGGCCACGGCGTAAGTCGGGAAGAAGCCGACGCGTACGCGGTAGTAGGTGCCTTCGAGTTCGCCCGGATTCTCGACTTCGGCGACATAAGCCTTGATGTTCTGTTCGGCAAGTTTCTTGATGATGGCGTCTGCGCCCTTCTTCGAAGGCTGGATGCTCACCTGGATGACAAAGGCGCCTTCGCTTTGCTGCTGGATGCTGCCGGAGGCCACGGGGGCGCTTTCGGCCTTGGCGGGTTCAGCCGTTTCTTCGGGCTGGGCGTCCTGAGAAAGCGACTGGATGGGTACCAGTTCGGGTTCTTCGGCAGCCGGTGCCTGCTGCTCCACCTTCTTTTCAGCGGGAGCAGGGGTATTAGCTTGCATTTCGGGAACGATTTCTTCCTTTTCACCGCAACTGCACAGAAGTGCTCCTGCAAGAGATGCGACGCAAAGGGTGAGCCATGTCTTTTTCATTCAAATCTCCGGAAAAATGAACGTTTTTGCCGAAAAATAGTGGTTTTTACATGTAAAAATATATATAAGTATTTGAAGTTAAGCAAGTTATAATAAAAAAAATGTGCTAAAATGGCCGGTTTTTGCCCTGCTTCGCTCTCCCCTTGACGAAAACTATCCAAATAAATATATTTGGCTATCCAAAAAACGAATTTCTAATTTAACCAAAGGATAATCGTGATCGGCGTTATTGTTAAGTCCAACGAACCTTTCGAACGCGCTCTCAAGCGTTTCACTAAGTCTTGCGAAAAGAACGGCATCATTTCCGATGTCAAGAAGCGCCAGCGCTTCGAAAAGCCTTCTGAAGAAAAGAAGCGCATCGAGACTGCTGCCCGTCGCAAGCGTCTTAAGGAAATCGCTGACCAGAACCGCAAGCGCCTCTACTAATACCGCTCCCGGTTTTGCCGGGCAGTATTGGTCGTCGCTCGTTTACGAAAACGCGTCAACTGAATCCGTGAGTCGTCGGTCAATGACCGGTGGCTCATTGCGTGTTTTATAAACAGGAACAAAAAGCGCGGATATTTCCGCAAAGGGTTAAAATATGAGCAGTGCACTCCTTACAAAGATTCTTGATGATATCAAGAGCGCCATGAAGGCGCACGATGCCGAAACCCTCGGCACCCTCCGTACCCTCCATTCCGACATCAAGAACGAGGCCATGAAGTCCGGTGCTACTCCGGCACAGATTACCGACAGCATCACCGACGAAATGTGCGTCGACGTTCTCGCCCGCAGCGTGAAGCAGAAGCAGGAAGCCATCGACATCCTCAAGAAGGGTGGCTTTATGGACAAAGTTCCTGCCGAAGAAGCCTGCATCGCACTTTACCGCAAGTACATGCCCGCCGAAATGAGTGAAGACGAAGTCAAGGCCCTCATCGCCGAAATCAAGGCGGCGACCGGTGCCTCTAGCCCGAAGGACATGGGCAAGATCATGAAGGAACTTTCCCCGAAGGTCAAGGGCCGTTTCGACGCCAAGCGCGCATCTGCCTTGGTGCAAGAAGCTCTGAAATAACCTGAAGGTTCCAATCCCGCATTGTCATGCCCTGTCATCCTGGAGCCACGTAGTGGCGATAGGACCGACCGGGCATCTTCTATTTCTTTCGTATCTTTTATAACATGCCCACGACGCAATCCAAAATCCAGGAACTGGAACTGCTCTACAAGATCAGCTCTATCCTGAACCAGACGCTTGATTTCGAGAGCGTCGCGCACCCGATTTTGGAAGTGGTGGAATCTACGATGGGCGTGGAGCATGCGACCCTTACTCTTTACAACCGCCACACGGGAGAAATCTCCATTGAAATTGCAGAGGGCTTGAGCAGCCGCCAGGCGCGCAAGGGCCGCTACAAGGTGGGCGAAGGCATCACCGGTCGCGTTGTCGAAACGGGCAAACCCATCATCATTCCCTCTGTTGCGAAGGACCCGGACTTCCTCGACCGTACGGGTCGCGGCAAGTCAGAAGATAAGGCGTTCCTCTGTGTTCCCGTCATCATGGAGCACCAGGTTATCGGCGCATTCAGTGCTGACGTGCAGAATCCGGTTGAAGACGAACTTCCTGAAAAGTTGCGCCTGCTGGAAATCATCGCGCAGATGCTTGCTGCTGCGGTTAAGCTCCGGCGCGAGGCCCGCGAAGAGAACGAGATTCTGAAGGCCGAAAACGAACGCTTGACTCTCGAACTCAAGGACCGTTTCCAGCCCGACAATATCATTGGCCGCTCCAGCGAAATGCAACGCGTGTATGCGCAGATAGACCAGGTGTCCCGCAGCCCCCTGCCCGCGCTTATCGTGGGCGAGGTCGGCACAGGCAAGGGGCTTGTGGCCGAAGCCATCCATTACCGTTCCGACCGCAACATGGGCCCGTTCGTCCGCGTTCACTGCGCCTCGATGCCCGAATCCGTGCTGGACCGCGAACTCTTCGGCAGCGAACGCGGCGCCCTGGTAGGGGTTATTTCCGAGACGCCGGGCCGCGTAGAACAGGCCGAAGGCGGCACGCTGTTTTTAGACGAAGTGGGCGAACTTTCGCCGAACCTTCAGGTAAAGCTCTTGCGGCTGTTGCAGCACGGCGAAGTAGAACGCATCGGTGCCCGCATCGCTAAAAAGGTGAACGTCCGCGTGATTGCGGCCACCACCAAGAACCTGCAGCAGATGGTAGAAGAAGGCACGTTCCGCGAAGATCTCTACTACCAGTTGCACATTTTCCCTATTTACGTTCCGCCGCTGCGCAACCGTAAAACAGATATCGTGCTGTTGGCGGACCATTTCGTAGAACACTACTGCCGCATCGTAGGCAAGAACGTACGGCGCCTTGCCCGCACGACCATCAACATGCTCATGAGTTACCCGTGGCCCGGAAATGTTCGCGAACTTGAAAACGGCATTGAGCGCGCAGTGCTTGTGACGGATGAAGACGTTATCTACCCGCACCATTTCCCGACCACGCTCCAGACTGCCGAAACGAGTGGCACGCCTGTGTCGGGTAATCTAAGGCGCATGGTCGAGGCTTACGAGAAGGATATCATCTGTGACGCCCTCAAGAGCAGCAAGGGTAAAATCGCCGCTGCCGCGCGCAGCCTTTCAACGACTCCGCGCATTCTTACGTACAAAATAAATCAGCTCGGTATAGACCTGACTGCCTTCGGGAAGTAAGCCCCTAGTTGTATGTCAGCGACAGCATGAAGTTGATTCCGTATGCCGACGCGTTAAAGTACTTTTGGGAATTCCTGATGTAGGTGAAGGCCAGTGCACCTCCGAACCCCCATTCGTCTCCCCACCACCATTCTTTGCCGATAGTGGCTTCGACACCAAAACAAAAACTCCTGTGTCCGAAATCGATTTCTGCTTGCGTGGCGGGGTGAGCTTGCGCATATCCGATGGAAAAACTTGTAAAGTAGTTTCTCTCTGTATAGTGCGTTGCCCCGATTCCGATAAGCATCGAACTGACACCTTCGGCGGGGTAGGTGTCGCCATCGAGGTAAAGCTCGTTTTTGTTCTCGACATCGAAAAGGGTGAAGTGGACTACTAAATTGGGGGAGATTGCCTTGCCCAATTTTAAGCTGAATTCCGAAGCCACTCCTTCAAAACCTGCATTTTCGTAATTGGGTTGCTTGATCGAGAAATCTTGATAGCCTGCCCCGACGGCGTAGTTCATGAAGAACCCGTCATGGGTGTGCGGCTCGGCTGCCGCCAGTGCCACAAAAGCCAATAATGCAATAAAGAACTGCCTCATCTTGGATAAAACTAAATTTTATTTCAAACAGTAATTCTATATTTATCAGCAAAAAATAACCCTTTATCTAGAATCTAAACACTAACTTTATACAACCATGCAATTCCGTCCTGTTAAAGAACAGCTTGATATTTTGATGCGCGGCGTTATCGATGTCGTGCCGCAGGAAGAACTCGAAAAGAAACTCCAGAAGTCTTACGATACCGGCGTTCCGCTCCGTATCAAGATGGGTGTCGACCCGACTGCCCCGGATGTGCACTTCGGCCACACGGTCGTGATGCGCAAGCTCCGCCAGTTCCAGGATTTGGGCCATACCGTCGTGCTCATCGTGGGTGACTACACCGCACAGATTGGTGACCCGAGTGGCCGCAATAAGGCTCGCCCGCGCCTTACGCACGAACAGGTGCTCGAAAACGCGAAGGAATACCAGGAACAGTTCTTCAAGGTTGTCCGCCGCGACCAGGTGGAAATCCACTACAACGGCGAATGGTTCTCTAAGCTTCCGTTCAGCAAGGTGACCGAACTCATGGGCCAGTTTACCGTGGCCCAGATGCTTGAACGCGAAGACTTCCACAACCGCTACACGGCAAACACGCCGATTAGCCTGCACGAGTTCATGTACCCGATGATG